>CANRJQ010000120.1:0-2718 GCA_947630985.1 uncultured Clostridia bacterium | reverse complement strand
GCTGACCGCTGACGGCAGTATCACCATTGATTGCTATTGTTATGCTAAAAATTATCAAGGCTATCAGCAGCTGCTGTCCTTAGTTAATCAAAGTCAACTCACTGATGAAGATTTATCCCTCCAGGATATCTTAAAAAAGAGCAGCCATTTAATTCTTGTTTTTGCTCTGCAGAGCACTCAAGTGGATTCGAATCCCTGCCAGGATTTCAGATCCATTTTAGACATCTTTCAAATCATTAAACAGCCTGTCTATCTAGGCATGGATATAGACTTGCTTTCTCTCCATCCAGGAATTAAAGAAGCCAGTCATCCTCTTCTTGCCTTTGAACATTTTTCCTACGAGAAAAAGCAGGATCTTGACGCTCGACTTGTCCTGCAAGCGATTCAAGATAAAAGTCAGCTGGATTATAAGGATCAAGAAAAGCTTGAAAGAATTCCGCATGAATTTGCCTTGGAAGAAATTGAAAAGATAAAAGAAAACTACATTCAAGCAGGTCTGTTAGAAGCGGTCCAAGAGACTGAAAAAATAGCAGCTTGGTGTCAGTTAAGCCTTCCTTTAAATGAAAAGCACTTACCCAGATTTCAAACCAGCAAGAACCAAAGCAGCCATCAATTACTTGTTGAGAAAAGTTATCAAGGCTTGAAGAAGAGAAATTTAACTGAAGATAAATATATCAGCCGCCTTGAAAAAGAGCTCGGTGTTATTGAAGAAATGGGTTTTTCTGACTATTTTCTGATTGTTTGGGATATTATGTTTTTTGCCAGAAATAAAAAAATACAAACAGGACCGGGACGTGGGTCTGCCGCTGGATCTCTCGTAGCTTATGTCTTGGAAATTATCGAAGTGGATCCTATAGAGTATGATTTGATTTTTGAACGCTTCCTCAACAGTGAGCGTTATTCACCGCCGGATATTGATTTAGATTTTCCCGATAATAAGCGCCAAGTTATTCTTGACTACATTCAAAAGCGTTATGGATCCGGTCATGTCGCTCAAATAGTAACTTTTGGAAGCTTAGGAGCTAAACAAGCTATACGTGATACAGGACGGGTCTTCGGGCTTTCCCAAGAAGAATTATCTTCCTGGTCACAAAGTATCCCATCTAAGCCCGGGATTACTTTGACTGAGGCTCAGGAAGAATCTAAGGAATTTGTCCAAAGAATCAGCACGACTCCCTTTAATCAATTTATTTATTTCATCGCTAGCAAAATAGAAGGACTGCCTAGAAACATATCTACACATGCCTCTGGTATTGTAATTAGCGACCAGGAATTAACTGAAATTGTGCCCCTTCAAGAAGGTACGAACCACATGATGCAGACACAATATGCGATGCATGATTTAGAAATATTAGGCTTATTAAAATTTGATATTTTAGGCTTGAAAAACTTAACGATTCTAAATGATGCTATCTATTTCACTCAAATAGATCAGCCAGATTTTAAGATGAGTCAAATTCCTTTTGAAGATAAACAAACTTTTGAAATCTTTCAAAAGGCAGATACCAATGGTGTTTTTCAATTTGAATCGGATGGGATGAAAAGGGTGCTCAGTCGCCTGCAGCCTACAGAATTCGAAGATATCGTTGCGGTTATTGCTCTCTACCGACCAGGACCAATGAATGAAATAAGCTCTTACATCAACCGCAAAAAAAGGGACGAAAAAGTTGAGTATTTACATCCTGATTTAAGAAATATTTTAGACCAGACCTATGGGATAATAGTCTATCAGGAGCAGATTATGCGTATTGTTCAACAGTTTGCGGGATATTCTTTAGGGGAGGCAGACTTATTTAGACGAGCTATCAGTAAGAACAACAGGCAGATTATAGACGAGCAGCGTGAACACTTTCTGACGGGTTCCCTGGCCAATGGCTACAGCCAAGAAGAGGCCCAGCATGTTGCAGACTTTATGCATAGATTTGGACACGATTCGATAACGATTATTGATAGGGAATTGGCTACAATAGGTGTTACAATAGAGAGAGCAGAAGAGTTGCGTGAGGAGTTTATCAATGATTCACTTAAAGGGAAGGGGTATTTCGCTTGGTACTAGATAAGAACTGGGTTCCACTACATTTACATACAGACTTTTCAAACCCCAGTATGATGGAGGTCATTGATAAACCAGAGACATATATTGACTACCTGTCTAAACAGAGTGTTCCAGCTGTGGCATTTACAGAGCATGGAAACATCTTCTCTTGGGTTAAGAAGAAGCAATTAGCTGAATCGGCTGGAATGAAGTATATTCATGGTGTAGAAGCCTATGTAACTGAAACATTTGAAAACAATGTTAGAGATAATTACCACTTAATCCTATTGGCTAAAAACTATGATGGTGTTCAGGAGATTAACCGTTTAACGTCTAAATCTTATAAAGGATATGGAAGTGGGGATGAAAACAGACAATATTACTACTCACCTAGACTATCATTTGAACAGATATCCAATACGAGTGATAACATCATGATTACAACAGCTTGTCTAGGGAGTCCTTTGTGGCAACATTACAAATCAAATAACCAAGAGGCACTAAACAAGTGGTTGAAGTTTATAGAAAAAAACAATCACAGAGTATGGCTTGAGGTACAACCTCATAATGACCCAGAGCAAAAGATTTATAACGAACAACTATTGAAATGGTCAGATGAGTATGGAGTTGGTATCGTTGCATCTAATGATGTACACGCCTTAAATGAAGAGTCAGACAAGTTA
>CANRJQ010000119.1:0-3822 GCA_947630985.1 uncultured Clostridia bacterium | reverse complement strand
GGAGAACTTTAAAGAAAAACCCAAATATTCGAGAAACTTCAAAAAATCCATAAGAGATTTGAACATAAAAATAGAAAATAAATTTGCTAGAATTGCAAAAAGAGTTGCCATGATTTTTTTAGTAGTGGGAATTTCCTTTACCCTTTTCCTAGCAACCAACGTTCAAGCAAGGGAAAAGTTTTTCGACTGGATAGTAGAAAAATACGAACAATACAGCATCTTTACCCCTGAAGCTATAAACGAAGACTACATTGATAAAGTGGGTATTGATGAATTAAAAATTAATTATATACCTGATGGATTTGAACTTGATAAGGTGCATGAACTCAAAAACATTATAAGTTATGAGTTCTTAAATTCAGATAAGAATTTTATATCATTAAGTTTTTATGAATCTAAGGAGGATAGCGTCTTAACAGCAATAGATACAGAAAATGCTACATTAGAAGAACTATATATAGAAAATTCAGTAGCGTATTATTGGCAAAGAGAAAGAGCTAACCATATAATTTGGCAACAAAATGGAATAGAATGCCATATATCAGGAAATATTGAAAAAAGCGAAATTATAAAAATAGCAGAAAATATTTCAAAATAATTTTAAAATTTATGTCCCCTTTTTTATATTCTAGCGTTATATAAGTGAGAAGATAAAAAAGGGGGTGATAAAAATGAACTTTAAGAAAATATTTGTGATTTTAAGTGCTTTAGTGATGGTAATAGGAATTTCTACAAATACAGTCAAAGCTATAGATTTCCAAAATTCAAATATGGTAATTAGTAATGCTAACGTCAAACCGCTATGGAATAATACAAGTAGCATTTTCGTAGACTTATATTCTTCGGGAAGAATCCTAAATAGTGTCTACCAGATTCCCAATCTAGATAATATAGATTTAAAAAATATATCATCTAATGAGGATATAATAATTTTAGCAAAAAAATTTATTGACGATTATAACAATTCAAAATATAAAAATGCTAAAAAAGTGTTTGACTTAGCAGATAGAGTAAATGAAATTCCCATTGAGGAACATGAAATTTCAAATGCAAAAACAACATTTTATAATATTAATGCCAAGGTGGCACGCATTTTAAAAACTAAAAATATTAGTATTAAACAAGTAAATTTGATAAAAGAATTGGAAGGAGATGCTTTCGGTTTAATTTTTGCTACTTTCGGAATATCACCTAAACTAGCTACTGCATTGGGCATCATTACCGTTTTTATAAATTGAGTTGAATGGATTTAATATTTGGGCGAGGAATTTAGGGTATTCATTTCCATGGGTACCATTTCTGAAAGATTTAATAAGAAGATTTAATTTTGAATTGGAAATCTAAATTAAAAAAGGTTATAATAATATTAATAGTTTTAATTTTTATAACTATTTATATTTACAGGCCTCAGCCAATACTGTCTGAAATTTCAAAAATTACATATCTTTAATATATTATGATTGGAATTCCAATATTGTTAGAGATATGGAAAACGAGGAGTTGGAACAAGAGATATTAAATTACTTGGATGGGTGCAAGATGCGTTTTGCAATTTTTTATAAATCAGACGACAATGACACTCCTCATGTTAGAATTCTTATGCCAGATATCATAGTGTTTTTAGGAAGATGGAAATACGTTTATAGAAATGGTTTTGGATATAGGATAATAGACGGGGATAAGGTTTCAGAAAATATTTAAGCTTTAAGGAGGATTAATAATATGATGAGTATAGCTATAGGTGAAATAGTAGTAATTTTTCTATCAATAGTCATAATTTACTTTTTAATAAAATTTATAAAAAACAAAAGTAAATTCAGAAAGTAGAAGTTTTTTATAAAATAATGTCTATAAAGAATAAACTATAAAGGTGTGAGGATAAAAGTCTGGAAGATGTTTAAGCTTTAAGGGGGCTTTATGGAAAATTTAAAAACAGGTAAGAATAGTAAAGGTTTTTATATTGTATTTGGAATTTTAGTGGTAATTTTTAGTTTTTTAGTCGTTAAACTAAATGAACTTGCACTAGTGGATAAGGCTTTTAATTTCAAGAAAATAGATATATTTCTAAATATTTTTTTCGCTATTTATTTGATTGTGATTAGCTATAAAATTAATAAAAAAAGTTTTAAATACATAAATTTTAATTTGTTTTTTAGCATATTGGGATTTGTATATTTAGTTTCACATATTTATTTTTATCGAGCTTATAAAATAAATGGTGAAAGTGTTGAATTATTGATAGTTGCAAATATGTCATGGTTTTTTCTTGTGATTATTTATTTTATTATGGTAAAGACTGGATATAGAGGTTTAAGAGGTAGTAAAAAAGAGGAAAATTTGTAGTTAAGGAATTTTTTATGTTCCATTTTGTAGATATCAATTCCCATGAGTGCCGATAATGAAGAATTGATTGATAGCAGGATGCGTAGGAACGCATCCCCTACGATTGAATGTAGGGTACCCATTCCCATGGGTACCGTTTAAGGAGATTTTATGAGAAAATCAAATATATTAAAGAATTTTGTATATCTATTAATTATTTCATTAGTTTTGCTAATCACATTCCAATTGTCGTTAATATTTGATAGAAGTATTTTAAAATATTTACTTTGGCTGACATTTGCTTGGTTTGTATTTCTTTTAATATACGGATTTATAAAAAAGAGGGAATTAAATGGTATAAACTTGGTTTTATATCTGGCACAGTTAGCCATTATCTTCATATTAAATTTTGTGATTTGGAGATTTCAATAATAAATTGATGGTACATAATTAGCGGGATGCGTAGGAACGCATCCCCTACGACTAAACGTAGGGTACGCATTCCCATGGGTACCGATAATGAAAAATTGATTGATATCGGGATGCGTGGGAACGCATCCCCTACGATTAAATTTAGGGTACGCATTCCCATGGGTACCGATAATGAAAAATTGATTGATAACGGGATGCGTGGGAACACATCCCCTACGACTAAATGTAGGGTACGCATTCCCATGGGTACCGATAATGAAAAATAAAAAAACCTTTGAATTTAATCCAAAGCTTAGTCTTTCTAAAGCAATGGTATTGTGTTTGCAGTAATATATACGCAGTTTTCTTCTCCAGGATTTTTCATTCTCCTTGGAGTGTTTTTTTCTATTCTGGCGCTGTCTCCTTCGTTAAGCACTACAACGTTGTCATAGATGTGAAGTTCCACTGTTCCTTTGATGCAAACAATGACTTCTTCGCTTTTAAGTATTATTGGAAAATTAGAGCTGTATTTCCCAGGCTCTAAATTCATTTCGTACAATTGAATTCCACTTTTGAAATTAGGGTTTAGTATGTCATAACCGGGCTCAATATTTTCTGCTCCCGCTTCTCCGATAGTAATTTTTGAACGTTCGTCTTTTCTGATTACTTGTACATAGTCCGATTCGTCATAGATGAATAGGCTAAACATTGGCACATCCAATTCTGTCGCAATAGCTCGTAGAGTGTTAAGGGATGGGTTTGCCAGTCCTCTTTCAATCTGACTCAGTAATGATGATGATACTCCGACGCCTTCTGCAAGATTTTTGATTGAAAGTCCTTTTTCTAAACGAATATCTTTAATAGTTTTCCCTAAATCGCTAAAGTCCATTAATATCACCTCTCTATTCCTTCATTATATCAAAGTATCATTGAAAAATAAATTATAATTTAAATGATTAATTGACAGTTTGTTATATATATAAATAAATTAAGAATTTTTTTAATTTTAGCCTGTCAATAGTCAGTGAAAATGTCATGTAAAAGTATATAGTTTTATTCAGTGAAAATGTCATCTTTAGAATAAAAGAT
>CANRJQ010000118.1:0-4445 GCA_947630985.1 uncultured Clostridia bacterium | reverse complement strand
TATGTCCTATGTGTGCTTGGAGAAGGTCTTTAAAAATATTTGGACAAGTATCCAAAGTTATGGATCACGTGGAAGAAAACTATAATTATAGATATATTTTTTTAACTTTAACAGTTAAAAACTGCTATAGCGAAGATTTAAAAGATACTCTAGATTTAATGACAAGTGCTTTTAATAAGATGAATCAAAGAAAAGCATTTAAAAAAGCTATAAAAGGCTATTTTAGAAGTCTAGAGATAACGTATAATAAAGAAAATGATACATATCACCCGCATTTCCATTTAATTTTAGCAGTAAATAAATCATATTTTACAGATAAAGATTATTATTTAAGTCAGGAAAACTGGACTAGGCTTTGGAAGGAATCTTTGCAAGTAGACTATACACCAGTAGTTGATGTTAGGAGAGTTAAATCTAAAGATAAGAATTTTTCTAAGGTAATAGCTGAAACTGCAAAATACACAGTTAAATCAGAAGATTTTTTGATAAAAAAAGAAAATGGAAAGATTGATGAAGCACTAACAGATGAAGTTGTTGCAACCTTGGATAAAGCACTTCATCGAAAAAGATTGGTTTCCTTTGGATTTTTGTTTAAAGAGATCCATAGACAATTAAAATTAGATGATGCAGAAAATGGAGATTTAAAGAAAACAGATAACGAAGATGAATTAAGAGATGATCTAACAGATATAATTTTAAGATATCAATGGAATATAGGCATTAAAAATTATAAGTTAGTTGAGGTTAATAGAAATAATAATAGTGAAACATAATAATTTATTATTGCGTATTTGTTAGAAACTATGCCAATAAAAATATAATGAGGAGAAATAAAATGAAAAAAAGATTTATAGTAATTTTAGGTGTTTTTATTATGTTTTTATCAAGTAGTTGTTCTAATAACGCTGTAAAAGAAGTGACTTTAAAAGAAATTGAAATGAAAAACAATAATGATTTAGAAGAAGTGTTAACTGACTTGAAGAACGATGGCATATATTCACTTGAAACAAAGAAACATAAATATATTATCTTCAATGGATCAGAACAAGAATACAAAACTATAGATTATGTGTTGAATGATAATACTCTAACAATAATGTTTACTACAGATAAGTTAGTCGAATCATCACAAGTAGTTTATGAACTTTCTCCCTTTCCTTCAGATAGCTACGATACAATTAAATTGGAACGAAATGGAGAGGAAACAGTATTTCAATCCATATATGTTAAATAAACTACATGATTTCATTTTCAATATAACTAATGAATAATATTAGAATTATGCGAACTAAACAATCTTTTAAATTCTATCCTTGGATTCCTGAAGCTCAAAGGATATTTAGAATTAAAGAAAATTTAGAGAATGTTTTTTTCTGCTAAAATTAAACAGAGCAAAGGAAAGAGAAGTTTTATTCTATCCTCGTTTTTCCTTTGCTCAAATAATGCAAAGCAGAAAAAATTTACTAAGTCAAGGTGGAGATTTTTTTGAGTGGTTTTCTCAAAAAAATACTACCTTGACTTAGTAAAAATGAACGGGAACTTTAGAGATAAAGTTCCTTTTTTAATGTTTTCATCTTTTGATTTTAGCTGTCAGCAGACCACACCTTTGTTTACAAAGTATAGTGTGTTATACTTTGCTTGGAAGTAGTTGCCGATTTTGTATATACACTATCTTTTATAAGGGGTTGATTTTATGTCAATGATTGTAGCTCGTATGCAGAAAATGAAAGCTGGAAACTTAATAGGAATAGGAAATCATAATCAAAGAAAAACAGAAAATCATTCAAATAAAGATATAGATCCTTCACTATCAGATTTAAATTATGATTTAGTAAATCATACTGAAAACTATAAAAAAGATATTGAAAACTTTATAAATGAAAATAAATCAAGCATAAGAGCAGTTAGAAAAGATGCTGTTTTAATTAATGAGTGGATTATTACCAGCGATAAAAAATTCTTTGAAAATTTATCTAATGAAGAAACAAGAGACTTCTTTCAAGCAGCTAAAGATCATTTTGCAGAAAACTTTGGAGAAGAAAATATTAGATATGCAATAGTTCATCTAGATGAATCTACTCCACATATGCATATGGGAATAGTTCCTTTTGATAAAGATAAAAAATTATCTGCTAAGAGAGTTTTTAATCGTGAGGCACTTCGTAATGTTCAAGAAGATTTGCCTAAGCACTTACAAGAACAAGGTTTTGATATTGAAAGAGGGATTGAAGGATCGGAGAGAAAAAATTTAACTGTTCCTGAATTTAAAGAAATGAAAAACGAACAAAAAGAGATTGAAAGAACGATAGAAATAAAGAAAAATGAACTATTAGCTTATACGAAAGAGCTTAAAATTGATAATGAACTTGATTTTCAAGTTTTAAAAGAGAAAAAAGAAGTTGAAGTTGAAACTGATGAAAAAAATTTATTTGGAAAGCCTAAAATGAAAAAGGTTGAAAAATATACTGGAAGTTTAATTATTTCTGAAAAAGACTTTCTTGGGATGAGAGAAAAAATAAATAACGGAAAAAAATCACAAGAAAGGCTTAATAATATCTTAAAAACTGATTTTTATAAAGAAAATGAAGGTTTAGAGAAAAAAATTCAAGAACTTTCAAAAGAAAATTATAGATTGATTGAAGAAAAAAATAAGGTAACTAAACTAAATAATAAGCAGATAAGTATGTATTATGATCTAGAAGAAGATAATAAGCTTTTAAACACTCAAATAAGCGAATTAAAGCAAGAAATTAGTTTTATATATAGAATTACTAAAGAATTCTTTAAAGAGCGTACAGACGATTTAGAAGCCTTTAAGAGTATATTTAAAGACTGGGCTGATAATGTTTCTACAAATCTACAAAATAATAATTTAATTGGATATTTTAAAAAAGAATATGACAAGGATAATAGAATTAAAACAAATAAAAAGCCTGGGTTTGATCTTGAAGATTTAAAGAGAAGAGCAGATGAAATTAATAAATCCAATAAAAAAGAAAAAAGTAATAAAAAAAATCGTGATTTTGTAAGATAAATCGATAAATAAATTAAAACAAAAAAACACCTCAAAAAGGGTGTTTTTTTAACGGTTTTGACCTTGTTCTTTCTTATCTTGATACTATAGAAATAACTCCTATTATTATTAGTGTGTTGATGATTGTTGATATATAAACATCTTGACTCTTTTTTTAGGTCTTTTTTCACCCTAGGATTTTAATAGACAGAAAAATATCCCTATGTTATAATTAATTTGCGAGAAAAATTAAAACCATAAGGGATATTTTTATATTTTTTAATTATTTTCCCTTCTGGTTAACAGAAAGGAGTTTTTATTTTGTCTAAAGATAATTATATCATAAATAAGGAAAATTATAAAGTAGATAAAAATGGAATATTAAAAGATATCAATAAAAAAGGTAAAGATAATAAGTGGAGAGATAGACATTTAGAAAAAAATAATTTAGCTGACTCTTATAAAAGACTAGGAGATAAAAAGTATTATAGAGTTCTCGACTGCTCTACATTTCTGGAATTTGGAGTAACTAAATCATCAAGTTTAAAATTACTACAAGCAAATTTCTGCAAAGTGAGGTTATGTCCTATGTGTGCTTGGAGAAGGTCTTTAAAAATATTTGGACAAGTATCCAAAGTTATGGATCATGTAGAAGAAAACTATAATTATAGATATATTTTCTTAACTCTTACAGTTAGAAATTGCTATAGCGAAGATTTAAAAGATACTTTAGATTTAATGACAGAATCTTTTAGTAAACTTTCAAGAAGAAAAGCATTTAAAAAAGCTATTAAAGGCTATTTTAGAAGCCTTGAGATAACTTATAATAAAGGAGAGGATACATACCACCCACATTTTCATTTAATTTTAGCAGTAAATAAATCTTATTTTACAGATAAAGATTATTATTTAAGTCAGGAAAATTGGACTAAACTTTGGAAGGAATCTTTACAAGTAGACTATACACCAGTAGTTGATGTTAGGAGAGTTAAATCTAAAGATAAGAATTTTTCTAAGGTAATAGCTGAAACTGCAAAATACACAGTTAAATCAGAAGATTTTTTGATAAAAAAAGAAAATGGAAAGATTGATGAAGCACTAACAGATGAAGTTGTTGCAACCTTGGATAAAGCACTTCATCGAAAAAGATTGGTTTCCTTTGGATTTTTGTTTAAAGAGATCCATAGACAATTAAAATTAGATGATGCAGAAAATGGAGATTTAAAGAAAACAGATAACGAAGATGAATTAAGAGATGATCTAACAGATATAATTTTAAGATATCAATGGAATATAGGCATTAAAAATTATAAGTTAGTTGAGGTTAATAGAAATAATAATAGTGAAACATAATAATTTATTATTGCGTATTTGTAGTATTTAACGTCATAAAGAAAGACAGAAAACATAAAATGAAAATTCGATATTAGAT
>CANRJQ010000117.1:0-4050 GCA_947630985.1 uncultured Clostridia bacterium | reverse complement strand
TAGTTAAATCCTCTCTTAATTCTTCGTTATCTGTATTTGTCAAATCTCCATCTTCAGCATCATCAAGATTTAATTTCTTATGAATCTCTTTAAAGATAAATCCAAAACTGGTTAATCTTTTTCTATGCAAAGCTTTATCTAAAGTTTTAACCACCTCATCAGTTAAATTTTCTCTAATATCTCCCTTTTCATCTCTAATTAAAAAGTCATCTGATTTAACAGTATATTTTGCAGTTTCAGCTACAGCCTTCCCAAAACCCTTATCATCATCTGTTTTAATTCTTCTAACATCAACTATTGGTGTATATTCAACCCTTAAAGCTGATTTCCATAAGTTTGTCCATTTTTTTTGTGATAAATATGTTCTTGTATCTTTAAAATAGCTATCATTTACCGCTAAAATCATATGAAAATGTGGGTGGTAATTGTCATCATTTTTATTATAAGTAATTTCCAAAGACCTAAAATATCCCTTAACTGCCTGTTTAAAAGCCTTTCTTCTGGTCATGCCATTAAATGCTTTAGTCATTAAATCTAGGGTATCTCTTAAATCTTCAGCATAGCAATTTTTAACTGTGAGGGTTAAGAAAATGTATCTATAATTATAGTTTTCTTCTACATGATCCATAACCTTTGATACTTGTCCAAATATTTTTAATGACCTTCTCCAAGAACACATAGGACATAATCTTACCTTGCAAAAATTAGCATTAGTCAATTTTAAAGTATCAGAAGTAGTTAACCTAAACTCTAAATAATCTCCACATTCTCCGACTCTTATAGATTTTTTATTATATCCAATTCTTTTATAGCTGCTTGATAACTCCAAAGTATTAATCTTCTTTCCCCTCCAATCTGTATCTTTACCATTTTTAGTGTCTTTTAAAATTACCTCTTTTGTGTTATAATCTTTATACAATTAAAAAACTCCTTTCTGCAAGCCAGAAGGGAAAAAGAATATAAATATCCCTCGTGGTCTGGTTTTTGGTCGTACTTAAATCATAACACAGGGATATTTTACTGTCCAATAAAAAAATATGCTGAAAAAAAGCCTTAAATCATAACTGAAACATTGATAATATAAGGCTTTCAGAGTTAAAAGAACAAATACTAGTTACTTCTAATAGTATCAAGATAAGAAGAAACCCGTTTTTTTATCCTAAATTTATCGCTATTCCACCAGTCATTAATAATAAATCAAGGTAGTATTTTTTTGAGAAAACCACTCAAAAAAATCTCCACCTTGATTTATTATTTTTTATTTGCTCTTTTAAATTTAAGGCGAAAGCATACAAAAAACATATTAAAAATTATTTAGCTTTCACCTTATAAAATTATAGCAAATAAAACCATTCCTTTAGCCTTATTTCAATTCAAGAGATTCCTAAAGGCTCTTGCACCAAAAAACATATTAAAACCCTTAAAAACGATTTTAGAAGGTTCTAAGGTATATATCAAATTCAATCTATCAATCCAACCAACTGGAAAATAAAAGAGTGGTTTTCTCTTTTATTTGGAAGGCGGTAGCTTTGGGGGGTCAAGGGGGAAAAACTTCCCCCTTTGCAAGTGTAAAGTATAGCCTCTGGCTATCACTTTGCGACACTTGCCCTGGGTGATTATTTGTAGTTTTGGAAAGGAAACAAGCATTGGAAGTGTGTCCACACTTCCTGAAATTACAAAGTAATTTCGCTTGTTGGGGAGTACCCCAATCCCCCAAAAAAAGAAAGGCTAAAGTATAACTTTAACCTTTCAATCTATATTTTTTATCCAAAAAGTCTTTTATATCTTGGTCTGTAATTTCCATTTTTTTCTCTTTTTCGACAAGTTCCAAAAAATCCTCTGATACTTTCAAATTATCAACTTTAATTATTCCTAAAGCAAAATCCCAAGCCTTTGATTTTTCCATATTCTCAACCCCTAATCCCAGTAACCTAATTTTTTAGCTGTTTCTATATCTTTTTCATAATCAAAACCCAATGTAGAAATTATCTTACCAGTTTTTTTATAGTAAATGGACTGTAAAGTTGTAGCAAAATCTGTCTTATTTAAATTCATTTCAGATAGTTTTATAGGTTTCAATGGATAAATAAAATCATATCCTTTAGCTAAACAATAATTGCCTATTTCCTCATTCCACTTATATCTAATTGTCTCTGAACTATTTTCCATTTTAAAACTCATCTCCTTCCTTTGGCTCTGCAACCTCTACCAATACATAATTTTTAATTCCAACATTCCATTGATGCCTAAGAATCAAATATGCTATATCATCTCTTAAACTTTCTTCTATGTGGCTATCTTCTAATCTTCCATCCTCAGCATCATCTAAATTTAGTTTTTTATGAATTTCTTTAAATATAAAACCAAAAGAAGTTAATCTTTTTCTATGAAGTGCATAATCTAAGGTTTTGACCACTTCATCAGTTAATGTAATATTAATATTTCCATATTCATCCTTAATTAAAAAATCATCTGCCTTAACTGTGTATTTAGCAGTTTCAGCAACAGCCTTTCCAAATCCTTTATTATCATCTTCCTTAATTCTTCTAACATCAACTATTGGTGTATAATCTACTTTCAAGCAAGACTTCCAAAGGCTTGTCCATTTTTCTTGAGTTAAATATATTCTTGTATCTTTAAAATAACTATCATTTACTGCCAAAATCATATGAAAATGAGGATGATATGTATCTTCTTTTTTATTATAAGTGATTTCTAATGACCTAAAATATCCCTTGATTGCCTGTTTAAAAGCCTTTCTTCTAGTCATGCCATTAAAAGCCTTAGTCATTAAATCTAGGGTATCCCTTAAATCTTCTCCATAGCAATTTTTTACAGTCAAAGTCAAAAAAATATATTTATAATTATAGTTTTCTTCTACATGATCCATAACTTTGGATACTTGTCCAAATATTTTTAATGACCTTCTCCATGAACACATAGGACATAACCTCACTTTACAAAAATTTGCTTTAGCCAATCTTTTTTCATTTATTTCAAAATAGTATTTCCACTCTAGAAAAGTTGAACAATCTAAAACTCTATAGTATTTATTAGAACCAATCCTTTTATAAGAAGCTGCTAATTCTAAATTCTCTAACTTTTTACCTCTCCAATCTATTTCCTTCCCATTCTTTGTATCTTGTAAAATTTCAAAATTTGGGTTATAATTATTACTAGACAACTAAATCAGTCCTTTCTATTAAACCAGAAGGGACATGAAAAAGAATATAGATATCCCTGCTGGTTTTAATTTTGTTGTGGTGACTAAATTATAGCACAGGGATATTTTTCTGTCCAATATAATTTACATAGAATTATCTACTGAAACCTTGATAACATAAGGCTTTGAGGAAACCAAAGACAAATACCAGTTATTTCTATAGTATCAAGATAAGAAGAAACCCGTTTTTTTATCCTAAATTTATCGCTATTCCACCAGTCATTAATAATAAATCAAGGTAGTATTTTTTTGAGAAAACCACTCAAAAAAATCTCCACCTTGATTTATTATTTTTTATTTGCTCTTTTAAATTTAAGGCGAAAGCATACAAAAAACATATTAAAAATTATTTAGCTTTCACCTTATAAAATTATAGCAAATAAAACCATTCCTTTAGCCTTATTTCAATTCAAGAGATTCCTAAAGGCTCTTGCACCAAAAAACATATTAAAACCCTTAAAAACGATTTTAGAAGGTTCTAAGGTATATATCAAATTCAATCTATCAATCCAACCAACTGGAAAATAAAAGAGTGGTTTTCTCTTTTATTTGGAAGGCGGTAGCTTTGGGGGGTCAAGGGGGAAAAACTTCCCCCTTTGCAAGTGTAAAGTATAGCCTCTGGCTATCACTTTGCGACACTTGCCCTGGGTGATTATTTGTAGTTTTGGAAAGGAAACAAGCATTGGAAGTGTGTCCACACTTCCTGAAATTACAAAGTAATTTCGCTTGTTGGGGAGTACCCCAATCCCCCAAAAAAAGAAAGGCTAAAGTATAACTTTAACCTTTCAATCTATATTTTTTATCCAAAAAGTCTTTTATATCTTGGT
>CANRJQ010000116.1:0-8496 GCA_947630985.1 uncultured Clostridia bacterium | reverse complement strand
ATTTTTTACGTTTTGTGCTTGGTTTTTAATATTTGATTTTAATGTATTTTAGAAATTAAAATATTTCTTATGGAAGGTTATTATTTCATAACATCCAAACCATTAATATAGCATTAATCATCGTTATGCAATATCTATTTATTAGATTTAGTATATACATTATTTGCTAAAATTTCCACTATCTCATCCCTAACCCATTTCGGCTCTAACACTTCTGCATAGGGTAGGAATTGTAATGCCCAGTATGTAATTCCTCTTGGTGATGCTTCAAATCTGGCTATGAAGTGGTCTTTTCCATCTTCTGTTATTAATACATCTGTTCCGAAGGCATCGATAATATGACCGACTATTCCATTTTCACATCTTATTTTTATTTTCTGTGGATCTCCTGGAAAATTATGGGTGGTGTTGGATACTTTTCTTAAAACTTCCTCCGAATCTCTCATCTGTGAATTTGTTTTAGAATTTTAATATCTTTCATCATATCTATTCTATAAAAACTTATTTCAGGATATCCATCTAGGTTGCATATCAAATGATACTTTTGATTTATGGAAACCATTCCATATGGGTTTACAATATAAGGTTTATCTCTGCGAAGATGAAGTTTTTTATCCAATCCGTATTTATAATATTGGAAACTGACTTGTTTTTTAAATTTTATAGCTTCATTAAGGAGTTCCAAATTTAGAAATACCATTTGATTTTGGGTTTTTTTGTCAGATTTGTTCTTAATGGGAGTTAGTTGGTCGATTTTTCTTCTCTTATATTTACTTTGTAATTTTTGTAATTTTTCTACAAGTTCCTTCGTGCGACTTGTAGAAATGTAAGGGAGAGAATAAATGGCATCGATAAGCAAATCAATTTCTAAATCCTCCAAATCTCTTTCTCGCAAATAATATCCCCTATTGTGATTTTCCTTGTTATCAGATATATCATATCCAAATTCCTGAAGTGAAGTGATACAGCTATAAATAGTCCTACGATCCAAAGTAATATCATAATTTTGTTGTAGCTTCTTTATTATTTCATTTGTAGAAATAATATTATCTTCGTCGGAATATTCTTTTAGAATTTTAAATATGTAGAGTATGTTCGCCCTTTGCATAAGACACCTCCAAATTATCATATTTCAATTATATCACAATACGAGTACATAATTTTGTACTTAGCAAATTGTATATTATTTTTTATTAGGGTATAATTATGAACAATAGTTGCTCATAAAGATTAAAGGAGGAATAATATGACAATTGAACGTTCTTATTATATGGTTAGGGCTATGGATCAGAATAAAGAACATTTTGATGAGTTCTTTAATAACGAAGTTGTTGCCATAGGTTGGTCAGATGTTAACTTTTCAGAGTATAAAGATATTGAAACTTTAAGATACTTTATTAGGGATAAATACTACGGTGGCGACACTAATAGAACAATAACAAAAAATCTTAATGCAATTCAAAGATTTAAAAGTATAAAAAAGGGAGACTATATTATTATTCCTTATTACAGTAACATCGTGATTGCTATAGCAGAAGGAATCGAAAACTATTCAATTAATGCTCGCCAACTCGATCTGTCAAATCAACATAAAGTTTCGTATAGAAAAAATAGTGACGGACAACTTTTATTGATACCTCGTGAAGATCTTCCTGAGGGACTACAACGAAGACTTAAAGTACCAGGGAGTAAAGTATCGGATTTATTTGAATTCAAAGATAAAATTGAAAAACTTTTCGAAATTGAGACTTATACATATAGTTATAGCTCACAGCTTGAGGAGCAAGATCAAATAGATCAATTTAAAATGCAACTTTTAAAAAATATTAGAGAAGGCGAGACATATTTAAAAGCAGGTGGAATAGGATTAGAACACTTAGTTAAAGAATTATTAGAAATTGAGGGCTATAATACAAAAATACTTTCTACAAGAAATTTTAATGTTGGAGACGCAGATATAGCAGCTTTTAAAGAAGATGCATTTTCTTCTTCGAATATATTGATTCAAGTAAAACATCATAATGGAACTACTGGCGAGCACGGCTTAACACAAATAGTTGAAGCACTAAAAGATAGTAGATATTTAGATTATTCAGGATGTTTACTTACTAGTGCTGATGTAGACGAAGAACTAAGACAAAAAGCTGCAATTGCAGGCATTAATATTATTGATGGAGAAAACTTGGTAGAAATATTATATAATAACTTAGAAAACCTTTCGGATGAAACAAAAATTAAACTAAGAATTCAAATGATACCAAAAATTTTTTAATTAATTGAACATATTAAGCAAAATCATTTAAATATTTCAAGATATAAAAATAAGAGAATGCTGATTAACAATCCAGCATTCTCTTATTTATTCATATTTAGCTAAATTCTCTAAACATCTATAACCATTCAGATATGATATTACCTACAATTACTATGTTCTAATTTCATATTGTTATTTGATGTTCAATTAACAAAGTCTTTATAATAACATTTTAAAAAGCTAGACTTTTAAATCTAGCTTTTTTAATGTTTCGAACTTAAAATACTTTATTACTAAATTTCATCTCTTGTTCCAAATCATCTATATATTCTATTAATTCTTTATAATAATCTTCATCATTTACTTCTAGCTCCAAGTTTTGATAATGTAAAATCGTAGAGTAAAATTCTGATGGATAATATAATTTATACCATCCTAACTGTACGTACATCTTCGTAAAGTGTACACAGTGAGCTTTGGTAAATAGATAGTAGATTTTATCTAAGCTTTCCAAATACCATTCAGGTAGGTCTAATTGTTCTATATTTTTATTGATTTTCAATGATTTCATCTCATTAAATGCCGTTTCTATATCAGCTCCAGCATTTAATAAATCATTGAAAACATCTTCTCTCGTAGTTATTAAATCTGATAGTTTACCTTTTTCAGATTTGATAATATCTTGCCCATTACCTTCCCAAACACGTGTACCATGTACAATTCCAAAAATTTTTACCAAGTCTGAAAAGGATTGAACTCCCGATTCTTTAATAATATTCATAACGTATGGGCTTTGAAAACCAGGAATACCCCATACATCATTTGAAGAAAATAAATTCAAAACTTTTGGATCTGATAAGTTAATAGTCTTTCGTTTTATTCCAGTTGATTTTTCTAAATTTTTTAAAATGGGCAAAATATAACTTGGTACTAAATCTATTCTAGATAAAAAATCCAATAAGTAGCTATAATCGTGATGAGTTACAGGTATACCGAGATTTTCTCCCGTCACTTCCACGGGAGTAAAGTCAAATATCTCCTTGTCTTTTCGAATTAATAGTATCGTATTTGACATAATTTCTGTAGATATCTTTTTCCCTGTAATCATTCTTGAAGTAGCATCCATAGTTTTTCTATTAATTTCAATTTCTTTTTTTTGATAAAACTTCTCCACTTTTTTAATGCTTTCTTCCCATCCTAGAGCATTTACTCTCCCACAATAAAAAATTTTGTTTTCTCCAATATTTTTATTTACGTGGTTTTTAAGATATTTATGAGTGTTTTCCAAATTTTCTGTGGATATATTTAAAGTTATGTCTAAATCCCTTTCTCCATTTAATCCAAAAAATGATTCTGATGGAATATTATATCCTTCTTTTTGTAACGTCATTCCACATTGCCTACAATTTTTATCTGGAAGATCTTGGCATGTATAGTACTTGGAATCTAAAATAAATTCACTGTGTTTGCAACTTGTGCATATATAATGAGATGATAAAGGGTTTACGTCTGTTATTTTACTCAAGTACGCCACTAATGATGAACCGAGGGCTCCCATAAATCCAATTTGTTCACCTTTTTTGTTGTTTTTCTCGGCTATTTCATTAGCAATTAAAAATATACTTGAGTTATCATTATTGATTATCCATGCCAGTTCTTTTTCAATTCTTTTTGCTACAATTTCCGTTAATTTCTCTCCATAAATTTCCCCAGCAGACTTCATTACCAATTCTCTTAGCTTAGAATCAGCACCTTCTATCTCGATTTTTTGTTTTTCCTTTGGAAATATTTTTATTTCTTCTATCGAATCACATATAAGATTGGGGTTTTTTATTACTATTTCTTCAGTCCTTAGTTTAGTTAAGTATGAAATTCTCTCTATCATATCATCCGTATCTAGAAATACATCGCCATATTCATGTCCAATAACTTCGTTCTTTACCCTATGATTTGCTTTATCATTTCGTAAATATTTTGGCAAATAAGATTCAGTAACGATTTTGTTTGCAAGATAATCCTTTTGAGACAAGTAACTAGCACATCCTATTACTATTACAGGCTTTTTAATCCCATCTCCTAATCTAATAATTTTGCCCCACAAATAGTCATAATCAAAGTCAAAGTCTGCATTATTGATTGTGAGAAAATCATAAAAGGATGCGATTTCTTTAAGTTTTTCCTCTGGTTCTCCATTTTTTATCCCTTCAATTAGTTCATTGGAATAACTTCCTGGACATATTAATAGACCGTCACGAAGTTCTGCTAGTCTAGATTTTAAAACTTTTGGAGTTTCATAAAAACTTGTGGAGTAACTTTCTGAAATTAATTTATATAAATTATGAAGTCCACTTTGTTTTTTTACATATATTAGGGTCTTATGAGATTTCGGCATCACTTCAGGATAAATCAATTTCGTATAAGTATATCCATTATCGTCGAGGACATCTTTCGTCTCTATGTAATCTACGTCTACGACATCTACCTCAACGCCGTATATAATCTTAATTCCATATTCCCTACCTGCTTCTTCAGCTTCTGGAAAGGATTGGACACTGTTAAGATCCGTAATAGCAATGGCTTTATGCCCCATATCAGCAGCTTTTTTTATAAAATCAGAAGCAGAATTAATCCCAGACCTTTCGCTCATCCTCGTACGCACATTAAATTCTATTCGATTAAGTTTATTCACAAGAAAACCTCCATTATCCTTTTGATTTAATCATAGCAAAAATAGAGTACATAAATTTGTACTTGTAAATTTTAAAAATAAAAAATGTCTATGTTAAGTAATTTAGATTATTTAACACAGACATCTTTTATAATTCTTTATTTTTTAATCCTATATCCAGTGACTAATTTATTATAAGCGATTCATTTCATCAAATTGATATCCCCTTGCATGCATCTCTAAAGAAAGTTCATAAATCATTTTAATATTTTCATTTTGAAGTTCAATAAATTCTCTATCTACCTCAAGTTGTTTTCTTATTTGAGATAAATTTTCAGCAACAGGATAGTTGTTAGTGAATTTATAATAATAATCAAAGCTTTCAGAGTAGAATTCCAATGGATAATATAACTTATACCACGCTAGTCGTATATAATTTATTATTTCTGCTGCATATTTGTGTATTTCCATAGGAGATACAAAATTATCTAGTATATTTATATATTCATCTGATAATTCATATCCCTTTAATGTCTGTTTTCTTTCATCGTCAAGTCTATTTTTATAAGTACCTTTTCCAAATTGCATTGCACTCAAATAGAGCATAGTATCATAGGCAATGTCTTCATCGACACCCTTATCAACTAAATTCCAATAAATATCTTCAGACAAAATGATAATGTCAGACAAATCTCCATCATTTGATTTGATAATATTTATTAGTTCATCTTCATCTTTCGCAAAATAAGTCGCTGCAACTGCTTTTATTAAATCTAAAAATGAATTTATTTTAACTTCGGATAATATCTTTTTTTCAAATTGAATCAAAGAGGAATTAACCGAAGAGTTTGCAAAATAAGATATTCCCAAAAGACCGTTGTTATTATTAAATATATTGGTATCCATATTTAAAGCATCTGTTGATGAGAAAAGACTTAAAACTAGTGGATCTGCCAAATCTATATCTTCAAGATACACATAAGTACTATCTTCTAATTTTTTTAATAGAGTAACCATCCCATTTTCTAGAAAACTCACAAGAATGTTACTATGCTTATAATTATCCATATGTGTAATAGGCAATCCATAATTGTTCTTTGTCTTTTCGATAGGCGTAATATCGTATATCTCCATATCTTTTGGTATTAGTAAAAATTCTTCATATGAAGATATCCTGTCGGAAGACAATATTCTCCCAATCTTTTTCCCCGATAATTCACGCTTTGTATTAATATCATTCTCAACTCCAAGTTTTTCAATATCGTCTTTAGAAAGATTTCTAAAGAAAGAAAAAGCATCGACTTTCTCAATATTTCCTGAACTTACTATATGATTTACACCAAGGTTTTCAGTTATATAATTTTTAAGATGTTCAATGGTTTCCACCATTTGTTCTTTTACAACACTAATTTTTAAATTTGGTTCTTCTAGTCCATCTGAATTAGCTATAGTTGGCGGCGTTGTTCTATAGCCGTCTTTTTTAAGTTCTTCATTACAAATTGGGCACTTTTTATTAGGAAGATCGTATCCAAAGATATATTTATTATCTGATATAAATTCACTATGCTTACAATTACTGCATATGTAATGAGGTGGAAGTGAACTCAATTCAGTTAAACCACATATTTTTCCCAACAACAAGGCACTAAATGAATCGTCGACAATGATGGAATATCCTTTAGATATGTTTAACTGTGCAATTTCCTTTCCTATTAAAAAAATACTAGAATATCCATCTTTAGCGCAAAGATTAAGTTCCAATTCTATATGTTTTTCGACAATTGGAGGTAATGACTCTCCATATATTTCTCTTAGTTTATCATATGCAAATTCTTTTAATTTTAAATCTGCATTATCTATTTCAGTAAGTTTCTCACTATGGGGAAATAATTCTATTTCTTCAATTAGGTCGCATATTAGATTAGGATTTTTCACGACTAATTCATATGCCTTATCTTTTCCAAGAAATGAATATTTTTCTAACATTTCTTCTATACTTTTAAAGTCTCCGCCATATTCTTCTTCGTCTTCGGAAAATTTACTTTTATGCATATTTAGAGATTTTTCTGGATTTTCTAATTCATATGTATCTGTTGTCAAATCATAATCTACGGCTATTTGGTTTAATTTTTTGTCTAATGAATCTATATGGCTTACATTTCCAATTATTAAAACTGGTTTATTTATCTTTTCGCCTAACTCTCGAACTTTATTACAAGCTTCTAGATATTCTGTATTGGAATAAGAGGAATTGATTATTAAAAAATCGTAAAAATTTGCTATCTTCAGAATTTTTTCTTCATCTTCTCCATTTAGAATAGCCTGTGTCAGCTCATTTGAATGACTTCCTGGGCATATTAATAAATTCTCACGATGTTTTTCTAAACTAGATTTTTTTATTCTTGGCTTTTCATAAAATAGTTCTGTGTAAGCTTCAGAAATTAATTTATATAGAATAGATAGTCCTTTTTGATTTTTTACATAAATAGTCATGTTATAGGATTTTGGTAAAATTTCGGGATAAGTTAATTTCGTCGTATTATAACCGTACTTATCCAAGTAATCTTGAGTTTCTATACGTTCAACATCTAGGACTTCCATTTCTATACCATAAATAATCTTAATCCCATATTTTCCCCAGCTTCCTCAGCTTCTTTAAAAGATTGTACGCCGTTTAAATCTGTAATAGCAATAGCTTTATGTCCTAATTCAGCTGCTCTTTCGATATATTCATCAACAGAATTTATTCCCGGTCCATCACTCAACTGTGTTCGCACATTAAATTCTATTCTTTCAAGTTCGTTCATCTTGCATACCTCCTGAGATTGATAGTTTAATTATATCATAACTATTTACGATTAAATTATATGATAAGTAGAGTACATTCTTTTGTACTTGTAAAACTGTATAATATAAGTTAGTAGGGTAAATATATAACAATTAATATTTTAATGTTCGTCATAACAAAATTTATATAAAATTAGGAGGAGAATTATGGGAAAGTTTAAGTTCGATAAAGACTTTATTTATGAAAGAAGTACTAAAATAGGAAAAATTGATACTAGAGGCACAATTAAAGATAAGTCTGATAGAAGTCTAGGAAAAGTTTCAAATAATAAAATTTACGATTCTAGAAATAAAGCCATTGGAGAAGTGCGAAATGGCAAAATAACAGAAAGAGGACGTACTATTGGAAGAGTTGACGATTTTGAAATTGATGCTTTCCCAAGAGGAAAAGATGCAGAGATGGTCGCATGTTGGCATTTTTTAATAGAGCCAATTTTTGAAGATTAAAAACGGAGGACTTAAGCAAAAGCTTTTGAAAATGATATTATACTTATAGATGGAACACAATTTGCCAAACTTCTAGTTAAATATGGTATCACGGTTATCGACGATGAAGCTAAATGATTTAAATGTGAAAAATAAAAATGGGCGTGATGCCCATTTTTATTTTTATATTCTCTTATAATCTAACTTATTTTATAAAGCTAATTTCTATCCCTTATTTATATTTATAAGTTTTAAATTTTTTCATAACTTCTATCATTTGCTCCTGGGATAAGAGCTTGGG
>CANRJQ010000115.1:0-8913 GCA_947630985.1 uncultured Clostridia bacterium | reverse complement strand
TTTACGAATTTTCTGTAAAAGTATTTATATTAAAGGATATACATAGAAACAATGTTCAAGAAAAAATTTCTAAATTTATATCAGGTTATTTATCACAGGATAGTAATTATTTAAAGTTGCATAATTCGAAGGAATTCAAACCATATTCCTACGATTCGCTGTTTCCCCTGGTAGTTGATGGATATAAAGCTGAAGCAGTTTACAGCTTTAGAATTAGGACAATCGATGAAAAATTAGGTAATTATTTACTTGATGGGTTAGGAAATTTTAGCAACGAATATTTTAAGGGATTAATTGTAAAACCAAGAGTAATACGCATGAAGTTTATTGATAAAATTTTTTCATTAACTCCAATAGTAATTAAAAATAGTTTTGGATATTGGAAAGATAATTTGACACTTGAAGAATATGAAAAGAGATTAAATGAAAATCTTTATAAAAAATACAAATATTTTACTGGGAAAGATTTAAAAGAAGAAAAATTCTATACATCAATGAAATTTTTAAATGAAAAACCGATAGGTATTCCCTATAAAGATATCGTGTTGCTAGGTGATAAGATTGAATTTACGGTTGCTGGTGATAAAATTTCGCAAGAATTGGCATATATGGCTCTAGCTGTTTCAATAGGGGAGGGCAATAGTTTTGGCTGTGGATTTATGGGATACAAATATTTGTAAAGGAGGTAAAGACGTTGCTAAAAGAATGTATTGATGTTTTCAAAAGTGCGCTTGATGAGAATGAAGATTTGGTTATCAATGAATATATGCCTAAAGATGGAAAATATTTTTTGGTAACAATGAAAGAACCGGAATGGGTACTCAGCTCTCCAATAGAGATAAAATATAATAAAAAAAACAATGAAATATTAGGTAGATTGGAAAAAGACTATGATTATATTAAATTCTTGGACTAACACTCTGTTTTGTTGGAGATGAACAAACCGATAGATCCTAAAAAAACTATACACTCATCTAATTACTATGCATTTTCTTTTAAAGAAAACATATATTCAGAAAAGATTGATGAAGAGGCAATAGGAAGGTATTTTAGTATTTTAAAAAATCCTTTATTGAAATACAAAGATAAGCCATCTAAAGAGTTATACGAATATAACACTACCTTATTAGGTGAAGTAAATATTGAAGAAATCGAGCATATCGAACGATGGTTGATCGACAACTTGGATAAAATTAAATTTGATGAAAAAAATAAAGACTATATAAAAATATTTTTTATTTATGAAGATGTTTCATTGACAAGAAAATCCTATGTTAGAGAACAAACAAGATATGAGTCTTGTAATCTATTCAATAAGAATATGTACAATAAAAAAATAAATGGTGAGATATATGGATTATCAAACAATAACATGGGCTTAAATAGCAAAAAACCCTATCTAGCAAATCTTGACAGAAACATTAATGAACCATATTTGATTTCAATACCAGATGCAATAATTCAAAAGAAATTTTTTGAGTTTTTAGAAGCTAGTGTCAAAAATAAAGTTTATAAAATATATTTCGACTCTAAAAATAATAAGATTTCCACCGATAGAGTAAGTAATGGTTATGAGTTATCATTATACCCAGAAAAAAATGAGGCTGTAATTTTTGGATATAAACAATATGTTAAAGAAATTTCTGAGATAAAAATAAAAATTGATGAGCATATTAATGAATATTCTGGAGAAATGGACGAAAAAGCTAAAAATAGAAAGTCAGAAAGATATGGAGTATTTGATAATAGATATAAAGTATTTAGTAAAATAGATGAGGTTTTCTTTTATAATTTTTTGATAAGAAATTTAGATAATTTGGATGATGTAGATATAAGGGAATCTAGATTGAAATTAAATCTAATATCTTATGGAAATATTATTTCAAGTTGGATTAACTATAATAAGGAAAAAAATTTCAAAATAATATTAGATGATTTATTTGTAGATTCTGCTATATATTCAATTTGTCAAGGACACAACAATAAAGCTATATCTCAGCTGAATTACTATTTATCATTAAAAAATTACTTTAACCCAGGAGAAGGAGAAAAATATATGAAATTAAGAGAAATTATGAAAACAAAAATTAGAAGTGCAGAAGAATACGACTTTGAAAATGATGACGAGTGTTTGTTTGGTATAGGACAGATGATTAGATATATCTTGAGTAGAAATAATATGGGAGATAAAAATCTTACATTTATGCAAAGACTATTTCAGATAAATAAATCAGAAGAGCTATTAAAAGAGATAAGGCTTCTTATGAAAAAATATGCACACTTGATAAGTGTCAACTATAATACGAATGAAAGTATATTAGCAACTAGAATAATACAATATGAATTCAAGAATAGTAAAATTGATGATAAGTGGCTTTTGGCAGGATTCTTAGAAATAAATTATGTGTATAATGAGAAAAAGACGAACGAAAAAAAGATTGAAATTTAAAAACAAAAATATAAAATCAGAAAAATTCAAGGAGGAAATGTAATGAGAATGAATAAAAGAGTATATGGCGTGATAGGTATATCGTCAATTATGGCAAATTGGAATGCTGACTTTTCAGGTTATCCTAAAACAATTAGTACGGGCGAGACGTTTGGTAGTGACAAAGCTTTGAAATACACAATGAAAAAAAAGTGGCAAAACGAAGGTAAGAAGATCTTATATATGAAAAGCTTTTTCATAGGGAAGAATGGTAATTTGCAGCCAAGAAACTTAAGTGAAAGTTATGAGAAACTTTTTGAAACAGACTTAAATAAAGATGGAGCAGAGTCTGAAGTGGTATTAAAAAATCTGTTTTCTGCTTTTGATGTAAAGAATTTTGGGGCTACTTTTGCTGAAAGCAAAAATAATATTTCGATAACAGGTGCGGTTCAAATAGGTCAAGGAATGAATAAGTATGTGGATACTAGGGCACAAGAGCAACAAATCCTTTCCCCATTTAGAGATTCTAAAGAAGAAGATGCTAAGAGCTCTACTTTAGGAACTAAGATTATATCAGATGAGGCTCATTATTTTTATTCATTTGCAATTAATCCATTAGCATATGTGAATTATGAAGAATTAGGAGTTACAGAAGGATATACTGAAGAAGACTATATGGAATTTAAAAAAGCTGCAATAGATTCGGCTACAAGCTTTGCAAGCAATTCTAAAATAGGCGCTGACAATGAATTTGCAATGTTTGTTGAGACAGAGATAGATACTTACTTACCTAACTTAGCAGAATATATTGAATTTGAGAAAAATGATGATAAATATATTATAAAATTTATATCAAAAGAATTATTAGAAGATAATATTGTAAAGAGTATAGAAATATACTTTAATCCGATAACTACTGAACTTGTAGGTTTTCCATCAAATGTAAATTATTTCAATATATTAACAGGAAAAGAAATTAAGGAGCAATAAAATGAAAGCTTTTAAATTTACCATTAGTGGTAAGACAGCTTTTTTTAAAATACCCGAGGTTAATACTTATTTATATTTTAGTTATGGACATATTCCAAGGGTTGCACTATTAGGAATATTGGGGTCAGTGATGGGATATAAGGGTTATAACGATTCGGAAAGAAAGCATTATCCTGAATTTTATGAGAAACTTAAAGGTGTAAATTTATCTGTTCTTCCGAATGTAAATGATGGAATATTTAGTCGAAAACTACAAAAGTTTAATAATTCAACAGGATTTGCATCTCATGAAGCAGGTGGGAATCTAATAGTTAAACAAGTTTGGCTAGAAGAAGTATCTTGGGATGTGTATATTTTACTAGACTTTGATATATCTGAACAAATTGCAGAAAATATTATGAATAAAAAAGCTATATATATACCATACTTAGGTTCAAATGACCATATCGCAGATATAACAAATCCTAAATATATTGAACTTGAAGAAACTGAAGGCGAAATTATTCATTCACTATTCAAAGATAATGATTTTAAATTTAAGATGCGAGAGAAATATTTCAAGTATGAAGAATATCTACCTTTTTACCTAGAAAAAGATACAGAACGACATCTTGTAGAAAAAATGATATATACAAATGCGCCAATCATTGAAAAAAATCGCAGAGTTTTCACAGATAATGTTAAAAATATGGTGTTTTATAATGAAGAATAGATTTGTAAATATTTCAAGTATTTTAGAAAATGATATAATTTATTACGCTCATAGAAATGGTAGAGAAGGAGCCAAAGTCAAAGAAAATGAGACTTTGGCTTCTCATACTATTCTTTCTCAAGAATATTTTCTAAAACTTATTCATGAAAAAAACTTAGACGATACTTTATTAAAAATATATAATAAGTTATTTGATAAAAATGAATATTATGATTTTTTCATGGATTTAATTAGCAATGTAATAGCATTTCACGACCTCGGTAAGATCAATTATAGATTTCAAAATGATAAAATGGATAATTATATTGGAGACATAGACTTGGGGAAAGGAAGCGAACATTCAATAATTTCCGCAGTTTTGTACGCTTACTATTTCTCTGATTATTTAGAGAAAATTAAAGATGGGAATGATAAAGCAATGATGTCTAACATCTTATTCATTTGTTCATTTATAATACTTAGACACCATAGTCATTTAAATGATTTTAATTATAGCAATTCAGATTATTTGGAAACATTCATTGATTATGGAAATAAAAAAGGTGCGAATTTAAATCTATTGCATGATTTATTGAACTTAGAAGGAATTTTCACTAAGGAATTTTCTATTGATTATGAAGACAAAATAGAAATATTATCTGAAATTGCTGAAGATTTATATGAGGCATACTTTGAGCCAGAAAAAAATAAGGTTTTTTATATCTTAACAAGGTTAATATACTCTATTTTATTAGCTTCAGATTATTATTCGACAACTGAATATATGGAAAGTGTTAAAACTGAATTACCGCAAATGGATATCGAAAATTTTAAAAGTGTATATAATAATTCAGAGCTAATAAATATAATTCGAGACAAAGAAAAATATGGCAATTATTTAAATACAGAAGATATGAACGACAAAAGAACGGAAATTTTTCTAGAAGTTGAAAAAAACTTTGAAAACAATCAAGAATCTAGCATTTACTTGTTAGAAAGTCCAACTGGAAGTGGAAAAAGTAATATCGCTATGAATTTGTCATACAAGTTAATGGATGGGAAAAGAAAGAAAATTCTTTATGCTTATCCATTTAATACATTGGTAGAACAAAACAAAGATACAATAGAGCAATACTATAAAGATACGGAGTTTCTTCCATATATAACTACCATTAACTCTATTACTGAGATAGAAGAAAAAAAGCTTGGAGATGATACTGAGCTAGATAATTGGACAAATTTTACAAAACTTGTATTGGATCGTCAATTTCTGCATAGCCCTTTAGTAATAACCACTAATGTATTCTTATTCAAAATATTATTCGGCAACGAAAGAAAAAACATTTTTAGTTTATATCAACTAAGTAATAGCGTTATTGTACTAGATGAAATACAAGCGTATAATCCAGCAATTTGGAATGAAATTATTGATATGCTAGATGCCTACTCGGAGTTACTTAATATCAAGTTTATTATTTTGTCTGCTACATTACCAGATTTGTCATTATTTCTTGATGAAACTAGAAAAGTAAATGTACATCATTTAGTATCGGATTCAAAATTATTATTTAAAAATAAAATTTTTAAAAATCGAGTAACATTAAATTTCGATTTGATAACAGAGGGAAAAATTCAATATGAGAGATTAATAGAACACATGAATGAAAATATATTTGATTTTAATAAGATTCTTATTGAATTTATATCAAAAACTAATGCCGAAGAATTTTATCAATTGGTATGTGATGAAAAAATGTTTAATGAGTATCAGATTGAAATAATTACCGGGGATGATAATTTATATAGGAAAAAAGAAATCATTGATAACATAAAAAAGGATATTAAGGTCATATTAATTGCAACACAAGTGGTAGAAGCGGGAGTAGATATCGATATGGATATGGGTTACAAAGATATATCGATATTAGAAAATGAAGAACAGTTTTTGGGACGTATAAATAGATCGAACTCAAAAATCAATTCAATAGTTTATTTTTTCGATATGGCAGATGAAATGAAAATATATAGACAAAATGCAGCAGAATACTCTTCCCTTAGAAATGAAAAAAGACAAAATGAATTAACAGAAAAAGATTTTCAAACATATTATGAAGAAAAGATTCAAGCTATAAAAAATACAAACAAATCTATCTTCAAAGGTTATAATTTATTTCTTGATTTGCTGTGTAAAAGAAAGTATGAACAAATATCAAAGCATATGGAATTGATAAACGATGAAATTGAATATGTGGATATCTTTCTTTCTAGAGTTATTGTAACAAAAAATGGCAATATCTATGGGCATGAAGTTTGGGAAAATTATAAAGAGATTTTAGAAGATAATATTATGGATTATAGTGAGAAATATGTGAAATTGTTTAATATCAAAGTTAAAATGACTAATTTTATGTATAAAATTCCCAAAAATAAGCTGAAAGACATTTCATCATATAACGATAAAGTAGGAAATATATTTTATTTTGAAGATGGTGAACAATATTTAGAAAAAGGTCGTTTAAATTTAAGAAAAGATATATTTGGGAGTGATTTCATTTGAATGGTACACTAATAAATTACTATATTCATTGTAAAAGACAATGCTATTTGTTTTATAACAAGCTTAATTTGGAAGATAATAGTGAATTAGTTGCGATTGGGCGAGAATTACATGAAAACAAAACTATAGATAGAGAAAATGCAAATATTAGTATTGATAACATTTCAATAGATAAGATCACAGAAGATTATGTAGTAGAGATTAAAAAATCTAATGCAGATGTTGATGCAGCTACATGGCAACTGTATTATTATCTTTATGTGCTAAAATCCAAAGGAATAATGAAAAAAGGAAAACTTGAATTTATTGAATCCAATAAATCTAAAAAAACTCAATATATAGAACTTAGTGAAGATAAAGAAAGTGAGTTGGTTGAAATTATTAAAAATATTAAAGAAATGGCAAATTCTAACAAAATTCCTCCAGCGAAAAGAATAAAAGGATGCCATAAGTGTGCATACTTTGAGTATTGTTTCATATAGGTGAATATATGGGAACGACAAAATATTTAATATCACAAGGTGAATTGAAAAGAAAAGATAACTCATTGTGCTTTAGGGTAAATGAAAAAAATGTATATTTGCCTATAGAAAATATAAAAGAATTATATATTCTCAATGAAATTAACATTAATTCAAAGCTTTTAGAATTTTTAGCACAGAACAATGTTGTTGCACATTTTTTTAATTACTACGGGAGCTATAGTGGAACATTTTATCCAAGGGATAAATATATAAGTGGGAGGCTACTTCTGGCTCAAGTTGAAACTTTTAATAATAGAAGAATGGAAGTTGCCAAAGCTATTGTAAATGGTGTAGCAGAAAACATTCATGAAGTAGTTTATCATTATTATAAACATGATAAAAAAGAAGTAAAGCCATTTTTGGATTGGATAAAGGTAGAATTAAAAAACTTAATTGATAGTTCTGAATCAATTAATGAATTGATGAGTTACGAGGGGGAGTTGTGGTATCGATTTTATTCTAATTTTAAGTATTTTTTAAAAGAAGATTTTATTATGAACAAGAGAGTTAAAAGGCCGCCTGATAATCCTATAAATGCGTTGATATCTTTTGGTAATACATTACTGTACACTAAGACAATCTCGGCAATATATAGAACACATTTAAACCAAAGTATAAGTTTTCTGCATTCCCCATCGGAATCTAGGTTTAGTTTAAGTCTTGATATGTGTGAGGTATTCAAGCCGATTGTAGTTTTTAAGACGATTTTTGACTTAGTAAATAATAATAGATTAAAGGTAGATAAACATTTTGAAAAAAATTTGAATTATTGTATTTTAAATGAAGAAGGAAAGCAAATATTTTTGAAAGCATTTGAAGATAGGATAGAGAGTAAATTTAAAAATATGCAATTAGGAAGACATATTTCTTACAGAACAGCAATAAAATTAGATTGTTATAAACTAATAAAATATATTTTAGAGGGAAAAGATTTTAAACCATTTTCTTTGAAGGATAATAAATAATGTCAAAAAACTATAATTATGTATTTTTATTTTACGATGTTCAGGTAAAACGTATAAACAAAGTCTTTAAGGTTTGCAAAAAATACTTAACTCATCACCAAAATTCAGTTTTCAGAGGAGAAATCACGCCTTCCAACATAATAGCTCTTAAAAGAGAGCTTAACAAAATAATTGATAAAGATAAGGATATGGTGACATTAATAAAAATGATAAGTAAAAATAATTTTGAAGAAGAAAATATGGGTGCAAAAAATAAACCAGATGTAGATACGGATCTTTTATTATAATACCAGCGGAAAACATAGAAAACGCTAAAATTAGATATTTTTGAAGGAATTTTAGAAATCTAGATTTGCTGGTAAAAATATTTTAAAGTTGATTAAACCTAAGATTACTAGCAAACTATAAAATATAGATATGTATATTACTAGCCTTGAACCTTAACAAAAGTTGTATTGAAATTACATATGTTTAGTTATTTCTTTAAACTTGTCTAGTCTTGAACCTTAACAAAAGTTGTATTGAAATAAAGCTAAACCCGTTTTTAAGAGAATTATATTTAGTCTTGAACCTTAACAAAAGTTGTATTGAAATTAAATTGCTAAAAGATAACCCTGAGCAAAGGTCACTTGAACCTTAACAAAAGTTGTATTGAAATGGGGAAAATTCTTTACTGCGGGCTGAAAGTAGTTCCTTGAACCTTAACAAAAGTTGTATTGAAATGTGGAAAGACTTATAAAGTTAGATTGTTAAAAACC
>CANRJQ010000114.1:0-5245 GCA_947630985.1 uncultured Clostridia bacterium | reverse complement strand
TATGCTTCTATATCAAACGACTGCCAGTTCATACCCGCATTCGTATTCACACGTCGATACATACCAACCAAACGTGTTAACGGACTTGCTGAACGATGCGTCATACCCGCATTTGAAACTTGTGTCGCATAAGCAGGGGATTCCACATTCTCTGTGATAACAGTTACAGGTGTGAAAGTCACATCTAATCCGTTAGGCTCCTCTTTATATACATAGAAGACGCCTTCTTTCTCATTGCGGTAACCCCAGAAGACTTGGCTCTCCTTATAAACACGGCTCACCGCTAAATGGGGAACTTTCTTATCTTCCACCGTAATAACATCCTCAAATTGAATTGTATTTTCTACCATTTCTATTTCCTCCTTCTACAAACCTAAGCGCGACGGACAACATTAACTTCTGACACAAAAAAATAGAAAAAACACACCGAGCGCTATCCCGGAACGGGAACACGACTCACTCGGAAAACCAGACCAAGGAACGACAACTGCACACGAAGCGCAACACCATCTCCTCTGACGCAATCTCGAAAAAAGTAACAGCAGGAATCCAAAGTAAATCAGGTTCCCGAAGGGGGGGTCCCGCTGCCAGCCACGCCTAAAGGCTCTCATCGTAACTTTTGCGGTATCCTTTTAACGAGCGCACTATAACTGAATATTTAGATGCAGTATCAGTTTCTTCTGGAGACATCAAATCTGAACACAACAAAAAACCACCTCTTTCCATAACATAAAATCAAATCTTTTCTTGTTAGTAATAAACATCCAGTTAAAACACACGAAAGGGGGAGCCCGTTGCCAGCCACCCCTGATGGCTCTCATAGTCATTTTTGCAACCTCCTTTCTTATTTCCCTGTATATGCATGAAACATATTCTTTTTGTAAAATGCTTTCTTTTTAGCAAGCGCACTATATTTAGATGCACTATTAAACTCTTCTCGAGACATCAAACGTGAAGACAATAAAACGCCACCCCTTTCGATAACAGCAAAACGAATCTTTTTCTGTTGATAATAAGCATTCACTTGAAACACATGAATCGTATAGTTCTTCGTTTTCAATGGAGCTAAATAGCGCACACTTAAGTAACGTTTGACGATTGTTCCCAAACCTTTCATAGAACGACCCTTCGCAACTTCAAGAAAACGTAAAAGAATAGCGTTAGTACGAACAGCATCTTCTTTGCTATTGATAAAATCTCTGGCCGGCGCGACTACCTCTTTTTGTACGGGTGTGCCAACTTTATCTTCTTTAACAACTTTATCTTCCTGAATCGTGTAAGTGATTGGTTGTGTTTGTCTCATTTCTACTTCCTCCTCATCTTTGACTGGTGCATCTGTGAATGTCATGAATCCTTCTTCTTCTGAGAAAAGCTCGTTAATAAAATCTAAATGTTCAATTGTGTTCATGTTAGTTCCTCCTTATATAAATACAGTGCGACGGACAACAAAAAAAGAGACAGAGTCTCAAAAAATACTTACTATAAACCCAGTTCCTCCGCTTTACAATTAACCCAATTTTTGCGATAACCAGACACAGAACGGATATATTCCAAATCTTTTCTCGAACGTATCAGCCCAGCTTCTAAACACATAAAATAAATAGCACCTATTTTATAGCCTTTCCTTTTTACTTTCTTTACGACAGCTTCTATTGAACGTACATTCTTTGCATGGCGTTTCTTTGCTTCTCGCTCTTTTATATTTTCTCCATAAAAGTAATAGTCCCATTCAATGCTTTTGTCTGGTGAGCCTAATCGTTTCGTGTTTCCGACCATATCTAAGATAATCGCCTTTTTGTTTCCATCTTTTCGCATGCAACGCATAGACTGCTGAATGTGTACCGCCAATGAATTTGTTGGACGCAACAACATAACAGCTTCACAATTAGGAATATTAAATCCTTCTCCAATCATGTCAACACTTACAAGAATATCAAAAACATCGTTTCTAAAATCTTCAACAGTAGATTCTATTTTACTTTTAGATAAAGAACTATGAATAAATCTAGCATTAAAGCCATCTTCCTGAAAAAGCTTAGTGATACTGTTTGCTCCATTAATAGTTGAAACATATACAATTGTTTTCTTTCCACTCAAAGTTAAGCGATAAGATTCTACAGGCGAATGATAATCGAATTCCTTAAAGACTTTTCCGAGAGACTGTTTCGTAAAATCTCCATTTTTCCCGATAATTAAATCTTTCTTCTTTTCTCCCAGCATATCTGTTGTTATGATGGAAAATTCAGAGAGAAAGCCCTCACGAATAAGCGTTTTAACTGACGGACCTTTCACCATTGTTGAGTAAATAGAACTCAACGGTTCACCTTCTCCACGATAAGGTGTTGCAGTAAAACCGATTTTCCAAGATTCGGGCCAGCGTGCATACACCTTTTTATAGCTATTTGCAACAGAGTGATGAGCCTCGTCTGTTATGATAATAGAGTAGTTCGGAAGCTCTTTCTGATTCAGTTTGAGAATTAAGCTTTGATATGTAAAAACATGCACCTTCTCTGTATCAATGTCACAAAGGCTTAACTCTTTTAGGATTTCAGAAACCAGAGTGTTTCTATGGACAAGAATAAGTACGTATCCACCTTTTTCTTCAGCAGATTTTGCTATGTTTGAAAACATAACAGTCTTGCCGCTTCCGCACGGTGATTGTACTAAAATATTCTTACTGTTTTCTGTTTGTTTGTTTTGTCGTTCAGCATCTAACGCTTTCTTCATTGCAACCTTTAATTCTTTAATCATTTCCTCTTGATGTTTGTATAGTGTTTTCATTTTTGTTTCCCCCTGATATATTAGTAGATAAAAAAAGAGACACCGGCTGGCATCTCTTAGTTCTTTAAGTAATTTAATAATGTATCTCGGCGACACATCTTTTCTTTTAGTCCATACATGTCCATAACTTCTTTTACGCGCAGACGGGCAGCATTGCTTTCTTTTCCACTGCCGTACTCTTGCTTGATTGCCCAGTAACGACTGCTGTAATACTTGCGAATCTCTTTGCCTTTCTTTATCTCACGCTCTAATTCCTTCAGTTCCCTAGTAATTTCTTTTAAGTCTCTTACCTCCTTATTGAATGCGACAACTTCTTCCTTTAAAGCGAAAACATTTAAACGCTCTTTGCTAAATAAAACTTCTTCTTTTGTACGCTTGAACATAGTAATCTCTCCGTTTCTTTAATTTTTTATTAAAAGGGTTCATTAAACAAATCAAAAAAGGTCTCCCGGTCGACCTTTTCGCCTAGTCTGGTTACCACGTTCGTTCCCCGTTCCACGTCTTCCTTCCTCCCCTCTATTTCCTCCTTTCCTTCGGGTGTGAAGGTGAAGGCTCGGTAGGCTAAACCATTGTCAAAATGGTCGACATAGAAAGCATCCTTATCTTGGAGTGTTTGTTCGCCAAATTGTTGTTCCCATGGGTGAGTGGTTCCGTCCCATTCGTCGAGGAAAGGAATCAGTTGCAAATCATAAAACAAATCGGTTACCTTACCTGCAAACCCTCCGTCTTTGAAATAGTTAATCGATGAGCCAGACTCCTTTTCTACCCACAAGCCAGTAAAGGGCAGTAGATACGGACGGTGCTCCCCTCTTCTCAAGGTAAGACTGGTTCCTTCTGCGTTGACTTTTAGTAGAATGCGACTAGACCGCTTTTGGCGGACCAGGGCTTCTGCGATTGCTTCCATTAGCAAGGTATCTTTTCTTTCATTGTTGTTGTTATTCATCTTAAATTCCTCCTGTTTTTTGTTTTTTTATCCAACAAAATCATTGGTGTTCAATTTTAATTTGCTACGTTGTGTCCATTTTTTGAAGCATGCGTGCAGCTTTGCGTCTGAAGTTGGGTTGATGCGTTCGTTAAAGCGTTTCTTCACTTGTACTATCTTTTTGTTTTTTATTTCGACACAAACGTCGTATCCTGCATCGCTTTGGACGGTGAGGATGGTCAGTTTTTTGGAGAAAGCTTCGTTCCCGTAGCTACCCACGCAAATGTTCATCTTATTGCCGATGTCATTCAGTTCCCGCTTGCTTTCTGCGAGCCTGAATGAGTACCCATCTTCCTCCCATTCGAGATGACGTTCTTCTTCTGTGTAAGCAATTGGCGCCCCATAGCTGACATCCTCGTACTTGCGGTGGATGAGAGCTAGTGCGTCGTGCAACCCCAAAAGGTTTTTCACTTCTTGGCGGTCCAGCTCTTCTTTGACATCTAATTGCTCAGGATAGCGACCAGAAAGGACATCAATTTGAGTCATCATTCGTAACGTGTCAAGTATCAAATCAACGCTACCTGGTAGGGAATTACCTAAGAAGGGGTAAGTTCTATCGGGGTTGAAAAAGGTTTCGTTGCGAATCTCCTTTTCCAATAAAGAAAGGAACCGACCGCCGGACACCTTTTGAACCAAGCGTTTGAGACGGCTGAAAGCATAATGTTTATCCTCGACAAGCAATCGATTAGTCACCCTAACATTTTTTGCCTCCTTCAAAGCGGCATTGATGTCATTGGGGTCTTTCAGTATGTAAAGCACAAAGGGCATGACGTACCACCGTTGAGAATCGTAAGACCGGCTCATGATGGATTTGTCAGACAAAATTCTTCTGAGGGCCTTTTTGCTCATGTTCGGATAAAGGGCCTGCATAGCCTCAACCCCACTTCGAGCTTGGTCAATCTTTCTTTCTACAGCGGCGGTGAAGCTCACTCCGTCGCAGACAGATAGTACATTCGGTAAAAAGACCTGGCCAGGATGCAGTCTGAGGGCAGCGAGCGTGCGGAAGTGGTGAATCGCTTGCATCGAAGCGGTCTCATAAGGAAGTTTTTCAACTTTTAAATCCTTTTCTTCCTGCTTCTGTTCGACCTCCTTCAAACGGTAACCAAGTTCTTCTAGGACATAGGCAGGTATGCCCGCCTCCAAGGAGTCCTGCATACGCTCCATGAAAGCTGCCGGTACCAGACCGAGGAATTGCTCCACTATGTTCTTGTAGTAGGATGTCCGGTTAACTTGGACGGCATATTTCATGTTGCCGTTTCGGAAAGTAATTTTTCCGGTATCCTTATAAAGTGCGATTTGCGCCCGCGTGTTTTCGGCATGAATATAAGGCCTTTTCGCTTCGATGTCCTCCGGGTTTATACTCGCACCTCCTACCCTGAAGCTCTTGGTTACATCCTTGCCATTGCGTTTTTCGCTCACACGTATCATTTGGGTGTTGATAGATGTAGCAAGGGTAATAAGGAACCGTTCTTCATACTCCCA
>CANRJQ010000113.1:0-5450 GCA_947630985.1 uncultured Clostridia bacterium | reverse complement strand
CCAAACATGGCAATTATTAAGGCAATTAATTCAAAGTCAAGCATAGCAACAGCAATAAACTATGTAACAAAGAAAGAAAAGACAGAAGAAAAATTAATCTCTGGAATAGATTGTAACCCTGAAACTGCAATAGATGAAATGAAAGCAACAAAAGAATTATACGATAAAGATGATGGCAGACAATATGCCCATTTCATTCAGTCATTCAATCCTATTGATAATATAAGCTACGAAATGGCCCACGAAATAGGCAAAGAATTTATAGAAAACAATGATAAATTCAAAGGTCATGAGATAATTATGGCAACACATAAAGATAAAAAACATATCCATAATCATTTTATAATCAACTCAGTTAATTATGAAACTGGAAAAAAGCTTCACACCACCAAATACGAATACCAGGCAATGAAAGATATTAGTAATAAACTAAGTAAAGAGCATGGTCTTACAGTACCTGAAAAATCAAAAGAACAAGGAAAGATAACAAACTTTAATCAAAACAAATATCAAGTAATGAAAAAACATTTTGAAGGAAAAGGAAAATCCTATGTAGTAGAAACAGCTATAGCAGTTAAAAAATCAAAAGAAAAATCCACTTCAAAAGAAGATTTTATAAAAGAAATGGAAGAACAAGGCTATAAAACAAACTGGAAAGACACCAGTAAACATGTAACCTTTATAAATAAAGAAACAGAAAAAAGAGTACGATTAGCAAATTTAGAAAAAACCTTTAACGATAAAGACTTTACAAAGGAGGGTTTAACTAATGAATTTGAACGAAATTATGGAGAAAGAGAAATTAATAGGGGAACAGGAGAAGGAGAACAAGGATCTAAAGGAGCTACTGGAAGAAACAAGGCAGTTAAACGACCTAATGAAGAGTTACATAACAGTACACATGGACAAGGAGGCAATCAACCAGCAGACAGTCTTAAAAGAGATACAAGCCATAGAGAATACAAGCAAGATATCACAAGACCAGATGATTTCGATATTGAGAAGGCAAGAGGAATTATGGATTCAGCAGCTAGAGAAAATGCAAGAAGTATCGGAGAATTATCTAAACCTGATGCAAGAGCAAGAGAAATTGAGCAGAAAAAGGCTAGAGAACTTGAACGATCAAATCGTGAACAAGACGCAAGAAGGACTAAACTTAGTAAATCAAGAGATAGAGGGATTGACAGGTAAATTTAAAAAGGTAATAAATAGTACCTTTCTAGAAATGAATAATACAGTAAAAAAACTAAGTCATAATATTGAGTACACTGATTTTAAAGATAAGATGAAAATAGCTTTTCCTATAGCTGTAATGGCTAGTGTAATCACTTTAGCAGGCTATGCATTAATTAATCTAATAAACAGCCTGCTCTAGCCCCTATAATCGTTTCTAAGGGTTTTAAATGTTTTTTGGTGCTAAGCCTTGTACATATAAGCTAGGGGCTAGAATAAAGGGAAGGAACGCTTTTATTTGCTATAATAATCAAAGGCTAAAGCTAAATAAAGAATTATATGTTTTCTGTATGCTTTAGCCTAGTTTTAGAAGAGCAAATAAAAAAATAAAATCAAGGTGGAGATTTTTAGTGATTTTCTAAAAATACTACCTTTAGTTTATTTAGTGAGTGGTTTAAGCTTAATATATTGAAAGTGAAAAATAAGATATATTAGAGAATCGAGGTCCTTATATTTACTGATATATAAGTTTATGATATAGTAAAAGTGTTCATTTAATTCATTGATAATCTAAGTCCCCTTACTAGGGCTTGTCCTTTTCTGTTTAAGGGTTTAATATTTAGGAGTGATATTATGAGTAGTGGTATAGTAAATAAGAAGAAGAATTATAAAGAAGTAGCAGATATATTAAGGTTTCATTATCCAGAGGTAGAGGGAAAGGAGTTTTATAAGTATATATTTCCTGATAATCAGGATGAAGGAGAACTTAGTAATGATTATAGTAAGCCAAATGCAGTTTATTTATATAAAGATCCTAAAGATGAGGGTACTGATAGAAAACTTAGGAGAAGGATTATGCTTAATGATACCTGGGAAGATGATTATAAAGAATATGTAGAGAATAACCCAATGACTTTATGTTCAGGACTAGCTTATCGTGGTATGACAAATCGTTTAGAACACGCTCAGCAAATGAATGCCTTAGTATTTGATTTAGATTCAGTAGGTAAAAATGAATTGATGAATTTTTTTTCAAGAATAGATAAAAAACCAGCGCTTAGAACACTTCCAAAACCTACTTTTATAGTTATGAGTGGAACAGGACTTCATATTTATTATGTATTTGAAGAGCCAATAGATTTATACCCTAATATAAAATTACAACTGAAAGCTTTAAAGTATGATTTAACTTTTAGAATGTGGGATTATGGGGGAACTACACAAGAAAAGCAAATTCAATATCAATCTATCAATCAAGGTTTTAGAATGGTTGGATCTTGTAATGATAAGTATGATTTACCAGTTAAAGCTTTTAAAACTGGTAATAAGGTTACTTTAGACTATATTAATCAATATGTAGATGAAGAAAAAAACAAAGTAGATTTAAGTAAGCCTTTTAGACCGACTCAATATACGAAAGAAGAAGCAAGAGAGAAGTTCCCTGAATGGTATCAAAGAGTAGTAGTAGAAGGAAATAAAAGAGCAAAAAGATGGGATATAAAAAGGGATCTTTATGATTGGTGGCTTAGACAATCTTATAAAGCGAAAGGTGGTCATAGATATTATTTCTTAATGATTATGTCTATATATGCTGTTAAGTGTAATATTCCTAAAAAGGAATTAAAAAAAGATATGTATAAAGTCTTTGATGATCTTAAAGAAGTAGAACATAATCATCCTTTGGAAGAAAAAGATATTTGGTCAGCATTAGAAACCTATGATAGACAGTATTATAATTTTACTATTAATGATATTGTTAAACTTACAGACATTCATATTGAGAAAAATAAAAGGAATTATCGTAAACAGAATCAACATTTAAAAATAATGAATTTTGTAAGAGATAATGTTACACATCCAGAAGGAAATTGGAGAGAGGGAAATGGTAGACCTTCGAAAAAAGACTTAGTTAAAAATCATATAAAAGAAAATCCTAATGATAATCCAACTGAAATTTCTAAAAAATTAGGGATTAGTAGAACAACTGTATATAAATATATGTAATTTAATTTGTATAAATTCTTTTTAAGGGTGGTATGAGAATGAATGATACATATACGATAACTGAAATATCAAAAACTCTTAATACTCATAAAACTAAAATAAGGAGGACAATAGATCAGTTAGGAATAGAAGCTATTAATGAAAATAATAGGGAACATAAAAATAGTCCTAAAATGTATGATAATGAAGCTAAGAACTCTATAATTAATCAATTGAAAAGCGAAACAAGAGCAGAACAAGAGCAGAATAAAAGTGAAACAAGAGTAGAACATGAGCAGAACAATGAAATACAACAAGAAATGATAGAACTGCTTAAGGAAAGGCTATATCAGGCTGATAGAGATAAGGAAGAGCTTACCAGAGCGTTGCAAGAAGCACAACAGTTAGTAAACCAACAGCAACAATTATCACTTCAAGCTCATAACAAAATAGGAATATTAGAATTAGAATTAAAAGATAGAATACAAGAAGAAGTATATAAGAACCAATTTAAAAACAAGGATAAAAAACCTAAGTGGTATAATATATTTAAGAAAAATAAATAGGAGGAATTATAATGGGAAAATTTAATGTAGCAGGTGTTTCTTTTATGGCAGGGGATATTGAAAAGATATTAGAAAAACATTATAAGAATAGATCCTTAAGCAGTGAATCATACTTTACAAGTAATCGACCACAACAATATTCTAAGTACCCAATTTTCAGTACAGAAAGTGTTAAGTTAATGGCAGAACCTGAAAATTAATATGATAAAAATGCAATTCAAGTTTTAATAGATGATGTTGTAGTAGGATATGTACCTAAAACTTTAACAGGAGAAATTCATAAAGAATTGGAAAATGAAAATAAATATCAACCTTAGAAGATGAAGAGGAATTGTAATTTAGTTGTTTTCACATCATAAAGTTTAATAGTTAGTGAACATAAGTATAAATTAGGCGAAGTAAGATTAAAAGTAATTATGGGGGTGTTGTGATGGAAACAATAGGAGAACTGATAATAGTAGTTCTTGAAAGTATGTTAGAATTAATATCACCTGAAAGAACCGCAAAGAAAGTTAATGATGTAGATACAGTCAAATCAAGAAAAATGATGTTAATAGTTTTATTTACACTTATATATTTTATAGCAGTAATAGGTCTATCATTCTCTTTAATTCTTATATCGGATGTTATTTATAGGGTAGTTTCATCAATATTAATTGTATTTTTACTATATTGTATAATTATATTTTATAAAAAGGTTTTTTCATTTAAATAAATTTTAATTGATGAAGACTGCTAGAATTATGCTCAACTGAATATTATATATATGATATTCAGTTGAGCATAATTCTAGCAAATATTTTAATATATAGTGTATATCAATGATTCAAGAGGAATAAATGTATATGCAACCAATAGTTACTCCTTGGTTGGTAGCATGCAACCAATTAAATAATATATAATATATAATATATATAGAAGGAGGAAGATTATATGTCTTTAGGTGAAAAAATTAAAGCTTGCAGAAAAGATAAAAATCTATCGCAAGAGAACTTAGCTGAAAAAGTAGGAGTAAGTCGACAAGCTGTAACAAAATGGGAATCTAATAAATCTTCACCTAGTACTGAGAATTTGATATTAATTGGTCAAATTTTAGATGTTTCAATAAAAGATCTAACATCAGACACCCCAATATCTAAAATAAATAAGACCGTTAATCAAATCGATTCAAACAAGAAACAATTTTATTACAATGAAGCTCGTATAAAAATAATTTCTTTTATTGCTTGTATTTTATTAACGCCAATAAATATACTTATTTATAACAAAGGTTTATATGGACTAGTTGATTTAGATATAATATTTTTAATAAAAGAATTTTTTAAAGGAACCATGTTTGATTTAATATATATATTAATTTTGGGATTTAGTTTAATACAATTTATATTAAAATTAAAGAATAATGAAAACACTAAGGTTTTTATATCTGATAATTTTATTAAAAACACAAGAAAAGAACATATCTTTGTAGCAGCTTTTTTGTTTCCTTTAATGCTAATTGTGACATTTGTTTTTCTTAGACCTTTTACTCCAATAGTAATGTTCTTGAATGTATTGGTAACAAGTTATATTGTGATATTCAACTCTCTCAGAGAATTGACTAAAAAAGAGGTATCTTTATAAAAGATAGAATCTATAAAAAAGCAATTATAATATTTTATCTTTTGGGCTTGTCATAGTGGTTAAAATACATACAATACGTGAAACTAATAATACAAAAAAACATGG
>CANRJQ010000112.1:0-3251 GCA_947630985.1 uncultured Clostridia bacterium | reverse complement strand
ACTAGAAATACTTTTATTCTGGATCAGATAGTTGCGTAGTTGTTCATAGGATTTGATAAACATCCATACAAATGGTGTCATAAAACCTGCATAACCATCTTTAACTAATAGATTACTATTCATTTTAATAAACACTGAAAACATATCCGTTTTAACGTCTTTATAGTTTTTAACAACATAATCCCCAAGAAGATTGCTCATTTTGTTGAGATAAGGTGGATTTGTCACAACTGCTGCATATTTATTGACCATTACTTCCATAATATCCAAAACGTTATTTAATCTTTCATGAGTTTCAGGTATTAAATAGAGGATGTCCATATTCACAAACTCATCAAAGACATTAATAACTTGACGCAATACTTTAATATCATCGGGCGTTATATTACTTACATCAATAACAGACCCGATTTCTGTGGCATGTTCAAACTTGGCAATCTTATCTTGAAAGTTGCTTAATTCTTGTGAGAAATCAATAGCAGAAAGAGTGGACAGCTCTTTGATACGATTATAGTATTCTTCTGAAATGTTGGATGAGTTTTCAAATTGATACAAGTTCAAATGAATATTTTTTTTGAGTATACGGCGACTATATTCTCTTCCTTTCATCAATATAGCAAAGTAAGCCAGTTGGTATGCCCGTTTATCAATTTCAAGACCAAATAAATTATTTTCTAAAATAAGTTCAGCTGCTTCTCGACGCCCAAAGCCCTCTGCTTCATACAGTTCAATAAACAAATCAAAAGCGTAAACAAGCACATGTCCGGATCCCATCGCATTGTCTATCAGCTTTAACTCTTGTAGAACAAAATTATTTAACCATCGCCTCATTCATAATTTGCATAATCAAGCTTGTTTCACGCTCTTCCATTTCTTTGATAACATGAAGGTAAACATTTTGAGTTGTATTGATATCTTTATGACCGAGTCGTTTACTGACGCTGAGTATGTTAACACCTTTAAATAATAGTATCGAAGCATGGGTATGACGTAAACCATGAAAAGAAATTGGAGGGAGATTTAATTTATAGCATAATTTTTCTAAGTATCGATTAATAGTTGCGCTAACGGGAGTTTTTCCAGTGTAATCAATACACAGTCTATGATTCAAATCTGTCAAGTGACGATCACTAATCACATTTTTTAAAAGAATTAACGTTTGAGTATCAATATCGATTAATCGAACAGAACTCTTGTTTTTGGTAGTTTGAAACCCTGTATGGTATTTATAATCCCAAGTTTTATTAATTGATAGGAGTCGGTGTTGGAAATCAATATCTGAAACAGTTAGTCCAAGAACTTCTGAAAAACGCAGTCCAGTAATGGCAGATAAGTAAATGATTAAATTGAAGGAATTAGAAGAACAATGATTAAAAGTATACTTCATTAACGTTTGCCATTCATTATAAGATAGGTACATCTTTTTTTGTTTCTTTATTTGTCGGCCAGTGATAATTGCTTTTCTTGTGAAATCGGTTTCGATATACCCGTCATCTAAAGCGTCTAAGACAGATGCCCGAATTTGTTTATGGAATCCTGCAGTAGTCCGTTTAGCATGAGTCTCCGCAAAGCGATTTAGTATAATTTGATACTGTTGTCGAGTAATGAGCGAAAGCTCATTATCGCCAAAGTATTGTTGGAGATGTTGATAAGTATTTTTGTATTTTACATAGGTAACAGAAGAGATTGCGGGTTTTTTGAACGTTTCCATCCATTGTTTAAAGTACTCAGTCAGTGATAAGGTATTGTTCATCGTAAAGATTCCTCCCGATAGTTAATTTAATGTAAAGTAATTTTATCAAAGTTGAAAATAAGATGAAAGCCTAGAATCTCCTCTCCCTTCTTGTATGATATAATCAAATATAAGAAGATTGTGGACAGGAGAGAAAAATATTGGCTATTTTAATTGCAGATAAGTATGAGATGTGGAAAAAGGAAGCGCAAGAGCGTTTTGACCAGTTAAAAGCAAATGAGGAAGAATTAAATCGGATTTTTATTGACTTATATGGGTTACAAGATGAGTTAGATTACAAAGTAGATGACAAAGATATCTCTGTCTCATTAGCAGATCAAGAAAGAGAGATCAGATCTTTAATTAGCTATGCAGTAGGGTGCATGTTTGGGCGGTATTCATTAGATGAAGAGGGCCTTATTTTTGCTGGAGGAATGTTTGATATTTCGCGATATTCTAAGTTTATTCCAGATAAAGATAATATCTTACTGATCACGGATGAAGAGTATTTCGAAGATGGTGCAATAGACATTACTAATCGTCTGATTGAATTTATCTCAACTGTGTATGGTCCAGAAACGTTAGAAGAAAACTTATTATTTATTTCAGATACATTGGGTGGAGCAGGAACAAGCCGCGAGGTTATTCGTAAATATTTTATAAAGGATTTTTATTTGGATCATTTAAAAATTTATAAAAAACGTCCGATTTATTGGCAGTTTAACTCAGGAAAAGAAAATGGGGTAAAAGGCTTGTTTTATCTACATCGTTATGAAGAAAACTTACTAGGTCGATTGAAAACAGATTATCTTTCAAAACTGAATCAAGTGTATAATGCTAGAATAGAGCAAAGAGAAATACAAAAACAAACCTCTTCTAATCCGAGGGATATTGCTAAGTTTGAAAAAGAAATTCAAAAAATAAATAGACAATTAAAAGAGTTACGTGAGTTTGACGAAAAAATTGGGCATTTATCTTTAAAAAAAATTCAATTAGATTTAGATGATGGAGTTATCGTCAATTACACTAAACTACAATGCGATCCTGATACAAATGAAAAATATACCATTTTATCAAAAGGGGTTAAGGAACTTTAAAGTAAGGAGAGAATAAACATGTCAGATTTGAACCTAAATCAAATTCAATCCCACTTAAACAAGCTTTTTATTACTTATGGTGAGCGAAAACTTGTTTTTTGGTTTGACCCTAAGAAGGAGTTTGAGGAAGACATCGATAATGGTGTCATTCAACTTGAAAATGCTAGAATAAAAAAAATTGAACCTCAGACTCAGTTTTTAATAAAACGTTTTTTTGAGCTAGAGGATAGAGATAATAATTATCTTATTTATGCACCTTTTAAACAAATGAGTAATGAGGATGAAAATAACCATCTCTTAAGCATTTTAAAATATTCCAGTATATTTAATGCAGATCGGATCGCTCTAGTGATGGATCAGCTTAAAATTCCAACAGAATTACATGAGACAATGGCGACGTATAGCACTTTTTTTGGTGCGAA
>CANRJQ010000111.1:0-3291 GCA_947630985.1 uncultured Clostridia bacterium | reverse complement strand
CTCGTTGTCAAGGGCAACTGGATATGGTGTCATAAACAGACCTTATAATTTTTGTCTAGAAAAGTGTTGCCATTCCAAACTATTACAAATTAAAAAATATGCCTCACTCTACATTAATCATGAATTATAAGATTACTCAAAAATTATAAATCGAACTTCTTATAATTAATATGGAAATAAATAATTGAAAGGGGAAAGACTAAAATCCTATTTTATGCTAATAAAGTAAGATTATCTATGATAAATCACTCAGGATTTCACTCAAATAACCTAGATTGACATACATTGCTCCACCTTGTGTTAGGCTAGTTGTCGTATTGTATATTAAGACATAACGAAGATTATGTGAAGTATAGTTATCATGATAAATTAAAAAATGAACTGGTACTTTGCTAAACTGAAAGCGACATCCGTCAAGAAAATTATGATTCCTGAAGCCACTCTTTATTCTTAGTTTAAAAAATCTATAATATAAGGAAATACTATACCTGGTATGAAACAATGGAGAAAAATAGTCAAGTGAAGATAACTTTTTAATTGTGATATAAATATTCAGAATGAACTAAGTATAAGTTGCTGAATATTGCCTCAAGAAAGGCTTATTCAAAAAAATCATGCTTAATCCCCCTGTTTATCTATGAGCGAACAGTGAGAAAATAGCACTGGAAAACTGGTAACTGAAATAAAAGAAATAAAAATAAATAAATATAAGGAAAGAAAATGAATAAAATAAATCAACTATTTATAAATATGTATTATGTTATAAGCTCTAATTTATTGACTTTAATAGTTTCTATTGTATCAACTTTTTTTTTACCGCGAATATTAGGAATTGAAGGATATGGTTACTACCAATTATATTTATTTTATATACCTTACGTAAGTTTTCTTCATTTCGGATGGCCAGATGGTGTATATTTAAAATTTGGAGGAGAAGATTATAATAAGTTAGACAAAAAATACTTTAAAGAACAGTCTTATTCAATGTTTATTTTTCAAATTATTTTATCTTCAGTGTTTTTTTTGATATTATATTTTAATCACAACAATATTTTATCAGAGAACTTAGTATTTATTTCTGTAATATTTAATATAATATTATTAAATATGCGTACTTTCTTACTATTTATTTTACAAATGACAAATAAAATGAAAGAATATTCAAGAATAATAATTATCGATCGATTTATTTTTGTATTATTAATTCTTTGCTTATTATTCCTAAAGAGAAATGAATTTATATATTATGTAATAGCAGATATCATATCTAAAATATTATCTCTGATACTTACTATAATTGAATGTAAAGCTTTTCTGTATGATAATAATTATAAAGTAAGAATAAATCTCAGTGAAGCTTTTGAAAATATAAAAATAGGAATTAATATTATGTTGGCTTATATTTCGGGTTTATTTATTATAGGAGTCATAAGGCTTGGAATCCAAAATCATTGGGGGATTGAAACCTTTGGGGAGATCTCGCTATCGCTAAGTATTTCTAATATATTAATGGTATTTATAAGCGCTATTAGTGTTGCAATTTTTCCGTTATTAAGGAGAACTAGTGAATTAAACTATCGAAAAACATATCTACAAATTAAAACTTTATTAATGACAATTATATTAGGAGCGATGATTTTTTATTTTCCTATGAGCTTCTTACTTTATAAATGGCTTCCAGCATATAATGAATCCCTAAAATACATGGCAATTATTTTTCCAATTGTAATATTTGAAGGAAAAGTAAATTTATTAACAAATACATATTTAAAAGTTCTAAGAAAAGAAAGAATAATATTTAAAGTCAATTTGGTTAGTGCTATTCTTAGTATGGTAGTTGGCGTTATATCGATTTATTTACTTAATGATTTATTCTTGTCAGTTCTTTCTATTGTGGTATTACTAGCCTTCAGAAGTGCTTATGCAGAGATTGCGCTAGCAAAATATTTAGATATTAATCCTTACAAGGATATGATAATCGAATTTATATTTTCTTTTGTTTTTATTTTTGTGAGTATGAATTATTCCCGTATTATAGGGATGACCTTTTATTCATTATTATTTCTGTTATATTTGTTTTATCAGAGAAAGCAAATATACAGTACTGTTATATTAATAAAGAACCAATTGTTAAAAAATGTATAATATCATTTAATAATACTTAATTATTAGGAGCGTAACCATGCAAAAAGTCCGTAAAGCAGTCATTCCAGCCGCAGGTCTGGGAACAAGATTTTTACCTGCAACAAAAGCTATTGCAAAAGAAATGTTACCAATTATTGATAAACCAACGATTCAATTTATCGTAGAAGAGGCAATCCAATCCGGGATTGAAGATATTATTATTGTCACAGGGAAAGCAAAGCGTCCGATTGAAGATCACTTTGATGCGAATGTTGAGTTGGAACAAAGTCTTGCGTCTAAAGGAAAAGATGAATTATTAGCTTTAGTGGAAGAAACAACAGGCATTAATATTCACTTTATTCGTCAAAAACGTGCTTTAGGTTTGGGTCATGCCGTCTTACAAGCGAAAGCGTTTGTCGGTAATGAACCATTCGTTGTGATGTTGGGCGATGATATAATGGAAGATGAGATTCCGTTGACGAAGCAATTAATCAATACGTATGATGCGACGAGAGCTTCGGCTTTAGCCGTTATGCAGATCCCTCATGAGGATACTGACAAATATGGTGTGATTGCACCAAATGAAGAAGTCTCACCTGGATTATACGATGTGAATCACTTTGTAGAAAAACCAAAACCAGCAGACGCGCCGAGTGATTTAGCCATTATCGGTCGTTATTTGTTGAAACCGGAAATTTTTGAGATTTTAGAAAATCAAGAACCAGGTCTTGGTGGCGAAATTCAGTTAACCGACGCGATTGATACGTTGAATAAAACGCAACGTGTTTTTGCTCATGAGTTTAAAGGGAAACGGTATGATGTCGGGAATAAATTAGGTATGTTAGAGGCTAATATTGAATATGGTTTGAAACATCCTGAAATAAAAGATGAATTAAAAGCGTACTTAAAAGAGTTAGTAGAAAAACTTTAAGCGTAAAATCTTGCCGTAATCGTCGGCAAGATTTTTATTTTCTATTTATTAGACTATCACTTAAGTGTTAGAGGATGTTTACCGATAAAGAGAGACAACCGTAATGTAAGATAGATTTATCAATAAAAGGTGGGTAATAATGAAAAATAGAATTGTAACGTAAGCGCCGAATAACAGAGTACCTGTACGCCAAATAGCCCAAATGTTATTCTACATTTGAGCCTTGGCGTATTTTT
>CANRJQ010000110.1:0-3164 GCA_947630985.1 uncultured Clostridia bacterium | reverse complement strand
GCCAATAGTTCAATAGACAATTTATTTCTTTAATAAGGCTACATAAACAATAAAGAATAACTGCTAAAACATACAGCTAATCGGCGTCTTGCCACATGGCGAGACAGCAGTGTTTGTAGTAAACAATTAAGCACACTTCTCCAAGCATCGTATGCGGCCTGTAAAGTGGATTTGGCTAGACAGTTAAAGTGAAATCAGACAATAAAATAAAAAGTAAACACATGCCTTTACATATGACCCTCAACAGACAGCATTACAATTTTTATTTTCTCACTTATATAAAAAAAATCCTGAACGTATAAACGCTCAGGATTTTTAATTATTGAACTGTAAGTGCTTAAAACTAGCTCAAAATTTCTTCAATTGTGATGTAATCACCCACGCGACCAGTCATTTTCTCTGGGTTTTCGGCTACAGGAAGAGTTTTCTTGCCTGGTCTCCAACCTGCTGGACAAACTACATTGTGCTCAGTAGCATGTTGCCAAGCTTCAACTTGTCTCAAAAATTCGTTTACATTTCTACCCACAGAGTCAGCTTGCACCTCTTGTGCTACACAAAGTCCGTCAGGAGTAAATAAGAATCTACCTCTAAGTGCTACACCTTCTTCTTCGACAAGAACACCAAATGCACGGCTTACTTCTTGGTTGTTGTCTGCACCAATAGTTAGTACAAGGTCTTTTAAAATTGGCTCTGTTTCGTGAAATCTCTTGTGTGAGTATTTCGAGTCGACAGATACTGCAAGAATCTCAGTATTCAATTTTTGGAAATCGTCATAATGCGCATTCATTGCTGCAATTTCTGTTGGGCATACAAATGTAAAGTCTGCAGGGTAGAAACATACCACTGTCCATTTACCTTTATAATCTTCGCTTGAAATTGATTTGTATTTACCAGTTTTTGCATCATATGCATCCATTGTAAACTCTGGCATCATTTGTCTAACCATTGTTGAACTCATAGTTTTTTCTTCTTTTTGAGGTTGATTTAAATTTTCGTTACTTTCTGTTACTTTTTTCTTGATAGGTCTTGCACCTTTTTCACATCCCATAAACGTCTTTTTTTAATTAAACTTTAATATTCTATTTTATATTCTACTTTTTCTATCTGTATTTGCACCAAAAGCTTCATAATTAATTAGCACTTTTCAAATGTGCCTCTTATTTGAAGAACTATATCCTCCATTTTGAAACCTTCAATGTTTTTGTTTTTAAAATGATTTCTGAGTAGTTCGTCTAACTCTTCGTCATAATAATCTTCGATTAAATCACACTCAGAACAGTAGAGATGATGATGATTTTCAACAACACCATCGTACCTCATTATTTCTTTGTCGGTCTTTACTTTATTAACTAACTGATTCTCTTCTAGTGTGTCTAGCACTTTATATACTGTACCCTTTGCAATATTTGGGTTGTCTTTTCGGATATAGGTAACTATATCTTCAACAGTAGGGTGATTGTCTAGTTTGTAAATAGCTTCAAGAATTGCTATACGCTGAGGCGTAATTTTCAATCCTTTCTCTACAAATGAATCTCTGATTTTTACGTTTAAACTTTTCATAGAACGTTTCCTAAGCGAGAATGATTCTCATTTGAGAACAAATGTACTAAACCTTTTTGAAGTACGGGCATGCTTAAAACAATTTTAACATAGAAGTAGCATTATTTAAGATGTATATGGGTGTTGTGTGGGGGTGCTGCGAGCCATTTTAGGTTGTTTGGTTATTGTTGAAGCAGTTTTATGATGGTTTTCTCCATTTTCTCTGGCTTTGTAGTAGGGGAGAATCTTTTTACTGGTACTCCTTTATTATTGATGATAAACTTTGTGAAGTTCCATTTTATACCACTGCCAAAAATACCACCCGATTGTTTCGATTTTAGAAACTTGAAGATAGGGTGGGCATCTTTGCCGTTCACATCTATTTTCTGGAACAGGGGGAAAGTAACTCCATAGTTTATTTGACAAAACTCTTCAATCTCATCAGACGAACCCGATTCTTGTTTGCCAAACTGATTGCAAGGGAAGCCCAAGATAACCAGCCCCTGATTTTTATATTTCTGATAGAGTGCCTCTAAGCCTTCGTATTGGGGAGTGAATCCGCATTTACTGGCAGTGTTTACCACTACTACAGTTTTGCCTTCGTACTCTTTCATGCTCACAGTTTTGCCTTTTATATTGTTGGCTTCAAAGTCGTAAAATGTTTTCATATGTTTTGTTTGTTGTTTTTTATTCTATTTGATAAAACGTTAAACGAACAGTTCTGGTTCTTTTCTTTCTATATATAGTTCTTCGAGTGTGAGCTTAAGCTTTATATAATCGGGGTTGTCGAAGTATTTAGAGTTTGTTGGACATAGCTTAACGCATGCTCCGCATTTTATGCATGTTCCTGTTATTTTTGTTACATCGGTGTAATCTATACAGCCCACTGGACACACTTCTGCACATATTTTGCAGTCTATACAGTTTTCATCTGTCTTTGGTTCAACTTTTACAGTATCTTCCTTTTTATCTTCATCAAATAACTACCTTCCTTTTTATGTAGTGACAAAAAGTTTATGTATTTTATTATATGCTCTTTAGCCAATATAGTAGAGAAACTATGCTCTCCTATAAATGCTCCACCAGCTATTACATTGAATCCGTTTTCTATTAATATATCGTTTAACTCCAACAAAGCATCCTCATATTCTCTATTACCGTACAGCACTATTGGAATAGCCAGTGTATTGTTGCCCTTTATGGTGTTTAGGTAGCTTAGCAAGATGTTGGGCACTCTACCCGAATATACTGGTACTCCTATCAATAAGATATCATTTGATTTAAAAGTTACTCCAGTTTCTCTCTGTTTGGGTAGTGTAAAATCAACTATTTTACCTTGCTCTATGCCATTTTTCTCAACTAATCTATGGCCTATTGTTTCTACTATTGTTTTAGTTGTAGCTGTGGGGCTGAAGTACATTAGGTTTACTCTCTTCATATTTATTGCTTTGTTTTTTTTATTCAACGCTTATCAATTGTGTTATTGACTGTTTCAAAAAGTGTCGAGTTCTTTTTGAAACTTATTATCTATCACAATTTTAGAGCAAGCAATATAGTCATAATATTTTGTTGAATGATGAAATACGTATCGTCATTTTTGCAAATTACGGGTTGCTATATAATAA
>CANRJQ010000109.1:0-2635 GCA_947630985.1 uncultured Clostridia bacterium | reverse complement strand
TTAGAAACAGCTAGACAAGCTCATTTAGATGCACCAAGAATAGCAGCAGCAGAAGCGGCGATAGCGACTTATGCAAATAATCCGCCAACGCAAGTAAACTTTGATGCAGCAAGTGCAGCAATAAATGAAGTTCAAACTCCAGCAGAAAGAACACGTTTATATGCAGAGTTAGAAACAGCTAGACAAGCTCACATAGCAAATTAAGAAGCTGGTAAAGCAGCTCCAGAACCAGCACCTGTGCAACCTGCACCAGTAGCTGAAGAGACAGTAGTAGAAAAGCCAGCTGAAGTACTAGTACCAGAACAACCAGCTGATGAAGTAGAAACAACAGTCACAGAATCAGCAGGTGAAGATTGGTAAAAACAACAAAAAGAGATTGATTGAAAAATCAGTCTCTTTTTTTCATTGATAATAAAAATCTAGGGTAATAAATAATAAAGGTGGTGAAGAAATGAAACTAGATGAAAAATTAATAAAACGAATATTGCAAATCAGTATGAGTTCCATTGAGAAAACCCTAACAGTAGTAAATTTCACAACAGAAGAATACGACGAAAACGCAGTGAACGAAGCATTGAGATTTTTGAAGAATGAAGATTATATAATAGCGAAAACCTTCCCCGAAAATAGCACAGATGACAAAACCGAAGAAGTAATAATGGTCTACGGCATAACCGAAAAAGGCACAAGTTATTTAGAAAAATTAAATTAAATGCAAGGGATGCATTTCCACGCATCCACAAAGCCATCAATATGCCAATTGTAGGGGACGCGTTCCCACGCGTCCCGTGTCGTTATCAATATTTAAAACAAAACAAAAATGCCTGACAGAATCAATCCATCAGGCAAAGGCGCAGCCAACTGTCAACTGTCAACTATTAACTTTTAACTGACAGAAGGTGCCATTTGGGAAATTCGAGATGGAACTCAAATTTTCCCGGGTCGCACAGAGTACGACCCCTACAGCATGACATATCCAATCTGTCTGACAAAGGCGTAGCCCCCACTGTACGTTGTCCGTTGTACATTGTACGTTGATTTAAACTATCGTTCCTCCACCCACAACATAATCCCCAATATAAAATACTGCTGCTTGTCCTGGGGTTACGGCTCTTATGGGTTCGTAGAATTCTGCGTAAATTTTCCCATCTTCCATGGGTGTAATTTTACCTTTTGTAGCTTTTTGGCTGTATCTTGTTTTGATTTCCACTTCCATGGGTTCTTCCAATTTTTCTATATAAATCATATTCAAATCTGACACAATCATATCTATGGTAAATAAATCTTCGTTATCTCCTAGAGTGACTTCATTTGTCGCTGGATTTATTCCTACGACGTAGGCTGGTTTTCCTAGGGCGATTTTCAGACCCTTTCTTTGGCCGATTGTGTAGTGTGTGTAGCCTTCGTGTCTGCCTAAAATATTTCCATCTTTGTCTATGAAATTTCCTGGCTTTGTAACTATTCCTAGTTCTTCTCTAAGGAATCTTTCGTAATCGCCATCGGTGACGAAGCATATATCTTGGGAATCGGGCTTTCTCGCCACGATTAAATCCCTTTCTTCTGCAATTCTTCTTGCTTCTTCCTTGGTAATTCCTTCCATGGGAAACATAGTCCTAGATAACTGGTCTTGGGTTAGGGAATAGAGGACGTAGGTTTGGTCTTTTTGAAGATCCGAAGATTTTTTCAAAAGGTATCTGTCTTTATTCTCATCGTATTCCACTTGGGCATAATGTCCCGTTGCGATTCTGTCGTATCCCAGAGTCACTGCTCGTTCTATCATCTTATCAAATTTTATAAATCGGTTACAATCGATGCAAGGATTTGGAGTTTTTCCTTCCTTATACACGTCCCCAAATTTTTTTACTACTTTGTCTATAAATTCGGCTTTGAAATTAAATGTGTAGTGATGAAATCCCAATTTAAATGCCACGCTCTTGGCATCTTCCACATCGTCTATGGAACAACAAGTCCTAGTTTTTTCAAGGCCAATATCCTCATTATCGAATAGTTTTAGAGTAGCTCCTGCAACTTCGTATCCTGCATCTACTACAAGAACTGCAGCAACAGAGGAATCCACTCCACCGCTCATAGCTATCATTACTTTATTATTGAATTCTTTTTTCATGAGGCTATTATATCATATATTTTTTAAACACAAAAATGTAGTTTTTGGGTATTAAGCGGGTTAAAGTTGAAGGTGGAGACTGGTCTACAGAGTCTGCGACTTTGTTATACGATACTCCATTCCAATATAGATTATCCATAGTAAATAATGATACAAATTTAGATGGGGACGAATACACTTGGTCAGTCAATGAAAAGGATCCAAATGGAGTAAATTATGTATATTCTGTAATAGAAAACAAGGTTCCTGTGGGATATGAGGTATCTTATGACAATAATAATCCATTAAATGTTATAAATACCTTTGTGCCTAGCAATACTGAAATACCTGTAAAAACTATATGGAATGGAAAGGCATTAAATTCTCTAAGGGTTGGTCTATTTAAAATGGTTGATGGAGTTAAGACTCCTGTACTAGATGAAAATGGAAATCAACTTACCGTAGAACTTGATTCCCAAAACAAATGGGAAGGAATATTTTCTAATATACCTTTGACAGATGAAAATGCTC
>CANRJQ010000108.1:0-2679 GCA_947630985.1 uncultured Clostridia bacterium | reverse complement strand
TACGGCTTCGACGAATGTCCACATTGTGCAAATCTAAAAGCATATTTAGACGGAAAAGAAATCAAATACACCATGTATGACATCAGAAGAAACGAAGACAAAAAAGCAGAAGTTTACAAAGAGTTTTATTCAGTATTCAACGAAGGCAGAGAGAAACCATACGAAAGGGTATATTACCCAACACACGTAATAACTCTAGAAAAAGACGGCAAATCCATCAGCAAAGGCGTACTAGGATTCAACCAAGAAAACTACGACGAAATATTCGAACAGATCAAAACCAACAAATATTTTAAATAAAGTGTAGGGGATTAATTTCATAAATCCCTAAAAAATGAGGGCTCAATGCCCTCATTTTTTATTGACATAACCCATACGCCAAACATAAAAAATCGCCCAACATATCAAACTAGTCTCGCAAAGACGCAGCCAACTGTTAACTGTCAACTGTAAATTATTAACTGCACCAAAGATGCCAACGGCTTACGCTGCGGGACGTATCTATTTTGTCTAATATTTTCGTAATGTAAAAAAGATTCTCATACTTAAAACAACGACTCTCCAATACGTTTTAAATTCGTCCCCTACGCCTACGGCAACATCAGGCGAGTTCAAATTGTAAAGAAATTGTAATGTTATCCCTCCTCATCTGGGTATATAGACTCTGAAAGACAATATCTAATAAAATTATCCTAGGAGGAAATATAATGAAAAAGAGAAAAATATTTGCTATTCTCTTCGCCTTGATTTTGGTGTTAGTATCTACTAATACTTCTATGGCAGCTATGTACAAAGATACAGCTGGCCACTGGGCACAACGAGATATAGATTGGGCAACTCAACGTGGTTACTTACGTGGAGATGGTGATGGAAATTTCCGTCCTAACGATACTGTAACCAGAGCAGAAGTTGTAGCTGGGGTTAATAGATTGATCGGGCAAGATATTAAAGCTACCATCAACTTCCCAGACGTTAAAAATTTGGATTGGTATTATGAAGATTTGGCAAGGGGAGTTTACTCAGGAATTATTGACGATTCCAGATCTATAGCTTTCAGACCAAACGAAGCCATCCTAAGAGTAGACACTGCAAGAATATTCGCCAGAGCTTATGAACTACCGAACTATCCTGAAGGCGCTCAGATTTTCAGAGACTATACGAGCATTTCCTTCAAAGGGGAAGTAGGAGCATTGGTAAATAGACGTGTACTAAATGGATTCCCAGATGGAAACTTCTATCCTGGAAAGAACTTGACCAGGGGAGAGTATGCAAAAATTCTAAGAACAGCAGTGGAAAATATCGGTTCACCACCTAAGCGTTCAGCTGATGACACTTCAGTATTGAAGCTATCAGTTCACAAAGGAACCTTGGGACAATTGGTACCGACATCTAATATCGACATCGATAACACTAAGGGCACTATCGTAATAGAAATTGCTAACACTCACCAAATTGAAGACGTAATTCAAGTGAGAATCGACGAAGTAGCACCAGGCGCAAGAGTAAATCCTAATCCTGTGAAAAAGACAGATAATTGGAAATTTATGGTAATTGCGGAAAACGGTAGAAGCAAAGAATTTACAATCACTTTCAAACTGCAAGCTCCTGACAACGAAGCGTTAGTCAAAGCAGCAGAAGAAGCGATTAAAAAATTCGTCGAAAACCCAACAGATGCGAACTTCACTATGGCAAGTACAGCGATAGAAAAAATTCCAGATTCAGCAATAAGAGCGAGACTTTATGCTCAACTGCTAGAAGCTAGAGAAACAGATTTAGTGTTAAGAGAAGCATTATCAGCACTAAACGCATATAAAGAAGACAAGACAGATGTAAAATACGAAGCAGCGAAAAAAGCTATAGAAAAAGTAAAAGATATAGCAACTAGAACAAGACTTCTAGCAGAACTAGAAGCAGCAATACCAGAAGTATAAAGCAATTCCAAAATAAACCCAAGGGCAACCAAGGGTTTATTTTTTTATGACTTACTTGCCTTTATGTGAACTAATGAACGAAGATTTACTAAATAATAGATGTTAAATAATTATTATTAATATTTAACTCCACTTACATATGAAACTGTGGTTAACTATATGGGAATAAATAAAAAAGAGATGGAGGAAAACATGAAACAAAGTAAATTTATACTGGTGAAGTTTACGTAAGTAAAACTATAGAACTTACAGCTACGGTAACTCCTGATAATGCATTTAAAGGTGTAATATGGAGCTCAAGTGACGAAACAAAAGCTACTGTAGATGAAAATGGCGTTGTAACTGGACATCAAGCAGGTGAAGTAACTATAACAGCTACTTCTGCTGAAGACGAAACTATTAAGGCTACTTCCACAATAACTGTAAAATCTCATATATCTCAATTGATTCTTAGAGATGGGGGAGGCGAGGAAAATGCACATTATTCGTTGAGCATAGTATTTAATAATTTAAAAGCTAGTGATTTTGAAGCAATAACAATTTCTCTTTATGACGGGGAAGAAAAAATTGCAGAACATTCAGCAACAGCTAAGACTTTAGGACTAGAAAATAAAACATTATCATCGCCTATCTATTTGGATCAAAGAGTTGACGAAGAATACTGGTCTCCACTGACGATGCCTTTAAAAGAAAGTAGAGTGCCGACGACTGCTGTTATGGAATTTGTAATAGACGGAGTGTCGTATAC
>CANRJQ010000107.1:0-2799 GCA_947630985.1 uncultured Clostridia bacterium | reverse complement strand
TTATTGCATAAATTGTGGCGAGCATTTGGGTTCTCTTAGAGATTATTTTGGTGTTCCTTCTTATTTTTTAATTCGTGGATTGGTAAATTCTAGAAAAATTTAAATTGTTATTTCTAATTTTTTTCAAAAAAATGATTTGAGCATTTGCCCAAATCATTTTTAATTTTGTTATAAATTATAGTCCAGCTAACATTGGTACCATTAATCCTGCAACTACTACTGATACTATAGATACAGTTATAACTGACCCTAATATCATCTTAGGCATCATTTCGTCGTTTAAATATTGCTTTTCGTCTTCGTCGTCAGTTAATGCGTTTATAGTTTCTATCGTAACGAAATAGTTTGGCGGGAAGCCTAGGAAACAGTTAAGTCCTATAGCCATACATATCCACTTGTTATATCCGATTGCACTTACTTTTGACATTGCAAGACTTACTACTAATATACCGATAGTTGCTAATATGATACAAATTGTCAATGGTGCTGCAACTGACATAACAACTTGTGGAGTTGCATTTCTAAGTCCACCTAGTACCGCTAGCATAAGTACGAAGTTAGAAAGTCCTGTCATCTGCGCTTTACCTTGTGGGTCTCTGTCTATTAGTCCTAAAATATTAGCTGTTATACCTATAAGTATACCTGTTATAGAGCTTGTAACGATGGTAAAGCCCATGCCTTTTAGCCAGTTTGCCAAAAGCATAGCTAGAAAAGCATAAAATAATAATGTCATAAGATAAAAGTTTGTACTCTTATACTTTAAAGGTATCAATTCTATAAGCTTTTTCTTGCCTTCTGAGGTTCCTTCTAGCTCTTCTGCTAACAATTGTTCTACGTCTACGTTTTGTCTATCAGTTGTTACTGCTTTTCCTGCGCGACGTTCTTCAAGAAGAATTGTACCGTGTTTTTTAAGCATAAACGCTGCTCCTGGCATCCCTACGAAACCTTGTAGTGATAGTGCCAATGACGCTACCGTTATAACATCTGTTCTTCCAACTTCTTCTGCCGCAGCATTGATTATCAATGTTGCCATGGATCCACCTGCAAGTGTAGGTGTTGCTGCTATAGCGATGTCCTTTCCTACGATGAATTGGCCTATTCCGAATGTAGTTATAAAAAGTCCAACAAGTGCAGCCAATGCAACGACAACTGTCTTCCATTCTTTCTTTACGGTAGCTGGATCAAATAACGTTCCTATTTGTACCATTATGTAACTGATTACAAATGTTCCCATAACTGAAACTGTACTAGTTTCTAAAACGTCCATAGGAAGTACAGTCCACCATCCTACTAACAAGAATACTGAAAGCATAAACGCTCCTGGTATTCTAGCTTTAGTAGCGGTTCCGATTACGTCACTTAACCATACCAATACCACCTAGATAAGCAGATATCCTAAATATTGCATAATCTTCCTCCTCTATTCTTTTTCAAGAAAATCTATTGCAAATTGAACAGACAAGTCTACTGCTGGTTTCAGCATGGATTCATCTATATCAAAATAGCCATTGTGATGTGCTGCCGTGGTTCCTAATTCTTCAGATGCAGTTCCTACCCAAACGAAGCATCCAGGAATTTCCGCCAAATATACTCCCATGGATTCAGATCCCAAAGATACTGGATAATCTCTCTCCATCTCTGGATGAACCTTTCTTAGTGCTTCTTCTGCAATTGCACTAACTTTTGGATCGTTTACTATCGGGTATGCACCGGTATCTTTTACTTCTATATCCACTGTGCAACCATATGTTGCAACAGCATTTTCAACTATTTGAGGTATCAGTTCTTCAAATTTGGATCCTGTTTCTAAATCTGTAAATCTATAACTTCCCATAAATTTTATTTCATCAGGAATAATATTAAACGCCGTTCCTCCACTCATGCCTGTAGTTGCAAAAGTAGTAGCATATAATGGATCAGAATATAGATTCGTCATAGATTGCAGTGCCATAATTGCATTTGCTGCAGCTACTGTAGGATTAATAGATTGGTCCGGCCTACTACTATGTCCGCCCTTGCCTATTACTGTGGCGTAGATAGCTTTAATACCAGCAGTTCTGGGCCCAGCTTGCACACTTATCGTTTTCGTTTCGTGAGCTGAACTTACGTGCATGCCATACATCCCATCAGGTTGTAGCTCTTTCAACCAATTTAAAATATCTTGAGATGAAAAACCATTTTCTTCACCTGCTTCGAATATAAAATAAATTTTACCGCCTTTTAATACATCCTTATTTGCAACTAAAATTTTTATTGCTGTCATTAAAATTGCCGTGTGAGCATCGTGTCCGCATGCGTGACACATACCTGGAATTTCTGATACGGTTTTTTTAGCTCTGCCTAAAATATTTAATGGTTCTTCATCCATTGGAAGACCATCGATATCAGCTCTCATAACTAGATTTCTTCCTGCTTTGCCCGTATCTAACACGGCATAGAAGCAAGTTTTATTAAGGTGATACGTTGGTAACCCTAGTTTTTTCATTTCTTCTTCCACAAATTTAGAGGTTCTAAATTCTTCCCCACCTACTTCTGGGAAAGTATGTAAGTAATCCCTCAATTCGATAACTTCTTCTTCAAAACCTTTTGTTAAGTCCAATGCGTTATTCAATATAAATCCTCCAATATGATTTAATTCTTTACTACTATGTATTCTATTTTTTTGCTTACCTTAATAATTTATATGTATAGTTGTTTGTTAATTAAGTGAATTATAAAGTATCTGGATAGACCAGCTATAAAAAGTCAAGTGGAAAAGTGAAATGATTTAATTATTTTTAAAAACTAGAGCAATATTTA
>CANRJQ010000106.1:0-2855 GCA_947630985.1 uncultured Clostridia bacterium | reverse complement strand
ATCGACTACCTTCAGCTTATGGAGCTAGGAGGTAGAACGGAAAATAGAACCCAAGAAATTTCTGCCATCTCTAGAAATCTAAAAGCCATTGCAAAAGAATTGGAAGTGCCAGTAGTTGCCCTTTCCCAATTATCTAGAGCGACGGAACTTCGTGGAGACAAAAGACCGATACTATCGGACTTAAGAGAATCAGGAGCCATCGAGCAAGACGCTGACGTGGTAATGTTTTTGTATAGAGACGAATACTACAATCCAGAAACTGAAAAGAGAAATGTGGGAGAGGTTATAATAGCGAAGCACAGAAATGGACCTACGGGAGTTGTGGAACTCACATTCTTGCCCCAATTTACAAAATTTGTAAACAAGGGACGATAGCATGATTAAGGGAGATTATGTATTTTTTGAAAAGCTTACGATGGAGCATATAAGAGAGATGAGGCACTGGGGGATTCACACAAGTCCCCTATTTCGCGACTACAATTTTATCTTTAGATCAGATGAAGAGAGAAAAAACTTCCTCCTTCAAAAAACTCTATCTCCCCTTAATCAATATTACGCCATAATTTATATAAACGAAGTGATTGGATTTTTGGGTATAAAAAAGATTAATTACTTCACCAAAAATTCTACGCTGGGAATAGTATTAAATCCAGATCTGGTGGGGATGGGATATGGAACTGCTGTCCTTTGGAAATTTTTAGACTTTTATTTTAATGTAAAGAAAATGAAGAAGATGGAACTAGAAGTAGCAGGTTACAATCCTAGAGCTAGAAAACTTTATGAGAAGATGGGATTTAAAGAAAAAAAATCTTATCTAGAACCCTATCCCAATATAATTTTAGACGAAGACTCAAAAGAGTATAAAGAATTCAAAGAGGAATTCGTCATGAAAAATGGCAGATTGTATAACTATATTTACAGGATGGAATTACAGAAAGAGGAATTTAAATTTGAACTTTGTTATTGAAAAAAGTGATATAGACTTTGGAAGTACACAGATAGAAAATATCTTTATAGAAGATTTTATGCCCATGGCCAATGGATCTTACGTAAAGGTTTATTTGTATGCCTATAAAAATATGCTTTCAAATGCAAGTGATTTTAGACTAGATAACGAAAAATTGGCAAAAAATTTAAGACTAACTTTGCAAGATGTGGAAAATGCCTGGGATTATTGGGAAAAGGAAGGAGTCGTAGAAAAAGTACTTAAGATAGACGAAACTTATGATATAGTTTTTAAAAATCTAAAATTAAGACTCATCCAGTCCCAAACCGTAATGGAAGAAAGACCTAGAGAACAGGTGCTAGTGGATTTAATGGGAAGTGACTCCATACGAAATATGTTCAACAACGTGGACTACTTCATGAGAAGACCCACTACACCTACGGAGAAGATGGAAATCATCAGCTGGATTTCTGATTTTAATATGAGTCCGGAAATGGTGGAAGTCGCCATAGAATTCGCCACGGAAAAGAAAAAACGAGTGAGCATAAATTACGTAAGGGCAATAGTGATGTCTTGGTACGACAAAAAGCTCTCCACAGTGGAAGATATAGAAGCAGAATTAAAAGCCACTGACGAAAAATACGTGAGAAAAAATTCAGTCCTTAGAAAAATGGGGCTGCAATTTAGAACAGTGTCGGAGCCTGAAATAAAATTGATTAACTCTTGGTACGATCATCATAAATTTTCAGAAGAAGTAATTGACGAAGCCATATCCAGAACGTCACAGATTTCTAGACCTTCTATAAATTATGTAAACAGCATACTATTAAAATGGAAAGACTTGGGCGTGGAAACCCTTGAAGATATTGAGAAAAAAGACATAAGAACTACTAGAAAACCTTCAGCTGCCAAAACGAAATTCCAAAATTTCACTGGCCAAAGCTCTGAATATTCCAATGAAGATTTGAATAAAATTGCTAGGGAATTAACTCGAAGACGAGGTGAACAAGGTGAATAGTAAATCCAATATTTATAAAAAACTCCTAAGAGAATACGAAGTAAAACGCATGGAAAGTGAAGAAATTCGAAAAGCCAAAATAGAAAATCTATATGAAGAAATTCCTCTAATAGAAGATATCGATAATCAGATTAGACAAATCGCCATTAAAAGTGGATTGGAATTACTAAGGGGAAAAGACGTAGACTACGCAACTGAACTAGGAGATTTGGAAGCTGCTAAAACCGCTGAGCTTATGCTTCATGGATACCCTGAAGACTATCTAGAACCCAGTTACTACTGCGAAAAATGCAAAGACACGGGCTTTATAGAATCCGAAGAGTGTACTTGTTTTAAACAAGAAATAGCCAGAGAATATTACAAGATGAGTAATTTGGATAAGATTTTAGAGAGGGAGAATTTTACTACCTTTGACTTTAATTTATTTTCAGATATTCAAGACGAGATGTTGGAAATTTCTCCTAGAAAAAATATAGAAATTATCTATAACGCATCTTTGAAATTCATTAGAAATTTTGAAAAAGACGAAGAGCATAACTTATTATTCTATGGAACGACGGGACTTGGGAAGACATTTATGGTAAACTGTATCGCAAAAGATTTACTAGACATAGGCCATACTGTTATCTACCAAACCGCCCACAGCCTAATAGGCGTAATTGAAGAATATAAATTTTCTAAAACAGATGACATCATCGAAGCGAAGGATAAATACGATTATTTATTAAAAGCCGATTTGTTGATAATAGATGACTTAGGTTCAGAAAGTATTAACTCCTTTACGAATTCCGAAATATTTAACATCATCAACACTAGAAATCTAGCGCGTAAAAAAATGTTAATAAGCACAAATTTAACACCAGGAGAAATAGCAAAAACCTACACAGATAG
>CANRJQ010000105.1:0-2880 GCA_947630985.1 uncultured Clostridia bacterium | reverse complement strand
ACAGGATATAGATATGCAAGTTATAAAATCAAAAAAGTAAATGGTGAACAAGTAAGCACTGAACCATATCTTGCAAGTTACTACCCAGCTAGGGACACCATCGTAACCATTGGAACGAAGCAAGTAACAAACCAAACAGCTGGCACCAGTGGAAATGGGTCCACGGCAGAAGGCGGAGAATAAATAAATGAAGAAAATTTTAGTAATTGATGGTCAAGGTGGCAGACTAGGAAGCGAATTAGTAGAAAAACTTTTAAAATTAGAAGAAGAATTTGAACTAATTGGGATAGGAACTAACTCCTTGGCGACTCAGGCTATGATAAAAGCGGGAGGAAGTATGTGTGCTACGGGAGAAAATCCGGTGGTCTTCAATTCTAAAACTGCAGATTTAATAATAGGCCCTATAGGAATAGTAATTGCAAATTCTCTTTTAGGAGAGATAACTCCTAACATGGCCAGGGCTGTGGGGGAAAGTCCGGGAAAGAAAATCCTAATACCCATAAACAAATGTGATAATTTTGTAATAGCAGCCCAAACCCATAACTTTAAAGACTTAATAGATATGGCAATAGAAAAAGTAAAACAAGAACTGGCTTAGAAATAGGCCAGTTTTTATCTATAAACTATTTACATTTGGGTAATAATCAAAGGATAAGAAAAATTTTGAAAGGAATGAGAAAAATACAACACTATAATTGGGATTTAAGTAAAATATATAAAACAGAAACAGAATTTGAAGAAGAAATCCAGTATGTAAGAGAATTAAATGAAAAACTAAAAGCTTTGGGAGAAGATATAAAAGGAAATTTTAAAAGTTATCTAGAAACTATGACAGATGCTAGAAGAAGAATTTATAAACTTAGAACTTACTCTCATAGAAAACATGACGAAGATACTAGACAAACCCATGGCCAAAAAATCAGCATGACAGTAGAAAATTTGGCAAATGATTATGACACTATCACATCTAATTTCAGACCAAGTCTTTTATCATTATCGAAGGAAGAATTAGAAAAATTAATAGAAGATTATGATTTAGAAAATTATAGAAAGTATCTGGATAAAATATTTAGATACAAGGAACACACCCTCACCGCAGGAGAAGAAAAAATCCTAGGATCATTATCCTTTTTACAAGGTGCACCAGCCGATGCATACAATCTATTGATGAACTCAGATATTGAATTTCCATTTATAGAATCAGCAGGCGTAAAGCTATCCCATGCTAATTATGTAAACTTAATAAAAAACAAAGACGAAGAAGTTCGAAAAGAAACTTTTATTAAATATTACGAAACGTTAAAAGGCGTAGATAACACTATATCTTCTTTACAATTTAATAATGTAAAGGGATTAGCCGCAGAAGCAAAACTTCGAAATTTTAACTCAGCAAGAGAAATGGAACTTTTTAAAGATGACGTAGAAGAAATAGTTTACGATAATATGATAGAAGCAGTGAGAGAAAATCTTCCACATCTTCACAGGTACTATGAGATTAAGAAAAAATACCTTGGACTAGAAAAACAGCATATGTATGACATTTATCTTCCCCTTGCTACTGAAGAAGACAAAAAAATTACCTACGACGAAGGAAAGGAAATTATCTTAAAAGGTTTGACTCCTCTGGGAGACGAATATTTAGAAATTATAAAAGAAGCATTTGATAATAATTGGATAGATGTTTACCCACAACCAGGAAAGAGACCAGGAGCTTACTCCTCAGGATCATATGATACTGAACCATATATTCTGATGAACTACACAGATAATTTAGACTCAGTATTTACGCTAGCTCACGAATTGGGACACTCAGTCCATTCATATTACTCTAGAAAAAATAACGACTTTCTATACTCAGGATATACGATATTCGTTGCGGAAGTAGCATCTACAACAAATGAATTAATTTTACTAGATTATCTTATGAAAAACGCAACTAGCGATGGAGAAAAAATCTATCTCATAGACTTCTATATCGACAATTTCAAAGGCACAGTTTTCAGACAGACCATGTTTGCAGAATTTGAAAAACTTACTCATGAATCAGTAGAAAACGGACAAGTATTAACACTAGACGATTTCAATAAAATCTTTTATAAATTAAACCAAGATTATTTTGGAGAAGCAGTAATTTCAGACGAAGATATACAATTAGAATGGGCGAAAATTCCCCATTTCTATAGCAACTTCTATGTCTATAAATACGCAACAGGATTTTCTACAGCAGTAAAATTAGCAAAAAATATTCTAGAAGGAGATCAAGAAGCACTAGAAAAATATATAAACTTCCTAAAAGACGGAGGCAATAACTTCCCCCTAGACCAACTAAAAGCAGCCGGAGCAGATATATCCAAAAAAGAAACCATAAACGAAGCTATGGAAGTATTTAAAGGACTAGTAGATGAATTGGAAGAATTAACAAAATAAGTAAAAACTAAGCCACCAACGATGAACTGGTGGTTTTTTTATGTAACGATAAACTGTCCACATATGTGGAAAATTATTTAAAAAAAAATAAGTCATTTTCATTATTCGAATCCTTATAAGGATAGAAAGATAAATTTTTAAATATGTTCATTTTAAATGAATTTTTTGCTATATACATAGAACCTTTCAAATCAAAAATATTAAATTTAAAAAACTTAAGTTGATTTCGATTTTAAAACGCATATACCGTTAGAAAGAGATTTTATAAAAAAATTAAAATACGGAGGGAAATTATGAGAAGATGGGAAAACCAAAACTTTGCAAAAGACGAAAGAGGAACGAATAGAAAAATCGCTGGCCTAGTCATGGCGAAAATAATCCTAGATTATGATATTGATGTAGATAAAATATTAGAATATTTGAGATATTATGATGGGTTGGTGGATATGATGG
>CANRJQ010000104.1:0-2887 GCA_947630985.1 uncultured Clostridia bacterium | reverse complement strand
TTCAGTTCTATGATATTGTGTTCACTGGTTTTTACACCTTCTACTAATATCGCACTTTCACCCTCATAGATAATGGGTCTTATAGCCGTTACAATATTAGTAAATGATACGTTTAATTCCTTGCCTCCATTGGATGCTTTAATATTTGGATTTACGTTACGGTTTAATTGAATCCTGATTTTGGCAGTGTTACCTCCGTTGGATTTATATTCCAAGTACTGAACTAAATTGCCTTTAGGTTCCATTATACCCTCGTTCTTCCCGCCTATATTAAAGTATGCATTGGAAATTTCAATATATAAAGAGTTATTTTCTACATCAAACTTGGATGTGTATTTTATCTCTCCATTAGCTTTAATTTTAACTTGCTCGTTTTTCGTGCTGCCATTTACTTTTTCTATAGAAGTAATTTCTACGCCTGTTCTAGTTGGCGCTGCCGGTGCTGCTGGCGCAGGTTTTTCCTCTGCCTTCGTCCCACCGTTAATAGATACAGATCTGCTGGATTGGTTCCATTGAACATCATATCCCAAAAGCTCTGATACTACCCTTAATGGCACCATAGTTTTATACTCGCCATTTGGATAAGCTACTAACATTGGAGCTGAATCATTGTTCAGTTTTATAGGCTCTCCGTTTTTTATCGCTTCGGTTTTACCGACTGATATTACTATTAAATTGTTTCCTTTTGATATTGTTACAGATTTAGATGCCTGAAACCAATCTACTTGTGAGTCGAAATGTTCAGCTACTACTCTAATAGGCACAAAGGTCCTATCATTGTAAATGTACGGCGCAAAATCAGAACTCACATTTTTGCCTTCCATTTGTAATCCTACATTATAAACTTTTGTATTATTTCCGTTCACGACTACATCAAATGTAGAGGCACTTGCATAAATATCCGTGCTTAAACTAAAAATTAAGACTAATGTTACCAATACTGTGGTAATAATTTTTTTCATTAGATCCTCCTTGATGTACCCTATTATATAGAATGGAAATTTGTAATTCAACGTTTTTACTACTTTGTAATGGTAATTTAATATTACAAGACTGCATATAATTCATCACTTTTAGGTTCTCCAACGGGAATCATCTTTCCATTATCCCTTAAGAAAACTCCTTCAAACTCTGTAACTCTACCGATTACCGTAGAAGCGATTCCTTCTTTTTCAAGTTCTGGAATTAATTTTAAATAATCCTCTTGAGCGATAATCATCATCATGCTCCCACTGCTAATTAGTTTTCTAGGATCCACTTTGAAGTGATTAGTAATTTTTTTTGTAACATTTGCAATCGGAAGTCTGTCGTTAAATACAATCAACCCCACGTCATTAGCTTTAGCCGCTTCCCACGCTGCTCCTAGAAGACCCCCTTCGGTAATATCGTGCATATATTTAGCACCTTGCTTTTTGGCAAGATATCCTTCTTTTATAACTGAAGTCTGATGTTGGAAGGATAAAGCTTCATTATATTCTTCACCAGTTAAAATCCTTCTGACTTCACTTTCTTTTTCTTTCGAAATAATTGAGATCCCTTCTATGCCCAAAGATTTAGTAATTACGAGTAAATCATTTACTTTTATCTCTGGTTTAACATAGGGTTTATCTATACTACCTAAAACTGCAGCATTAATTACCACTCGTGTGACAGCATCTGTAATTTCAGTATGCCCTCCCACTATGGATAGATTTATATTATTTGCCGTTTCTTTGGCATCATTCATAATTTGTGATAGCTCTTCTGCCGTAGTTCCCTCAGGAGCTAAAATCGTAAGTATAGCAGCTATAGGTTCTGCCCCTTCTGTAGCCAAGTCGTTAACAGCCACATTAATCGCCAGCCTGCCGATATTATGACTAGCACCAGTTATGGGGTCTGTACTAAGTACTATTAGCTTGTCATCAAAATCTAAAATAGCCGTATCCTTTCCGATACGACTTCCCACTATAACTTCATCTCTATTTTTTATATTACTTATAAGCCCCTCCAAAACTGAGTTAGGCACTTTTCCAATTTTCATCTTCATCACCAAATATATTTTAACACAAGAATATTTTATATTAAAGCCATTTAATATGAAAAAACCTAGGTCTCCCTAGGTTTTAAAAAGTTTATTAATTGTCTAAAGCAGCATTTTTTCCAGCTTCACGACCGAATACGTGAATATCTACTAGAGCATTTCCGCCCAATCTATTCTTTCCGTGAATTCCACCTGTTACTTCACCAGCTGCGTAAAGTCCAGGAATTACATTTCCGTCTTTGTCTAGCGCTTGTCCTTTAAGATTAATTTCTATTCCACCCATAGTGTGGTGAACGGTAGGCATTCTTGGTGACGCATAAAAAGGCGCTGTCTCGATAGGATCTCCAAATAATTTTCTTCCAAATTCTGGATCTGATCCTCCTGCTACATAAGAATTGAAGTCTTCATGAGTTTTTTTCAACGTTTCTGCATCTACTCCAATGAGTTCAGCTAGTTCTTCAATAGTATCAGCTCTGTAAATAGTTCCATTTTTTACCAACTCTTCTATATTATCTCCCCAAAGATTAACTTCTGTACCTTCAGATTCTCTATTGGTGTCGGTGATGACATAGCTCATCGCATCAGTTTGTTGTAAAAGAGATGCCGTCATAGTATCTCTACGACCATCTTCTGCCATAAATCTTACGCCTTCTTTGTTGATTTGGTAATAATATTCAACACCTATAGCTCCCATCCAGCCATTTAATGCACCAGTTTCTGGATCGCCTAATGGAAGAGATTGAATAAATTCCATGCCAACTAGATTTGCATTCACATCTTCAGCCATAACAATTCCGTCTCCAGTTATCGCTGGTGAATTTGTAGTTCCTAAATTCGCACCTAAACTAGGATCGTACTCTTGACGCA
>CANRJQ010000103.1:0-2916 GCA_947630985.1 uncultured Clostridia bacterium | reverse complement strand
TCACCCATAAGAGCGTGAATTTCTCCTTCCACCAAATTAAGATTTACATCTTTATTGGCCACTACTCCATTGGGATAGACTTTAATAATATCTTTCATGGATATGACAAAATCTTTTTTGTTATTTTCCACTTTATTTCCCCCTTGTTAAAAAAATGAGTACTGACCTTAAGCCAGTACTCATTGCTTGTATTATTTAAGGTTTAACAGCGTCACGTATAGCAGATATTTCATCTGTAGCTTTACCAATTGCTGAAGAAATTGTGATTTCACCGCTTGTAACTTTACCTTCAAGTTCTTTTACTGCAGTTCTAACTTCTTCTGGCACCATTTCTTGGTAATATTCGTTATCAGCAAGTCCTACTCCACCTTCGTTTATTCCAAGATTGTCAGTAGATCCTATTGGAAGTTCGCCTTTTACATAAAGATCGATTGCTCTATACAGAGAGTCTCCAACATTTTTTAATACAGAAGTAGGAATAACTTCAGCTAGATTTTCTTGGCCTTGCTCTTTGTACTTCAATGCTTGGTCTGAGTCTACTCCTAAAACCATAGTATTAGTTTCTGCTGCCGCTTCGATAAGTCCTACACCAGTTCCTCCTGCTACGTTAAAGGAAATGTCTGCACCTTGGTTAACCATTCCTAGAGTCAATTCTTTACCTTTTGATGGGTCAGAATAACTTCCAGCATAAGTGGTAATTACTTTTATATCTGGATTGAATTGTTGTGCTCCTTCAATATATCCAAGTAAGAAGTCATTGATTATAGGTTGGTCAACGCCACCTAGGAATCCTATTGTACCTGTCTTACTAATAGCTGCTGATACATATCCACCTAAGAATGAAGCTTCATTTGCTTTGTAAGTGATACAATAAACGTTTGAAAAGTCACCTGCGTCCCAGTTGATTTCTGTATCAAATAATACAAATGTAGAATCTGGATAATCATCTGCAACGTTTTCGAATGCAGTTTGCAAAGTAGCTGATGCCATAATAACATCATATCCCATCTCTGCAGCATCGATTAAATTCGGCTCGTATTTGTTTGGATCATGACCATATTCAATAACTACAGGTTTTACTCCAAAATCATTGGCAGCTCTTAACAATCCTTCATTCGCAGAGTCGTTAAAAGACATATCCCCTAAGTTACCTATCAATAGTGCAACAGTTACATCCGAGCCTTCGACAGCTTCACCTGTCTTTTCTCCACCACCAGCGGGTTCTTTTTTAGTATCTCCGCCACAAGCTACAAGGCCGATAACTAAAAGAAATACCACTAATAATGTATAAAACTTTTTCATTTTCAATACACCCTCCTATTATGTCTTCACCATTTACGAAATATATAAATAAAACGGGAAAACATATTCTTTGTATAAAATTATACAGATTCATTTGCCCAATGTCAATTAATACATACGATTTCATGATTTAATATTTAAGTATTAAACCTATTGACAACACCATGAAATTAATGTATTGTTAAGATAATTGTTGGTTATCAAACTTTTGTCGGAGGTGTGTCTTGTTAAATTCAAATGAACTAAAAGTTTTACAAATAATTAAAGAAAATCCTTTCATTACACAAAATGATATAGGAAAAGAATTAGGCCTGAATCGCTCCACTGTGGCTACAATAATATCTTCCCTGGGAGAAAAAAATATTATTTTAGGCAGATCATATATTTTAAAAGAAGAAACTTCTGCGGTATATTGTATCGGTGGAATCAATGTAGATAGAAAATATAATCTCATCGGAGATTTAGTTGAGGGTACAAGTAATCCAGCTCACTCCCAAGTTTTTGTAGGAGGAGTAGGAAGAAATGTGGCAGAAAATCTTGGAAGATTGGGCCACGATCCTTATATGATTTCCGTAGGTGGGTACGATCAAGATTTTGAATTTATTAAGAAAAAATCCCAGGACTTTATTAACTTTCAATATGTAAAGCAATTACACGACTACTCTACTGGTTCTTATTCAGCTGTTTTAAATGGCGAAGGAGAAATGCAATTTGCAATTTCAGTAATGGAAGTATTAAATGAGATGGATGTCAAATTTATATCTGCTTTCCAAACTATTTTGAAAGATGCTAAGTTAATCGTGGTTGATTTGAATCTTCCACTGGAAACTGTGGAGTATTTGACAGAATTTTCAAGATCCAGGGAGATAGACTTAGTAATTATTCCAGTTAGTTCTCCTAAAATGAAAAATTTGCCCAAATCCCTTGATGGGGTTAAGTGGATAATTGTAAATCAAGACGAGTCGGAATCATTTTTTGGCGTTAAAATAAAATCTGATGAAGATTTTGATAATTTAATAGATAATTGGCTAGAAACTGGTGTGGAACAAGTTATCGTAACTAGAGGAAAAAACTATAGCGTCTATGGTAATAATAAAGGAAAAAGATTAAAGTTTTTCCCACCAATGACAGACAATGTCATAGACGTCACTGGAGCTGGAGACTCTTATTCTGCAGGGGTAATTCACGGTCACCTTCTGGGGCTTTCTCCTGAAGAAACTATAGAATACGCAATGACAAATGCATTTTATACCATACAAACAGACAGCACAGTAAGAGAAGACTTAAATAAAAATAAATTAGAAGAACAAAAAAATTCATTAAAGGAAAAGGGGTTATTCAAATGGAGTTAAAAGATTTAATCGTTTATAGCAAGGAAGTAATGGATGCAAAAGAAAAGGGACTTCCCATCGTGGCACTGGAGTCTACAATTATTTCTCACGGAATGCCATATCCACAAAACGTAGAAATGGCTACAGAAGTGGAAAGTATCATTAGAGACAACGGAGCTGTTCCTGCAACTATTGCAATCATGGACGGCAAAATTAAAATCGGTTTAGAAGAATCAGATTTATTAAAATTAGCTACTGAAAAGAAAGTTACAAAAGTTTCCAG
>CANRJQ010000102.1:0-3088 GCA_947630985.1 uncultured Clostridia bacterium | reverse complement strand
AGGAGGGTATTTCTTACTTTTTTATTTTTCTTGAATTTTTCTAATTTCATCTTTCTTCCTCTCCTATTTTCTATCTCCATTCTAACCCATTTTCTTGTTCCTGACAACTAAAAAAGCAACTTTTTGTTGCTATGCTAATTTCCAGTGACTAGTACTTGTTCCATTCCCCTCAGATGTTTTTAATCCTGATTTTAATATGACTATTGGGCGTACTCTTTTATATAAAGTATATGATGTAGATGGATTTACAAGATCATAAGTTGTACACACACTAGATTCCATAATATAAACGGATAACATCTGAGGTACACTAGTATACTCCCTAAAAGCTATCCAATATTCTATATCTTTATTATTATCTGGCATCATATTTCGAAGTGATGCCACATCTTGGGTATTTTGATCAGTTGAATTTGCTAATGAATTATCATTTAAAAATTGAATTTGTCCATAATATCCTGGATTTCGTGAACCTATTGTATATGTGCTATTCTCATAGGCACTTGCTATATCATTTAATACTCCTATATAATTTTTATATCCTGTTTTTCCATAAAAATATATATCTTCATTTGATGTATTGGCACTTATCATTTCTATTGTTCCATCTTCATTTATGTTCATTATTCTCCATGCTGTTAATTTATTCGGTTGAATAGTTTGATCACCACTGTATCCTGTTAATGATGAAGGTATTGTAAAACTTGTTAAGGTTGGAGTCATATCAACATAATCTCCTACTTTGGCTTTCTCCGCTAAAGTTACCTTACTCTTATCTTCACTAAAATCTATTGTACATTTGATTTTTTTATTTGTCCCTGCATTTATCTCACTTAATGACCACGTTATATTATTCCATTTTGCTGTAGCAGTTCCACAATCAACACTGGTTGCTACATATTTTCCGCCTTTTGCTGGAAAATTTTCTGTACTAGCAGCTCCATTTATGGTAAAGGCTAATTCTATATCCCCACCAAAACTTGGTACTACTCCTTTTAATACATCATAGCTTTTGTTCTCCTGGTATAAGGCATAACTCCTATAAATTATTATACCCCCCCCCCAGGATGAGACTTACTATTCCTAGAGTTAGGAGGGTATTTCTTACTTTTTTATTTTTCTTAAACTTTTCTAATTTCATTTCTTTCTTCCTCTCCTATTTTTCTATCTCTATTCTAAACCATTTTCTTATTTCTGACAACTAAAAAAATAAGATAAAAAGAATTATCTTATTTTAGCTTTCTATTGTTACCTTATATGGATTTGTCTTTTCTCCTGTTCCACTTCTATATTTTACTTCGCCTTTTAAATAAATTGTTGGATAAACTTGAGTATTTTGCCCATTTTCATAAACATTAAATCCATTTAATCCACCTATTTGAGAAATATTTTGATTAAAAACAACATACGCAGCAGTTGTACCACTTCTATCTAACGTCCATTTACTTTCTGTTGAACTATGAAGCCAATCATTTTCGTTACAACTATAATATTCATTTTTCCATTGTATACTTTGTTGATTTAAACAATCGTCCCTTGATTTTCCATCTGATCCACCACTTGTTGCATAACTATAATCACTAGCATACAATAAGGCTACATTCGCTATAATATTTTCATATGATCTTTCATTTTTATAATAATCTGTTACTGTTCCAGTCCAAACACCACCACCTAAATACCATTTGGCGGGATCTATATATTGATAATATTCACTTATTTCGCCCCAATATGTTTTGTTTAATGTTTCTTTATTTAATGTACTTTGTTTCCAATCATTGCTTTTATTGTCTGAACTACCACTCCAGTAGTCACTTTTATAACTTGTATTTTTTATAAGTTTTACTCTATTTTCATATGCTCCTTCTGCATCTTTTTGAGTGGGTATGACTCCTATAATTCTATAGAGCTCATCATCACTACATTCCCCATCATTTTCTAAACATACATAATTATTTGGTGTTGCTCCTATATATCTATAATCTGTTGTGGCATCACTTCCTGTTTGGTCTGTAGCATCATGTGTTTGTTTCTCTATACTTTCATCATATTTCGCTTTTGCTATTATATAATTAGATAATGTTACTTCAAAATCTATTACACATTTTATTTTATTTGTATTATTCGGATTTGTATCAATTAATAATCCCCAATTTTCATTATCCCAATGAGCTGTTACCTGTCCTTCACATTCTACACTTTTTCCTTTATAGTTGCTATCTTTTATGGGAAACGGATCACTCGTTTTTTCTTTATTAATTGTAAATGCTAGTTGCATATCTCCTGTTATAAATTCGGGAACTTTTCCTTGCAATACATCATAGCTTTTATTCTCCTGGTATAAGGCATAACTCCTATAGATTAATATACCCCCCCCCCAGGATGATACTCGCTATTCCTAGAGTTAGGAGGGTATTTCTTACTTTTTTATTTTTTTTAAATTTTTCTAATTTCATTTCTTTCTTCCTCTCCTATTTTTATATCTCTATTTTAAATCATTTTCTTATTTCTGACAACTAAAAAAATAAGATAAAAAGAATTACCTTATTTTAGCTTTCTACTGTTACTTTATATGGATTTGTTTTTTCTCCTGTTCCACTTCCATATTTTACTTCTCCTTTTAAATAAAATGAGGGTGCAATAGAATGTAAACTATCTAATGTAATGGTAGTTACTCCTCCATGATCATTTTGAATTGGCAAAAGCTCAAATACATAATTCAAACCACGCGCTTTGCATAACAAATACATATAATTATAAAATCCTTCAGAATAAAACCAATCATTATCTAGACAATAAGCAAATTCATCAATCCAACTAACCATTGAGTGCTTCAGACATCCCTCTTTTGTTTTATTTTCACTATCAGTTGAACTTGTTGCAAAAAGAATATCACTTGGGTAAGCTAATCCGACTTTAGTAATTTCATTTGTACTACCTGATCTTTCATTTTTATAAGCAGTAATAGCAGTCCCTAAGTCCCCTTCACCTAAATACCATTTGGCAGAATCTATATATTGATGATAATCACTCATTTCTTCCCAATATGTTTGATTTAATGTAACAGTATTTAATGTACTTTGTTTCC
>CANRJQ010000101.1:0-3094 GCA_947630985.1 uncultured Clostridia bacterium | reverse complement strand
AGCAATTAGCAATATGAAATTACTTCGAATCGACGAAGAAACTACTGCCAATATCGGATTCATAGGTGGAGGCGGACCTACTAATATCGTAACAGACGAAGTAGAAATAAAGGCAGAAGCTAGAAGTTTAGATAACGATAAATTAAAAGCACAAACAGATCACATGGTCCAATGTGTAAAAGATGCCCAAGCTAAATACGGCATAGAAGCAGAAATAGAAGTAGAAGAAGCATATAAAGCATTTTCAGTAACAGAAGATTTCTTACCTGTACAAGCAGTTAAAGCAGCTTGTGAAAAAGCAGGACTAGAATTCATAATGGGAAAAAGTGGCGGCGGATCAGATACAAACAACTTCAACCTAAATGGAATCCCATCCGTTAACATAGGAGTAGGCTACGAAAAAGTTCACACCACAGAAGAATATATCCCAATAAACGCAATTCACGAAGTGACAAAATTGCTTTTAGAAATTGCAAAAGCTTAGACAAAATTTTTAAAAAGATAACACATTAATACAAAGATTAAAATCGCATCGATTCATGATGCGATTTTAAATTGTGATTAAATAATAATTCACTCTAGGATATTGTTAATTCAACTACTTTTATTGTTAATATAAAATTTACATTTTAAAATATCATAAATATGTATTAAATATTTTTATTTATTTATTTATTAATTTAAATTAAAAATGCAAAATAAATAATCGAGATTAGAAAATATTTGCAGCGTTAAACAAATGGCAAAAAATCGCTATAAGATAATTATGTTTTATTAATAAAATGTTTTGGTATATTATTTTTATCGATGAAATCGTTTTTCTCGATACAATACGGTGTAAAGTTCATTGCGCCAAATATTAATTTGACCTTTAAAGGAGGAGAGTATGAACAATAAGAAAGTACGAGACAAAAATGAAGTAGGCGGATTTTTATTAACCGTAGAAAAAGTGGGAAATGCCTTACCTCATCCGGCTATGATTTTTGTAATTATGATTGTAATTTTAGCAATAAGTGCAGAAATCGTGTCGAGGGCGGGAATTACAGTTGATTATTATGATGCCAATAAAGCAGAACAAGTTCAACTTGGGGCAATATCGCTATTGAACCCAGAGGGAATTAGGTACATCTTCAATTCAGCCACTAAAAATTTCACTGGGTTTGCACCTTTAGGAACTGTTTTAGTAGCGATGTTAGGTGTAGGGGTATCAGAATACTCTGGATTATTCGATGTAGGTTTGAAGAAATTATTAGTAGGAGTGAGTCCTAGGTTGTTGACAGCTACTGTCATTTTTGCAGGGGTTATGAGTAATATTGCTTCAAATGCAGGATATGTTGTAGTAATTCCTCTGGGTGCTATGATTTTTGCAAGTGTTGGAAGGCATCCCGTTGCAGGTTTAGCAGCAGCTTTTGCAGGTGTTTCAGGAGGATTTAGCGCAAACTTAGCTTTAGGTACTACAGATACTTTACTCGCAGGTTTGACTAACGAAGCATTGACGGCTGCAAATTATGATTTGCAAATACAAGTAACATCAAACTATTTTTTATGGCAGCATCAACTTTTTTATTAATGATTCTAGGCGTAATAGTGACAGAAAGAATAATTGAGCCAAATTTAGGACAATATTCTGGAGAATATGTTCACGAAGAAAGACCTATAACCAAAGCAGAAAATAGAGGATTAAGAAACGCTGGTATTTCACTTCTAATTTTCATTGTAGTTATGGGATATCTAATGTTTGCGCCAAATGCTGTGTTTAAGCAACCAAATGCAGAGGGGAAGTTAGTATTGAGTAATTTTTTAAGTAACGGCTTAATGTTTGCAATTTTGTTATTATTTTTGATTCCAGGGTTAGCATTTGGAAAAGCTGTTGGGACTATTAAAAACTCTAATGACTTAGTAGCTGCTATGACAAAAGCAATGCAAGGAATGGGTGGATATTTAGTTCTTTCATTTTTCGCAGCACAATTTGTTTCATATTTCAGTTATACAAATATTGGTATAATAATTTCTGTAAAAGGTGCTGAATTCTTAAAGAGTATTGGCATGACTGGTATCCCATTAATAGTTTTATTCATCTTACTAAGTGCGTTTATTAATTTATTTATGGGTTCTGCATCTGCGAAGTGGGCGATTATGGCTCCTATATTTGTACCGATGATGATGGGGCTGAACATTCATCCAGCACTTACTCAAGTCGCTTATAGAATAGGAGACTCTACCACTAATATAATCAGTCCATTGATGAGTTATTTCGCCATGATTGTAGTATTTATGCAAAAATATGACAAAGATCGAGGATTAGGTACTTTGATTTCTACTATGATGCCATATTCAATAGTATTTTTAATTGGATGGACCATATTTTTAATAATTTGGATGCTATTAGGATTTCCTTTGGGACCAGATTCTCCACTTTATATATAATCAATATGCGATCTATTAAAATTTAAAGAAGGTGTGTAATGGAAAAACAAGATAGAATTGTAGAAAGATTTTTAGAGTACGTTCAGATAGATAGCCCAACTAGAGAAGAAAAAGAATTTAAAGATAGGCTCAAATTAGATTTGGAAGAATTGGGGCTAGAAGTTTACGAAGATGATGCAGGGGAAAAAGTAGGATCTAATTCAGGAAATTTAATAGGAAAGTTAAAAGGAGACGGTAATCAAACAATTCTCTTCAGTGCTCATATGGATACGGTTTCTCCAGGTAGGGGAATTAAACCAGAAATCCGCGACGGAATAATTTATTCAGACGGAACTACGGTATTAGGCGCCGACGACAAGGCGGGAGTGGCATCCATAATTGAAATGCTAACGATATTAAAAGAAGAAAACATTTCCCATCACAATTTAGAAATTTCTTTTAATATTTATGAAGAAGGAGGATTATTCGGTTCTAAAAACTTAGATTATTCTATGTTTGAAGCAGATTTTGGAATTATTGTAGACAGTAGTTCAGCTCCTGGATATACGATTTTAGAAGCACCTGCCCAAAACAAAATTAACGTAAAATTTAAAGGAAAAACTGCCCATGCAGGAGTAGCGCCAGAAGCAGGAATCTCAGCGATCCAAATCGCAGCAGAAGCAATTAG
>CANRJQ010000100.1:0-3103 GCA_947630985.1 uncultured Clostridia bacterium | reverse complement strand
TTATTAAAAGAAGGAGATCAAATGCCTTCTATTCGCGAGATGGCAAAAACTCTTCTCGTCAATCAATCTACAGTCACCAGAGCTTATCGTGAGCTTGAAGATTTGGGAATAATAAAAACTATTGCTGGCAAAGGCACATTTATTTCCTTGGATCCCAAACGCATGGAATGGGAGAAGGAAAAGTTGACAGAAAGATTAAAGTCGATTTTCAGAGAATGTCTGTTTTATAAATTTTCTGAAGATGAATTAAAAATTATTTATAATGAAGTGTTAGAGGAGGGGAGAAAATGATATTAAAAGCAGAAAACTTGTCCATGGCTTATGACAAAAAGTTAGTCATAGATGACATCAGCTTCAAATTAAATACTGGGGAGATTACGGCTCTAGTGGGACGAAATGGTTCGGGAAAAACTACGATTTTAAAAATCCTTAGCCAAATCCTAGACGCTAAAACTGGAGAGGTTGTAATCGATGAAAAGCCGATTACTTCTAATCCAGAAATGAAAGTAAATTACGCGTATTTACCTGATCGTTTTGATTTTTTCTCCTATAATACGGGAATGCAGGCGATGGAATTTTACCAAATTATTTATCCTGAATTTGACAAGGAATTTGTAATTAGAGAAGCAGAAAAACTTGGACTTTCATTGAAGAATAATATAAGAACATTATCCAAAGGAAATAAAGCACTCTTAGGTCTTTTAATTGTCCTAGGTACAAATGCAAAGTTTTTATTTCTGGATGAAGTTTTAGATGGAATGGATGTATTAAATAAAGAAAAAATCATAGGATATATTATAGATGCTCAGGCTAAGGGACGTGCGATTTTGATTAGTTCCCATCAGTTACAAGAACTTCAAGGGATTTCCGATAGAGTAATTTATCTTTCGCTAGATGGAAAAATTAAAGAAGTTTCCAATGAAAGGGAGTCAGATATAATAAAACTTCAAGTAGTTACAAAAGACGAATTGCCAAAAGATATTAAAGAAAAAGCTGTAATCAGACAGCATATCGGTAGAGTATATACGATTTTATTAAAAGACGGTAATGGCTGGGAAGAGATTTTAAATCGTGAAGAGATAGTTCAATACGATAAGCTTCCAGTTCATTTAGAAGATTTATTCTACTGGGAACAAGGAGGGGAGATGAACGATGAGAGAATTTAAACAATTATCCTCGATACTTTGGAAGAGAAATAGAATATGGATTATTATGATAATCGCACTTTTTCTTTTGGGACAAAGTTTTACAGTGAACAATGAGATAACAGGATATAATTATTGGATTACAGAAAGATTAGCGTCTTTAGATGTTCTCTCTGAGATGTGGGATTCTAAGGAAAGTTATACTTCTGGTGATTTCTATAACACCTATTATAATAAATTGCAAATCCAGACAAGAGAATATACAAAAAAATATAAAGATGGGATTCCAGAAGATGCTCTCTCGACTTTTGATCACAAATTCAAAGCGTTGTCAGATGAAGTTGGATATGAAATTGGGAAAATAGAAGAATATCAAAATATGAGATACAATCCCAAAACAGATAAAAATAATTTAAACACCATCGATGGACTTGTAATAGACGAATTATATCAATATGATAGAAATGTAAATGATAAATTATTCAGAGCTGATGGCTTTCATAAACTCAATATTACTAAAAGCATATTCAATCCAGGTTTTGGAATATTTATGGTGATGTTGATATTAGGATTTTTGCTTACAAGCTTGGAGCACTTGACTCCATATTACGAATTTACAAGGATGTTTCCCTGGAGCAATACCAAAACGTATTTTTCTAAAATTACCCTTGGTGGGATAATAGTATTAGTTACTCATTTGGTTTCGGCGGGGATTAGATATGGGCAATGGAAAAATTCCATCTACAAAAATATAATAGGATTAAACCAAATATGGTCAGAAGGGCTCATACTCATATTGGTAGTTCTAGGAATTTATTTCATGTTTATGAGTATAGGAACTGTATCTGGAAATATTTTAGGAAATTTTGGAATGCTAATTATAGGATTTGGCGGCATCCAACTTATTAACTATAATATTTTAGGTCTTTCATATGTGGTACTTGGAGACTTGTCCAATGATTATTGGCTATACAAGTTTACAAATTGGATCAATGAACTCCCAGAGTATATCCAAGTCATTTTGACCCCGATTACCATTATGGACTCCTACTCATATAATCCGACAAATAATATGAAAGTATTTGCATTTTTTGCAGTAAGTTTAGTATTTTTAGCCCTTGGATGGTTCTGGACAAATCACAATAAGTCAGAAAGATCTGGAATGCTCATCATGAGAAGAGATGTAAGCCTATACGCCCAAGCTTTGGCGGTAATCACAACTGCAAATTCTATATTTATGTTATTTAGAAACACAGTAGGAAGTAGAGTTATAAGCATACCTATATTTATAATAGGATTCGTGCTCAGTTATCTATTCTATAAGAAGTTATTCAATGTAAGAATAGGAATATAAGAATTAGATAGTAATTAGTAGATAGTAATTAGTAGATGCCTACGGCTATGCAAAACAGATTCAATCTGTTAAGCTCTGCCGTAGGCATCTACTATTTACTAATTCCTATTTACTATCTAACGATGCTTGCTGTTTTTAAAAACTCTTTTGCTTCTCTTGTTAGTTCTTGGTAGCTTTCGATGGCTTTTTCGTCTTTGGGATCGTAGTTTACATCTGATGCGAAGATGGCTTCGTAGAAGTATTCTCCGTCGTAGTCTATCATAATTCCTGGCACTATTTTAAGTACGCTCATTGGGGATTTGGAGATGGAAAAGATTCTTCCTGTCCATGGTTCTTTGTGATTGTATTTATCGTAAAAAGTATAGCTTGTTTTATCTTCATCCTTTTTTATTATCAATCTTTCGTGGATTTCTTTTGGGATATACATTTTTACTTTATAGTCCTCTAAATCTATAATTACCTCATCTTTTCCTTGATTATCTATACTTTCATCAAAATAAGATCCTATGATTACTGCGTAGTTATTTTGGTTCCAAGAAACTTTTTCGCCAAAAGATTCTGCAACAAAACGAAGGGGAATGTGGAGTCTATCGTCGATTAATTT
>CANRJQ010000099.1:0-3131 GCA_947630985.1 uncultured Clostridia bacterium | reverse complement strand
TATTCATTTTACTAGATAATTCAATATTTTAACTTTTAATACCAACCTCTTAATTTCATCGCATCTGCAACTACTTTGATAGAATACATGTATGCTGCTTCACGCATGGAAATATCCTCGTGTTCTTCTTGAAGATTCCAAATATTATTGAATGCATTTTGCATAGCTTCTGCGGCAGCTTCCAATGCTTGTTCTTCAGTCCACTTGTAACCGTATAGATTTTGCACCCATTCGAAGTAAGATACTGTTACCCCACCAGCATTTGTTAAAACGTCTGGAGTTAGGAAAATTCCTCTCTCTTTTAAAACTTTGTCGCCTTCAATAGTAGTTGGTCCATTTGCAGCTTCTAAAACTGCTTTTGCATTTACAAGTTTCGCAATTTCTCCATCAATTGCATTTTCCAGCGCAGCGGGAATTAATAAGTCTACATTTAAACCCCAGAATTTATTCATATCAATTACTTCTATGCCTTCAAATTCCTTTAGATTTTTATTAGTTTTCCTAAATTCCATTAAGGACTGAATATCTATCCCATCTTCTTTGTAAATTGCAAACTGCTCACCTTTATGATGACCTGCTATTGAAACTACTTTGATTTTTGCTATTTCTAAAAACCTACAAGTAAATGACCCAACGTTACCAAATCCTTGTACTGCTGCTGTAGCTTCGTTAGGATCTTTATTTATCTTTTTAAGATAGCTTTTAGCAATTTCTACAACTCCAAGTCCAGTAGCTTCAGTTCTTCCCAAAGATCCACCAAGAGGTATTGGTTTTCCTGTGATAACTCCCGGTTCCTGATGTCCTTTTATTTTTTCAAATTCATCCACCATCCAAGCCATCGCCTGCGCATTGGACCCTAAATCTGGTGCCGGAATGTCAATTCTATCTCCCAAATACTTGTGGATTTTTTGGATATATCCTCTTGAAAGTCTTTCCAACTCACCTTGAGACAATTCATTTGGATCAACAGTGATTCCCCCTTTTCCGCCACCGTATGGAATTCCTACGATTCCACATTTAAACGTCATCCAAATAGAAAGTGCTTTCACTTCATCTAAGTCTACATTGGGATGAAATCTAATTCCACCTTTATATGGTCCCACTGCATCATTGTGTTGTGATCTATATCCTTTAAAAATTTTAATACTTCCATCATCCATCTTTACAGAAATGCTAACTTCCAATACTCTTTGGGGCTCTTTTAAAAGCTCATAAACATCTTCTGAAAGACCCAATTTGTCAACTGCTATCCTTATTTGTGTTTGTGCATTTTTTAATACTTCCGACATAATACTACCCTCCTATTATTTTGAATGATAGTCTATTTTTATGGCTATAATACCGAAAATATATCCTTAAAAATGATCTAGTATTATATGAAATTCTCATTCTCTTAATTATATAATAAAATTATTATATCATGTTCACATATTTAACTGAAACTGTTTTTTGGAGTAGTATTACAAGTTTTTTCTTGTTATTAAATGTCCATCTATCAAAAAATATTAATTAGTATATATTTTTTTTAATATTTAAAAAGCAGGTTAAAAGTTTGAACTGAACCCCTAAATCCGGACAAGGATTTGGGGGGTTTTTGTCTGTCAAAATCATACACATTTGAATTTAAATTAAAAGTAGTTATGGATTATCTTAATAACGAAGGAGGATATGAGTTTTTAGCAAGGAAATATGAGATTTCTCAGGAAAGCTTGGTGAGAAACTGGGTTAATTCATACACTGAGTTTGGTGTAGAAGGTCTTAGAAAACAGATGAAAAATAATCAATATAGTAGCGAATTTAAACTCTCTGTATTAAAATATAGGAAATTACATGAACTATCCTATAGAGAAACTGCAAATCACTTCAATATTAATAATTATTCTATGCTAGTTAACTGGCAGAGAAAATTTGATGAAGAGGGGCTTGCTGGACTCGAAAATAAGAAGAGAGGAAGACCTAGAAAAGACATGTCTAATGATAAAACTATTGATAAATCTTCTAAAAAAGTAAATGAATATGCCCTGGATGAGCCATTGAGCGAATCGGAAAGAAAAGAACTTAAACGCTTGAGAGAAGAAAATGAATACCTAAGAATGAGCCTAGAAGTTGAAAAAAGTTGCAAGCCTTGGTTCTGGAAAAACAACTAAAAGCAAAGAAAAATCAAAAATAGTTATAGAATTAAGGCGACAATTTCCAGAGTTTAGTACAATTAAATGGCTAAAGATAATTGATCTACCTAAAAGCTCCTTTTACGAGTGGTTAGAAAAACTTGAAGAAATCAATGTAAAAGATAAAAATGACACCAAATTAATTAAAGAAATAGTCGATGATTCAAAAGGAACTTATGGATACCGTAGAGTTACAATAGCTATGCGTAACAAAGGGATATTTATCAATCATAAAAGAGTTTTACGATTGATGAAGAAAAATGACTTACTTTGTAATAAGTATACTAGAAGAAGTCGAGGATATAGCTCCTTTAAAGGAGAAATAGGTAAGATAGCAGACAACAAGATAAATAGAGATTTTAAAGCAAGCTCTATGTATGAAAAATGGGTTACTGATGTAACTGAATTTAGGATACCAGGAATAGACAAAAAGCTTTATCTATCTCCAATTATGGATCTTTACAATAAGGAGATAATATCCTACAGTTTATCCATCCGTCCAACAGTCAATTTTACAAATAAAGCACTTAAATTAGCTTTAAATGTTTTACCTAAGAACCATAGTTTAACAATACACTCAGACCAAGGATTTCATTATCAACATAAATCTTGGATTAATGAATTGTATAAGCATGGAGTTATTCAAAGTATGTCAAGACGAGGTAATTGTTTGGACAACTCATCAATGGAAAACTTCTTTGGCATATTAAAGCAAGAGATGTTTTACGGAGTTAAGTTTAATTCGATATCTGAGTTAGAAAGGGAAATTAGAAACTATATATACTGGTATAACAATGAGAGAATAAAGGCAAATTTAAACGGTATGTCTCCTGTTGAGTACAGAAAACATACCGCATAAATTAAATATTATTTTGTCCGTGTTTTAGGGTAGTGTAAAATATTTTGTGTATCGGCTTATCCTGATTAAGATAGTCGATACATTTTTTATGTTAATTTAAAATT
>CANRJQ010000098.1:0-3133 GCA_947630985.1 uncultured Clostridia bacterium | reverse complement strand
GCGAAATATCATGAGAATGGACAAGTTGAAATTCGATTGTCTCGCGATCTGGCTCCCTATCTTCTGCAATTAAAGAGTGATTATACGCAATATCGTTTGTTTGATACGGTTCAACTCGACTCTAAATACTCGATACGCTTATATAAATTGATGCGTGAAACAAATAAAGACAAAGGTAAAACCTGTCCTACTTTACAGGCTAGTCCTAAGGAATTAATAAAAATGATGGGAGCTCCTAAAAGTTATTCCTTTGGGCAATTCAATCAAAATGTTTTACAACCAGCAATGGACGAGATCAATCTAAAAATCGACGATATGGACTTGGACATGCGTAAAGGATCACGTGGACGAAAGGTCGTTCACATCGAAATCTATAACCGTTTTTATCCACGAAAACCTAAACTAGAAGATGAAAACTCTGAACAGGTTCCGTTGATTGACTGGATGAAAGATTTTAAATAACTTGAATTGTAATATTAAAAAAAGAAAACCTTCCGCAGAAGCGAAAGGCTTTCAAGAATAATTTTTTTATTTCATACTGATAATAATATCAACGGGTGTACCGTCTTCTGGAACTATATCTTTATTAGCAGGGAAAGATACTTCGTCTCTTTTTTTGATTGCGCCAAAGGTATAGGTGTGATTTGAAACGGGTGAAATATAACAACTATCCAAACAAACTAAACAACCTGTTCCTTTTTCTTTCGATGTTTCAATATTTCCTGCAAAACGGAAGTCAGTTGAGTTGCCCTTACTGTCTTCGATCAAGTCATCTACACTATAGACTTGATCACTACCTTCCCAGACAACATGAATATCTAATGGTTGCCCTTCAACGTGTTGTTCTTGAGCCGTCTCATAGACCATATTATCTCCTGGTTCTGCCCCTATTTCCAACAGAGCATTATAAAACTCAGTCGGCGTCACATCTGTGCGGAATAATGTTTTTCCTTCTTCATTTCCTTCATCCGCCACGATTAAATGGCGAGCTGGATTTTCAAAGTATAGACCATTTACTTTTCCAGGAACAATTATTCGTTTCTCATTTTTATCAACATGCATCTCTTGGTGTCCCTGATATTTTACATTCATCATCTTGGTTTCTCTCCTTTCCAATATGTTTACAACTTTATCTTATCAATATCTTACTCAGGTCTTAAACGATATCGCTTTATATTACCGGCTTATTTTTTAATGAAATAGATAGCGGTTAAATATTAATGCTTATAATAATTATCATTTACAAATTATTATAAGCTTTCATTTGTCAAATTAAGCTAGAAATAATAAAAGAACTGAGTTTGACACAATAAGAATTGAGTAAATCTCATAGTTATAAAACTAATTGAAATGTAATACAAACTAGTCTTAGAAATAATTTCTTTGATATTACAATATTTCAGAGAATAGGTTGCTAAGATAAGTGTTTTCAGCTTCTTTATACTAGTCTAGTAGAGATGATAAATACGTTAATGTTGGTATTATAAATATAAATAATATTGAATAGAGATTTTGAAGGGAGTTGAAATATTATAGAACTTTTAGAAACATTTACAGCTTATTTCTTAACTAACTATTTACTTCCAGGATCTATATTTGTAATTTTAAACAAAGATTTAATTTCATTAAAAGTTCTTAGTTATGATGTTATTGTACAGTTACTACTATATACATTTGTAGGAATAGTTTTAAGTAGAATAAGTAGTATAGTATTTAAACCTTTTTTAAGAAGAATACTAAAAATGCAGGATGAAAAATATGAAGATTATCTCTCTGCTAAAAAGAAGGACAACGAAATAGAAGTTTTTTTTAGGATAAAAAATATGTATTCTATATTTGCATTAATTTTTTTACTACTAACTTTTAAAATGATTATACGAACATGTTTAACTTTCACTATAGAAAATTTAATATTAATAATATTGTATTTTTGCATACATGTATTATTTGGAATTTCCTATAAAAGACAACACAATTATATGAAAAAAAGGATTCAAATTTATACAAATTAGGATAGGGAGGAATAGAGAATAATGAGTGAGATTATGTCATACGCGGTAGGAAAAGGAGATATGTTTTATATAAATCATTGCTCAGATAACTTTACGATTATAGATTGTTACTTAAAAAATGATGATGAAAGACAGGAAGAGATACTTAAAGAAATTAAAGAGAAAAGTAGCAAGAAAGGAATAAATCGATTTATTTCAACTCATCCTGATGAAGATCATATTAAAGGATTGACGGAAATACAAAATAAAATTGGAATTTCTAATTTTTATTGTGTGAAAAATAAAGCTACAAAAAAAGATGATGAGACAAAAGATTTTAAAAAATATTGTGAGCTAAGAGACTCAGACAAAGCATTCTTCATCAAAAAAGGAATACAAAGAAAATGGATGAATCAATCCGATGATGAAAGAGGTAGCTCTGGAATTTCTGTATTATGGCCAGATACGGAAAATGAAAACTACAAAGAGGTGTTAAAAGCTGCTTCAGAAGGAGGGAATACAAACAATTTATCTCCAGTAATTAAATATTCTTTAAACAATGGAATAAAAGTGATTTGGTTTGGAGATTTAGAAAGTGATTTTCTAGAAAAAGTAGCTAGTGAGATTGATTTCCCCAAAGTAGATATAGTGTTTGCACCACATCATGGTAGGAAAAGTGGGAAACTATCAAGTGACATTTTAGATAAACTTGATCCGAGAATAATTGTCATTGGAGAAGCGCCATCTAAAGATACTCATTATTATAATAATAGAGTACAAAATCATAAAGATATAGCTCAAGATTATGCTGAAGGTATCGAATATTATAGTGAAAAAGCATATAATACCATAACACAAAACAACGCCGGTGATATTCTCTTTAATGCTTTAGATAAAGAAACAGATATATATGTTTCGAAAGAAAACTATTCCAAAGATTTAGACAATGTTTCTATTAAGAAAAGTGCTAAATCGTTTGAAGGCCTTACATATTTCTGCACCATAGTTCATAACTAATAAAAGTTTATTAGATCCACTAAAAATCGTTATTGAGTTTGTCTTAAATGTAATTAAGACAAACTATAAAAAAGAGGAGGACATTTGATGAAAAGAAATCTATTTTTAGCTCTTACACTGTTAGT
>CANRJQ010000097.1:0-3739 GCA_947630985.1 uncultured Clostridia bacterium | reverse complement strand
TTCAACTACCACTGTCTTTCAGTTTTAAACTTCTTTTAATTCCTACAACTGCAATAATCCCAAATAATATCCATCTGTAAATCGAGGTAAATAAATCGTGATTCTTTGTCATTATGTAGGTAAATATAGCCAGTAGAAAAAGGCATATAATTATGACGGGTAAACTAAAGAAATTTTTAAATTTTATATTAATGATTGTAGCCAATAACGGAAGTGTAATAAGCAATATTATTTTTTTAAAATCCACAAAAAAATCTAGTCCATATCCAGCAAAAACAATCAGTGTAATAGGTATTACTAAAATTAAAAATTGTGTAAGTATTTTCTTAAAATCTAAATTTGTCATGTTATTTAACATCTCCTCTACTCAAATTATACCAGTAAAGATATACTTTATCCCCAATTTCTGCTAAAATTATCCTATGTGAGGTGGGATATGGATTTTAAATTACCTAAATATAATGCGCCGAATTGGCAAGATGAAAAAATTATTAATTCATCAGATGTGAAATTATCTCCAGCAAAAGGAGATGGGATTTTGCCTGATGGATTTTATTTAACTAGCATTTATCCAGAATACTTAAAACTAAATGGACAATGGATATTGGTGGAGGATAATACTCCTTTTACACTTCTTGTGGTGAAAGATAAAAAAATTATTCCTACAGAAGCAGAGAGTATAAAAAAGGGAGATTTGGTGGTGTGTGCAAATACCTCTGATGGCTCTATGGGATTATTCGCAAATGAACATCCCTTCGACGGACTGGAGTACAATTTCGATTTACTTTCCTATGACGTTTCAGGCTCTGAAAAATACGACAAGATGGTAGCTATTTTAGAAGCGGAGAAAAACAACGAAAATGGTTATATCATTTGGGTCTTGGGACCTGCTGTGGTTTTCGATTACGACACGCGAGTGGCGATTTCTGAACTTATCGAAGAAGGATATGTAGATTGCATCATGGCAGGAAATGCCATGGCGACTCACGATCTCGAAGGCGGATATTTGGAAACTGCCCTTGGACAAAATATTTACACCCAAGAATCCATGCCCAATGGACATTACAATCACCTAGATACCATAAACGAAGCTAGACGACTTGGGAGTATTGAAGCTTTTGTGGAATCTGGAGAAGTGGAAGATGGACTGATGAAAAAACTTATCGAAAAGAAAATCCCTTACGTCTTAGCGGGATCTATTCGAGATGATGGACCATTGCCCCCAGTTTATGCAGATTCTTTCGATGCTGTTTTGGCTATGGAAGAAGAATTAAAAAAGGCCACACTTGTAATCACCCTTGCGACTCAGCTACATTCAGTGGGAGCAGCATCTATGGTGCCTTGTTACCGAGTGGAAAATGGAAATATCAGACCTGTTTATGTCTATTCCATCGACGTTTCAGATTACTCGACAGCTAGCGTTATGCGAGTTAGGGACAATTACGGAGTGGAATCATTTCTCACCAATGTCCAAGACTTTTCATATATTATGAAACAAAAACTAATCAAATAGGGGGCAGTTATGTTTAAACCAGAAAAATTTAAAGAACCAGATTTCAATCAAGAAATGTTTTTAAACGCTCCCGATGCAAAATATATAGAAGTGGAAATCGACGGAGTAGCGCCAGATAATTTCCACGCAATGAGCATCTATCCAGAATATTTTAAAGTGAATGGCAAATGGCTGGGAGTTTCAGAAAGCAGAATGGACACAGTTCCAGTAGTGCGAGATGGATTAGTGGAAGTATTGGAATTTAGAAATTTAAAAATCGGAGACAAGGTAATAGTAGGCAGGACGGAAGATGCAAGCGAGGGAATTTATCTCTACACAGACGGATTTAACGCAGATGACGGACACTTCGAGATGTTCCAATTTAGAAGTGGACGAACCCGTGAGACAGCATTTTCCAAAGACTACGACGAACTAGCCCAGATTATGAAATACGAACGAGCTAACAAAGGACATATCGTTTGGGTCTTAGGTTCAAGCATTTCCATGGACGACCGAACGAGATTTAATTTTTCTCAAATTATAAAATCTGGATATGTAAATGCAGTAATTACAGGAAATACCATGGCGACGGTGGATTTGATGAAAGGGTTAAAATCTGACAATCCATTTGTCCAAGAAAGGGCCAGTGATTCTAGAACAGAAACCCTCCAAGACTATATCACCATTTCCAAAGTGCGGGAAAAGGGAAGTATAAAAAAGGCAGTTAAAGATGGAATAGTAGAAGATGGAATTATGAAAACTTTGGTGGATTATAATATCCCCTTTGTAATTGCTGGCTCCATAAGAGACAGATACAAACTTCCAGAAACTTACAACAACGCCTACGAAGCCCAAGACGCCATGAGATTTCACACAAGAAAAGCTACGATGCTCATATGTCTATCATCGGTTTTGTTTACAATCGCATCAGGAAATATGACGCCATCATACAATACCTTTAACGGCGTAACCAGACCAGTCTACATCTATTCAGTAGACCTCCAAGAATTTTCAGTAAACAAACTTACAGACAGAGGAACGTTGGAGGTAAAGACACTTGTTACAAATGTCCACGACTTTTTGTATCAGATGATGGGAGAATTAAAATAATTAGTAAAGTTTGGGGGAGGTTTCGACCTTCCCCATTTTTATTATTTTATTATATTGATTTTAAGTGTTAAAATGAAAAAAAGGTAGGTGATTTGGTGATTGCAATTTTATTTTCCCTTAATTACGATGAGAGAAAATTTGTAGAAAAACTCTACAAAGAATTAAATCTGAAAATGTATAAAACAGCTTTTAATATTTTTAAAAATAAAACTGACGCAGAAGAGGCAACTGCCCAAGCTTTTGTTAAAATTATGGAAAATATCCAAACAATTATGAAACTTTCCAGTCCCCAAATCCACCCTTACTGCGTTACTATAGTGAAAAACGAAAGCGTAAACATAATTAGAAAAAGAAAAAATCTAGTTAAAACAGAAGACATAGACGCTTTTTCCGAATTTGCAGATGCCACTTCCATAGAATTGGAATTTATTTTAAACTCCGATTTGGAACTACTTATAAAAGCAATAGATAAACTAAGGGAAGAAGACAGGGAGCTTATCGTTTTGTACTACGTTAAAAATCTTGGATATAAACAGATTGGGGAGATCTTAGGAATCACAGAAGAAGCCGCTAAAAAAAGGGGACAAAGGATTATTCAAAAGCTCCGAAAACATTATGGGGAAGGTGAGAAATATGAAAAATAAAATAGATGAAATATTTTCTAAAGCCGCAAAGTCCTCATATGAAAAGGAACTAAAAGAGCTGTCCACTTTAAATTTAGAAGAAATTTCTTACAAAATATTATCAGAAGAAGAAATAATAAAACTTTCCGAGAAAATATTATCTCTTCCAATAGAATATAAGAACATAGTATTTTCTAGATACTCCTTTAATCTAACTCCTATAGAAACGGAAAAGACTTATGAGATTGTAGATGCAAAGGAAAAACTTTTATATATTAGAAGACTTCTTTCAAGATCTTTAAAGCTAAAAGGAAAATGGATTGACGATACCTCTATGGAACTAGCCTCGAATATGGCGTTAAAAGGATATACTGGCGAATTAAATGAGGAGAACTTTAAAGAAAAACCCAAATATTCTAGAAACTTCAAAAAATCCATAAGAGATTTGAACATAAAAATAGAAAACAAATTTGCTAGAATTGCAAAAAGAGTTGCCATGATTTTTTTAGTAGTG
>CANRJQ010000096.1:0-3826 GCA_947630985.1 uncultured Clostridia bacterium | reverse complement strand
GGAGAAGATATCAGAGACGATATCCAAAATATGATTAGTGGAATAATCTCCGACGAAATAGACTTTTATATTTCAGGAAAACTGGAAGAGTCCCTAAAGGATTACGATGGACTTAATAGAGTTTTGGAAGAAGTTTTTGGATTTAGTGCGCCAGAATTTAATATACTAAAAGATATAAAAAACTCTGACGAACTAAAAGAAAAAGTCTTAGAATTGGCCCAAAGAAAATACTCAGAAAGAGAAGATCAATTCCCACCTGACACATTCAGAGAGGTGGAAAGGGTGGTTCTTCTTCAAGTTGTAGACGAAAAGTGGATGGATCACATAGATGCTATGGATCAGCTTAAAAAAGGTATCGGACTAAGAGCCATTGCCCAAGAAGATCCAGCTAGAGCATATAATAACGAAGGTTTCGATATGTTCAACGAGATGAATGAATCCATCAGACGAGATACAGTTAGGCTATTATTCCATGTGGTAAACCCTGAAAAGATGGAAAGAAAACGAGTAGCTAAAAATATCCACGCAGTAGGTGGAAGCGATTCTTCTGAACCGAAAAAGGGAAAAACTTTTGTAAGAAAAGAAGAAAAGGTAGGAAGAAACGATCCGTGTCCTTGTGGAAGTGGCAAGAAGTACAAAAAATGTTGTGGAGCATAAGTTAGGAGCTAGAATGCAAAACTTATATATAGAAGAAGAAAGACTGGAAGAAGTAAAGGAACTGGTTGAAAAACTAGGGGCATCTTTGAATATTGAAGAAAAGAAAAAACAGGTTGAAGAGCTGGAGAAGAAAGCCTTGGAACCGGATTTTTGGAATGATTCAGAAAAGGCTCAAAAGATTATAAGCGAGACCAACAATTTAAAAAATTACGTGGAAAAGCATGAAGAACTCCTACTTGGCATTGATGATGGAGAAGTTTTAATTGAGCTTTTAAAAGAAATGGAAGACGAAGAAACATACAAGGAATTGGAAAATAAAATCACGACTTTGGAAAAAATGTCCCAAGGTTTCAAAATCGAAACTCTTTTGAGTGGCGAATACGACAAGGAAGATGCTATACTTTCTATCCACGCAGGAGCAGGAGGAACGGAGGCCCAAGACTGGGCTGGCATGTTACTTCGGATGTACACCAGATACGCAGAATCCAAAGGATATAAAGTCACGACCCTGGACATTCTAAAAGAAGAAGAGGCGGGGATAAAATCTTCCACTATTTCTATAGAAGGAAATAACGCGTATGGATATCTAAAAGCTGAAAAGGGAGTTCACCGACTTGTGCGAATATCTCCCTTTGATGCAGCAAAAAAACGTCACACATCCTTCGCAAGTGTAGATGTATATCCTGAATTAGACGATAGCATTGAAATAGATATAAAAGACGAAGATTTAAAAATCGACACCTACAGATCTTCAGGTGCAGGTGGTCAACACGTAAACACCACTGACTCTGCCGTTAGGATTACACATATTCCAACTGGGGTAGTAGTTCAATGTCAAAATGAAAGATCTCAAATTCAAAATAGAGAAAAAGCTATGCATATGTTAATGGCTAAGTTAATTGCTATCAAAGAAGAAGAGCAAAAGGAAAAAATCGACGACCTACAAGGAAACTATTCTCAAATAGCTTGGGGTTCACAAATTCGTTCCTATGTTTTTAATCCATATAGTATGGTAAAAGACCACAGAACAAATGTAGAAGTGGGAGATACTGGAAAAGTTATGGATGGAGATTTGGATATTTTTATTAACGAATACCTACAAAGCAAAGCTACTTCGAAATAATTTCATTAGTTTAACAGCAGCAAATGACAGGGTTTTACAGCAACTTAATATAAATTTAAAATAATTTTAAAAAAGTGCTTGCATTTTGGAAACTACTGTTATATAATTGATTTTGCTGTTCGGGATGTAGCGCAGTTTGGTAGCGCACGTGGTTTGGGACCATGGGGCCGGGGGTTCAAATCCTCTCATCCCGACCATTATTAATTAGAACCTGTTAGAATTTTTCTAGCAGGTTTTTTTATGCCCATAAATATCAAAATCATTGAAAATATATGTTATTAAGGTTATACTGAAATAATATTAAGCGCTTTAACTAGGGACAAAATAAATAAGGGGGCAAATTATGAAAACTATTTATACAAATGGAAGAATCTACACGATGAATGACGAAAGAGATGTATTTAACACCATGGTCGTGGAAGATGGAAGAATTGTAGAACTTTATAATACAGATGAAAAACTTGAAGGTGAAAATATCTTAGACTTAGAAGGAAAAGTAGTTTATCCAGGGTTCAATGACTCCCATTTGCATTTGGGATACTATGGATATTACGCATCCCAAGTGGATTTAGCCGGTACAAAAACGAAAAAAGAAGCTATTGAAAGAATCTCAAAATATATAGAAGAAAATGAATTAAAAGAAGGACAATGGGTTCTAGGTTGGGGATGGAATCACGATTATTTTGAAGATGACAAGAGTTTCTTGAACAAATTTGATTTAGATCAAGTTAATACTGAATTGCCAATAGCTGTATCCAGGGCTTGTGGACATGTATTAAGCGTGAATTCAAAAGCTTTAGAGACTGCAGGTATTAAAAACAATCCTGTGCAAATCGAAGGCGGCCAAATAGATATAGACGAAGAAGGAAATCCCATTGGAGTTTTCAGAGAAAATGCTTTAGGAGAAATTAGAAACCACATTCCTAGGCGCACTTTGGATCAAGTTAAAGAATCCATTTTGTTAGCTATCAAAGAAATGAACAGCTGGGGTTTGACATCTATACACTCAGATGACCTAAGTTCAGTAGCAGGCTATGACTACAAAGAGATACTTCAAATGTTTAGAGAATTAGCTGAAGATGAAAAATTAAACATTCGAATCTATGAACAATGCAGATTAAAAGTAGATGAGTTGGATGAATTTTTGGAAGCTGGAAATACTACAGGTGTAGGAAATGACTTTTTCAAAATTGGTTCACTGAAACTATTCTTGGATGGATCATTGGGAGCTAGAACTGCAGCTTTGAGAGAACCTTATTCAGATGATCCAAATGAATATGGAATAATTACGGCAAGTGAAGAAGAAATAGACGAGATGGTAGGGAAGGCATTTGACCACAATATGCAAGTGGCAGCTCATGGAATCGGAGACAGGGCGATAGAAACTGCTATCAGATGTATGAGTAAAAACAGAAGAGACGACCTCAGAAATGGGGTAGTGCATTGCCAGATTACAGACAGCGATATATTAAAATCCTTTAAGGAAAATGAAATACTCGCATATGTCCAACCTATATTTTTGGATTATGATAGAAATATAGTATGGGATAGAGTAGGAGATAGAACTTACACTTCCTATAATTGGAAGACTTTAGTGGACTTAGGAGTTCACGTTAGTTTCGGAACAGATTCTCCAGTGGAACACTTTAATCCATTTCACAATATCTACGAAGCAGTAACTAGAAAAGATTTAAATGGACTTCCCGAGGAAGGATTTTTAATAGCACAGGCATTAAGTGTGGATGAATCTCTAAGGGCATATACCTACGAAGGAGCTTATGCTTCTTTCGAAGAAGATGTAAAAGGTACATTAGAGGCTGGAAAATTTGCAGACTTTATAATATTAAACGAAGATTTATACAAAATAGACCTGATGAAGATCAAAGATATTACTGTAGAAAAAACAATTGTAAATGGAAAAGAAGTATATAGCAAAAATTAGAAAACTAAAAACCCTTGAAAATTGGCCCTTTAAAGAGGGCCGATAATTTTTTAAAAAATATTTAAAATAAAGCTTGACAAAGTTATGTGAGTTTTGTTAATATA
>CANRJQ010000095.1:0-3906 GCA_947630985.1 uncultured Clostridia bacterium | reverse complement strand
AATTTCTTTTACAGTGGGAGAAGACTCCTATATGGTAGATTCTAACAAAGTTGAAATGGACGGAATACCATTTATTTACAACGATCGCATTATGATTCCTTTGAGATATGCGGCAGAAGCTTTGCAAATGAAAGTGGAATTCGACGACGAATCCCAAATTGCTACATTCAAAGATGAAATCAAAACTATTAAGATAAATGTGGTAACAGGAGAGACGACCATAAATGATCATCCTTTTGAAGGAGACACTCCACCACAACTTATAAATGATAGAACTTATATTTCTATCGGCTCCCTAGCAGAAGCTCTAGGAATGACTAGAGAAAAAGTGGATTCAGGTAACGACTTATCTTGGAACCAAGAAACAAGAACTGCTACAATTACAAAAGAAGTTAAATAATATATAAGAGCTTACGGAAGCATTTTCCATAAGCTCTTTTTTATGTTCTTGGATTTTAATTTATATTTTTCTATTTCATAATTTTCTAGATTTTTGCATTTATAAGATGCTTGAGTTACCTTCATATTTTATTTTTTTCTTTGCAGTTTTAATTTATATATATTTCAAAAAAAAGACTTGTAACCAAAATTACAAGCCTTCTACAATGGTGCACCTTCAGGGACTCGAACCCTGGACCCACTGATTAAGAGTCAGTTGCTCTACCAACTGAGCCAAAGGTGCAATAATAGAATTATAGACCTATTTAAAGAGTTTGTAAAGGAAAAAGATTATTATTTTCTGAAAATTTATTTGTTAGCTATATTCACGATTGTATCAATGAATAAATTTTAAAATGAAATATTTGGGTCGTATTTTTATCGTTTATCGATAATCTTCTTGCCTTAAGGACATCTAAGTGCTACAATTTATTTATCGATAAACGATAAATAAAAGTTTTATTGGAGGTCAATGTGAATAGATTTAAGAAAGTTTTCTTCAAAACATTTTTGGGGTTGGGAATTTTATTAATTTCTCTACAAATAATATACTATGCTCTACGGGTGACGGTAATGTACGGACCTTATGAAGGTGAGGACGGAAGAGGATATGGAAGTGTAGAATATTACAAGCCCTTTGATCCAGACAAACCGACGAAGGCAGAGCTAGAAGCTGCAGGATTTGTCAAAGGAGAAGATGGAGTTTATAGAGAAAAGCGATAATAATAAAATAGACTCTCATTTTACTGGAGTCTATTATTTTTACCTATGGTTTACATATTTGACAAGGTCGATAACCGCCGTTAATTGCGTTATCTCGGCTAGATATTGATACTTTATTTTTTGCCGACATCTTTTTAACTGAAGAACATCCTGGATAGTGGAAAACTCCTGTGTTTTTGTTTCCAATATATTGTCCTTCTATTGGTTCGCTTTCAGTAACATTAGTTCCACCTGAGCCTACAATAGATTGAATATTAGTGTTAGTTGCTACCGGTAAAGGCGCAGCTTCAACAACTGGTGCTGGAGTTTCTTCGCCGATAATGACTGTCCAATTTTCTTCGTCCCATCTCACATTTAAGCCGAATTGTTCTGCTACGAATCTCACTGGTACGAAAGTTCTGCCGCTAATTACCTTTGGAGCTACATCTAGTATGACAGTTTCATGTTCATTTAAGTATGCTGTAGCATTGCCGATAAATAATGCTATACCGTTACCAGAACCTGCGTCCGTTGGTGAGCCGATTACAACTTTTTCCTCTTCGGCTATCCATTGTACTTTGAATCCCAATGTTTCAGAAATAACTCTCACTGGCACCAAAGTTCGACCATTTTCTATAAAAGGCGCCACGTCTGTTTCTACATTGTTTCCATGAACAACCAGTTTAATTGGCTGTTCCTGAGCCGATGTTACTACTGGAATCATAAGTACTAGAACCAAAATCAATAAAAATAATTTCTTTTTCATTTAATCCTACTGTTTTTTTGAATTCATTATTAACTATTATATCATTTTAAAATAGTTTGGAGTAACAATAAAAAGTTTTTGAACTACAATATTCCCATTTAGACAACATTTTGATGGTATAATTTATACGTAGAGTAATATGATTTAAGATTTTATGGAGGAAGATATGATATTAGAATTATTTCCTAAAAAAGGAAATGAAAATAAAGAAAAAGTTGGAAGATTCGTTGTAAGATATGTAGCTAATTGTATATTAGATTTTTTTGATATTGAAAACTGCATTGGAGAAAATGGTCTTGAAAAAACAATAAAATACATCAATGAGAAAACTGATACATTTCTGATTCATAATTTTTCTGAATTTCCGATATTTGACGATATTTATTATACAGTTGAAGATTTAGATTCTTATGAAATGTTTTATGATGAAGAATTGGATTCTTTTCAGATTCATTTTAACTTAATATATGAAAAAATATTAGACTTAACTCAGAAAGAAAAACTTCAATACATGGAAAAAGGAGATGCTTGGATAGCTGAGAATTACATGGAAGATCTTGGCAATTTCATCTCTCAAGCTTATAGCATAAATAATTCAGAGTATAATGAAATGCTAGAATCGATATTTTATAAATTGGAAGAAGTTCCGGAGTTTTCAATACTGAACTTCGAAGCATATTCATTAGTAGAAGTTAAGGATGGTTATTCATATTTTGATGCTTTTAATGAAAATTTGTATTATGATGATTTGTATGATGAAGATAAACCAATCATAAGAGATGACTTCACCTTCATCATTGTCGATAATGTAAGTTACACATTTAGTCGAAATGAAAAGGAAGAGATTATAAAAATTGCATTTAGGTTTGGAAAAGGATCTGGAGTTAAATATGAAATAGATATGGAAAACTGGAAGAAGCTGGTTTCAAATGCATTTAATAGCGAAAGATTCAAAGACGTGGGATATTTATTTACAGATTTTTTTGAAAAAAATGACTCTCATTCATACTTTGAAGAATTTTTAATAGAAAATGATATATCCTACTATGTATCAGATTATGATTATGGAAAAGAGCTTGAGGAGTTTTAAGATATTTTAAGTAAAGTTTATAAAAACCACAAAGGACAGTTATAAAACTGATTTCTTTGTGGTTTTTTAATAAAGTTCTATATAAATTCTCCGTTTACAATCTCGCCTTCAAACATCGTCACTCTCTCTGGTACCAATCTTGCAATTAAATGAGCAGAAGAATCTGATTTGGATAATAAAATATTTGCCTTGTCGCCAACTTTTGGCCAAATCCTTTCGCCTTCGTTATTTAATGGCAGTAGTCCGCCCGTAATCGCAGGTAGGGTTCTGGAAATGGTGTATTCGTCTTTGAAATTGTGAATTTGGCAACCACGGTTTAGTCTTTCTGCCATATCTCCTGTGCCGAAAGGATTCCAGTGGTCGTTGATATTGTCATTTACGATATTTACATCGACTCCTTCATTTAAAAATGTCATAAAAGGATACGCCTCGCCATTAATGGGCTGAGTTGTATTTAATGTCACGCCTCTTTTTACAAATTCTTTTGCCAACTCCACTTGTTTGTGGTGGCCGATGTCATTTAAAGAAAACGCGTGGCTAAGTGTTACCATGTCATTCATTTCGTATTCATCGATATAGTTTAAAATCCTTTTGATTTCATAAATTCCCAAATTTTGTCCTGTGTGGACGTGGAAATCTATTTTCTTACCGTATTTTTTAGCCAAATCAAAAGTCGTAGTTAAAGATTTTTCTATATCTCCATCGATTATTGCTGGGTCAAGTCCACCTAAATAATCTGCGCCTTCTTTCAACGCTTCTTCTAGCAATCCCTTTGCTTCAGTTCGCAAAGTTCCGTGTTGGGGAAATGCTACGATTTCGTAAGTCAATTTGTGTTTATTGTTTTCCAAAACTTCTCGAATAATTTTAAAGTTTTCCAGCTCAATCACTGGATCCACGTTAACTTGCACTC
>CANRJQ010000094.1:0-3926 GCA_947630985.1 uncultured Clostridia bacterium | reverse complement strand
AAGAAGAGTCCAGTAATTATAAATAATTTTCATCTTTTTAAAATTAAAATAAGAATTTATGATAGTCACAATAAGGATCAAAGACACCATCCAAAAAGGCATTTGCAAAAATATTCCAAAAAATCCAATTAAAGAAAGACTTAGCCCAAATATACTAAGTAGTTTTAGAATAATACCACCAGCCCCTCTATTGGGACCTGAAACTGCTGAATTTGCCAATGCAATCTTTTCAATATGCTCTTTGTTTAATGTGTACTCATAAGGCATATCAAAACTATACTTCATAACATCTCTTATTAGATTGTATCTAATATTATTCATTCTCATTCTGTAATTTCCTTGAATAAAACTCGTTAAAAAAGTTCCTATAATGGAAAACATTCCAAATAAAAATATCCAAATAATAAAATTATCATCTGGACGATATAAAACTATTTGTATGATTTTTGTGGGTAATAATATCCAAATAAATGGAAAAATTGCTGTAAGAATAGAATAAGTCGTTATCATATATAACATCTTATGGTCATATTCTCTAATTTTCTTTATTAAAAATATTATTTCTTTCATATCGCCTCTATTTAGTCCACTTATCATCACAAGTTTGAAGTCAGAAGAGCATAAGTATTATAATAGTATCTTTGAGGATATTAAAAGTAAATATTATTCTTTTGGTGGTGAGATGAGCATGGAAGAAGTGTTGAAGGTATTCAATGGCGAAAATTTTCATAATTTATTAAAAATATCGATATCATAATAAGCACAATTCCCAAAATCTTCCAAAATAGTAGCTCGTCTTTAAATATCAAAACTTCACCGATTACAGAAATAGGAACTTCCAATGTAGAAATAATAGAAGCTTTTGAAGAAGGTACGCCTAACTTTAGGCCATTTAAATAAAATAAATAACTAATTGCCGTGGATAGAACGCCTAGCATAATGATAAAAAAATAAACTAACGGATTATAATTTCTATTTAAAAACTCCATGGGATTTGAAAATAATAAGGAAAAAATAAATGCAAACAAAAATGTATACATGAGAATAGTCTCTTGTCTATATTTCGCCACGGAAGCTTTACTGATAATAGTGGATAGTGCAAAGGTAAATCCTGATGCCAATCCAGTTATAAGACCTTTTTTACTAATTAGAATATTGGACGAGTCGCCATTAGTAACTGTGAAGTAAATTCCCATAACCGCCAATATTAAAGCAAATATTTTTAAGCCATTTATCTTTTCTCTAAAAAATATCCTAGACATAATCATGACGAAAATAGGCGAAGTATAAAGAAGGGCCACTGCTGTAGCTATATTGGTGGAGTCTATCGTTAAAAACATAAATAAATTATACAAAGCATGGCAAAATATCCCTAAGGATAAAGCATGAAAAATCCCACCCTTGTCGATCTTTAAAAGCAGGGGATTTTTAATTAATATATAGATAAGCAAAGCAATAAATCCAAATAACAATTTCAAAGAAACTACATCCTTTGACGGAAATCCCATTTCAATAATATACCTACTATATACTAAAGCAGTTCCCCATAAAGACGTACTAAATAAAATTTGAATTGTACCGTTATATCTATTTTTCTCCATAATTCTTTCCCGTCTAATAATATAATAATCCAATTAATATTATATTACATAGTCTAGGAAAGTATCATTATACATATTGGCGCATAATAATTTAATCCAATAGTGCATTTTTACAATTTATATTAATGAATGAAACTTTGAATTATCTTAAAGACAAATAGAATTTGGCAATTTACATTTATATTTCTATATTATATAGTAAGCTTAAGTAAATAAATTTATTAATAATTAAGGGAGTGGATATAAATGAAGCCGATTATTGGAATTACTTCGAATTATTCAGATGACGATATGCGATTTGCAGCACAAGGGTTGGGAGCTAGAGGACAAGAATGGTCTGTCATTGCAAATGATTATTCTGATGCCATAATAGAAGCTGGTGGGATACCTATCGTAATTCCCATCTCTGAAGATAAAAAATATCTAGAAAAAATTGCTGATTTAATAGATGGACTTCTCTTAACAGGTGGTGCTGATATAAATCCCCTTTTGGCAGGACAAAGGCCAGATGAAAAAACTGGTAGAATATCTTCTAAAAGGGATTCTCAAGAAATGATGCTTTTGGATTATTTTTACAATAAAACTAAAAAACCTATTCTAGGAACATGCAGAGGAATGCAGTTTTTAAATGTATTTTTCAATGGCAATTTGATTCTAGATCTTCCTAGGGAAGGATATTTGTCCCATACCTTGGTAAATAACGAAAGATTCTTTCCCTCCCATGCTGTGGAAATAGAGGAAGATTCCATACTAAGAGAAATTTTTGAAAGTGATTCCATAATGGTTAACTCCCTCCATCACCAAGCCGCTGGAATTTTGGGAGATAATTTAAAAATCTCTGGAAAATCAGAAGACGGCGTAATCGAAGCTATGGAATACCATGACCTAAAGGAAAGATTCATCTTAGCAGTACAGTGGCATCCAGAAATGATGGCCATTAAAGACTATAATCACCAAAAAATATTCGAATACTTCGTTAAACGCGCGAAATAAAATAAATAGCCTAGGTCATAGTTTAATAAAACTTATATCCTAGGCTATTATCATCTTTACAAATAATCTTTTTTCTTCAATATATACACCATTATCAAGCTCAAAACTATCTGTAATGCCAATAAATACCAAAATGCGAGGGGGTGTTTGCCTATGGGTACTGCCGTATTCATGCCCCATAGTCCCCCAATTATTGTGGGTATTGTCAGTACAATTGTTATGGACGTAAGTACTTTCATAACTGTATTTAAGTTATTGCTTATGACATTGGAATATAGATCCGATAGATTTTCCAGCATACTTACCAATGTGTCTATGGTGATTTGGGCTTGTTTATTTTCTTTGAACAAGTCGTGCATAAGCATCTTTCCTGACTTTGTTTCTGATATATAGTCCAAATTATGGAAATTATCAATAACCAATCCATTTTCTTGAATTCCTGTTCTGAAATAGATTAAACTTCTTTGAATTTCAATCATTTGTTGCAAAAATTCAGTTTTCGTAGAAGTCCTAATTTCATTTTCAAACTCTTTAATCTGTAAATCTTGATGTTTAATAAATTCATTAAATATTTTAGAAATTTCCCAAGCCAATTCCACTACCAAACCATCAAAGTCTTGTGTTGATTTAATATTTTCTATAACATAATTTTTAAGTTTTTCAAATATTGGAGAATCTTCGCATCTGGCTGTAATTATTACATTTTCTAACAATACTACAGACACTGCTCTAGTATAATATCTGGTCTCTGATAGCTTAATGGGATAGCTAAATACAAATAAATCAGGCCTTTCGTCTTTTAGGCCTTCTGTACGAGGCACCTCAAAGGGATCCAATACGTCGTGAAGATAATCTCTAGGAATTCCATACTCCTTAGTAATTTTATCTATTTCTTCGTCATTGGGATTTACTAACTGAATCCAAAGGGCATCCCCACCATTTATATTCTCTTGCATACTTCCATCTACCAAAGAGTATCTAAATTCCATAACTCCTCCAAAAACTATTTTATTTTAAATTCAATTATTTTTGAACAATAATTTTTTAACTTTCTTATTATATACCCTGAAAAATCTCTTATGTATAAGTAAATCAAAAAGAATTAGAAATATAAAAATTAAAAAACTCCTTTGCTCTTTTGAACTGGGGAATTTTAACTCATTTATAACAGTATCTTTATTATTTAAGATATTCCAATGCACTTCTTACGTGTAGCTCTACGCCTAAGGTTAAGACATCCTCATCGATATTAAATTATAGATTTTAACCAAAACTTTATATACATATTGGATAAAAAAATGCACCCCTTAAAGAGTGCATTTCAATTTAATC
>CANRJQ010000093.1:0-3971 GCA_947630985.1 uncultured Clostridia bacterium | reverse complement strand
AAAAGATTGAGTCCCAAAGAAATTTTGGTTATGGGATCTTTTACTGGGGTTTTAGAAAAAAGATTGCCTGAATTTAATACGACAATTATAAAAAATATTAGTGATTTGTCTTTTGAAAAGTTTGGAGATAATTCTATTATTTATGCAGTTGGAAACATTGCAAACGATGGCGATAAAATACTGGAAAAGGTAAATAGGGAGGGGGAAATCTATGTTTGATAAAGTAATTATACTAGGAATTTTTATCAGTTTAATATATTCGGAAATTACTGGATTTTCTCCAAGTGGACTAATTGTCCCCGGTTACTTAGCAATTAATATAAATAATCCAGAGAGAATCGCTGTTACTCTTTTAGTTTCTTTGCTGACTTTTTTTATAATAAAACTCTTATCAAATTACACAATTATTTATGGAAAAAGACAGTTTGCCCTTTCGGTGGGAATCGCATTAATAATAAATTTAATTTTTACTGGTTTTTTTATCACTTCCATTGGAATAATAGGAAATATTATTCCAGGAATTATAGCCAATGAATGGACAAAAGAGGGACTTTTAATATCCTCAATTTCTTTGGGAGTTGTGGTATTGGTAATTGTCCTTGTAATGATTATTCTTGGAATGCCAGTTTTTTAGGTGATGAATATGAAAATTAGACAAAAAAGGGCATTAAAATCTCTGCCAGTGTTATTGATATTACTTATAACTTTAATTATAACTGGATTTAATAGAAGAGTAGAGAAAAACGACTATTATCAATTGCAAGTTGACGCTGCCCATAGAATGGAAGAAATGACAAAGGCAGTTAAAAGATACAAAAAAGACTTAGGTATACCAATTTACGACTATGATTATTTTGAAACTGGATTATTGGGAGACGAATATAACGAATACACCACTTCTTTAGGCCATTTAGAATCCAAAAGGACAAGTGCAAATCCAGACATGGCAGCTCTAGTGGTAAAGATGTTTAAAGAAGTAGGTCTTAATGAAAAGGATAGGGTTGCCGTGGGGCTTTCTGGTTCTTTTCCAGCTTTGAATCTAGCCGTCTTAAGCGCCGGTGAGGAAATGAACTTGGATTTAATAATAATTTCCAGTTTTGGATCCTCTACATTTGGAGCTAACCAAAGGGGTTTAACTTTTCCAAAGATACTATCAAAATTAAACTTAGATGGCTACACTAGATATAATAGCTCTATGGTTACATTAGGTGGGGATGACGATGTGGCTTCTGAAAAACCAGTTGAGTTAGTGGAATCCATTATTTCTGAGTATAAAAATCTCGGTTTAAATGTTATGGTGGAACCAGATTTTCAAAAAAACATCAGTGAGAAAGTAAATTTATATTATAAAGAAGGAAAAATCCATTGCTATGTGGCAGTTGGAGGCAATTTGACCTTCTTGGGAATTGGAGAGTTTGACATTGCCAATAGACAGGGCATCTTATCCCAAAGCAGAATAAGATTAAACAGTTACGGCGAAAAAGACGGACTAATTAGATATTTTCTTTCTAAAAATGTTCCAACTATCCATCTTTTAAACGTAAGAAAAATTGTCACCGACTATGGTTTGCCCTTTGATCCTCCAAGTTTAGAAGAAATTGGAAATAGTAATGTTTATTATAAAGTTACTTATCCAAAATTATTGCCAATCGTCGCATTATTTGTTAGTGTTATATATATTATTTATTTAAATAAAGAAAGATTTGATTTTCGTGATAGAGGGAATTAGAAAAAAGAAATTAGCAGCTGGGGTAATGTTAGTTTTATTGGGAATAGCTTTACCTGCCTTCTTAAATATAGACACTTTTAGAATAAATGACACATTGAGCTATGCCGTTTCAAACCACGACAGGCTCTATTTAATAGTGGGTGGAATAACTTTGGTTTTATTAAACTCCTTAAGGGCATTTCCCCACTACATTGGAGCATTTTTTATATCTGAATCAATAAAGATAAAACCAGAGTACTCCTTGAGTAAATACATAAAAGTATTGATTATTCTTTTGATAATACCCTTTGTATACTTTTTTATTTGGATTGCTTATGAAAACATCACATACCACTTTGGAGTTCCATCTGTCACTATGATAATTCTAATTATACTCATAGGTGATAGGGATTATAATTATGTATCCGAATGGAAAAAAGTTGCTTTAATAATATTCTTTATATCCGCTTTTCAATTTATGGATATAATGCCTATATTTAAAAAGCTTCCCATAGGAAAAGGAGAGGTTTCACTACAAGTAAAGTTAATTTCACAATATTTAACTGTAGAAAACGAACTCAACGCAATATCTTTGTTTTTCATGAGTTTGTTTAGCATATTTGGCACTTTAGTATTTTTACTCATACGAGATGAAAACAAAATGAGAGTTCTGGAACAATTAAAAAAAGAAAACTTAATGTTGGAAAATGAAAGGGTTCTTCAAAACATTGAAAATAGAACTTTTAGAGAGGTAAAAAATCTAGTCCACGATTTGAAATCCCCCCTTACATCTGCCCAAGCCCTTGTAAGTTTGGTGCGCCATTCTTTGAAAAATAAGAATATGGATAAGGAGTCTGACTATTTAAACCGAGTAGAAAACTCCATAGACAGCATGAGTAACATGATTTCAGAAATTTTAAATGAAGATGTGAGGTTTCAAATTACAACAGAGGATTTAATTAGACTTACTCTTGCCAACATTTCCAAATCCACAGTTGGAGCTAAGATTGAGTATTTAAACAAAGTTCCCGAATCCCTAATAGAAATTAACAAAATAACTTTTACAAGGGCATTGGTAAACGTAATTGAAAATGCGAAAGATGCTATCAAAAATGTAAAAGAAGGGAAAATTGAAATAATAGTAGACAGAATTTCTGTAGAAGATGAGGATTTTATAGAGATATCCATTATTGACAATGGTGTGGGAATTGAAGAAGAAAATATTGAAAAAGTTTGGGAATCTGGGTTTTCTACATATGATTCATATGGTTTGGGTTTGAGTTTTGTAAAAAGAACTGTGGAAAAATCTGATGGGGCTGTATTTTTACACAGCAATAAAAATGTAGGTACGACTGTGACAATATTACTTAGAGAGGTATAATTATGGAGAATCTTAAAGTTTTATGTATAGATGATGAAGAGGATATTCGTTATGCTCTTTCTGCTGTAATCCAAAGCCAAGATTGGACTGCTCTTACTGCTAAAAATGTAAAAGAAGGTCTGGAAATTATTGAAAATAAAAAACCAGATATTATTTTAATTGACTACCATATGCCGGATATAAACGGAATAGAGGGAGTAAAGTTAATTAGAAAAAAGGATTTAAAGATTCCCATAATAGTATTTACCATAGATTTTGATCAAGAAGTGGCAGATAGGTTTATGGAAGCGGGAGCGACAGATTTTGCAACTAAACCAATTAAGGCGCCAGACTTGATATCTAGAATAAATCTTCACATTAAACTTTTAAAGGACCAAAAGGAACGAAATGGAAGTCCCATTGAATCCTTGGAATTAGTTAAAGGAATAGGAGAAAACACTCTAAACCTATTATTAGAAAAAATGAGAGAATCCAGAGAATATCTTACAGTTGAAGAAATTTCAGAGCTTACGGAGCTTTCTTATCAGACTACATATCGATATTTACAATTTTTAGAAAGTGAAGAAATAATTGATGTGAAAATTAGTTATGGTAAAATTGGCAGACCGAAGCAAAGTTATTTATTAAAGACAGGAATTTAATAATTGTTAAAAATAAAAATCTGTAGCAAATTATTTGCTACAGATTTTTTATATTGGTGGGCAGTACTGGGCTTGAACCAGCGACCTCTACGATGTCAACGTAGCGCTCTTCCAGCTGAGCTAACTCCCCTAGGTTTTTAAATGATACCAATGTTTCTCAAAATTGTCAAACAAAAATAGATTAAGATTTGATGGGATAGATAAATAGCTAGACTGTGGCGCCCAAAAAAATTTATTATTG
>CANRJQ010000092.1:0-4123 GCA_947630985.1 uncultured Clostridia bacterium | reverse complement strand
TGGCTACACTGATACTCATGGCAGTGGTTTTAATTCTGAGTTCCGTATCTTTACAAATGGGACTTACGCCTCTAGGTACTGTGAATCTAGAAGAAATCTCAGAAGAATTAATCCAAAGTCAAATTGACGGCGTGGGTGAAAATCTTACTGGGTTGGAAGCTAGTAGACTGGAAGAAAATTTGAGATTGATAAATGAAATGAGTATTAAATTAATTCCTGGAATGTTTTTTATTTTCATTTTATTTACCGTGTATTTAAATTACGTCATGGCAGGAAGAAGGCTTCTTCGCCATGGGATATTAATTAATCAGCCTCCAATTTTTTCAAATTTGCAACTGCCTAGGATTTCTATACTAGTATTTGGTATAATAATAGGTGTAATATTGCTTTTACAAAATTCAGGAATGGAAATTTACGAAGTGATTTATTTAAATTCCTTATTGGTATTTGGATTGTTGTTTTTCGTAAATGGACTTGCCCTGGTATCTAATCTTTTAGGCAGACTTAAAATGCCTAATTTTATCAAAACATTTATCTTTTTGGGATTGGTATTTTTTATTCCTGCAGGAGCTGTGGTGGTAATCTTAGGTCTTTTAGATACCCTAGTAGTTTTTAGAAAGATTAGGATAAAGAGAGAGTGAGAATTTGGAGAAGTTTAGACATTTAAAAGAATATAAATTTGTACTTTCCCTTTTGACGATTATAGTCGTTATGCTATTCATTTTAAATGAAGTAGCAGGTTTTGTGAGCTTAATTTTGGCAGGAGCGATTTTATACGAAATTGCTAACAAAAGAGAAGAACTTCACTTTCGAGAGACTGCACAAATTGAAAAATTATGTGAGGATTTCGATTCTGCTGCCCAAGACTCAGTTTTTAATATGCCCTTTCCATTAATCCTGACGGATGACTTGGGAAATATAAATTGGTACAATCCACCTTTGTTGAAACTTTTAGGCGAACAAGATGCCGTGGGAGAACATGTAAACAGTATTATTGATGGATTTGTATTTGAAAATTTCAAGGGTGACGAAATTAGACAATCAGAAATTCACGTCTTCGATGCGAATTACAATTTGTTTCACAATAGAGTAGAGAAGACTGACGGAGAAGTCATTCACATTTTTTATTTTGTGGATAATTCAAAATACGATCAGTTGAGGGAAAAATACACTGATAAAAAAATCGGTTTTGGGCATATTTATATCGACAACTACGACGAAATAGGTCTTGGCAAAAAGGGATATGTAAAAAGCGTTATTATCGCTGAAGTAGAAAATAAGATTATGGAATACTTCACTACGAGAAATGCCGTAGTCAGACGCTATGACGATGACAAATACATCGCAGTATTTAACCAAGTGTGTTTGAAATCCATGGTCAACGAGAGATTTTCCATTTTGGATATCGTAAGAGAAATCGGTAAACAAAATGACTCTACTATAACTTTGAGTATTGGAATTTCAGAAACCTTAGATAGCATTCCCGAATCCTACGAAGAATCCAGAGCTGCAGTAGATTTGGCCTTGGGGCGTGGTGGGGATCAAGTAGTAGTTAGAACAAAAGAAGGACACGAGTTTTTCGGTGGTAGAACCCAAGCTAGAGAAAAGAGAAATCGAGTAAGGGCTAGGGTCATTGGAAATTCTTTGGCAAATCTTATAGAAGAAGCTTCTGAAATATTTATTATGGGGCATAAAAACGCTGATATGGACAGCATAGGCTCAGCCATTGGGATGCTAGGCGCAGTAAGGCGTATGGAAAAAGAAGGCTTTATAGTCTTGAATGAAGTTAATCCAAGTATTAAAATGATTATGGAAGCTATGAAAAAGGATGCTCCGGAAATTCACGAGTTTGTAATAGACTCGGAAGAAGCTATAGACATGGCACAAAAAAGCAAATCCTTAATAATTATGCTAGACAATCATAAAATCTATCTAGCTGAAGAGCCGAGACTTTTTAATATGGTGGACAAGGTCGTAGTTATCGATCATCATAGACGAGGAAATGACGGTATAGAAAATGCAGTGCTTTCATATATCGAATCCTACGCTTCGTCTACAAGTGAGTTGGTGGCGGAGATATTGGAGTATATGGATCCTGATATGAACATCACTACCTTTGAAGCAGAGGCTATGATGGCGGGCATAGTAGTAGATACTAAAAATTTCACCTTCCAAACTGGAGTGAGAACCTTTGAAGCTGCATCCATACTAAGACGTCACGGAGCTAACCCAGCCAAGGTGAACAAGTTCTTCTATGAAGATTTGGACACCGTAAGATCTAAGGCGAAGGTGGTTCACGATGCCGATATAATTAGAAATGAAATAGCCATAGCTAAATTAGATGGAGAAGGAAATTCCAACGTTTTAATAGCTGCCCAAGCGGCAGATTCATTACTAAATATAGTAGGAGTCAACGCATCCTTTGTGTTGACCCATAATGAAGACTATATACACATATCAGGAAGAAGTGCAGGAGAAATTTCTGTTCAACTGATATTGGAAAAATTGGGGGGAGGCGGACATTTAGTTTCTGCAGCGACCCAAGTTTACAAAGTTACTATGGAAGAAGCTTATGAAAAATTGCTTCACGCTATAGATATATACTATGAAGAAATAGAAAAGAAGGAGAACACAAATGAAGATAATATTATTGAAGGATCATAATCAATTAGGTAAAGCAGGAGAGATGGTAGAGGCGAAAGACGGCTACGCTAGAAACTTTTTAATACCTAGAAAAGTGGCAATCGAAGCTACACCAGAAAACCAAGCTAATTGGGAAATAGAGCAACAAAAGAGAAAAGAAGAAGAAGCACTTGCGATTGAAGAAGCAAACAAATTAAAAGAACAAATTGAAAGCCTTACTATAAATATAGAAGCAAAAGGTGGACAAGGTGGAAGATTATTTGGATCCATCACCAACAATGAAATATCCAAAGCATTAAAAGAACAAGCAAATATTAATATTGCCAAAAATAAAATCGAATTAGATGAAAATATAAAGACAGCAGGAATAACAGAAGTATTGATAAGAGTTTACCCAGAGATAACAGCGAGCCTAAAGGTTAACGTAGAAACGAAGTAGGTGTAAAAATTTGGCAGATCAATTCGTTGGAAGAATCCCACCTCACAATTCAGAGGCAGAACGTAGCGTTCTAGGGATTCTCCTTCTGTCTTCGGACAAAATGAACGAGGCAGTGGACAAGATAAAGCCTACGGACTTTTATAACCCTGCCCACGTGAAAATTTATCAAGCCCTTTTGAATCTCTATAACAAGAATGCTCCCATAGATCTTATAACAGCCATGGAAGAACTTAGAAGACTTGGATATTTGGAAGATGTGGGTGGTATGACTTATGTAGCGACACTTACCACTGAAGTAGTTACGACTTTAAATTTGGAATACTATTTGGAAATCGTAAGAGACAAATCCATCTTAAGACAAATTATCGAAGTCGGAGCCCAATCAGTAGATCTAGCTTACGAAGATTCAGAAGATGTGGCTACAGTTATGGAATTTACTGAAAAAGGAATATTTGACATCACCCAAGGCGCCCATTCCAAGGGACTTACGCCCATAGGTGATGTATTAGTAGAGTCTTTCGCCATGATGGAAGAAAGAGCCAATAATCCATCGGCGTTGACGGGACTAACCACTGGGTTTTTGGATTTGGATAACAAATTGGCAGGATTGCAAAAATCCGATTTAGTACTACTAGCAGCTAGGCCATCCATGGGCAAGACTGCCTTGATGGTAAATTTGGCAGTTAATGCTGCTATGAGAGCCAATGCCCACGTAGCTATCTTTTCTCTAGAGATGAGTAATAATCAGCTCACCCAAAGAATGATGTCCTCTATTTGTCATGTGGATTTACAAAAAGTAATTTCAGCTAAGATGGAATCAGAAGAGTGGACAAAACTTCTAGAAGGCCTGACGGTTTTAGACAAACTCAATATTCACATAGACGACACAGCGGGAATTTCTCCACTGGAATTAAAAGCCAAAGCTAGGAGATTAAAAGCCCAACACGGACTGGATTTAATCGTAATCGACTACCTTCAGCTTATGGAGCTAGGAGGTAGAACGGAAAATAGAACCCAAGAAATTTCTGCCATCTCTAGAAA
>CANRJQ010000091.1:0-4162 GCA_947630985.1 uncultured Clostridia bacterium | reverse complement strand
TTTTTGATATTCTGCTACTTCATTAAATTTTTCAAAAAAATCATCATATATTGCTTCAAGATATTCATGAACTGCTTTGAATTGAGTTCCAATTACATTCCAGTGTAGATTGTGTAATTTTACATTCCCTACCATTAAATTTGCTAAATATACATCTACTTTTTTCATTTGTTCCTCCTATTTATTATTATCTTAAATCTATCATCGTCTATATCGATAATTATACTCATTACAATTTATTGTGTCAACCATTATTTTTAGAATGATTCTAATTTTTTGAAAGTTTAATAGATAATAAATATGGATGCAATTTTATTAATTAAAATTAATAGTTTATATTATTTTTTAGCTTACTTTTGCAATTTTTCTAATATTCTAGACAACTTCTCCACTTTTTACTCTACTTACCAATTCTTTTACCTTGTTTTCTATTTCATAAATTACTTTTTCAAACTCTTTATCTGATTTTCCACTGGGATCTTCCAGTCCCCAATCCTCTGTTTCGTATTCGTATGGTAACACTGGACACACGACATTGCAACCCATAGTAATTACAAAATCCACTTCTGGAATTTCTGTAATTAATTTTGGTCGTTGACTTTCTTCCATGTCAATATTATAAAGTTTTTTCATAAGTCTTACCGCATCACTATTTATTCTGTCCTTTAGCTCAGTTCCAGCAGAATAGACTTCCAAAACATCTTTTCCATATTTATTTGCCAAGGCTTCAGCAATTTGACTTCTGCACGAATTGTGCACGCATAAAAATGCTATTTTCGTTTTCATTTATTTACCTCTATATTTCTTTAGAATTTCAATACTTTCCGATTCAGAAAGAACCCTTCCATAGCTAACTACTTCATTGTCTATAACCAAAGCGGGAGTGCTCATAACGCCGTAACTGGCAATTTCTCGAAAATCTGTTATGTGATTTATTTGTTCATTTATATTAAGGTTTTCAAGTGCTTTTTGTACATTCCTTTCTAGTTCGTTGCATTTTTTACAACCTGAACCCAGGACAATAATTCCACTTCCATCGTTTTCTTTGTAGTCATCACTTTCAATTGATTTTTTTGAATTTACAGATGAAGCTCTTATTTTTTTCTTACGAAATATCATTTTTCCCTCCTAAATAAATAAATTTTGAAATATATTAAAAGAATAACCTACAATAATAATCCCTATGATAGTTATTATAATAAAAACCCCAAGTAGTTTTGGCTTGATTGCTTTTCCAAGCATTATTATCGAAGGTAAACTCAATGTTGTTACTGCCATCATAAATGAAAGTACAGTTCCTAGCATTGCTCCTTTTGACAATAATGCTTCGGCTATGGGAATCGTTCCAAATATGTCTGCATACATAGGAGCTCCCAATATAGTTGCCAGTATTACACCTAAGGGGTTTGTTCCCCCGAGTATTTTCTCAATCCAAGATTCAGGTATCCAGTTGTGGATTATGGCACCAATGCCGACGCCTATTATAATGTAGGGAAATACTTTTTGAAAAGTGTCTACAACTTGATTGCGGGCAAAATCTATTCTATCTTTCCTTTTTAGAACTATCGACTCCATCTCTCTAGCCTTTGGAGCCTTTCGAATAAACTCCTCTACTTCATTTTCCATTTTTAATTTTTCTATAATTGAACCGCCAATAACAGCAATTATGAGACCCAAAATTACATAGGCAATTGCAATTCTTATTCCAAATATACTTGTAAGCAAAACCAAACTTCCCAAATCCACCATTGGAGAAGAAATTAGAAAACTAAATGTCACTCCAAGGGGAAGGCCTGCTGAACTAAATCCAATAAATAAAGGAATGGAGGAACAAGAACAAAAAGGTGTTACAGTTCCCAATAAAGCTGCCATTATATTTGCCCATATCCCTTTAAATTTCCCAAGTATTTTTTTGCTTCTTTCAGGGGGAAAATAACTTTGTATATAGGATATAATAAAAATCAGGGTACATAATAATATTGTGATTTTTATTACGTCGTAAATAAAAAAATGTAAACTCCCGCCAAATTTAGAACTGATATCAACTCCAAGTTCACTAATTAATCTACCCACTAAGACATTTAACCACTTCATTCCCAGAAGCTGATTTTGAATAAATTGCCACATTATACCTACACTCTTCTCCCATCAAATATTTTTGATATATTTTGTTTTAAAAAAGTCACTCCTTAGCGACTTTTATCTTGTCAGAAGTATTTGTTACTTCTAATAATAATTTTATTGCATTCATGCAACCTTCATCATTAATGCTATAATAAACCCATTTTCCATCTTCTCTGCCGTTTACCAAGCCGGATTCAGTTAAAATTTTCATTTGATATGAAAGACCTGATTGTGTAAAGTTTAAATCATCTAACAACATGCAAGCGCATTTTTCTCCAGAAATTAATTGCTGTATTATATTTAATCTTTTTTCATCACAGAGGGCCTTAAAAACTTTTGCTACCGATTCTAGATCCATAATCTCATCTCCTCATATCAATTTTATTTGATGTATGAATTATAAAATAACTTTTCTATGGAGTCAATATGGATTTCTTAATTATAAATTTAATCAACCTAACCAAGCTATAAAAACGATTATTGAAAATGAAGAAATCAATAATCCTAAAATTGCATTTATAGCTAAATATACATTAAATCCCTTTCGATTGATTTCTCTTATCTTATTAGATTTATAGATAAAAATTGGTGGAAGTATAAATAATGTTAAGCTTAAAAGAGTGGGCACAAAAAGACCCACCATCAAAGGCATTGACAGATTTTTAAAAAGAAAATAGGATATATCTTGAGGGAATATTCCTAAAATGCCAGCAATTAAAGTGGTAGTGTAAAATAGCTCTTTAAAATTGCCATGATGATGGTGATCATGTCCTCCATGGTGTTCATGATCTCCATGATGCTCATTTGTGAGTATAGTTTTCATGTTCTTCATGTTTATGATGACCACCATGTTCGGTCTGATTCTTGTGATTATACTCCGAATGATCATGCATTTCATGATTGTGATGTTCTACTTGTTCATGATGTGCATGTTCATCATGATTATGCGAATCGTGGTGGCCATGATTATTATTAACTTCATAAGAATTATCTTTTCTTTCTAACATTTTTAATACACCTCAATTTAATTTTTATAAGTGTATTATACCCTACGATCTCACCCAATAATCTATTCTTCCTTTATCTACCCGTTCAAGAAATCATTAGAATCATCTGGGGCTTCTGCCCTATCATTATTTGTATAGCATCTAAGTTTTGATGTAACCGTTGTTGTGTAACTTTCAAATATATTGTCTCGCCCTTCTTTTTGGCTTAGTCGATGGTCTATTTGATTTCTCCATTCATTCAGATAGTCTTCATTTTCCCATACTGATAGACTTAAAAGTTTCCTTTCATCTACAAGGCTAGAGAAACGCTCCGACCTTACAAATCCTTTATTTGCTTCAACATGTCTCTTAAGTTTAGCTGCTAAATTTAAATATTGGTCCATATAGTCCTTTTTAATTACTACTTCAAATATTACATAAATCATTTTTTCTGATATCATTATCTTCGCCTCCTCCATCTATTTCTATTTTATAGAATCAGTAGGACATGCTTCAACACACTTTCCACATTGAAGACATTCATTCTTAATTATAAGAGGATAGTCTTTTTTATCTTCCCAAATAAAAGCATCTGCTGGACAAACTCTAACACATTTACCACACTTTATACAACCATCATTATAGACCCTATATGCTTTCTTATTAAACTTAGAAAAAATAGATAGTAAACTACCATAAGGACAAAGATATCTATGCCAAAATTCCGACCTATAAAAGTAAGTTATTATTATCCCTAAAGCAAATAGGACTGGCAGTACTGGTAACTTCTTACCTGTTTTAAAAACTATAACCATAGTTCCTAGAAATAAGACTAGAATACTGTACCTGAAGAATGGTTTCTTAAATAGATCAGGAACAGATTTTCTTTTTCTTTTGTTTTTATCTTCCCTACCATCTATTACCTCCATACCCGTGTTTATAGGACATATATAGCCACAATAAAATCTTCCAAAATAGGTTGATAGTAGTAAACTACCACCAAAAATTATCATCCATATTTGTACTTTCCCGAGAATTATCAAGCCAATAAA
>CANRJQ010000090.1:0-4178 GCA_947630985.1 uncultured Clostridia bacterium | reverse complement strand
GTTACTCCAACTTTGGCAACAGATATGAGTGGAGAATATGACAACTTAATGCTTTATTCTGAATCAGGAGATATTTTCCTTAAAGAAGTAGATGGAATTAAATTCCCATACGAAGTGGGAGAAATCTTTAAAAATGAAGACTTTGCAAAAACTTTAGAATTAATTGCAAAAGACGGTGCAGCAGCATTTTACGAAGGCGACATTGCCAAAGCTATGGTTCAAACTGTAAATAAATACGGTGGAGTATTTACAATGGAGGACTTGGCAAATTATGAAGTAGAAGTTTTAGAGCCTGTACACACTAACTATAGGGGATATGACATCTATTCATCCCCATCTCCATCTTCTGGTGGAACTATTGTAGCTGAAATTTTAAATATAGTTGAAAATTTTGATCTTCCAAATATGAAGGCGGATTCTCCAGAAAGATTACACATATTTGCAGATGCATTTTCAATGGCTTATGCAGATAGAGCGGAATACATGGGGGATGTGAAGTTTGTAGAAGTTCCAGTTGCTGGATTGTTGAGTAAAAACTACGCTAAAAAATTGGCTGAAAAAATTCAACCAGATGCAGCTATAACTGAACCAATGCCAGATGATCCTTGGATGTTTGAACACGAAGATACGACTCATTATTCTGTTGTAGATAAAGAAGGTAATATCGTTTCTTTAACGAGTACAGTAAACTATTACTTTGGATCTAAAGTAGGGGTTCCTGGTTATGGATTTGTAATGAATAATGAAATGGACGACTTTGTAACTGGACACTATCATCCAAACTCTATAGCTGGAGGAAAAACTCCACTTTCTTCAATGTCACCGACAATAATCCTTAAAGATGGAAAACCAGTTGCAGCATTAGGTTCTCCAGGTGGAACTACAATAATTTCTACGGTAGCACAAGTTATCTCTAATATTGTAGACCACGGAATGAATATGCAAGATGCAGTAGACTTCCCAAGAATTAAAGGATTTAAAGAAGGTAAGGTAGTTTACGAAGATAGATTCCCAGCAGAAACCATTACAAAACTTGAAGAAATAGGTCACACTATGGAAGCAAGCGACGAGTGGGATAGAACTTTTGGATCTGTAAATGCCGTTTTATACAATGAAGATGGCACTCTAGAAGGAGCTGGAGATCCGAGACGTGATGGTAAAGCCCTAGGGTTTTAATTAAATTAATTATATTTAGGCGTAAGGTTAATTCTTTACGCCTTTATAAAAATATTGCGTTAATATGGAGGTAGAAATGAGAAATAAGAAGATTTTAGCTCTATTACTAGCTTTGATATTATTGTTAGTTGCTTGTAGTCCTGCAACTTCACAAAAGCCAAAGGAAGAGCCAGAAGAGGTTGCAGTAGAAACGGAAGAAACGACGGAAGAAGAGGAAGAAGTTACTGTCCCAGAGACTGATACCAAATCAGCAGAAGAAAAGTGGGCAAAAGTTGAAGAAACTTTAAGTACATATAAATATAATGAATTTGTTCCCTTTGATGAAAATTTAGTTTTAAAAACCGATGGAAGAGATGCAGAATCTGACAACGGAATAGTTTCCACCCAAAAATACGAGGCTTCTAAAATTGGAGCCGATATAATTGCCCAAGGAGGAAATGCTGTGGACGCAGCAGTTGCAGCTTCCTTTGCATTGGGAGTATGTGAGCCCAACGCATCAGGCTTAGGTGGTGGGGGATTTATGACCTTAAGGGATGGAGAGACTGGAGAAGTAGTCTATGTGGACTTTAGGGAAGTTGCACCTTTAGCATCTACAGAAGATATGTATTTAGATGAAGACGGTGAACCAGTTGATGAAATAAAGACTAGAGGCGGATTAAGCGTTGCCGTTCCAGGAGAAGTGGCGGGTTTATTATATATCTTGGAAGAATACGGAACAATGTCTAGGGAAGAGGTTTTAAAACCGGCCATTGAATTAGCAGAAAATGGTTTTATGGCTACACCTAAATTTATTAATACTGTGGTAGATGCTTATGATATAATGTTAAAATTTCCTGAACTGGGAAAGATATACTTAAATGACGAACTGCCCTTTGAAGCTGGAGATTTAGTTAAAAATCCAGACTTAGCAAAAACTTTAAAGATAATAGCTGAAAAAGGGACTGCAGGATTTTACGAAGGTGAAGTGGCAGAAGCCATAGTTAAAGCCTCTGAAAAATACGATGGAATACTGACTTTAGAAGATTTATCAACTTATGAAATAGAAGTGGCAGAACCAGTGAGGGGAACTTATAGGGGATATGAGATCATTTCCAGTCCACCTCCAAGTTCAGGAGGGGCTCACTTAGTTCAAATTTTAAATATTTTAGAAAATCACGATATGTCAAGTTTAGAGCCATTAAGTGCAGAATACATGCATATGTTCTCAGAAGCTTTCAAGATGACCTATGCTGACAGGGCAAAATATATGGGGGATCCAAAACATACGGAAGTTCCTCTGAAAGGAATAATGTCTAAAGATTACGCTAAAGTTCTTTACGATAAGATTGACCTAGAAAAATCCCAAGAATTTGAAGCAGACGATCCTTGGAAATATGAAGGGGATAGCACAACTCATTTATCAGTAGCAGATAAAGAGGGTAACATGGTAGCCATTACTAAAACTATAAACTACTATTATGGAAGTGGAGTGGTCGTAGATGGTTATGGATTTATTCTAAACAACGAGATGGATGACTTCTCTCCAATAGCAGGCGAGGCAAACTCTGTGGCGCCAAAGAAAAAACCTCTTAGCTCTATGAGTCCAACTATAATGCTAAAAGATGGCGAACCATTTATGGTTTTGGGAGCTCCAGGTGGTATGACAATATTTGCTCAATTGGCACAAGTAATTGTAAATGTTGTGGATAATGGAATGGAATTACAAGAAGCCATAAATCTTCCTAGAATTTGGGACGGACCTAGAAATATATTAACCTATATGGACGGTGTAGATTTAGAAGAAGTGAAGAAAACTGAAGAAATGGGACATACTGCTTCCCATATGGTAAACGACACTTTTGGCTTTGTACAGGCGATAATGTATAAAGATGGCCATTTATATGGCGGTGCAGATACTTGGACAGATGCAAAGGCAGTGGGATACTAAATCAAATTTCGTCTACAGTTAAAGGACGCATATCTTTGCGTCCCTTTGACTTTATCTAATATATTTTTTATAATTTATATATTAATTAAAGTTGGTATATTATGGAAAAATTAGTGGTTTTATTGATTTTTTTAGTAGTTATTTATCTACTTATAGAAAATAAACGAAACAAAAATCACAGAAAAAAATTAAATCACGTTATTCATGTAAACGGCATTAGGGGAAAATCTACGGTGACGAGATTGATTCACAGCGGAATACATAATAACGGTTTTAAGGTGTTTGCAAAGACTACAGGAACTCTTCCCATGACCATAAACACAAAAAATAAAGAAGAATTGATCCTTAGAAAAGGTAGGGCAAATATAAAAGAGCAGATGAGTATTATAAAAGAGGCTGTAGAAGATGATGCAAAGATACTTGCAATTGAGTGTATGGCAGTAAATCCCAAATTGCAATATACTTCCCAACACAAAATTCTAAAAGCAGACATCGGCGTCATAACAAATATCAGGCTAGATCACACAGAAGAAATGGGACCGACACTTGAAGAAATATGCGAATCGATTTCTAATACAATTCCTGAAAATGGAATTTTAATAACTTCAGAGGAGAGATTTTTTACAAACCTAGAAGCTCATTGTAAAAAGTTTGGAACTAAAATAATCAAAGCAGAGGGAAAAGAAAGCTATGAGGAAATCAATTTTAAAGATAACGTAGCTTGTGCTTTAGAAGTTTGTAAATTATTGGGAATTAAGGAAGAAGATGCTCTAGAAGGGATGAAAAATTTCATTCCCGATCCTTACGATTTGCGATTATATAAACTTGAAAGTGGAGGGATTTTTATTAATGGTCTTTCAATTAATGATCCTGACTCTTCAGAAATTGTGTATAAGGAATTAGAAAAAAGATATAGTTGGGAAAACAAAGAGCTAATTTTACTTATTAATAATCGACCAGATAGAGGTTATAGAGCTAATCATATGATAGACTTATCTAAAAGATTGAGTCCCAAAGAAATTTTGGTTATGGGATCTTTTACTGGGGTTTTAGAAAAAAGATTGCCTGAATTTAA
>CANRJQ010000089.1:0-4244 GCA_947630985.1 uncultured Clostridia bacterium | reverse complement strand
ACAGTTGTAACTTGGTCAATGATAATAGGGTTTCTAGCTCTAATTAAAGGAGCCAATATTATACTCATATTTGCAGCAACTGCAGTATCTTGATGACCTCCAACCGCTTGAGCTATTGTGCCATCAGATTGGGTCATAACATTAACATTAAATTCAGTATCTACTTCTAAAGCGCCTAAAAGAACAAAGTCTAATGTGTTTACTGCTGGTGTAGGATTATTTGGATTAGCATAAGCAGAGGCTGAAATCTCAAAGTGTTTTGGATTTTTACTTATAGACTATACAGCGGTTAAATCAAAACATTGAGTATCCATAATACCCTCTACTAAGCCTTCTTCTAGTAAATCTACCATATATCCAGTAATTCCGCCCAAAGCCATGGAAGCTTTAATTCCACTTTCTAGCATTTCTTTTTTCAAGAACTTTGCTACTGCCAGAGCTGATCCGGCAGCTCCTGTTTGGAAAACAAAACCATCTTTAAAATAACCTGAAGCTAGAATTGATTTAACAGCATTTTCAGCTATTAGATCATCTCTTGGGTCACTAGAAAATCTTATTGCACCGGAAACTATCTTTGAAGGATCACCGATACTATCAACCTCAACTACATAGTCTACATACATTTGACCTATGGATGCAGGAAGATTTGGAAATTTTACCATATTGTCTGTAATGGCCACTACAGTGTCGGCATATTGGCAGTCAACCATTGCATATCCTAAAGAACCGCAAGCAGATGGTCCTTTTGAACCAGAGATGTTTCCTTGGTAATCACAAGAGGGAGCTGCTATAAATGCCACGTCAATATGAAGTTCTCCATCTTCTATAGCCCTAGCTCTTCCACCGTGACTACGAATGATAGTTGGTTTTTCTAAGATGCCTTTGGAAATTTCTTCCCCCAATTTAGATCTTAGGCCAGAACTTTGTATAGAAGTAATAACTCCCGATTCTATATGTTTTATTAAATGGTCGTGACAAGGTGAAAGTGAGGAAGGCGCAAGACAAATATCTTTTATACCTAAAGCTGCTATTTCATCCACAACCATATTAGTTACATAATCACCATTTCTAAGATGATGATGAAAGGATATCGTCATACCATCTTTTAAGCCTGAAGCTTGGATAGCTTCTCTGATAGATGACTTAAGCTTTACTTTGTTTTTGTCTCCAATGCGTATTTTTGCACCAGCTTTTCTATCTTTCTCAATAGGTTTATCAATTCCTCTGAAACCAATCATTTCTTCAGGAATCAGCCTGTTTACAGCATTTTCTTTATAAGCCATAAATATCATCCTCCTTAATTAGTCCACTTGTCAAAGCTATGTCAATAGTTCTTCTGGCTCTAATGATAATAGGTTCATCAACCATTTTCCCGTCTACAGTCACAACACCACTGCCTCTTTGTTTAGCATCATAAGCACCAGCAATAATTCTCAAAGAAGATTCAATTTCTTTTTGGCTTGGATCATATATTTCATTAACTATTTTTATTTGTGATGGATGGATAACAGACTTACCGTCAAAACCTAAATCTTTTATAAGTTGGACTTCTTTTCTAAATCCTTCCATATTTTCAAGGTCAGAATATACAGTGTCGAAACATGAAATTCCAGCATCTCTAGCTACTAATACAATTTGAGATCTAGCCATAAACAACTCCATACCATGTTCAGATCTTCTTGTTTTTAGGTTAGTAACATAATCTTCTGCTCCAAGTGCTATACCCATCATTCTTTCTGATGCATGGGCTATCTCTCTTGCATTTAATATACCTGTTGCTGATTCAATGGCTGCCATCATAAGAGTTTGGCCTTCACGACCACACTTTTTTTCTACTTCAGTTATAATTCTATCTACATCGATTATATCTTGAGCATTGTCAGTCTTTGGAAGTCTAATTACATCTACACCTGCAAAAACTGCAGCTTTGATATCCTCTTCACCGTATGGGGTATCTAATCCATTAATTCTAACAACAGTTTCACAATTTCCATAATCGATAGTTTTAAGTGCGTTATATGCTAATATTCTAGCTGCATCCTTTTGGCTATGAGTAACAGCGTCTTCTAAATCAATCATAATTGAATCTGGTTTATAAATATGTGCATCTGCAAGCATTCCAGGATTGTTGGCTGGGAGAAACATCATTGTCCGTCTAAGTCTATCTTTAGCCATTACTTAACCTCCCAAGCATACTCTTCGTTCTCACAAGCTCTTCGTATTGCTGCTTCGCATCTAGCTTCAATAGTGCAATTTAGAGCGCCCATATCTTGTACATTAATATAAATATTATCAACACCTAATCTTTTCACAGTTTTTTCTATGACTTCTATAATTTGTTTTCCAAATTGTTTTTTTAAAGGAGAATCCAACTCAATTTCTAGTCCATTTCCTTGTCTTACCATAATTAAGACGTCATTAGATTCCATAGAACCTGCGAATGCTTGTGTTTTTATTTCCATTTCATCCTCTTTCTTTAAAATACTTAAAGCAATAAATTAAAACTGAACAGCTCCTAGTATAGTCGCCAATATTAAAGTTAATATACTTGCTGCCCACATTATTGGTAAATTTCTTTTTATATGCTCTCCAATAGTGGTACCAGCAAGACCGATTCCAACATAATTTGCTGCAACGGATGGACTGATATAAGTTCCCCATGTACCAGTTATTAAGAAAGTTGCCGCAACTGTTTGTGCAGAAATTCCAAAAGGCTCCACAACTCCAATAACAATAGGCAAAATTGCAAAATAGAAAGCATCTGTTCCAAGTACTATTATTAATGGAACGCTGAACAAGGACATAAACCAGTGCAAATGTGGGGATATAGAATCTGGCAATAAACTTATAATAGTGTTAGCCATAGAATCTATCATGCCTGAGCCTGTAACTATACCTACAAAAATACCTACCGAGAATAAAGTCATAGTCATAACAATGGCATTATCACCGTATAGTTTGATACTCTTGTTTTGTTCTTTTGAAGATCTGTAATTCCCTAAAATAGCAAGGGCATAGCCCACCATAAATACAAAATGCATTGGAAAACCAAGATCTATAAATAGTAGAATAAGAACCCCTAAAGTAATTGCTAAATTATAGTAGAAAAGACCTTTACTAGTAGGCGCTTCTTTTTCTTGGTCCGTTAAAAATAAATCTTCAGTTAAAGCAACGGCATCTGTTCCCCTTCGATGAAGCTTAGAATTTAATACAGCAATTCCTATTGCAATTAACATCATAGCACCTACAGCAGGAAATATAAAAGAGTATAAATCATAAACTTCAACCTGTGCAACTGATGCAGCTCTAAGAGTTGGACCACCCCAAGGTATAATGTTCATAACTGCCATCATTGCAATAATAGTACCAAGAAAGCTCGTAGGCTTTACTTTTAGTCTATCCATAATTGGTTTAAAAGCTGGAATAGTAATTAAATATGTAGATGCACCAGTACCATCCAAGTGTCCTACACAAGCTACAACCAACACAGCTATAAATATAGCGGTAACATTTTTACCAACTCTTTTTAATACGAAATCAACAATTGGATCAAACAAACCCTGTTCTGACATTAATGTGAAAAAGGAAATAGAGAACATAAATAATACAGCCGTATTAAGTATAGACCCCAGTCCTGCTTTAACATACTCCGAAACCTCTTCTATACTAGCTCCTGCTATAAAAACAGCAATCAGTGGAATTAAAATAAAAGCTACAGGTGGCGCCATCTTATCTGCGATTAAAACGTACATGATAATGGCAATTAATATAAAGCCTACAATTGATAAATTCATAAATCCTCCTTGAGTAAATTTAGTATGAAACGTTTTCATTACCAAGATAATACTATTCTGATTGATATTAGTAAAATATGAATTAATTATTGTAGACATAAGTTCATACCTATGTTAAATTATTTCAGCATGCTCGAAATAGGATTTTAATCTTTTAATAATTTCTTTTGTAGCAGCAGATAAATATATATCTTTATTTACTGCAATACAAGTATTCCAATAAGAATAGGGATTTTTAATATAAGCCCAGTCTAAATCTTCTTTTTCTACTCCATATATATTAAAATAATGAAAAGGTACTATTGAAAGAGCAACTCCAGTTCTTGCAATCCCTATATTTGTCATGAAATTAATGGATTCTAGCTTAATTTTTAAAGAAACTCCAGAAGAATCTGCAATTAAGTCAGCTATCTCTCTAATACCTCTGCCCTTAGGTAGAAGAATAAAATC
>CANRJQ010000088.1:0-4503 GCA_947630985.1 uncultured Clostridia bacterium | reverse complement strand
GTCACTTACATAGACCACGTTTGATGAACTGGTAAGGGCTATGCTGGAGATATCTTCTCTATTAAAGATTAAGCTATTTTCGAAGTTTGCAAGTCTTTCCTTAAATTCCACAGCCCAATTTATCGTTTCTTCATACCATTTTCTTTCACCGGCTACGCTTAGTAAAAATTTCTTGTTAAAAATCTTCTTATGGATATCTTGGATATTTTTTAAAACCTCATCAGGATTTTCTTCCAACTGTTCTATAATATCTCTAATAAAGAATAAATACTTTCTTCCACCCATAATATTGCTTAAATCAATGGCGTCATTCATCATGGAATTGACTTCAGAAGAAATCAGGGAGTGTCCACTTTGCTCGATATTACTTTCCAAGTCCGCCTTGGTCATAATCAAGACGTCTTTTATTCTATTCACATCTTCAAATTTTGAATTTAATAATATTTCTTCCAAAAGCTCCAAAAACTTTTCGATTTTGTCAGGAGTGGCTCTGCCGTTGATTGTCATAACGGCTGCGTATTCTGGAGAGTTATTATCTTCAAAAGTAGAAGTGGAGAAATTGATTCCTCCTGTGTGGATATCTATTTGGTTATTTAAATCCTTGAAACCATAATTTTCAGTATCCACGGAAGTCAATAAATCTCTAACCAATCCTGCGTAAGGAATTTCCTCTGAAGTTAAGTTCTTCAAGTCAAAGGCGAAGGTGGTGTAGTAGATTTCATTTGTAAATTCATCGGTGAAGAAAGACTTTATGCCATCCTTTTCGTATTCTGATACATTTAACTTTCTAACCCCAGGAGAAATATCTTCCAGCTGTAGTTTTGGAATAGTATCTCTATCTTCTTTGGAATCCTTTTGAAATTGATATTCAAATAGATTATTCGTATTTTCAATTAATTTATTAATTTCATCTTCAGAAAGACTTTCCTTGTACTTGGCTAGTTCTTCTTTAACTTTTTCGTCTTTTTCTTGGAACATGCCAGGTTTAGGATTTACTACCAGGTGTATTTTCTGTGGATTGTTTAAAATCTTTTCTTTAATATAATTTTCTATAAATCCATCGTCGATTTTACTTTTTATTCTCTCTAGGGTTTCTTTAAATTTCAAAGAATCCAATGGGCTATTTCCATATAGCCATCCTCTTAAAGCAGTGATGCCTAAGATTACGCCCCTGTGCATTCCCAACTCTTTCAAGTTAAATTCGTAGCTATTTAAAGTCGCATCTATAAGATCCCTATCGATGCCATTTTCTACAGCTTCTTGTAATTTTGTATCGATTAAATTTATAAATTCATCTAATTTTTCTCCATCAGTTCCCTTGGCTATTATATGCAGATCCAAAGGCAGGGAAGAGGAAGTCATGGAATAATAATCTTCTCCTAACTTGGACTCTAAAAGTGGGTCGGACAAGATAGAGGAGTCTGAGTCGATTAGAATGTCCGTTAAGATTGCACGCATAAAATTATCATCTGCGCTAGTGGAAAGACCTAAGTCCACTCCGTAAGCAAAATAGCTTTTATTTTCAATGTCGTCATCTTTTCCTACAGAATAATAATCTTCTAATTTTTTCACGCCAGTAAAAGCTTCGTTCATAATGATATCAGAATTAGGGTCTTGGTAATCGAAATCAGATAGATATTCTTCATCAATATATTCCAGAACCTTCTCAACATCCATCTTTCCATTTAAGAAAATATAGCTATTGGAAGGATGATAATACCTTTTATGAAATCCTATGAAGTTTTCATAAGTGAGATTTATAATCTCGTGAGGATCTCCGCCAGAGTCATGGTCATAGGTAGAACCTGGATGAAGGTGGTATGAAAGCAGTTCGTAAACTTGTCCATCTGCATCGGAATAAGCTCCCCTCATCTCGTTATAAACTACGCCGTTGTATTTCAATTCATCTTCTGGATTTTCCAATTCCAGATGCCATCCTTCTTGCTCGAAAATTTCCTTTACATCTTGAATTCTAGGATAAAATACTGCATCTAGATACACGTCCATTAGATTGTAAAAATCTTTTTCGTTTCTAGTGGCGATGGGGTAGATGGTCTTATCCGGATAAGTCATGGCATTTAAAAATGTCTGCATGGAAGAGTTTACCATGTCCATAAATGGTTCCTTGGTTCTATATTTTCTAGAACCTGATAAAACGCAATGCTCTACAATATGAGCAACTCCTGTAGAATCTACAGGAGGTGTTCTAAATCCAATTCCGAAAGTTTTTATTTCGTCTCCATTCTCGATATAAAGCACTTCGGCTTTAGTCTTTTTGTGTTTTAGGTGATATGCTGTGGAATTTAACTCCTCCACGAATTCTTTACCTAACAATTCATAATTTTTATTATCAAAATTCATCAGTTACGTTTTCCTCATCTTTATTTTATTTATTATTTGGATTTGCATCCCTTATGTGATCTGCTATGGTTTTAGGAGCAGTACTGTTCGTCAATTCTTCTTGCAGTCCATTTTCCATTTCAGATTTACTTATTACTTTTGTTTCGAAAAGATCTTCATCGATTAAATTGCTATCTGTATATATCTCAGGTTCAGAAATAACCACATCTTCCTCGGTAAAGATTTCATCGTATTCAATTTTATCGTCTATTTCTTCAGGCATATCTATAATTATAGTATCTTCCATTTTATTAAAATCTTCAGGAGTAGTGATTACCATGTCCTCATCGTCGATAGGAGTGTCTTGTATGCTGTGATAAGACTCGTCTTTGAATTCCTCGCTAGTAACCAAAACTTCATCTTCATATACTGGCTTCTTGCTTGTGCTTCTAATAGGTTCCACGCTGGATTTTTTGTCGGCGTGATAGCTAAGAGCGCTAGTAATTAAATCGATAGCAGCAAATATCATCACCAACAAGAATACTACTAAACCCAAATTAGAAATCAAAGTTAATGTGAAGTCATTGGCAGGAACGATCTCAGATAACCATTCTCTAAAGTTAGCAGAAACTGCCTCGTCCTTTACAAAAATTAAAAATCCTAAACTAACTACAGCTAGATTAGTCAATATAGTAGTAAGCAAGACGCTAAAAGTATATCTTCTGTCAACTTCTTTGCTGGCGATATTAATTACATTTATAAAATAAGCAGCCACTATAGGAATAATTAGACTAATCCTATAGCCACCTCCAGTAATAATTCCAGTATAATTCAATCCCAAAATATCAGCAGAAAGTCCGAATATTACAAATAACAAAGTAGATAAAATTACTTGAAAGGTAATTTCAAAGACTCCCACACGAGCGGAATTTCTTGGCTCTGATCTTAAGGATTTTGCAAATCTATTCCAATCGCCAACCCTGCTACCAGAAATAGCAGAAAAAGCTACGGTATAAGTAATAAATATTACTAAAATTGCTGTAGCGAAATCGAAGACTATTCGAAGAAGCTCGTCTAAATTCATAGGAAAACTCTCAACGAAAAAATGTATGAAAGCATTAATCCCCAATAAGGATAGAATTGCAACCAAATAAGATAGACCCTTGTTTCGATTAAATCCAGAATAATGAGGCTGAGGAACCAAAGCTCTTCTTCCCTTATGAGAATAGTCCGCCGCCACATCAGCAGGATCTCCATATCCCTTTAACACAGCCAAAACTTCTTCTTTAGTTTCGGTATTGTCCTTTTTAGTAATTTCAATTTTATCATAAATTTCAGGACCTAGTTTTTCATATATTTCCTTACGATCTCTCCTAGGCAAAGATTTCGTAACCTCAAATAGATAACCTTCTACAAGATCTCTTTTCATAATATCACCTCTCGTTTAAATTTACCCAATCTTTAATCAATAAATCAGAGGAAAGGAGGCTTAGTAGATGAAATGGAACAATTATTTTTTAAAATAGCTTTATAAAATATATTACTTAGTTATCTATAAAAGAACAGCGGCATAGTAAAAAAGATTAAAATACAGTTAATTTTAATAAATACACTGGATTTATTTAGTAAAGTTTACTAAATTTTTTAGAATGAGTTTAAATATTAGCTAAAATGAAATAAATTTTCTCAAAATACCTATAATAATTCAAGATAAATCAAATAAAAAATAAAAAATTCTCAAAAATCAAATAGACATGAATTATTAAATTATATTAAATATATAATACAAAAATATATTTAAATCAATATAACGATATAATATGTGATTTTCTACAAAAAAACTTATAAATCCACAACATAGATATAGTATATAAATCTTGTAAATCATTTAGTAAAATTAAATATCCATAAACATAGATTAATTTTCAAAGGAGTTGACAAAGGAATACTGTACTGTTTATAATTAATTTATATATAAGTGCACAATTTCAGTGCAAGATAAATCTATTCTATGTGGGAGGATATGATTATGAAAAAAGATGATTTAATTTTACTTAAAAGATTAATGGCTATAATCTTAATTTTCAGCATATTAATGCCGTTAAATCCATTTATTTCCTTAGCTCAAACCAATGATGTAAGGGTAGTAAACGAAGATAAATT
>CANRJQ010000087.1:0-4684 GCA_947630985.1 uncultured Clostridia bacterium | reverse complement strand
GTACAACTGCTTCTACTACATCTAGTAGGCTTCCGTCTTCTAATAAATCTGTAGCTATTTCTAATTCGTCATATAGTTCTACGTCTTTGTCAAATTCTAGGAAGTCTATATTTTCTCTTACTAGGTCGTATGCAGCTTGTGTTCCTACTCCAAGTTTAAATCCTTCGTCTGCTCTGAAGTCTATAGCTTGGCATGCTGCCATAATTTCTGTAGCTACAACTCTTCTAGAGTTATTGATGATCTCTTTAGCTTTTCTAGCTGAGATAGTTCCCATAGAAACGAAGTCCTCTTGGTTTTCGCAAGAAGTTATGGAGTCTACACTTGCAGGGTGAGCTAGTACTTTGTTTTCAGATACTAGAGCTGCTGCTGAGTATTGAGCTATCATAAATCCTGAGTTCAGTCCTGGATTTTTAACCAAGAATGAAGGCAGTCCAGATAGTTGTGAGTTTACTAATCTTTCTACTCTTCTTTCAGAAATATTTCCTATTTCTGCAGCTGCAATTGATAAAAGGTCAAATGCTTGAGCCATGTTCTCTCCGTGGAAATTTCCACCTGAGATTACTTGTCCATCTGAAAAGATTATTGGATTATCTGTAGCTGCGTTAATTTCTATATCTACTCTGCCTTGTACAAAATTGATAGAGTCTTTGTTAGCTCCGTGTACTTGTGGCATACATCTTAATGAGTATGCGTCTTGTACTCTAATTTGTGCAGTGTGAGTGATATAAGTTGAGTCCTTTGTAAGTTCTCTCATATTTTTCGCAGTAGCTAAATTTCCTTTATGAGGTCTAATGGTGTGAAGCTCTTCGTAGAAAGCGTCAATTATTCCTCTGTGTGCTTCCATAGACAATGCTCCTGCAATGTCTGCTAATTTTAACAAATTGTTAGCATCATGAAGTGCAAGTGCGCCTATACCTGTCATAACAGTAGTTCCGTTAATCAAAGCAAGTCCTTCTTTTTCTGCTAGTTCCATAGGCTCGATGCCAGCTAATTCCATAGCTTCTTTTCCTTCGTAGATTTCTCCATCGAAGAAAGCATATCCTAGTCCTAGTAGTGGAAGTACCATATGGCTTAGGGGTGCCAAGTCTCCTGATGCTCCTAGGGATCCCTTGGATGGAATATAAGGAATTAAATTTTTGTTTAACATCTCTAACAGTTTTTCAATGGTTTCCATTCTAATAGCTGAAACACCTTTGATAAGAGAGTTTACTCTAATCAGCATAATAGCTCTAACTTCGTCTTCTTCAAGTGGATCTCCGAAGCCTACAGCGTGGGTTCTAATTAAGTTTTCTTGAAGTTGAACTGTGTCTTCTTTAGAAATACTTACTTGTGATAGTGAACCGAAGCCTGTATTTACGCCATATACTACTCTTTCTTGTTCAACGATATCATCTACTATTTTTCTAGATGCCTTTATTTTTTCGATAGCACTGTCATCGATTTCTACTTCAGCATACTCTCTGGCAACTCTTACCACTTCTTCAAGGGTAAGGTCCTCACCATTAATAATTACTTTTTCCATTTTTCTATCCTCCCAATTTGATAGTGTTACTAAATGTTTATATACGACAATATTCTATATTATCCAAATATCATCGTTGCAATAAGCCCGCCAATAAATAATGGAATATTAAATGCGATAAATGTTGGCACTGTTGTATCCCAAATGTGATCATGTTGACCATCTGCGTTAAGTCCAGAAGTAGGTCCCAATGTGGAGTCAGATGCTGGTGAACCTGCATCTCCTAAAGCTCCTGCTATCGCTACTAATAGTATAATCGATGCTGGTGAAAAATCCAATCTTAAACATAATGGAACGTATATTGCTGCAAGAATCGGAATAGTAGAGAAACTAGAACCGATACCCATAGTTACCAAAAGTCCGATTAGAAGCATTACGAAAGCTGCAATAAATTTAGAACCTTGCATATATACTGCTGCACTTTCTACTAGTGTATCTACTGCGCCAGTTGCTCTAATTACTGCTCCGTATCCAGCTGCTACTAACATTACGAATGCGATAAAGCCCATCATAGCAACTCCACCGTTCATCATTTCGTCAAGCTGACTAATTTTAATACAGCCTGTTAGCATCATAGTCACTAAGCCCAATAATGCTGCAAGGGGTAGAGATTGTGTCAATATAGAAACTACTGCAGTTACAATAGCTGCTATTAAAGCACCCCATGCTTCCTTGTTCATAGTTACTTCTACATCGTCATCTACCTCGCCGATAATAGGGCGATCTTCGTATTGTCTGTCTTTGCTACCGAAAAAGAATCCCATAACTACAAGACCGATTACCATCGCCAAAGCTCCAATCCACATTACTGATGAAGCTTGTGCTTGAGTTACATTTCCTCCGTTGTCATTAATTGCTCCTACTACTATATCTCTAAATATAGCTCCAAATCCAACTGGAATAGCAATATAAGGTGCTTTTAAACCGAAAGTAAGTGCCACAGCAACAGCTCTACGGTCTAATTTCAGTGAATTCATAAGTTTTAGTAGTGGTGGAATTAAAATAGGAATAAAAGCAATGTGAATAGGTATCAAGTTTTGTGAGAAACATGCAATACCTGCAAGTGCAAATACCATAAACAATCTTCTTCCGTGTAAAACTTTAGCAAGTTTTCTGGATAAAAGTGTTCCTAAACCGGAATGAGCCAAAGCTACAGCAAAAGCTCCAAGCATTACATAAGACAATGCTGTACCAGAGTTACCACCCATACCGCCGACTAATGTGTCAATGATTGTAGCTTCTCCGCTACCTGCTACAGTTATTCCTGGAATAGCTGCTAATGGTGAAAAGAATTCGGTGACTGCAAAGACAGGCATACCTGCCGCTAATCCACCAACAATAGCTGAAATAATAAGTGCAATGAAGACGTTTACCTTTAGTAACGACAATGCTAGTAGCACAATTACAGAAATTACTACAGGGTTAGTTAATATCATAATAACCTCCTTTAAAATTTGATTAGTAATCACTATCGTGTTTATATACTAACAAAGACACGTCGACTTTAAGTTTAATAAATAAAAATTTATTACACAAAAATTTCATATTTTAATTTATGAAAACGCTTCTTGTTAAAAATATTTAAGTGTTTACACTCAAATATTATGGAATACTGATATTGTTAACGTCTATTAAACGTCAAAAAACATTTATAAAAAAGCACTTAAGTCAAAAACAAGATAAATGATTTTTAATTTAAAAATATTTTACAACGATTTGACGTACAATATTGTCTTCTATATAATGAGGTTAAACGAATAAACAATGCCTTTAAGGAGATGTCGAATTTTGAAGATTAAATGTAAATTGCTAGGTGTACCTGAAATATTAATAGACAAAAAGGAAGTATTATTTCCCTATGCCAAAATTAACGCGTTTTTATATTATTTATTAGTAGAAAAGACGGCTTCAAGAAATGAAATAGCTGCTTTGCTTTGGCCTGATGAAAGTGAAACAATTGCAAAAAAGAATTTAAGAAACGCACTATACCACACCAAAAAGAATCTACACCCAGATATAATTCTAAGCCCCAACAACACTATTTTACAGCTTAATGAGGAAATTGACATTTACCTAGATGTGGATGAACTTTCAGAAAACTCTGAGAAAAGACTGCATCTATATGATGGGGAGTTTCTACAGGGATTTTACATAAAAGATGCAGAAGAATATGACGATTGGATTGGCCAAACTCGTTTTAATTTACAAAAAATTTATTACAACACTTTGTACAAAAAACTAGAAGCTAATATATCCATGGGAATTTATGAAAACGTCGAGACGACGATTCAGAAGTTAATTTCAATGGATAATTTAGACGAAAAAAATTATCAGCTATTGATGAACTATTATTTGAAAATAGGCAGAGTTACCAAAGCCATAGAAACTTATGGCGAACTGTTAGGCATCTTACAAAAAGAGTTAAAAATTGAACCCGACGAAGTGACTAAAAAACTCTACAACTATTCCTTGAGCAGACTCAATTTAGTTGACGAAAATTTGGATATGGAATCCTTTCAATTTGGACGCGAAGAAGAAATTGCGAGAATTATAAATGTGGCCAATAGATTTAAAAATAAAAATGAAATCAGCGCCATATTTGTCGATGGAGAAATTGGAATAGGAAAATCCACTTTAATAAAAAGAGTGTTTTACGATTTAAAAGACTCTTTTATTATCATCTCAATAAGATGTATTCAATTAGATATTCTCAGGCAGTACAGCACCTTGGAAAAACTAATGAAATCATTTCAAAAATATAACGTCTACTCTGAATTGTCCAAGGATATTAGCGAGATACTTAAAAAAATAAAAGAAGTACAAAAATTACATACATTTAGCGAAGAGGACTTATTCGCCATTGGAGAACTGGAAAGTCTACTAGAAGAGTTTTTTGAAAAGATAGGGAAGAATAGAAATTTGATAATTCACTTTGAGGATATACACTGGATGGATTTAAATTCCTTATCGATTTTAAACAAAATGCTTTTAAGAAATGAAAATATTTTATACTTTTTAAGTGGTCGCAGCAAGGGAAATATTGCCGTCGACGATTTAATCTCTACCTTATCTTACTATAGTAAAGTGGAGAAGGTGAAACTTAATCGTTTCTCCAAAGATTCCAGTATCAATTATTTAAAAAGAGCCATTCCAGATTGGAAA
>CANRJQ010000086.1:0-4731 GCA_947630985.1 uncultured Clostridia bacterium | reverse complement strand
GAAATAGATATTAAGTCAAAAATATTTGAAATTGAAATAGAAAATAGAATAAAAACTGACTTAACTAAAGAATGGTTTTCAGCAGACAATGAGCCGCTAAAAGTTTATTCTGTAAATTTGGTGGATAGATTCTATGAAGGATTTAATTTGATACTCCTATCAAATGTCTTCAATGAAAACTTTTCCTTTTCCGATGGAATATTTAATGGAGAAAGCGGATTTGCATCTCCAATGGAGCTAAGATATGAATTTACTCCTGACAAAGAAAAATCACAGGATAAAAGTTTTGAATTTTCTGAATTTATACAAACTGAAGACGGTAGCGGATTTGCCCCATCGTTAGAAAAAATGTCCAGAGGAAATTCGGAAATCTATGATATCCTAATGAGTTCCCAAAATAGTTATTCAAAAAACTACGACAAAATAATGAATAGACTTTTCTATCTAGCTACAAAAAATGGTTTAGAAAATTTCAGTCACAAAATTGAAGAAGTTCCTGGATATGAAAGTGACGTAATTTATATCGAGTCTGGACCAAATCATATAGACGGTACAGTGGAAATCGCAAAACGTGATGAATACGAAAAAGCTAAGAAAAATGAAGAAGGTGCTAATTGGCCACATTGCGAAGGAGTAATATATCATAAGGAAACAGGCATAGCAGTGAAAACTTTTGTAGATTATTTTGAATAGATTCCCAATATAAGACCTCTAAATCCTATTTATAGATTTAGAGGTCTGAGTCTATGAGCTTATTTAATTAAAGAACTTCACCCGTGTATGCATCTACTGTTACATCAGAACCATCTTCGATGTCAATTTCGTAAACTATTCTATTATCGTCAGAATCTAATTCCCATTTAACTACATGGCCTGTTCCAGATTTTTCTAAAGCTATTGCCATAGCCTCTGTCGGTGAAATAATACTTTGGATATCAATAATACCGTCAGTATCTCTGTCAGAGTCTACTTCTTGTTCTGTTACTGCACCGGTTTCGGCATCTATATCCAATGAATATTCAGATTCTCCATCCCAGCCGTTTATTTCATATCTGTAGAATCCATCGTCAATATAAAATTCTATTGAATCAATATTAATTTTTTCATTTCCAGCTGTTGCATAAAATATCTCAGTAGCTTGGTATATAGATACTGGATAATCTACGTTTTCAATGCCTAGATCATTTGTGGTACTTTCTGGTGCTGGTGTTTCTACAGTTTCTTTAGTCTCAACTACTTCTTCTAATTTTTCATCTTGAGTTTTAGCAGTTTCAACCGGCTTTTCAACAGTTTTATTTTCTCCATTGCCACATCCTACTAGCACAAAAGCTAATAGTAACATTAACACACTATTTCTAATATTTTTTTTCATTTCATATCTCCTCCTTGAAAAGAGTATATCCAGAGAATGTAAAATTTTACTAACAATCAAGTGAAATTTTTATAAACATTTAAATTCTCAAACTTTTCGCTGGATTTAATGTAGTATTTCATTATAAATCGGGTAATACCTAAATGTAAGTACCAAAAAATTTAAGGAGATGATATAATGCCTTGGACAAAATCTGACTATCCAGATGCTTTCAAAAATTTAAATGAATATGTAAGACTAAAGGCCATAGATATTGCAAATGCCATGGTAGTTGACGGTTATGAAGAAGGTAGAGCTATTCCTATAGCTATAAATCAAGCGAAAGAATGGTATAAAGATGCATCAAATAAAGAGAAATCTGAACTTAAAAGCAAAGATATAACTGATCACGAAAAAACAGAAAATTCCTCGTCCGACTTGGCAGATGAAGATGTTATCGTAGAATACAGCGACAATGATAAAAAATGGAGAGTAATTACCAAAGGAGCTAAAAGAGCCGACAGTCTCCACGATACTAAAGAATCTGCCAGAAAACGAGCTGCGGAAATAATTAAGTATAGGGACGCAGAGGTAATTGTAAAAAATAAAAATGGTAGTATAAAATAGTTTGTGTATCGGATTATCCTGATTGAATAAATTAAACCCCTAAATCCAGACAAAGATTTGGGGGTTTTGAATGCCAAAATCATATACATTTGAAATATCTGAATGAAGAAAAATATATGTCTCTTTCCAAGAAATATCTCATTTTTTCTAATAAAATTTCAATTCAAGGAAGTGTTAATTCTTTTATTATTTTGCGTCTATCAATTCTTGAATTACAATTTTTTTCATTTTCATCATAGCCTGGATCTGAGAATCGGTTTGTAAAAGTTCCCCCATATTATACGGAACAATTTGCCAAGACATTCCGAATTTATCTCTAACCCAACCACATTGCTCTGCTTCTTTATCGTGGGATAATTTCTCCCAGAAATAGTCTATCTCATCTTGGTCATCGCATTCGATAGTCATGGAAATTGCCTCGCTGAAATGAAAAATCGGTCCACCGTCCAATGCAAGAAATTTTAATCCATTCAACACAAATTCTGCAGTAATAACTTTGCCTGTCATGCCTACAAAATGCTCGTCCAAACTTTCATCGGGATACTTATTAATAAATAAAATTTCCGAATTTGGAAATACACTTACGTAATAATTAATAGCTTCCTCACAATTATTATCCCCAAACCAAAGGGAAGGAACTATACTTTTCATAATACACCTCATATAATTTTGATAGTATTATACCCAACTGAAAGATAATTCTAAAGTGGAAAACAATTATAATCATTTCTTTTATACAACTACCTGATTCCTATGAAAATCATAAATATAAATATTTTCAGTTTTAAATTTATCTATTTTTTCGTTTTAAATAATCTTCTCTTACTTTTTTGTCCCAATCTTCAGGGATTTCTTCTAATTTTCTATATCTAGTCACTACATTGCTCATAGTTTCGTAGCTCACAGACAATCCATCTGAATCAGAAACGAAATTAGTTGCCCTATTAGCTCCTATGCCAAAACTTTCTGCTGTAGAAATGGCATCTATATTAGCTCCCATGAAAATAAACTCCCAATCGTCTTTAGACTTTTTACTTTCTATTAGATTTTTTATTTTGTCTAAAGAATATTCCTTGCTGGAATTTTCTTCTCCGTCTGTAATTATAACAAACATCACGTTTTCTGCTTTGTAGTCTTTTGATGTGTTATCTTGAACATTGCTGATCTTACTGATGGTAGCACCTATGGCATCTAAAAGCGCAGTGGAGCCTCCCACGTAATATTCGTTGCTTGTGATGGGACTTATTCCCTTGATGTCTATTCGATCATGGAGAAGTTCGTAATTATTGTCAAATAAAACTGTAGTTATTCTACAATTACCTTCAATCTATTTTGAAATTATTTTATTTATCCAATTTAAAATATCTAATATTACTTCATCCCTATTTATTTCATTTAAAAGCTCGTGACGAGCATCTATGTAAATTTTATAATCTACATACTTCGTACCCGCATTTTTATATCTTTCGTATAAATTTTTTACCCCAACTCCAAAATTCCCCACTGGGTCATCCCCACCTGAAATAATATATATCGGCAAATCTTTTGGGATTTTAGATAGATTATTTTTATCTTCTATGTATTGAAGAGTCTTGAAAAAATCTCGATAGAAACTAGCTGGAAATACACTTCCACAAAGGGGATTATTAATATACTTATCCACCTCATTTTCATCTCTACTCAGCCAATCAAATTCAGTCCTATTGGGTTTAAATTTACTATTATAAGAACCAAAGGACAACTTGTTTAAAAGATTGGATTTAGCTTTTTCGCCCCTCAATTTTGACTCAAAAGTTGCAATCAGTTTTCCAAAATTTAGAATTCCACCTTGTGCCCCGTTGGAACCAGATAAAATAAGTCCATCAATTTTATTCTCGTAATCCATTATGTATCTTTGGGAAGCGAAGGAGCCCATGCTGTGGCCGAATAAAATAATCGGCAAATCGGGATAATCGTTTTGAATTATATCTGTCAAAATCCCCATATCGTCAATAAGTTTTAAAAATCCATCGCCAGATCCGAGATATCCCAATTCTCCAATGTCATTTACATTCTGTCCATGGCCTCTATGGTCATTTGCATACACAATAAATCCATTCTCAGCCAAAATATCCGCAAACTCTTTGTACCTAGCTGCAGTTTCGGCCATCCCGTGAGAAATCTGTATAATTCCTTTGGGAATAATATTTAGGTTTTCCCATTTATATGTATAAATTTTTTTGCCATCTTTTGATTCGAAAGAAAAACTAGTCATAATTCACCTCGCCATAGTTATCTTACCCAATTTCTAAACAATCAATATATATTAACTTCTTGGGTATAATTCATTTATGAAAATTAAAGAAAAGAGGTTTGTTTATGTCTAAGATGCCTGTGGTATTCATAGGTCACGGTTCTCCAATGAATGCAATTGAAGATAATATATTTACAAATAACTGGAGAGATATTGCACAAAAAATTCCCAAACCAAAAGCAATAATTGCTTTTTCTGCCCACTGGTATACCAAGGGAACAAAAATAATGAACGAAGAAAACCCCAAAACTATTTATGATATGTACGGATTCCCTAAAGAACTCTATGAAATAATTTATAATTCACCAGGAGATCCTAAACTTGCAGAGTATTCTAAATCTTTAATCTCTAAGAATTCACAGTATGACGACTCTTGGGGAATTGATCACGGGACTTGGTCAGTTTTAGTTCATATGTATCCGAATAGAGATATTCCCGTATTTCAAATTAGCATTGATGC
>CANRJQ010000085.1:0-4814 GCA_947630985.1 uncultured Clostridia bacterium | reverse complement strand
CCAAATTGATGACCAAGATATGCCATGGATATAGAGGAAGCCTCTTTGGGAAATTCCCTTCCAGAAAATATATCTAGTGCATCGTCTCCAATTTGTAAGTCCAATTCATTTGCTAAATCTTCATTTAAAATCACCATCCCAGGATGGGGTACAGGATTTACATGAACTTTTCTAAAAAAACGAGAAGGCAAGTTCTCGTAGCTATTATCAAAATTAAAATTAGTTTTTGTCATAATTTATCACCTATCAATATAGATACCCAATAGTAAACATATTGTATGTGACTACTACGAAGAATATTAGTCTTTATCTGGATTTAAATATTCTTCCAATTCTTTTTGTAATAACAGAGATTGCAAATTTAATTCCTGGCCATGGGTCGTCTAGACTCCATGTAGATGCTACTATGGGTTTGTGTTTATTTTGGGCTATTATTTCTTCTCTAGTCATTTGACCCCTTGCTATGTAATTTCTCATAGCTGGGATGTCTTCGTATAAATATCTCCACCTTACTCCAGTGTCATAGTCTATGGCTTTTCTGCCTATTTCTTGACCTGTTACATCTAGGTAAGTAAGATATGGCGTATCCATTCCTATTTCTACATGCATTTGGGTAAAGTTTACAAAGCGCACATTTATTTCTATAAGATAAATCAATCCGTTGTTTTCATCTCGTTTCATTTCCATTTCTATAAATCCTCGAAAATGCAAAGATTTGATAAAGGGCATGGCGAATTCTGCAGCTTCTGGAATCCATTTTTGCGTAGCATAAGTGGAGGCTCCGAAATTATTTGGCCACTGACGAATTTTTTGCTCCGTCGTATAGTATGCAAAATCGTTGTATTGATTTATGTAGGCGTCGAAATTATAATTATTTTCTTCAGGACCTGGTATGATTCTTTGGATAAAAACTTCAAATCCATCTCGCCTAGTCATATCCAAAACTCTTTTAAGTTCTCTCTCGTTTTCCACAAAAAATGCTTTTTCTCTATACTTATCCACAAAAGTAGGTGAGTCAGATGGTTTAACTATAAGAGGATAACCGATTTCATTTGTGACTTTGTTGTAAATGTCGTCATCGTCTGTAGAAATGGTTTCAGGAGTTCTGATACCGAAAGCTTTGGCCATTTGCTCTAGTCTAGACTTGTCCATTAAATCTGTCAAAAGTCCTTTTCTGTCCATGGGAAATAAGTAGTATTCTTTTAATTCATAAAAATACTTATCAATAAATTCCGTATAAGGATCTGCAGTCGCAAGAAGTACGGGCTTGTATTCTTGTTCACGACCATATCTAAGTAAATATTCTAAGTAAGCCTCTTCTTCTCTTTGGTAATGAGGTGCTATATATGCTTCTTTAACATACTTGGACTGTCCATAAGGATTTTTATCTCCGTGATTTATAGTAACGACGTGGATGCCTTTACGTCCAAGGGATCTAACTACCGCCAATCCTATATAATAATTAGTGCCTAATACTACGGCTTTATGTTTGTGTTCCATTATATCAACCTCCATCAGTAAATTATAACACAGTGGCACCATAGGTGCAGTTAAAAGTTAAGAGTTAAAAATATTTCTTCTTGTCACCCATAGGGTGACATACTTTTTATAAGCCTTATGATATCCTATTTCTAGGGAGAGGATTTTGTCCTTTTAGATTAATTATTACATTATTGGGAATATTTATCTTATGGAAATTATAATTAATGGAGAACTCAGAAGTATTTTCGTGGAGTATAAAAAGAAAAAACACTTAAGCGTGGAAATCAATCCGGAAGGTTTTATAACCGTTCGGGCTCCTTTGGGTATTTCTGATGAGGAATTAAAAAATACAATCGAGAAATTAATCCCCCGGATAGAAAAACGATTGGATAAAATCGCTGCCAACAAAAAAATTTACGACGAAGGCAGTTACAATGATGAAAAACACTTTAGATTGTTCGGTGAAGATGTTTCCTTTGAAGAGATGGAGATTAGCAATGAAGGCGAACTGAGAAAATTTTACTTTGACAGTTTAAAAATAGAGCTTGAAAAGTTTTTAAAGCATTATTCCAAAGTTATGGGAGTGAAATACAAAGAATACAAAATCACAGAAACCAAAACGACTTGGGGAACCTGTAACTCGTCGAAAAAATTGACTTTCAATTTGAAATTAGCCATGGCTCCTCGTGATGTAGTGGAGTATGTAGTGGTTCACGAATTGGCGCATTTAAAACATATGAATCACGATAGGAGTTTTTGGAACTTGGTGGGGAAAATTTTGCCAGAATACAAGGAAAGCCAAAACTATCTAAAAAAATATGGGCAGTTTATGAATATTTAATCAATAAAAAATTCTATTTAGGTTATAATATAATCATAAGAAACGGGAGGCGAAAATGGATTTAATAATAGTGGATTGTCAAAATGATTTCATCGACGGAACCATGGTTTGTAAAAACGCCAATGTAGCTGTAGACAATATTATAGAGATTTTAAAAGACGATATGAATGTTTACTACACGTCTGATTTTCATCCTAACAATCATATGAGTTTTGAAGAATTTGGTGGAATTTGGCCGCCGCATTGTGTAGAGGGAACTTGGGGTGCAGAAATTCACGATAAATTTCACGAGTCCAATCACGCTCCAAACAATGAAAACACTTTTTTCAAAGGTAGAAATCCTAAAGAAGAAGAATATTCTGGGCATAAAGCCAGAAATGGAAATGATCAGATGCTTAAGGAAGTAGTTGGCGATAAAATTTATATCGCTGGAATTGCTAGCGAATACTGCGTGAGAGAGACGGCCTTGGCATTTTTAAAAGACGGAAAAGAAGTTATAGTTTTAAAGGATTTGCTAGCTTATGTAGATGAAGATGATCATTTTAAAAATCTTGAAGACCTAGAAGAAAAAGGCGTAATTATAGAGTGAGTATAAAAATTATTGCCGTAGGAAAGCTAAAGGAGAAGTATTTAAAATCTGGAATTGACGAGTATTTAAAACGGATGAAGTCCTATTCTAAAGTGGAGATTATAGAAATTCCCGATGAACAAGCTCCTGAAAACTTATCCGAAAAGGATTTGGAAATAGTTAAAAATAAAGAAGGGGAGAAAATCCTTTCTAAAATTAAAAAAGAAGATTTTGTAATTAATTTAGAAATAAATGGAAAACTTTTGAGCAGCGAAGGATTGGCAGATTTAATTGAAAAAAAACTGCCACTAGGCAAGGATCTGGTCTTTGTAATTGGCGGCTCCAATGGATTGTCCCAAGATGTAATCAGTAGGGGTGATTTTTCCCTAAGCTTTTCCAAAATGACCTTCCCCCATCAGCTAATGCGACTGATACTCATAGAGCAAATTTACAGAGGATATAGGATAATTAACAATCATCCATATCATAAATAGTGTACAGTTTACAGGGTACAGTGTACAGTTGGCTACGCCCTTCGTAGAGAATTTGGACGTAGGTTGTAGGGTTTGGTCATCCTTGACAAACCGCTCCACGAATGTGGAGAAGAACTTGAATTGAATATCGTAACTGGAAATAATTGTTCATTTATATAAAAAAGGAGGCGAGGATATGTCTTTGGAAGATTTTAAATGTCCTAACTGTGGAGGAAGTTTATCTTTTGATACGGATAAACAAAAGTTAGTTTGTGATTTTTGTGGGTCCGAATACGACATCGACGCTCCAGAACTTCACGAACATAATCACGAAGGAGAACCTCATGTCCATCATCACTCCCGGGAGGAATCCGGTGGCGACAAGAAAGTAACGGAAGTCATCACTGACGATGAGGGAAATGTTTGGGAACAAGAGAAGGAATTTTGGTCAGAGGAAGAAGAAGATGAGTTCAAAGTGTATTCTTGTAATTCCTGTGGCGGAGAAATTATTGGCGACGAGACAATGGCAGCTACATCCTGTCCATTTTGCAATAATAATGTAGTCATTCCTAGCCAATTTGAAGGAGACTTGCGTCCTGATTTTGTCATTCCTTTTAAATTGGACAAGGAGTATGCAAAAAATTCTTTGAAAAACTTTTACAAGGGAAGGAAGCTTCTTCCCAAGGTTTTTACAGACCAAAACCACATCAACGAAATAAAAGGAATTTATGTTCCTTTCTGGCTTTATTCAGGTACAGCCAATGCTAATTTAGAATTTACTGGAACGAAGATACGAATGTATTCTGACTCTAACTACAATTACACGGAAACTAAATACTATGATATCAACCGTGGAGGGGCTATGAACTTCAAGTACGTTCCTGTAGACGGTTCTTCAAAAATAGATGATATACTCATGGAATCCATCGAGCCCTATAAATGGGATGAAGCCACAGGCTTTACTACTAAGTATTTGGCGGGATTTTTGGCAAATAGATACGACATGCAAGCCAAGGATTGCATTCACAATGCAGAAGAGAGAATTAGAAATACTACCATTGATACTTTTAAAAACTCGGTGACTGGATACGACACTGTATCTTTAAAAAGAACTCAATACGAATTGGGGAAAATAAATATCAATTATGCCCTGGCTCCTGTATGGTTTTTAAATACAGAGTGGAATGGAAAATTTTACACTTTTGCCATGAATGGTCAAACAGGAAAAATAATCGGTGATGATATGCCCATAGACAAAGGAATTATGATTAGAAAATTCCTGATGGTAGCAGTAGCTGTGGCATTAATTATATTTATTGCTGGAATTTTTATTTATCCTAGGTTATAGGAGGCTGAAATGAAAAACAATAAAAAAATTCTGATTTTAATAATACTCCTATTATCCATTTTCTTTACTACGACGGTTTTTGCAGCAGGTTTCATCCCTCCT
>CANRJQ010000084.1:0-4847 GCA_947630985.1 uncultured Clostridia bacterium | reverse complement strand
CTTGGGATGAATGCAAAGAACAAGTAAGTGGTTACAGTGGAGCAGAATACAAAAAATTTAATACAGAATCAGAAGCTTTGGAGTTTATCGGCGTGGAAAAAGAAGTTTCTTTTGAAAAAAATATTTCTGACGATACACTAATAGCATATGTGGACGGCAGCTTTAATGTTAGAGATGGCAGTTACAGTTATGGCGCAGTAATAATTTCTGACAATGATGTTCAGACTTTCAGTGAACGATTCAGAACATAGGAATGTAATCGGTGAGATAAGAGGTTCGGTTTTTGCTATGGATTTTGCAGTGAAAAATGGCTATAAAAATTTAATCCTTCATTACGATTATGAAGGAATAGCCAGATGGGCCAGTGGATCTTGGAAGAGAAACAAGGAAGCCACCCAAAAATATCACGACTATTTCCAAAGGATAAAATCAAAGCTTAATGTAGAATTTGTAAAAGTGAAAGCCCACTCAGGGGATAAGTATAACGAGATGGCAGATGATCTAGCTAAGAAGGCCATAATAAAAGAAGTTTAATTTTGCGTAAATGCAAAATTAAACTTCTACTTTTTTTCCAACTTGAATATAAGGAATTCTATTTCTATTTAATAATTCAATTGCGTAATCGTCAATTCTATACCCTTCAAGATAATAAATTGCTGAAACACCTGCTTGTATAAGAGCCTTGGTACAATTTAAACATGGAAAATGAGTTACATATGCTTTAGTATTTTTTACTGAAATTCCTTCTTTAGCGCAGTATAATAATGCGTTCATTTCAGCATGAATCGTTGCAATACAATGTCCATCTCGCATAGTATGTCCAATTTCATCACAGTGAGGATTGCCACTTACTGAGCCATTATATCCAGTAGAAACGATACGGTTACTTTCGTTTACCAACACGCATCCCACAAAAGCCCGATCGCATGTAGATCTTTGTGCAACCATTTTACTTATTTCCATAAAATATTCATCCCAACTTAGTCTTGCCATCTTTTCAACTCCTTCAAAATATACTATAATGATATACGTAAGCAATCAAAAATTCAATATAATTTTAGGAGGTGCAAGATGTTACAAGAATTTAAAGATTTTATTAATAGGGGTAATGTTCTTGACATGGCAGTAGGGGTAGTAATGGGGGGAGCATTTGGTGCTATCGTATCTAGTTTAGTAGATGGAATAGTTATGCCTTTAGTAAGTCTAATTACTGGAGGAGGTAATTTTTCTGGCAAGTTTGTTGCTTTAGATGGAAATACCTATGCTACTATAGCAGATGCTGAAGCAGCCGGAGCAGCGACTTTAAACTATGGTGCTTTGATTCAAGCTACTATTGATTTTCTTATCATTTCGTTTGTAATTTTTATATTTATCAAACAAATCAATAAAATGAAAAAAGCAGAACCTGAAGCTGAGCCGACAACTAAAACTTGTCCTTTCTGTAAAACAGAAATCGACATTGAAGCGACTAGATGTCCAAACTGTACTTCAGAACTAGCAGCATAACTTATTGCAGGAGAAATCCTGCGCTACATATAGAATTGAGGTTAACTAATGATAGGTTTAGCTCTAGAAGGCGGAGGAGCCAAAGGCTCTTACCAAGTAGGAGCTTATAAAGCGTTAAAGGAATTGGGATATAAGTTTGATTATATAGTTGGAACGTCCATTGGAGCAATAAATGGCGTAATATTTGCCCAACACGATGAGGAAATAGCAGAAAGAGTTTGGTCAGATATCAAGTATTCTACAGTCGTAGATGCAGATGACAAAAGAATACAAAGATTTATCAACGAAGATTTAACTTTTAGTAATCTCAAAGAAAAATTTGAACTTATTAAGGAAGTTGTGTCTGAAGGCGGATTCGACACAACTCCCTTTAAAGAGCTGTTGGAACAATACGTAGATGAAGAAAAATTAAGAAGATCTGATATAAGATTCGGATTAGTTACAGTTGATTTGTCAAATATGAAACCGATTGAAGTTTTTATTGAGGATATGGAACCAGGAAGCTTGAAACAATATCTATACGCCTCTAGTAATTTGCCGATATTTAGACAAGAACCTATTGATGGAAGATATTTAATAGATGGAGGATTTTATTCCAATAATCCTGTCAAAATGATAGAAGATAAGTGCGATGAAGTCATAAATATTTTACTTTACCCCAATAGGCTTCTTCATCTGACCTCTGCAGGAAAAAATGTCAAGACTATAATGCCTAGAGAAAAACTAGCAGATATTATGAACTTTAATAGTGTAGACGCTAGATATGGAATAGAATTGGGATATCATGATACTTATAAATATTTTCAAAACTTATTAGGGCATAAATATTATATTATAGACCCAGGAGAGGAATACTCACTAAATTATATCGCAAAATTATATGAGTATTTTAAAGAAGGCGAGCCTGCATATCGATCATTGCGACAGTTTTTAGAACTATGGGTTTCAGATTATATTAAGAAAAATAAGCTGAATAAGGATTTAAATTACAGCGAAGTTATTGCAGCCATGTTGGAAAAACTAGCCATATGTCTGGGGGTAGAGAGATTTAAAATTTACGATATAAATGAATTGGCAAAAGTTATTTTTGAAGATGAAAAATATCCTGATTATAAATATACATTTTATCAAGAAAGCAAAATAGTGGATATTATAAACAGCAAGAATATACTTGGCGAAGGAGATTGACATGAGAAGAAAAGACAGACAAATGGATGAAGCTTTCGCTTTGAGTGTAATCGACAAATCGGAATTTGGTGTTCTAGGCATATGCAAAGATAGCGTATATACTATGCCTCTTTCTATAGTGAGAGATGGGAAGACCCTATACTTTCACAGTGCTCCAGAGGGAAGAAAGATAGAGATGTTAGCAGACGGAAGTGAAGTTTCTGTATCTTTTATCAGTAGAGTAAATGTCCCTAGTGTTCTAACTAGAGAAGAAATACTCCAAAAAATAGAAGCTAAGAAGTTTGCGGAAATAGGCTCTAAAGTTTTCACTACTGAATTTGAAAGTGCCCACGTGGAAGGAAAGGTTTTTCAAGTCAAGGACGAAGGTGAGATGGTAAAAGCGCTAATGCTAATTGCAAAAAAATATACACCAGAGTTGGCGGATCTAGCAGAAGAATTTATTAAAAATAGCCTTCCTCGCACAAAAGTATATAAGATTTTAATAGACGAAATAAAAGGCAAGCGAAAAAAATTTGATGAATTTGGTGAAGAGATGAAATTTGGAAGAATGAAATAATTATTTCTTTAATTATTTGAAATATATAAAAATTTGATATTGGATAATTTGTAAGGGGAAAATTATGAGAAGCAATGACATTTGGGAGAATGGAATAAGTCCTTTTCAAATTGAACAAGATTAAAAAACAAATTCCGAGAGTTATGAAGAGATATTCTAAAAAAGGATATCTTTTTTTATTTGCAAAATAATATTGACAAAAAACAAGAGTACATATACAATATAAACAGTAAGAACATAAATGATACTTATGGAGGAACCATGAATATTATTATTAGAAATTCCAGCGATATGCCAATTTACGAGCAAATCAAAGAGCAATTAAAAAAACAAATTATAGAGGGAAAACTCAAAGAAGGAGAGCAATTACCTTCAATTCGTTATCTTGCGAAGGAACTTCGAATAAGTGTTATAACGACAAAAAGAGCTTATGACGAATTAGAAATTGAGGGATTTATTAATTCTGTACAAGGCAAAGGATCCTTTGTCGCTATACAAAATCAAGACCTCATAAGAGAAGAATATCTAAAGAAAATTGAAAACTATTTGAGCGAAGCTTTATATTATGCAAGAGTATCAAAAATATCCAAAGAAGATATAAAAATTATGATAGATGCACTGGAGGAAGAGAATGAATAATATAGAAATAAGAAATCTTATAAAAGAATATAAAAATTTTAGATTAGGTCCTATTGACTTAGATATTCCTAAGGGAGTAATAGTAGGATTTATTGGGGAGAATGGATCGGGGAAAACTACCACAATCAAATTGATTTTAGATTTGATACATAAAACAAATGGTGAAATTAAAATCTTTGGGAAAAATTTAGAGGGCAATCACGAAATATTAAATGATATCGGCGTAGTATTCGACGAACTGAATTTACATGAATTTCTAACCATAATAGATATAGATAAAATGTTTGCGAATATTTATCAAAATTGGTCTTCTTCGGATTTCGATTCATTTACTAAAAAATTAGGACTAGATGAGGCTAAGACGATAAAAGAGTACTCCAGAGGAATGAAAATGAAGTTAGCTCTTGCCATCGCGCTATCTCACAATGCTAAGATTTTAATTCTAGACGAAGCCACAAGTGGACTTGATCCAGTTGTTCGAGATGAAATTTTAGAAATTTTGATGGAATTTATTCAAAATGAAGAAAATTCCGTACTTATCTCTTCCCACATACTTTCGGATTTGCAAAAGGTGGCAGATTATATAGCATTTATCCACGATGGGAAAATGATATTTATGGAAGAGAAAGATAGACTATTAGAAGAATATAGGATAGCATATTGCGATTTAAAAACTGCTGACTCTATGAATCCAGATGGAATTATTGGACGTATAGATTCAAGTTTAAATACAAGAGTATTGGCAAAAAAGATTCCATTCCAGATGGTTTAATAATTGAAAAACCTGTGATAGAAGATTTTATGTTATTTATTAGAAAGGGGAGAGATGATGAATTCAATATATAAGGCGTTACTTTACAAGGATTATAAATTGATGAAAACCCAAGGCAAATCTGTAATTTTTATAATGGTTTTATTGATTGGAATAAATATTTTTGGCAAAAATAACCCTAAAGTA
>CANRJQ010000083.1:0-5198 GCA_947630985.1 uncultured Clostridia bacterium | reverse complement strand
AAAAATATATAGTATTTTCTATAATATTTCCTGCGAAAACTCCCCTATGGGCGATTATCAAAAATTTTTCTCTCGCCGTAAGCTTATCCAAAATTGTATTTTCTATTTTAATCATCTCCTCTTTTTAGATTTTATACCGCCTCTGGCTTCTGCACTTTGGGTACCTCTGCCGTAAACTACATAAAGCACTATGGTGCTTATGAGCATTAAAATTACCGAATAGACTAAGTTTATCGCTCTGGCATCTACAGATGCGGACACGTCAGCATTACTTCTGATTACTATCCCCAAAGTAGGTTTCGTCGGATGATATAAAAACGCTGATAAATCATAGTCGCTTAATTTTCCGTTAAAATTCAGTGCAAATAACGCTAAAGCTGTGGGTAATAATGCCGGCAAAATCACTTTGAACATGGTGGTAAATCCACTGGCTCCTAAAATCTTAGAAGCATCCTCCAAGTTTTGGTCAAAGGAATAATATGCTGCTTTAAGATATCTTAAAGTAGAAGGTATCATAACTATAAAATATGCTAATGGCACAATCCACTGATTTCCGACTAGCACAATATTAAACATCCAAGCCTTCGGTCTGTCGTATGTTAAAATAAGTCCCAAGGCTATCATCAAAGCTGGCAGCAGCCACGGAATGTAGAAAAAGTATTCCATAATTTCTGTAAGCTTGTTTTTATACTTCATAACTATTCTAACTACAACCAACATGGCGATTACGACTGCCGCTGCTGAAATAATAGAATAAATAAAACTGGTGACAAATGGTCCGTAAGATTTGCTATCAGTTAAAATTTTCAAGTAATTATTTACAGTAAATCCATCCATTGTGATAGTTGCGCTTTCAATATTTCTTCCACTTTGGAAAGAAAATAATATTACCAAAAGAACAGGCAAAGTATATATTAAAAATAATACATAAGAAATTATATGGACTATTGCATTGGCAGTACTATTGGTTATTTTTTGTTTCTTAATTCTAGTTTTTGTTTTAGAAATGGATAAAAAGTTTCCTTTCTTCTCATTTCGAGTTAATATGAATAACAAAAATAATTCAGATACACCCAGTAACAAAGACAATAGCGCTGCGATATCCCTAGACGCAGGTCTATTTGCCAAGGTTAAAATCAATGGCGATATGGTTTGAAAGTTCGGTCCACCTACCATAAGTGGCGCACTCATAGCTCCCAATCCCGTTTGGAAATTCATAATTATCAAAGTTATTATCGTGGGCATAAGTGTAGGTAGTACAACTTTTCTCAATATAATCCATTGATTCGCTCCCATATTTTGGGCAGCCTCTATGGTTCCGAAGTCTATGCCGTTGACTGCATTTCTAAAAAATAGCATATAATTCGAAGTACAAGCAAATGTCATGACAAATACAACAGCGAAGTATCCGTTAAACCAATGGGGATTTAAATTCGGAAATATATTTAAAAGTATATTGGTGATAACTCCCTTACTACCGTAAACATACAAGTAACCTGAGTTTAAAATCATTCCACCAAATACCAAGGTACTCATAAATCCTATTCGCAAAATATTCGCGCCCTTGATATCGAAATACTCCGTTACCAAGACTATAAACACACCTACAATATTTACAGTAAAGGCCAGTGTAACGGCTAAAATTATAGAATTTCTAATGGCTTTCATAGATCTTTCTGATTGCATTACTTTGTCTATGGATCTTAGGGAGAATTCTCCATCTCGAATAAATGTCTCTCTGAGTACATTGACATTAGGTAAAATCAAGAAAGAAATAATAAACCAAGCAGTTATCGTAGCGAAAAGTAATAATGGAATTCTCGCTAGCATCTCTTCTCTTTTATAATTAGGTTCTGGAATCCTATTAGTATTTTCCATTACTCCACCTCATAAGACAAAATGTGGTGGGGATCTACATATAGAGTTACTTCATCTCCTACTTCCATAATCTTGTTGCCATCTTCTTTTTCATTACTTCTTACGATACTTCCGTGTATTTCGTAATCGTAAACCGATTGCAATCCGTAGAATTCTTTGTTCACAACTTTGCCAAGGATAGGTATGGATGCAGCATCATCTGGCAAAATCCAAGTTTTTATCTTCTCTTGGCGTATGTAGTTGTTGTTTTCTGGATTGATTTTGACATCCGATTTGGAATTTAAGTAATTTATCAAATCAGTCCCCAACTTATTAGCCTCACCGATAAAATTGCACACAAACTCAGTAGCAGAATGGTCGTAAATTTCCGTAGGAGTCCCCACTTGAGCCACATATCCGTTATCAAATACTGCAATATGATCTGACAAAACCAAAGCCTCTTCTTGGTCATGGGTGACATAAACTGCAGTCATTCCAGTTTCCTTTTGAATTCTTTTCAATTCTTCACGTAATTGTTTTCTAAGTTTTGCATCCAAGTTAGAAAGGGGTTCGTCGAATAAAACGATTTCAGGTTTTTTCGCTAAGGCTCTTGCAATTGCAATCCTTTGTTGCTGTCCACCTGACAATTCTGATACGTTTTTTTGCAACTGTTCATCTGTCAAGTTTACTAACTTCGCCAGATCTCCTACTCGTTCCTTGATGTAATCTTCTTTTTCCTTGTCCACTCTTAGACCAAAGGCAATGTTATCAAAAACCGTCATAGTGGGAAAAAGCGCATAAGATTGAAACACCATTCCCAAGTCTCTATGTTCCACCGGAACGTGGGTAATGTCCTTTCCATTGACGATTACAGAGCCCTTACTAGGTGGAGTAAATCCCGCCAATGCCCTTAGAGTTGTAGTCTTACCGCATCCAGAAGGTCCAAGAAAAGTGAAAAATTCCCCATCTTGAATTTCTAAATTCAATTCGTGTATAGCCACAAAATCCCCATATCTAATCTCAATATTTTTCATTTCTATCATAATGAAAACCTCCGATGTTAAAAGAAAACGCGGAAAAGCTCAACCTTTCCGCGTTTTATGAATTTTAATAAGGATACAGTTCTAACTCTACCTTTTCAATCCATTCATTTAAATGCTCTCTAACAAAATTCCAATCTACGTCCATTGGAGAAGTGGCATCTGCAAGTTCTTTAATTCTAGGTTGTACTCCGTCCAATGCCTTTTCATTAACTGGAAGAGAACCGAATTCATTTGCCCAAGCTGATTGAACTTCAGCTGATCCAAACCAATCTACGAATCTTTCTTGATCAGAATAATCTTTGTCGCCTTTGTTAATAATTCCAATTTGTTCTCTCATAGCGATAGCGCCATAAGGTGGATTAATTGGAGTCATCTTAAATTCAAATTCAGCTTCTTTTTTAGGAATACCACTGATATAGTCGAAGGAAATTGGAAGTTCTCCTGATTTGAATAAATCGTTTGAAGAAACTCCTTCTGGAACGTTATATCCATTACTTAAGAATTTTCCAACTTCTTCCCATCCTTGTTCAGAAATTCCAAGTTCGCCGTTAGGGTCTTGATACTGAAGTAGAATTGACAAAATAGATTTTTGGTTTGTTCCACCACTTAAATTGCCAGGAATTCTATATATATTTTTGTATTCAGGATTATTTCCTAAGTCTTCCCATTTCGTAGGAGCATCAGCTGCGTCCATAAATTCTTCGTTGTAAACCATGAAAATTCTTTGTTCAGTAATAGCGTGAAAGAATCCATCTCCTACCAAACTATCTGCAGGAAGTTCAGCTGCCCATACAGGTGTAAATGGAACCAACACATCTGAATCCACCAAAGAGAAAAACATACTCTCATCTAAACCAAAAGTTATATCCGCCAATGGAGCATTTTTTTCAGCAAGTAATCTGTTGAAAATATCTCCACCACCTGCATCTACAAACTCTAAATCAAATCCTTGACCCTTTGCTTGCTCAGCTAGCCACTCAGATCTTCCATCGGATAGGGAGTTGGAATAAACTGTAAGTAATCACATTGTAAAATTAATATTAAGTCACGAAAATCACAAATAATTTATGCGATGTATAGTATAATGTTGTTAATCAAAATGTCATTTTACTAAATTATTGCAATTGTTATGTAATATTATTTAAAAGTTAAACTCCATAGGTGAAAGGAGTAGATTATGGCGACAATAAAAGATATTGCTAGACTAGCTGGGGTTTCCCACGGAACCGTTTCAAACGTTCTCAACAAAACTGGAAAAGTCAGTTTAGAAAAAATAAAAGCCGTAGAAAAAGCAGCCAAGGAATTGGGATATGTATATAATGTAAGTGCCAAAGGCCTTAAAAAGGGAGCTTTTAAGCGAGTTTCTCTTATAGTGCCATCCTTTCAAATTAATATTTACAGAGATTTGTACTTAGGACTTCAACAATCACTCCACGAAGCTGGTTATGAAATTTCTCTTTATAACACTGATGATATTCCAGGAAATGAAATACAACTCATAGAAGATCTGAAAATGTCTTCCCAAAGTTCCATCGTAGTTGTTTCTTGCTTAAAGGACACAAGTTATTACGATTTTTTTAACATTCCTGTAATATTCGTGAATCGTTCCAATTTAAATGATCATATAAATCATTACTTCATAAGCTTTGATTTTAAAAAAGCAGGAATTGAGATTGGAAGTTTTATTAATAAAAACGAATACAAAAACATTGCATACTTCACATCTTCTAGGCAATATAAGGATTCTAAAGAATTTATAGATTGTCTAAAGAGCAATTTGCAAAACGATGCTAGCATAAGATCCTTCAGTTCAGATGTAAATCTAGCTGTTAAAAAAGCATTTGATATCTTAGAGTCTGAAAAATTTGATTTAATTATTACATCAGATAGCGAAAGAGCAGAAGCCATTTTAACTGCGTCTAGATTTTCTGACGATTATAAAACGCCCATATTGACACTGGATTCTTTCAGAACTTTTTCCAGCAATCATTACAAATCCTATGAGATGAATTATAAATACATGGGACTTTATATCGCCAACTCAATCAGAAACTTCGCCGAAGCAGAAGGAAAAATGGAAAAGGAAAAAATATTATCTAACCAATACTTCAGATTTTCCCACCAGGCTTCAAAAAAGACAAAAGACAAAGTATTAAAAATGCTCACATTAATTTCCCCATCTTCTGAAGCGTTAAAAAATTTAGCGCCAGAATTTGAAAAGTCCACAGGAATTAGATTGCAAATAACAGCTCTGCCCTATGACGATTTACACAATCACATATCACTACTAAATCGAGA
>CANRJQ010000082.1:0-5237 GCA_947630985.1 uncultured Clostridia bacterium | reverse complement strand
GCCTTAAGATATTCTCCATCTTACAAAAATAAGCAGCCTTGGAGATTCCTAGTAGATGGCAGCGAAATATATGCTTATGTGGTTAATGACGAGGATTTAAAACACTCCATGACAGACATGGGAATTATTATGTATTATTTCCAAGAGATGGTAAAGACTATGGGAATCAAGGGTAATTGGGAAATAGTTAAAGACCTAGATGCTGCTGATGGTTTTATAAAATTGGGAAGATTTAAAATTTAAAAATAAAATTATGCCGAGGGGATTATTCTTCTCGGTTTTGTTGTAAAAAGAAGGAAAATTATGAAAGAAAAAAGATACATACATCTCTATACGGGAGATGGAAAGGGAAAAACTACGGCAGCTTTCGGCTTGGCTGTTAGGGCGGCTTGTGCAGGGTTGAATGTATATATTGGGCAATTCGTAAAGGGTATGGAATACTCAGAAGTAGGAGTCCAAAAGGTAATGTCCAATATAAAAATAGAACAATACGGGAGGGATTGCTTTATTGAAAAGAATCCAGAAGCTGAAGATTTTGCATGTGCGGAAATTGGGTTTGAAAAAATAAAAGCAGCTTTGAAATCTGATGAATATGACATGGTCATACTAGATGAAATTACAGTAGCGTTATATTATAAATTGGTGGATTTAGATGAGTTACTTGAAGTTTTAAAAACCAGAAATGAGTCCATAGAAGTGGTTTTGACGGGAAGAAATGCCCCGGTGGAGCTAATAGAAATAGCAGATTTAGTAACGGAGATGCAAGAGATAAAACACTATTATAAACAAGGTGTACTTTCTAGAGAAGGTATTGATTGCTGAAAAAATCGACTTGCATACCAGATGCAAGTCGATTTAGAAATTCTTCTCTATTTTAGCGGATTATTTTAATTTGTGAGAAGAATTTTTTGTTTACTTAACGTTGTAATATTGTTCTGCCCAAGTTTCATCTCCACGGTCAGTGGTGAACTTTTTAAAATTTCCAGTTTTTGCGTATAATTCAAAGGAATATTTAACACCTTTATTGAAAGCTTCTCCTTGGTAGATGGTTTTACTTCCGTCATACTTGAAGTCGATTTTTTGAACGAAGGTATTGGTTCTTCCAGATCTTTTAATTACCGCTGCAGCAGCTTGGTCCATTGTGATGAAAGAAGATAACTCATGTGCAAATTCATCCCACTCGTTGTCATTTCCAACATCCCATTTTTCGAACTTTTTAGTTCTAGCGTTGATTTCAAAAACTACTTTGTATCCGTCTTTTAGCGCTTCGCCTTTGTATTGTGGATCCTTGTCGTCATAAGCGTATTCAATTTTTTCTATAATTCCGCCGAATCTTTCAATTACCATTTTTCTAGCATTCGCTGCAGAAAGTCTTTGGGAACTCGCTGCTGCTACCATCGGCAAGGAAGTCACCAGCATAATTGCCACCAACATTAACATTCCAAATTTTTTCATATTCTTTTTCATTATTTTTCCTCCTAAATTTGTTTAGCTTTCGCTTTCATATATATAACTATTCAGGAGGGCAAAATATTGCATGAAAAATAAAAAAACTTGAAAAAAGATTTTATTCTTTCTCCAAGCTTTTAAATTCAAACTCTTTCTTCTATATAATTTATACAAAATCCGATAATAATTTGTGAAAAGATGAAAAATAGTATTAGTTTCAGTCGAGATACATCTAAATTTCCTAATAGCCAAAAGAGAGGGACAATTATCAACAAAGCCTTAGCTTGGAGTGCGAAGATAGAAAATCCTACAAGCATCCAGAAGCCCACAATTCCTAATAAGAGTGGAAATATTATTTTGAATATATATAGAAAACCTCGTTCATTTATTTCGTCTACTTTATGTTGGAAAAGTATTATAATATCTTCTCTAGATATGTTATCTTCCTTGATTTCGTCTTCTGCTGTATCCAACATATCACTAACCATTTCTGTTTCTATAATTTCTTTTGAATCCAAAGGAATACTCAAAACTCTCATTCCAATTGCCGTAAAGACAGAAGAATATAGAACCATTATTATCAAGAAAAATATTAAATTTCCTATGAAGAAATTCCTTCTAGTTATTCCAAGTCTTGTTGAAAATCTGTAATCTTCATAGAAACACATAAAGCACTGGATTATCAAAAACACTAAAGATATTAAAATAGTTACAAAACCGACTGCCCATGACATTTTATTAAATGTATAAGACTCTGACCCGAGAGAAATAGTTAAAGTAGCATTAGCAAGTAGAGTTATAGCAACTCCTACTATAAGGGCGATACCCAAAGCTTTGAAGTAGGAGAGTAGCTGGAATTTCAAAAATCTATTTATAGATTTCATTTTGTGCCTCCTTGTCAGTTAATAGAACGAATAAGTCTTGAAGATGAATAGACTTTATCTCAGCGTTATTCAATTTCAAAGTCATTTTCTCATCATCAGTTAAATCGTCGTAAATCGAAAATATTTTCATTCCGCCGATGGACTGTTCGCCTATTATATTTTTATCCTTAAGAATATCAGCCAAAATATTTCCATCTCCAGCTATGACCAAGGCCTTTTCTTGAAGATCAGAAATTTCTTCTTCTAGAATCAAATGACTATTATCTAAAATCAAAACTCTTTCAAAAATCTTTTCCACCTCGTCAATTATATGAGTAGAAATGATACAATATCTTTCCTTTTCTTCCATATCTTCCATTAATATTTCGTAGAATTTGTAGCGGTTATTGGCATCTAATCCTGTAGAAGGTTCGTCGAAGAATACAATTTCTGCATTAGACGCTAATCCTAAAATCAAAGACACTAGATTTTTATTTCCTTCAGATAGTTTGCTGTATTTCGTTTTTAAATTAATGCCAAATTCTTGTACCAATTTATTTTTATAGTCTTCATCCCAGTTGGGAAGTATCATAGCAGCCCATTTGTATATGGAGTTTATACTTTCAGATTCAAAGGTGGAAGGAATCATTTTGTTGTGAACTAAAATAATTTTTTCGACCATTTCTTGATTTTCTCTAATTTCTATGCCATTTAGACTAGCTGTTCCATTATAATTTAAAATCAAATTTGAAAGAATTCTAAGTAGAGTAGTTTTACCTGCGCCGTTTCTACCAAGCAATCCATAGATTTTACCTTTTTCAAAAGTAGTCGTAATGCCATCTAATACAATTTTGTTTCCAAAAGATTTGGAAATACTTTCTAATTTAATCATGATCTTCCTCCTTTTCCATTTTTTTTATCTCCTCAATTAATTTTTCCATAGGAATATTTAATCTCTTAATTTCTTTTATTAATTCAGGTATATGATTATTGAAAAATTCCTTCTGTCTTTTATTGCTGATTTTTTCCATTGCGTCCTCCGATACAAACATGCCCATGCCACGCTTTTTGTACAAAATTCCTTCATCTACAAGTAAGTTCAGCCCTTTTCTCGCTGTAGCTGGATTTATCTGATAAACTTTTTGAAAATCATTTGTAGATGGTGTTTGGTCTTCTGGTTTTAAAAGGCCGTCTAATATCTGATTTTCAATAGCATCTGCCACTTGGACGAAAATGGGTTTGTCTTGATTAAATTGCATGATTACCTCCCTCATTCGAATTAATCACTTAGTCACTCAAGTAACTAACTAAAGAATACAACACTTTCAAAATTATGTCAACAGTTTTTTGAAAATATTTTTTAAATTTATAAATTTGAATTTTATTTAAGTTAACATAAAGATTAACTTTAATAAAGTTAAAGCTTATACTAAATATAATTAAAGGAAGTGCTGGATGTGGCGATAGAAATTGTACCTGAATGGATGATAAACCTAGAAGACGAAGACGTAGCATTTATTAAAAATTTTATTTTAGCATCAGGCTCTTTAAAAGAAATTGCAAAAGAATATGGAGTCACATATCCTACAGTCAGGCTGAGACTCGATAGGCTAATTCAAAAAATTGAAATCAACGAAAGTACCGAGCAAGATTCCTATGTGAATTTAATTAAACGCTTAGCACTAGATGACAAATTGGATTTTGAAACCTCCAAGATATTAGTAAAGGAATATAAAAAGCAAAGGGGGAGAGATGATGAGTAGATTAGGAGTAGGGGAATTGACAGTAACTCTAATAATTTTTCCCATGATATTAATTATTCCATCTCTATTACAGATTTTTTTATCTACAAGAGAAAACAAATACTTAGGTTGGATATTGCCTATAACATTTGGAATAATAGGAAGCGTAATATTCTTAAACATAGCTGTGTTTCAGGATGTGACGAGATTAGAAAGGTTAACAACTTTATTGATATCTATAATTTTATCATACACTCCAGCAGCTTTGATGATTTTGATTTATAAATTAAGCAGGAAAAAATATAAAAGTAAAACCGAAATAGAAAAGATGAGCATTAAAGATTTGTAAATTTATCAATTAGAAAAGGAGATAAAGTAATGATTTTTCTTGGTACAATTTTAAATATATTTAAACTTTTCGCTACCCTTGTTGCGCCGTTTATGTTACAAAATTATTTATCTAGAAAAAAGAATAAATATTTTGGGCTCTTAATCCCAATTGCGGCTATTTTACATGCGATTTGGATTATCTTTTATGAAAAAAATGAAGAACTTTTTCCATTCGCAAGGTTTATGTTTGCACTTGTGTTTTTGATTTTTTCATTAATTACATTTTTGATGTATAGATCTAATAGAAAGAAAATTGACAAAGAAGCTGAGATTGAGAAGATGAGCATTAAAGATTTATAAGTTAATTTTTTATAAATATAGTAATTTAGATTAAACATGCTATAATAATATTTATATTAACAAAAATATTTAATTAAGAGGAGATTTATTATGAAAGCAAAAAAATCAATACTTGCAATTTTCTTAGGCGCAATTTTATTGGTTGGTTTTCTACCTGCACAAAAACTAGACGCAGCTTGAGGTCCTGGACCAGCTCCAAAACCTCCGGTGGAGGTTACAAAACCAGAACCAGCTCCAGAACCAGAGCCAAAACCTGTTGAAGAAGTAAAAGAACCAGAAGTGGAAAAACCACAAGAGACTCCTGTTCACCGGGAAAATGCTATCGACGACAGCAATGTAGATAGACAGCCAGGTGCAAAAGAAGTTAGTAAAGAACCAGCAGTTGTGAAAGCACCTGTGGTGAAAAAATATTTAAAAATTTCTTTTACAGTGGGAGAAGACTCCTATATGGTAGATTCTAACAAAGTTGAAATGGACGGAATACCATTTATTT
>CANRJQ010000081.1:0-5295 GCA_947630985.1 uncultured Clostridia bacterium | reverse complement strand
AGTTACAATTTATCAAAGAAAAACCTCCAGGGTTTTTCCTGGAGTAAATGTTAAATATTTTTTGGCAAAACCAGTGAAGATGTTTTACTTTAAGAAGCATACAATGCCTCATCTACAATCCTGAAGCAAATATCCAAACAGATATTTTATATGTCAATTTCAATATTTTTTATATTCAAACCATACAACTTATCAGCACAATTCTACGAAGGGCGCAGCCAACTGTACACTGTACTCTGTAAACTGTACACTGCCTTTTTATTTCATAGTTCTAATGGAATTTAATACTGCCAAAACCATAACACCTACGTCTCCGAAAATCGCCATCCACATTGTGGCTATTCCGAATACTCCTAAAATCATAATTCCAAATTTTACACCGAGGGCGAGAATGACATTTTGTCTTGCGATTTTTACAGTTTTCTTTGCGATGTCTATGGCTAGTGGAATTTTAGAAATTTCATCGTCCATCAATATTATATCCGCAGCTTCAATAGCCGCGTCACTTCCCACCGCTCCCATGGCTCTTCCCACATCAGACCTTACCAAAACTGGAGCGTCATTTATCCCATCTCCTACATAGGCTACCATTTTATTTTTTTCTTTTTGTTCTAAAATTTCTTCAAAATGCAAAACCTTTTCGTCAGGTAAAAGCTCAGAATTTATTTTGTCTATTCCCAGTTTACTAGCTACATCTTGAGCTACTTCCTTTTTGTCTCCTGTCAATAAAATCAACTCAGAGATGCCTTTTTGTTTAATATTTTCCAAGGCCATTTTGGATTCGTCTTTTATCTTATCAGAGATAATAAATATCCCGGCTAACTTCTCATCTATTATGACATTTACTTTTGTTCCAATGGTTTTTACGTCCACTGATTCGAGTCCAAACTTTTCCATTAGTTTGTCATTTCCAGCGGCAATAGTTTTTCCATTGTATTTTCCCACAAGACCCATTCCGTGAATTTCTTCTACGTCTGTCATATCTTTGGAAAATTCTGAGCCAAAGGAATTCATAATTGAATCTGCAATAGGATGATTGGAATAACTTTCCAAAGATCCAGCAAGTTCCTTCCAGTTTTCATCACTGTATGAGATTGTTTCTGCGATTTCAAAAGACCCTTCAGTAAGCGTTCCAGTTTTGTCAAAGACAAATGTATCCACCATAGAAAGAGCTTCTAGATAGTTAGAGCCTTTTACCAAAATTCCATTGTTAGACGCCCTTCCGATTCCTCCAAAAAACGTCAAAGGAACGGACACTACTAAAGCGCAAGGACAAGAAACTACTAAGAATATCAAAGCTCTCTCAATCCATTTTGAAAATCCTCCGCCAATTATAAGTGGTGGCAAAAAAGCAAGTGCAAGAGCTGCAAATACAACTGCCGGTGTGTAATATCTAGCGAATCTAGTGATGAAATTTTCCAAAACGGATTTTTTCTCCGTAGATTCTTCTATTAGTTCTAAAATTTTTGAGATTGTAGAATCTTCAAATTCACTTGTTACTTCGATTTTTAAAACGCCGCTGATATTTATAGATCCACTGTGTACTGCATCTCCCACGTTGACATCAATGGGTGCTGATTCACCAGTCAAAAACGCCATATTAAGAGCAGATTTTCCATCTAGAATAGTTCCGTCTAGGGGAATTTTCTCTCCTGCATAGACTAATATCGTTTCGCCCTTAGAAACTTCTTCAGGATCTACAATTTCTTCTTCGCCGTTTCTCATCACCCTTGCTTCTTCCGGTGCATATTCCAATAGAGTTTGGATAGATTTTCTGCTTCTACCTACAGCTATGGATTCGAAAAGTTCTCCCACTGCATAAAACAGCATAACAAAAACAGCCTCAGCGTACTCTCCCAAAGCCAAAGCTCCTATAGTAGCAATTCCCATAAGAAAATTTTCATCAAAGACTTGTCCATGTCTAATATTATGTAAGGCAGTCAATAACACCTCTCCCCCCACAATAAAATAGGACATCAGAAAAAGAGTCAGCTTAATATAAAAATTCACATCCAATACGACAGCCAAAACCAAAAGAAATGCAGCAGATATTATTTTAATCAAATCTTCTTTTTGGTGCTTAGTAAGATTAATATTAGAAAACAATTTTGCAATCCCTCTCTAGTTTAGTAATTTCTTGTTGAGCAAGATTTAATACATCATCAAACTTTTCATCATCTGCTGTAATTCTAATTTTGCTAGTCATAAAATTTATTTTTACCTCGTCTACACCATCTATTTTGGAAATTGCACTTTCCATTTTTTGAGCGCAGTTAGCGCATCCTAATTCTTCTAATCTATAAGATTTTTTCATAAATGACCTCCTATTAAATATGAATGTTTGTTCATATGATTATCTACGCATATAATACTACTTTTAGATTAGTAAGTCAATATATTTAGAAGAAATTTATAATCCATAAGTTAAAAACAAAAATCTCTAACCTTTTTTAAAGTTAGAGATTTCAAAATAATAAAATTTATATTTTATGGAAAAAACGGATAAAATATTGGTAAGAGTATCATACTTAATACAAAATTAATTGCCATTAGTGGTATTCCTGTGATAGCGAAGTCTTTAAATTTATATCCTGCAGGTTCCATTACCATCGCATTTGCAGGTATAGCAAGGGGCGTCGCTACTGCAACAGAACTTGCTATAAACACCGCCATAATTGCCGATCTTGGGTCAGCTCCAAGTCCTTGTGCTATAGTCGCTCCTATAGGAACTAGCAATGCACACGCAGCCGTATTTGACATAAATTGCGTCATGATATTTGTTATTATATATAAAATCGCAATAATGAATATTGGATTTAATCCTCCAGCATACTTCACTACTCCATCTACTATTAATTGACTCACGCCAGTTGTTTCTAATGCATTTGAAACAGGTAGCATAAATCCTATTAGAAATGCTGTGGTCATTTCAAAGGAAGCAAATGCTTCTTTTTCATTTAGTATTCCTAAAACAACCAATACTATAGCTCCTATAGTTGCACTAATATGAAGTGGTATTCCTATTACGTCCTCAAATACCATTGCAGCTACACTCAATAACAATATCGCCAATGTAACAGTTCCATGCCAGCTTGGTATATTGCTATAATCTAAATCTGTATCTACATGGGATAAAGGTTCTCTATCCGGAAGTTTTTTTGCTCCAATAAGTGCCATATAGATTATCGTTGCTGCTAAAAGAGGTATACCAATTTTACTATATTCGAAAAAACCAAAAGTCAATTCTCCATTAGTAGCTGCTTCTAATCCTGCTTTTGCAATTAAGTTTCCTGGCGAACCAATCAAGGAGATATTTGCCCCTATCGTTGCCGCAGCTGTCAGGGGTATTAGGAATTTTGATGGAGATGTCTTCATTTTCTTTGCAATACCTAAGACAATTGGAAGAAGTACAGCGACAGTTCCTGAGTTTGAAAGGAGTCCTGACATCACTCCGCCTACAGTCATTATCAAAATTATAAGACTCGTTTCATTTTTGGCATACTTCGTTATCAGTTCTCCCGTTTTATATGCCATCCCTGTTTTAAAAAACGCTTCACCAATTACGCACATTGCCAAAATCAAAATGATATTTGAATTGATTAAACTGCCAAACATCGTTTTGCTATCAATTATTCCGAAAATGAATAGTGCTAAAGCTGTTACTATAGCAGTAGTAGCTATCGGCAATTTTTCAGTTACAAATAGTACTATTGCAATCAAGAATATAATTATGGTAATTGTCATTTGAGACATTATAATCCTCCCTATTCGTTCACTTTTTTGTATTTAGCAATTTCTCGATCTTGGAATACATTACCATTAGTGTCAATTCCCACAATCACTCTTAGATTTTCCACGCGTAATCTTTTGATAGATTCTGTGCCTAGGTCATCATATGCAACTACATCACAAGTTTTAACTTGTTCCGATATCATTGCAGATGCACCACCTATACTTAATAAGTATAATCCGCCATATTTTTTACAAAGATCTGCTACATAATCAGCTCTATCTCCCTTTCCAATCATGGCATTCATACCAAGTTGGAAAGTCATTTCTACGAAGTGATCCATTCTCATACTAGTTGTAGGTGCTATAGATCCCATACTTCTACCCGGCTTAGTAGGACAAGGTCCAGCATAAAAAATTGTTTGATCTTTAAAGTCTATTGGTGGCTCGCCACCTTCTTTTAACGTATTTTCAATTCTCTTATGAGCTGCGTCTCTTGCTGTATAAACGTCACCTGTTAAGTATAAGATATCTCCAATTTCATAAGTTTTTGCCATCTCTTTTGTGATTGGCAAGTTTACATTATATGTTTTCATTATATACCCCCTAATTATAATGTTTTGCTAGCATGCCTACTAGCGTGACATTGTAAGTTTACCGCCACAGGTAGAGCCGTTATATGGCATGGATAGTACTCTATATGCACATCCAAAGCTGTTACTGTTCCGCCCATTCCTAGTGTACCTATTCCTAAGTCGTTAATCTCTTCCAATAATTCTTTTTCTAGATTTGCATAATACTCATCTGGATGAGATTCGCCAATCGGTCTCAAAAGAGCTTTCTTAGAAATCCATGTCGCTTTATCCATAGTTCCACCAATTCCTACACCAACAATTATCGGAGGACAAGTCTTTCCACCTGCTTGTTTTATGGAATCAAGTACAAACTTTTTAACGCCTTCAACGCCATCTGCTGGTACCAAAGTAGTGAATGTTCCCATATTCTCACTGCCGCCACCTTTTGGCATAACAGTTATCTTGACATCTGAACCTGGTACTATTTCAGTATGTATAACCGCAGGAGTATTATCTTCAGTATTTACTCTATTTAGTGGATCTCTAACGATCGACTTTCTAAGATATCCATCTGCATATCCTTGTCTAATACCTTCATTTACTTGATCGATTAGGCTTTCACCTTCCCAAGCAACTTCTTGTCCAATTTCCAAAATTACTACAGATGTTCCTGTATCGTGACAAACTGCAACTTGTTCCCTTTTTGCTAATTCGGCATTTTCTATTAATAATTCCAATGTTTCTCTACTATAAGGAGACTCTTCCTTTTTCAGCGTTTCTTTGTACGAATCTATAACGTTTTCATCAAGCTCGTAACAAGCCTTCATCGCAAGCTCTCTTATTACTGGCACTACTTCACTAGTATTAATTACTCTCATGTTAATTACCTCCATTTTGTATATGAAAATTTTCATTAATGTGATATTATCATCGTATATTACATTAATCAAATTAATGATTTTAATATTAGTATAAATAATTTTTATAGGAG
>CANRJQ010000080.1:0-5642 GCA_947630985.1 uncultured Clostridia bacterium | reverse complement strand
CACTGTACATTGTCCGTTGTACGCTGTACGTTAAAAGCACCGTAGGTGCAAGGCGCAGCCAACTGTCAACTGTCAACTGTTAATTGTCAACTATTAACTAACAGACTTATTGTTTCTTCTTTCTATTAATAAAAATATTATACCCACAATAAACAGCACTATTAAACTAAATACGCCATTTCTTACGTCTCCTGTTACTTGGGTTGTGAAGCTTACTAAAAACGGACCCATAATTGCTGCGAATTTTCCAAAGATATTATAAAATCCGAAGTATTCGTTGGAATTTTCCTTGGGAATCATACTAGCGAAGTAGGATCTGCTAATGGCTTGAATCCCTCCTTGGCTCGTACCGACTAGAAACGCAAGTATCCAAAAATCTATTTCCGACTTAATAAAATAGGCATAGATACAAATAATCGTATAGACAAATACTCCTACATAAATCATATTCTTAGCACCATATTTTTCGGCCATTTTCCCATACAAAATTGCAAAGGGAAAGGCTACGAATTGAGTAAATAATAAAACTAATAATAACACAGTAGAGCTAAGACCCAAGGCCGTTCCATAACTGGTGGCCATTTTTATTATCGTATCCACTCCGTCTATATAAAAGAAATACGCTAATAAAAAATAAAATACTCTCTTGTTTTGGCGAATCTTATTAAAGCTAGCTCCCAAATTGACTATGCTGTCCAATACACTGAACTTTTCACCATAAATTCCGTGAACTTGCTCCACATCTTTATACATTGGCAAGGTAAATATAAACCACCAAATCGCCGTCAGCACGAAAGATATCTTAGATGCAGTCACTACAGAAATTGGAATCTTGCCCATCTGGGCCAAAACCACAAAGAGCATACAGATTATAAAAGGAATAGTAGAGCCAATATACCCAAAGGCAAATCCCATAGTAGAAATCTTGTCCATTCTCTCCTCGGTGGTAACATCAGTCAGAAATGAATCATAAAATACATTCCCCAAAGAAAATCCTAATACAGTAAGGACATAAGTTATCATCAAAGGCACCCAAACTCCAAATGGAATCAAAGCCAAAGCCCCAGTAAACAAAATCCCCATAAAAGAAAATATTGTAAAAAGCTTTTTCTTCATTCCCATGTGATCCGCAAGTCCGCCTAAAACGGGACTCAAAATAGCTACTAAAATAGATGCAAATGAATTGGTATATCCCCAATAAATAGTTGCAGCTTCCCCAGTATGTCCCGCTGCCGTAACCATGGAACTAAAATAAATGGGAAGTATGGCTGAAGTCACTGTCATGGAGTATGCTGAATTTGCCCAATCGTACAAAATCCAGCTCCGCTCCTTTTTTGATACTGATTTAATCAATCTTTCCATATCATTCTCCTGTCAAAATTTCTTCCAACACTCTACCGTCCACATCCCCCAAGTCCAACCCCAAAATTCTAGCAAAGGTGGGACCTTCGTCGACGAGTTTCATCTTGCCTATATTTATATTTTCTTTAATACCCGCACCCTTTGCAATAAATACCGTCTCATAATCTTTTTTCAAATACGGACTGTATCCGTGATTGTTGGTGTGGAATAAAATATCCGTATCCACAAGCTCTGCTGTCGTCATAAAAGCTTTCGGCGCCAATCCATCTTCAAAAAGATAATCTAGTCCTGCCTCCACCATCATAAAACATTCCCCATCAGCTCCCAGCACAGATGCTTCTTCACCTGTGAAGTACGCTTCGATTGCTTCTTCAGGTAGTTCCGATTCGATAAGATTTCTAATCTTTTCAAAAGAATAATTTCCATCAGTATAAATATACGAAGAGCCACCTGCTTCTTTTGCAATCACATCGTAGTCGATAATCTGACCCAGTCTATCTGTTTTTATAAGTCCGTGCTTTTTAAAGATGGTATTTAAAAATATTATATTTTTTGCATCCTTGCTGCTGTGATCACCCAATACGATTATCGTCGTATTATCTTCTTCGCCACTAAGTTCTACTACGTCCAAAATCTCTCCCAGTCTCAAATCATGCCTATCCAAAGCCTTTCTAGCTTGGATAGAATTAAAACCATAATCGTGCCTGTTGGAATCTAACTCAATAAAATGAACCATACTGACATCAGGTTTGTAATTTATCAAGGAGTAAATATAATTCAAATGAGTAAAGTTATCTAGATTTGGCTGTCTTATCCCATCTAGTATTTGTGAATGTCGCATAAATAAATCTAGTTGAAATCTCTTAGATCCACTCATAAGAGACACTACGATTTGATTCGACCAAGGGCGATTGGAAAATATCTCCGGCAAATTATATTCAATTTTCGCCCCAGCACTTACGGGCCAAAGTAAAGACAAAACCCTATATCCATTTTCCGTAGCCAGTTCTTGAAAGGTTTTGCATTTAATATCCTTCGCATACCAATGCCAATCCGGTCTCTTGCGAAGATGTTGCTTCAATGTATTGTTAACAATCCCATGACGATTAGGATAACATCCTGTGGTTATGGATGTATGAGCAGGATAAGTGAGTGTGGGATAAACACTTTCCACTTCAAAAGAATATGAAGCTCCATCCAAAAGGCGTTTAAAATTAGGTTTTTCCTTTAAATAATCCATATCCACTTTGGATAAACCGTCAAATGATATAATGTGTAATTTTCTTTTCACAATAAATCCTCCCAAATAAGAGTATATCAGATTTGTGTATCTAAGTTGTAAAAATTTCATTAAATCAGAGAAATACAGTGTTTGACAATTTTACATTTTCCTAATATAATATTGTTATAAAATTTAAACTCATTCTTATTTTAGATTAGCGAGGTGAAAACAGTGTACAAAAATTATGGGATATTCTTAGAAGAACACGGAATCCGCGCATCTTCACAAAGAATTTTAATGTTAGAATATTTAATGCAAAACAACGTACACCCTACAGCTGACAAAATTTATATAGATTTGTCCAAAAAGTTACCTACAATTTCAAAGGCAACTGTATACAACAACTTAAAATTATTTTTGAATAAAGAAATAATAAAAGAAGTAAATATAGACAATAACGAAGTCCACTACGATATGATAATGGAAAATCACGCCCACTTTATTTGCAATAAATGCAATAAGATAGAGGACTTAAATATTAAAGCTGTAGAAATAGATACAAGCGAAATAGGCGATTACGAAGTCACTAGCCAAGATATATTCTTAAAAGGCACATGCAAAGAGTGTTTGGCGAAAGAAAAAAACTAATATTCAAATCTAGGATAAAATATAGCCGATAATGTAAAATCCACGACGAATCGTCGTGGATTTTTGTTGTTCAAATTTCAAATTATTTTATCAATTCAATCCATCTTTCATCTATTGCACCTTTTCTCATGCGCACATAAACGTGACTATTAGCAGCTTCCACTAGTTCATAATATCCCCAGTGTTCAGTTGTCAAGTCTGTAAATTTGTGGATTTCATTTCTGTGTTTCCTCATTCCTTCTTCAGTAACCTTTCTTTCAAACATTCTGTTTAAAATAGTAGCCGCTTCTGCTCTAGTTATCGGATTGTTTGGTTTGAAGGTTCCGTCTGGATAACCTTGGATTCTTCCATTTGCATATGCTTGATTTATAGCCTTTTCAGCCCAGTGCCCCTTCACATCATCAAATGGCGCTGTGCCAGATTTGTTCACATCAATCGGCATTAACATTTGGGCGAATTCCCCTCTTGTTATTGGATTTTGTGGTTTAAAGCTGCCATCTGGATAACCTTTCATCACTCCTGCTTTTACTACCGCGTTAATTACAGCATTATACCAGCCACTTGGAGTATCAGTAAACTTAGGCTCGCTGGAATCTGCAAGAGGATAATTTTTAAGTCGACTTATCATGGCTGCAGCTTCTGCCCTAGTCATATTTCCATTAGGCATAACTGTACCTTCAGGATATCCGAATATATAAGCCATGTGAACTTTGACCTCGTCATAATCAGGTTCTATAAATATCTCTTTTTCAATTACACTTGTGGAACCGAATAGTCCAGGAAGTACAATCGTAGGTGGTTGTGGCGTTGTGGGATAACCCTGTCTGCTTCTACTCCATTTGCAAGTAGTCTAATTTGAATATTAGGAGCTGGTCCTTCTAGGCCTTCCCATATCTTAGACACCTTTACAGAAGTTGTAGTAGGTGCTTGGGCTGTATTAGCTACGTGTATTTGGATAATGTTATTGCCCGTGTATTCAAATGAATATTCTCCGTCTCCTATGATGTTATATCCTGTAGGTGGAGTCGTCTCTTTAATTTTGTACTTGCCTATCTCTAGGTTTTCTAAAACAATTAAGCCATTTTCATCTGTAATATAATCTCCCACAAAGCTTTCATCTTCATCAAATAAAGCAAATTCTGCACCAGGCAATACTTTTCTTTCCAAGTCGGTCTTTTGAAGTACTAGATGATGATTCTTTGAAACATTGACTATTTCAAATGGCTCATCTGTGGAAGCATGCGTTCCATCAATGGTAACATTTCCATCGTGATCTACTACTACTGAAAAGTAAGCTTCTAGATTTACATAATTAGGAAGAGCTTCTACTTCTCGAAGTAGATAATCTCCCTCAACTAAATCTTCTATAAGAATAATCCCATCTGCATTTGAAACTAAATTTTCTCTTACTACATTTTTAGTGAAGAAATCCAGAAGTTCAAATTTCACACCTCCCAAAGGAGCCTTCGTCTTGAAATCTACTTTCTTTATAGAGAAACTACCTTCAGCAAGCTCGTAAGCTTTAGTATTTATAAATACATAGTCATATCCAATGGATCCCGAAGTTTTCTCTCTGGTAAATCCATCGTCATCTGCTGGAGCAATTTCTTCGATATCGTATTTATAAGCTACTCCATCAGAGTCATATTTTTCTAAATTATCAAAGATATACTCAGCACTAAAACCATTTTGTACATTACCAGTTAAAGTAATCCTCTTTTCTGGGCTCATACTATTTCCATTTTGCATCAATTCAAAAGTTGCTTCGTATCCACTATTTTCATTAAGATCACTGCGCCAAATCTTATTCATGCTTACGCTAGCCAATCCCTTCAAGGAATTGGTAATAGTTTTAGTTTCTTGGTCTACTACGGAGCTATATTCAGGAATACTATTAATAGACAATACGTAAGAATATTCTTCCCCTGTAACAGGATTGTATCTTGGCATGCCTGTAAATGATAACTCTTGCGTGTCGTTAACTTTGTCTACTGCAAAATTTCTAGTAAATAATTCTCCGTCATTTCTTTGCAAACTTACAGTGACAATATCAGGTCTTGTAATAGATGCGTTGTCATTGTCCACCCAGTTTAGGGTAATTCCCACGGTTCCAGCTTCAGAAGATGTGTTCGTTATAGTAAATTCATTCTCAACTCTAGTATAAGTCGCAAAATAATTTTCAGGAACAGCCACTTCTTTTACGGTGTACTCCATAGTATCTCCAAGAATATTGGTAACTGGAACATTCCAAGTGACGACTTCGTTATCAGTAATGGCTTTTGCATCACCTATGGCAAATCCATTTCCGTATAGTTGAACTGCTACAGGTGGACGTTCCTTCCCATTTGTTTTGGGAATCAAGTTCTACGGTAAGTTGATTTCCATTTTCATCTAGTACAGGAGTCTTAAC
>CANRJQ010000079.1:0-5658 GCA_947630985.1 uncultured Clostridia bacterium | reverse complement strand
TTTTTGTGTCTATCTCCTTGACATCAAAACGACACACTCCATATGACTTGTCCAAGGGAATAAGTCCACGGGCTGCATTTTAACCACTTTATATTTTTCTTCTAAAACTTTTAAATCTTCTTTCAATGCATCGGGATTACAAGAAACGTATACTATTTTTTCTGGATTTAAGTTTAATAATCCGTATTTTGCATTTTCGTCTAGCCCGGATCTTGCGGGGTCTACTATTGCTACGTCTATTTTTATTTTATCAGATAGTAATTTATTGATATACAGTCCGGTGTCTGATGCTGTGAAATAGGCATTTTTAATCTTATTGATTTTGGCATTGAAGATTGCATCTTTAATGGCCTCTTTGTTGTACTCTACTCCATAAACTTTTTTACAATATCCTGCGATGTATAAACTGATCGTTCCGATTCCACAATATGCGTCCAGGACTGTCTCATCGCCTTTTAAATCTGCAAATTCTAGTGTCTTTTTATATAGAACTTCTGTCATTTTGGAATTGACTTGGTAAAAGCTTTGGGAGCTTATTCTAAACGATAATCCCAGTAGATTATCGAAAATATATCCGCTTCCGTATGAAACCATTTCTTTTTGACCTAATATCAAACTTGTATTTCGGTCATTTATATTAAAAACTACACTTTTGATTTCTGGATGTAGTTTTATAATCTCTTTTACAAAATTATTCTTCGATGGGACTTTTGTATTGGATAAGACGATTGTAAGTAGTATTTCTCCTGACTTTTTCCCTACTCGAACCAATGTAGATCTAACCAATCCCTTTTTTGTATCTTCATCATAAATGCTCCATCTAAAGGATTTTACAAGTTCTTTTACAGATTTATTAATTTTTTGTGCCTTTATGTCTTCTATTAAGCAATCTTCTATCTCAAAAACATTATGGGTGCCTTCTTCAAACTTCCCCATCAAGATATTTTTTCTATCATAAGAGAATGCTCCGTGAACTTTGTTTCGATAATAGTATGGGTAGTCCATTCCTATTATGGGTTCTACTTCTTGGTTAAATAGATTTTCAATATAGGATTGTTTTCCTTCTAGAGATTTTGGATAATCGTCGTGGGGATAAGTGCATCCACCACAAATATCTAGTTTTTCACATATCATAATATCACCACTTTTATTTTACTTAATTTCACCAATCTATGTTGATGATTTCTTTAATACTAATCTCTACTCCGTCTATCATGAGAATATTCTTTTTATATTCATCTATCTTTTTGACTATACCGTTATATGTGACGTAAGAACCGCCGTCCTTTTTCTCATCTGGTTTAAAATAAGTAATTTTCACCTTGAATGAATGTCCAAGATGATTTGCTATAATTTGTAATTTATAGTCTAAAGCATCTTTCATATTATCATCTAATTCTATTCTTTCGCTAGTCAATCTTGCAGTTTCTTTTATTGAGGCATCATGACCCGTAAGTGCAGCAAAGGGAGAAAACTGAGCGGCTCTGTTGATTACTGGCATTTGGGGTCTTCTCTTGGATACATGTCTGGGTAAATTTATAATATCGTCATATCCTTTCGTCATGCTTTATGACCTCCGATTTGCCTATTTCTATCTATTGTAGTAGCTTCTTCTTCGAAATTCATTCCTTTTAAAATGGCATTTTTTCCATATTTATTTTTTATTGCTAGAATTGCTTTTTGAATATTTCTTTCTCGTTGAAGTTCCTCTTCTTTTATTCTTTCAGATAAAGAGTCTGTCATAAAGAAATTCAATTGTTCTATCTTTTCTGTTTTTAAAACTTCTCTTTCATAGACGATGTGATTAGCTGTAATATTAACTCTCCTAATAAGAAGATTTCTATTGACAATGCGCTCAAATAGTCTTGTGACCCCATCCATAATCAGCTTTGTGGAAGAGGTGTGGCCTCCCAGGTTTATGCTCCCATGAGACGACTTAGGGACAGCGCGTCCAAAGTGATCGATTTTAATTTCGCCCTTGTAAGAGTTAATTAATTTTGGATTTTTCATATTATCTACATCATATCCAACCCTCAAAACCATTTGATCCGTCACCAAATTTTTACTCACTAAATCAAGTACAAGCAAATCAGTCATTTCTCTTGCGATTAGTTTTGCTTTGTCAAATGTGTAGCCATATTGAAGTACTTGTCCTGAGCTAATACTATTTGCCTTTGGCTTATATGCTTTAACATCAGCAATAGTACAAGGCTCCCAGCCCCAAGCGTGATCTATTAGCAACTCTGCATTGATGCCGAATAATTTGTATAATAAATCTTCGTTGTGGTAATCATTAGAATTTCCAATAGAACATCTTGCAATGTCCCCCATAGTGAATAGGCTTCTTTTTTCTAGCTTTTTAGCATAACCATTTCCAATGCGCCAAAAATCTGTTAATGGTCGATGTGACCATAGCAAGCGTCGGTAACTCATTTCATCTAATTCGGCTATCTTGACACCACTTTTATTTGCTGGAATTCGCTTTGCTTGGATATCCATTGCAATTTTAGCTAAGTATAAATTTGTTCCAATTCCTGCTGAAGCCGTAACACCTGTAGAGTTAAAAATGTCCAAAATCATTTTTGTTCCTAGCTCGTGAGCTGTAAGTTTGTAAGTATTTAAGTAATTTGTAATATCAATAAATACTTCGTCAATAGAGTAGACGTGAATATCTTCAGGTGCAATGTATTTTAAATATATTTCATAAATTTGCTTGCTCGCGTCGATGTAACGCCCCATTCTTGGCGTCGCAATTAAATAATCTAAAGCGATATTGGGTGAAGATTTTACTTCAATATCGTCATAGGATGCACCAGAAAAAACTCGTCCTGGTGCTTTTGATAATCGTAATGCATTTATTTCCTTTACTTTTTGTACTACTTCAAATAGCCTCGCCCTACCAGAAATTCCATAGGCTTTAAGAGATGGCGTTACAGCAAGACAAATCGTTTTTTCTGTACGGCTTGCATCTGCCACAACTAGATTTGTAGTCAAGGGATCAAGTTTTCGATCTACACACTCTACTGAAGCATAAAATGATTTTAAATCAATCGCAATATATATTCTATTCTTCATAATCTTTGTCACCTACTTCAAATGTCTTTTAAATGTATGATTTTCTTAAAGCTATTATACATTAACAGAACATATGTTTCAATTGGAAATAGGTTTTCTAAATCTATTAATTTTTGTGAGTTATCATCCTAGATTGTTATTACGGTTCAAGTTTTACATCTCTCTTTTCATCTTCTCATATAAAATACTTTTGAAATCCCCTAAAAAGATTATTTGCCAATGCTATTTTCTCTTTTTCTATTAGTTTTTGGTTAGTAAACAAATGCTTTCACGGTGCCTTGAGGTTACAACAAAGATAAAGATGTCGTAAGAATCTAGTACCCCTTGGTGGCACAGCATATTTCCTAAATATAAACGTTAGTTTAAAAGATTTCAGTTTTAATCCCTATAGACAACCTATCCATATTTATGTCTTACAACTTTTAAAATTGCAAACAATAAAACCCTCAAGTTACCGTATGGAGTAGAGTGCCCCGAGTCTAAAGGTTTTTCATTAATTGCTCTAATCCTGCTTCGGATGTTAGCATTTCAAGATTATTAAAAATCTTTTCTTCATCCCAATTCCACCATTGAAGCTTTAGCAATAATTCAATTTTTTCATCACTAAAGCGTTTTTTGATAAATCTTGCTGGATTTCCCCCATATATTGTATAGTGTTCAACATTTTTTACTACTGTTGAGTTAGCAGCAATTATGGCACCATCACCTATTCTAACTCCTGGCATAATAGTTGCATTTTGACCTACCCAGACATCATTACCAATCACTGTGTCGCCCTTAAAAGGAAGTTGTTCTATTGTAGGAGTCACCTTTTCCCATCCACTACCAAAGATATTAAAGGGATAGGTTGTAATTCCATCCATTCTGTGATTTGCACCATTCATAACAAACTTAACACCTTCAGCAATGGCACAGAACTTTCTTATTATAAGTTTATCTCCTAGAAATTCATAATGATGTTCAATATTTTCATAAAATTTCTCAGGGGACTTTTTATTATCACTATAGTAGGTGTAATCCCCAATCTCTACATTGGGTCTTTTCGGTAAATTACTTATATAACAAACCGTTTTGATATTTTCATTTGGATAAAGCTTATTCTTATCTGGTCCTTTCATAAAATATCTGCTCCTTTCAATTTATCATACTCTTCGTCACCTATTTCATCTTTAAACCGATATAACTTTAATAAACTAAACAGCCTATTTTATTTGCCTCCTCGGCAAACCAAATAGCCCCATCTGGTCCAAAAACAAGACCGTGTGGTTCTGAACTTGGTGTAGGGATAGGATACTCCACAATCTTTCCGAATGATGTAATCCTTCCAATCTGGTTCTTTCCCCACTCTGTAAACCATATATCACCATCTTTGCCTGATATTATTCCATGTGGTTTCGCATTAGCTGTCGGAAGTGGATACTCAGAAAATTCACCTTTTATATCGATTCTACCTATCTTATTACCGATTATTTCTGCGAACCATAGAGCATCATCATGACCCGCACAGATACCTACTGGTCCAGAGCCTGTAGTAGGTATATTAAACTCAGCTATATCTCCAGATAAAGTGATTCTACCTATTTTGTTACCTTGGTTTTCTGTAAACCAAAGTGCTTCATCCGGTCCTAATGTTATTATTGAGGGAAATGAGCCTTTACTAGGTAAATTATATTCATTGATTTCTCCATCGTTAGTAATTCTTCCAATTTTGTTACCAGTAATCTCTGTAAACCACATTGCACCATCAGAGCCTAAAGCTATTCCATATGGTCCTGCAGTTGCAGTTGGCAAATCATATTCTGTGATTTCACCTTCCATTGTAATTTTTCCTATCTTATTTGCTTTATATTCTGTAAACCATAAGTGACCATCAGTTCCCATCGCTATAATTGATAGTCCTGCATCTAGAGTTGGAACTGCATATTCTGTGATTTTACCGTCTAATGAAATTCTTCCTATTCTATTACCTCCATTTTCTGTAAACCATATAGCTCCATCATGTCCTACAGTAATTCCGTACGGCCCTGATTTCTTCATTGGTAGGGTATACTCATTTATCTTTATATTCATTTATTTATCATCCCTTCATTATTTAATTGTATACAAAAAACCTTTCCAAATTATCAAGCTTCGGAAAGGATTACGCATCATAATATATATAGGGCAAGTTCAAAAAATCTATTCTAGAAATGAGAACAGTATTTGCACTCTATAAAATTAATTTAAATTTGACACTATAATCCTAACCAAAACTTTATAGTAGTTTAGGTCTACACAAAACGACATATCCTAAAATAAAAAAATATGTTCGACTCTCCCTATAGTTCATGTTTTACTGCTCTATGTCTTCTACAATATATAATATAATTTATATATCTTATCAACTCAAATTTCCACTTTTTCTTAATCATCACTCAAATAACCCTATGTCATCTATAATTCCCCTCAAAACAGGGGGCAAAAAATGGTGTTTTTTCGCTCATTTTTTCTCCAAAACTCTACCGAAAGCCACTATACGTTGTGGTAGTTTTCTATTGTTCGTCCTCCGAGCCACCATACGTCATCAGAATTATACTCTCAACG
>CANRJQ010000078.1:0-5976 GCA_947630985.1 uncultured Clostridia bacterium | reverse complement strand
TATTTTACATCATCTCCATTTTTTAAAAATAATAAATAAGGAGTTTCAACTTCGCTAAAACGATTTAGCCACCCATCTCCCAAAACATTTCCAGGAGCATGAGCCACTAATTTATTAGGTTTGAATTTGTATTCCAATTTCCACATTTCCAATGGCGTGTCCATAATATGTTCAAAAGTATCTATTAATTCAAATGATGTAATCTCATAATCTTCAATTCGAATATCCTTTGAAGAATCAGATTTTGAATATTCTTCTTCTAAATTTTTTATATCTTCTTCTATAAAAGCTTTGGCATACTCTTCTTCAGTCTTATAATTTTTTACTTTCTTAATGGGATCCTCTTTATCGCCATTTGTATTTTCACTTAAGGAATTTTCCTCCATCTTAGGCGAATCCGTCAAACACCCCACCATAGTCCCCAAAACCAAAATCACACACAAAACCAAAATCCAAAACTTAGGTTTTTTGTATTGTAAAATATTTTTTATCCTACTCTTTACATTATTTTCTCCAAAAGCTATGGGAGAAGCTGTGAGAATTTTTCTGCCAGTGGAAAAAGAAAGTAGCGATCTGGAATAATCCTTTTTAATACTCGTCCCTAGTTCTCTAACGACTGCCTCGTCACACGATAATTCCATATCTACACTCATTAAATAATAACTCACCCACACCAAAGGATTGAACCAATGGATAGAAGTAATTACAAAAGCTAGGAATTTAAAAATGTGATCTCGTCTTTTCAAATGAATCTGCTCATGTTTTAATATGTATTCCTTTTCATTTTCCTGAAGTCCATGAGGAAGATAAATTTTCGGCCTTATTATTCCAAATACAAAAGCCGTATCGATATTTCTAGCTATATAAATATTATCGTCAATATAATTTGCATCTTTTAATTTTTCAGACAATTTCAAAGTGGAATAAATGCTATAAATTCCCAACAATCCAATTCCACTTAGCCAAATATAAGGAATAATATTTGTCTTCTTGGGAATTTCTATTTCTATATCAGGTATGTCTTTGGAAGTAGTTTCATAGGAAGTATTGTAATCAGGATTGTTTTCCAAAGTGGTGCTAGGAGTGTACTGCACCTCAGCTGACTTTTCTTCTTGAAAAACTCTGTCTCTTACCTTGATTATGCTAACAGAACTCTCAATTGAAAATGGGATAATCAATCGTAAAAATACTATCCCCCAAAGGACATAAGAAAATATCTTAGGTGCTCTTTTAAGTAAAACTCTAATCATAAAAATAAAAGCTATTACAAAGCTACCATCTATACTCATCTCCAAAATTTTTGAAAATAAATTATCCATCACTCCACCTCCTTGTGCTCATCGATAAGTTTTTGCAACTCATTGATTTCATCTTTGGAAAGTTTGTTATGTTTGGAAAAAGCAGTTAGAAATTTAGGAAGGGATCCCCCAAAATTTTCCTCTAAAAAGGATTTGCTCTTTTTGGAATTGTAATCATTTTTAGAAATGAGAGATTTCACCAAGCTATCTTCATTCTTAAATACAGACTTTTCCTCAATACGTTTTAACATCGTATAGGTAGTGGATTTTTTCCACCCAAATTTTTCTTCGCACATTTTCACAAGCTCCGATGATTTTACCGGCTCATTGTCCCAAATTATATTAGCCAAATTTTCTTCAGATTCAGTAAGTTCTTTAAATTTCATATATTCACCTCTCAGTCTACAACTCATAGACTTCTTGATTCAAGTCTACATCATGTAAACTATTTAGTCAATATAATTTGATTAAAATACAATAATATATTATGATTGGCCTTGGATAATAAAACGAAATTGAGGTGATTGACGTAGAGATTTATGACAAAACTGATCCAGTCAGTATAGAAAATTATGGCAAAAATTTAATAGGAAAAGCCTTTTTGGATTTTATTTTGAATTCAGAAGACACGACTACCACTGACGACATCAGCACCTACGGTATGATAGTCAATAAACACGGACTGGGAAATCATCTGGGAGAAAGATATTTCAATCTAGGAGAAAGGGGAACTTCCAAAACTACTTTTGCAGATGCAAATATCGAGCTAAAAATATTACCATACGAACTCACCAATGGAGAAGGATTTCGAGTAGTGGGAAATCTCGAACTAGAGGAAGTCAAAAATTTTTTGCCAGTAAATTTCAATTTTTATTCTTCAAATTTATGGAAAAAACAAAAACAGCTACTACTGATTTTCTACCTACGAGACAAGGGACTAGGCAGCAATCTTTTATACACTATAAATTACGTCAAAATGTTCACCCCAACGTCAGAAGATATAAAAATAATAGAAGATGACTACAAGAAAATTGTAAGAACAATTGCAAAAGGAAAAGCCCATGAACTATCCGAAAGTGACACCATGTACTTGGGAATTTGTTTAGGAGAAAATTCTTATACAAGCGGCAAAGTCTCACAATTTTATCCGCCATTTTCTTTGACAAATAAAAAGGTTTTTTGTTATAAAAATTCCTACATGACATATATACTAAATCACCACATCGTAAACGGAAAAGAAACCATAGAGCCAATAATAAAAGACCCAGCTCAATTGGATAGTAAGACCTTTGAAGAATTTATTCTAGAAAAAATCCACAACTACGCAGGCAAAACCGATCGAGAATTGTGCCAAATGTTTTCTAGAACTTACAATAACAATATCGACCAGTGGATAGATTTAACGTACAAAATGCTAGGCATCAATTCCAACTGCGCCCAAGAATTCGTCAAGGGAAATATAGTAATTAAGACAATTCGAATTGAAAGTAACGGAAAGGTCAAAGAAAAATTCTCACTACCGCCATTTAAAGCAAAGGAGCTAGTAGGAGAAAATTGGGAAGATTCCATACTGTATAACTATTTCAGAGAAACTAAATTTTTATTTGTAATTTATAAGAAAAATGGAAACTCCTACGAGCTCAAAGGCAGTCAGCTTTGGAATATGCCAGTAAATGATTTGGAAACCACAGTGAGAGAATCCTGGGAAAAAATAAGAAATATTTTAAGAGATGGACTAATTTTAACAAAACAAAAAATTAAAGGCACCTTCATCATCAAAAATAATCTCCCAAAGAAAAACGACAACCCGATAATCTCCATTCGCCCCCATGCCAAAAAACGCTACTACGTTTTAGAAACCGGCGAAACCATAGGCGACGACAGATACCAATACGGCGACGAACTCCCCGACGGCAGATGGATAACCAGACAAAGCTTCTTGATAAACGACGAGTATATTATGAAACAACTAGATGAAAAACTATTGAGGTAAAAATGACTTATAATAAATATAAAAATAAAATAGAAAAAATGATGAAAGAAGATTATGAAAATTTTTTCAAAGCTTTAGTAAGTTTGGAAAGAAATATTAATGATGAGGACGTACTTGACGATATGTATTACAATTATATGGACAATGATGATGTTATGTTGATTAGTGAGGATATATAGCTTTTTGTTTAATCTCAATTTTTTGCTCGTTTTAATAGTTTTTTATTTTTTAAAAAAATATTCAATAATTACTCAATATATTGGCAATGTTGAACTTATATTGCTATAATATATAGCAATAGTTAATATGCGGTTTCTATACAAGTGGAGGTGGGATTTTGGACCCTGGTTTGTATATGCCTGAGTTTTTTTCTAAACAAAAATACAATAATTTTTTTAATATTCCCTTTATGCAGCTTGTTGATGAAGGTTCACTTTTTGTGTCTATAAACTATTTTAGAGATTTGTATAGCAATAATAGAGGTAATAAAATATTTAATAATATAGTCAATGAACTGGTATTAAGAGGCGGCGTTTTTAAAATGGAGAAGCAAAGCGCCTTGTTCCCTAATGCGAACATAGATAATCTTGATAAAGTCATTTTAGTTGGTGATTCCACACCAGAAAACGCTTATGATAAGTTAGATTTAGAGTTTTTTAATATATCTTACATAAAGAAAACTTTTGGTATTGAAAATAATTTTTTTTATAACTATATTCCTATAGAAGGATTTAAGGTCTTTGGACTAGAAAATTCAGACATAGTCCTTCTAGAAAGAGAATTTATTAATCGTGGTTTTATTATTACTAATTTAAAGGCTAATAATAATTTAAACCCCAAGCAAAGCTTAAGTGATGTTAATAAAGATTTTAATAAAGAGAAACCTAAAGCAAATAAAAGCAAGCATTATTCGACTATTCTAAAGAATGCAATGATTCAAAAACATAATCTAACCAATTCTTCGATTAACATCGATGATTACACTTTTGCAAATTTTACTAATGCCAATAAAATCATGAATATAATTAATTCTAATTCTTCTCTAAAAGAATTGAATATACGCGACCACCTTATGCCTATAAACGAAGACATATTTAAAAATAATTTTATTAATATGAATATTAATTTTTTAAGTGAGTTGAATTTTAAAAAATGCCTTGATTTAGTATCTTCAAATATGAACAATGAAGATATCAATAACTTAATTAATATATTGTCAGAATTTAAACTTATTATTCCTGATAATAAAATTGAAGATAATTTTTATAGCAATAAATCCAAAAAAAATGTTGATTTAGAATCTATTGAAGAACCAAAGTCACAAGAATATATGCGCCTAATAATAGCATTAAATAATATAAAAGATATCAAAACAGCAATTAATGAAGATTATCAGCATTCAAATATTGAAAAACAATGCTCAATTACAACTAATGAAAACTCCGTTTTAAATTCTAATCGTAAAGGTTTTGGTAACTTCATTGATAGAATAAAAAATAAGTTTAGGTCCTTCATTAATCAAACCAATACTGATGAAACTACCTTTATTGAAGATGAATTACCTCTAGATATTAATTCTCTAGATTTAAAAAAACCTTTAGCTAACGTTGCTGAAGATACCATAATTGTGAATAAAGCAGATATTAATAGTACAAGAGAAAAGGTAATAACGTCATACGATGAGGTGCAAAGCCTCACTACGACTAAATCAAATATATCTGAAAAACAACTTAACAGTATTAAATCCAAAATAGGCTCCATTATTTCAATAAATGAAGTAAGGAATTATTTAATATCTGATAATACAACATTTGATTTTACCTATCAAGAAATTATGAACGATTTATGCAGATGCTAAACTAAATATGTACCAATAAAACAGGCTTGCCAATCAAAAAGTGTACCACCTTTACCAACTCTTCCCATATAATATATTTGAACGAATATAAACGTATGGGAGGTATATGAGGTGATAAAAGTGGCTACTTATGATATTATCAGAGAATTACATTTTAATAAAGGACTTTCTAAAAGAGAAATTGCAAAAAGATTGCTGGTTCACAGAAATACTGTGACTAGGGATTTAGAAAGAGAGGATAATGAATATTTACTTACAGTAGAAAGGAAAAGCCTGTTAATGGGAATTTTATAGATAGAATTAAGGTAATGTTAGAAGAAAACTCTAACACTAGAAAAAAAGATAGATTGACCAAAACTAGAATGCATGAGCTTTTACAAGAGGAAGGATATGACGGTTCTTACTCAGCATTTACATATCAAGTTAGAATTCTTGAGGAAGAGCTAGGGATTAATGCTAAAGAAGCATATGTAAAACTAGACCATGGAGGTGGTGTATTACAGGTAGACTTTGGAGAAATGACAGTTATGGATGGTGGATATCCAAGAAAAATAATAGTATTCTGTGCTAAACTGTCCAGCGAAAAGGCTGAATTTATTCAGGCATATCCAAGACAAAGTACAGAGTTCTTCTTTGACGGATTAATTAGATCCTTTGATTTCTATGGTGGAGTGCCTAGAAAGATTATCTTTGATAACCTAAAGCCTGCTGTCAAGGAGGTATTAGAAGGAAGCGAAAGGGTTCTGCAAGATGAATTTCTCAAATTTAAATCCTTCTATTGTTTTGAAGCAGAATTCTGTGGCCCTGGCAAATGTAATGAAAAAGGA
>CANRJQ010000077.1:0-6026 GCA_947630985.1 uncultured Clostridia bacterium | reverse complement strand
TCACTGGCGATTTCTTCTGCTATGTATTCATTTTTGGAAAGTTGTAGCAAAAAATAATATACTTCCTTAAAATAAATTGAATATATTTTTTCGAAATCTATCACCAGATCACCTCCTCTATCTATATATTAGACTATTTAAGATTAAAAATCTTACAAAAATCCCCCGATTATTTAACCGAGGGATCAATTATTTTATTCTATGGAATTTACTACGTATCCTGCACCTTCAACTGTCGCTTTTAAAGTTTCATCTGAAACTTCTTCAAATAATTCTAAGGTTGCAATTTTTTCTTCTAAACTTACATTCACTTCCTTAACTTCAGTAAGTGCGCCTAGGGCTTTTTCTACAGCAGCTTTGCAATGGCCGCAAGACATGCCTTCTATGTGAATAATTTTTTCCATATTAACCTCCTACATTTTATTATTTTATTTGTACCCCAAAAATTCTTTATTGTTACATTTTAATAACATATATTAATTTCACCCAAATTTTGGAAATTTATACTATAATAGGGTTAGAGGAGGGACTATGAATAAAAAAATAATATTTTTGTTAGTCTTGTGCTTTATCCTTTCAATAGGAAGTCCAGTATATGCACAAGATGGTATAGACGTAACATTGGAAGAACCAAAGGTGACGAGTCTAGTAAAAGGTGAAGAAGTAACTTACAAAATCAATGTAGACTTCACAAAACCTCTCGAACAATTTAGCAATTTATTTGTGACTCTTAGACTTTCGGAAGGATTGGATTTTAAATCTGTAAAATTGGTGGGAGTGCAACCAAAAACGGGAGCATTGGAAACTATAGCTACCCCCAATAATGAAGGTCGATACGGATTTGTGACATTAAGGCTTACTGATATAAAGGCTCTGAATGGGGCGAGTGAATTTTCTATAGATGTGGTAACAGAAGTTAATACAGTAAAAAAAGATGGAGAAAAATTAAGCAATACATTTACAGTCTCCTTTCAAACCCACGAACTTAAAACTCACTATTATCAGATTTCTCAAGACTCAACTGCAATAGTTTCTTCAAAAAAAATAGAACAGCCGAAACCAGTGGAGCAACCCAAACCAGTAGAACAACCGAAGCCTGTGGAGCAGCCCAAACCTACTGTAAACCCAACTCCCCAAGTTTCAGCTGAGAATACTTCTTTGGATTTTAAATCAGGAAGAGTATATTCTTATTTTATGGATAGGATCGAAGGAGTTACCAATATAGGAAACACTATAGAAGCTAAAATTGGCGAAAAGGTAGAAACCGTTCCTGTGGATGGAAGCGGAAGATTTAAAGTAGTTGTACCTACTGGTACAAATCAAGAGATAATAATCACTGCTATTAATTCAGCAGGAGCGAGGGGACAGTCATCTAGCTTAAGATATGTAGATGAAAAAACCATCACTTCAGAAGATTTGCAATTGAATATAGAATCTTTGAAGAAAATGGGTTATGAAGATATCGTAAATCGGTACTTAAAAGAGTTTGAGGAATATACTTCCACAATGTCTCTTACCTTGGGAATTGAAGGAGGAACTAGACAAGATACATTTGAATTATTTAAACGATTGTATTTCGCTACGAGAACTTTAGATCCACAGATTTTAGTCCACGACCCATTTATGAATGGATATCCAGAAGGAAACTTTTTGCCTAAAAATTCTATAACAAGAGCGGAGACAGCTGCCATCTTGTCGCGTATTATTGCAGGTGGAGAAGTAGCTGATAAGAATTCTAAATTTCCAGATGTTCCAAATGGAAAGTGGTATACGAAATACATCGCTCACTTGGAAGAATTAGGTATTATGAAAGGATATGACGATGGTAAATTCATTCCTACTAATAAAATTACTAGAGCAGAATTTGCTACAATAATCTCTAGACAATACAAACTTACAGAATCAGAATTGATTCAGTTTAAAGATTTAAATTACAATCATTGGGCAGCAGACGATATTATGAAAGTGGCAACTGCAGGAATTATGGAAGGCTATCCAGATAAAACTTTTGGACATACTCTAGCAGTTACAAGAGCAGAAGCAGCTACTATCATCAACAGAGCCCTAAATAGAATTCCCGATAAGGAATATATAGATAAGTACAATATCACGAACTTTACTGATGTTAAGGGGCATTGGGCTTACTATCAAATAATTGAAGCTACCACTAGACACGAATATGTAATGGATAAAGGAGTAGAAAAATATAGATCTCACCCATGATTATTCCCAAAGAGATAGGGTAAAAACCTTAATGGGAGATGAATATGGATACTAAAATACTCAAAAAATCAGATTACAAAATGACAAATTGGAGTGGTGGAACTACCACAGAAATTTTAATATATCCAAAAGGAAGCACCCTAGAGAACAGAGACTTTATCTTTAGGGTGTCTTCTGCTACTTGTGAGGAAGGAGAAAATATTTTTTCTGACTTCACTGGATATAATAGGTATATAACTTCCTTGGACAATGATTTATATTTAGAAAACCAGGGAAAGGATCATGTTTTTAAGCCGTATGAGATTTTCTCATTTGATGGCGAGCATTCAACTGCTTCGAAATCAGCTGTTACAGATTTCAATTTAATAATCCAAAAAGGTTTCACTGGAAGCCTGAGAAGTGAATCTTTCGAAGATAAAATTCAACTTAAAATTTTTGGTGGACACAATTTAATATTTATTCCTGAAGGAAATATCTTGATGACTATAGACGGAGAAACTACAGAGTTAGAAGTTTTCGATACTATAGTTGCTTTTGATGAAGAGATGGTATTGGAAACGATAGAAAAAAGAAGCACAAAAATATTAATAATAGAGGCAGAGGACGACTAGATGAAGGATTATAGAGTGTTCGATATTATTGGACCTGTAATGATTGGGCCTTCTAGTTCCCATACAGCTGGGGCATGTAGGATTGCTAGAACGGCAAGAAATATTTCTGACCCAGGTTTTACCGAAGTGGAATTCCAACTCCACGGCTCCTTTGCTGAGACGTATAAAGGTCATGGAACGGATAAAGCGCTTTTAGCAGGAGCACTGGGATTTGATACAGATGATATTAGAATTAGGAATTCTTTTGAGATTGCAGATGAACAAGATCTGAAGTATTCTTTTGTTCGCCATGATTTGGGTAAGGTTCATCCAAATAGCGTTAAAGTAATTTTTAAATATCCAAACGGAAATCAAAGTGCAATAGTAGGCTCATCCATAGGTGGAGGAAACATAGTAATTGTAGAAATAGACGGAATACCTATTACCTACACTGATGAATTCCCTACTTTAATTCTAAAATACAGTGAACAAAAAGGAATTATTCACTATGTATCAGGTCTTTTAAGTGACAATGATTACAATATTGAAACTATGAGAACTATAAAAAGAGATGACGTGGTTACATTGATAACCGAAACTACTGAAGAAGTAGACGGAAAAATAATAGATGAAATTGTCAACGATGACAGATTCACTTTTGCAAAATACATAATAGGAGAATAATTATGTTTTCTAAAGTTGATGAAATACTAAAGACGTGCGAAGAAAAAGGTTATGAACTTTACGAATTGGTTTTAGAAGAGGAGCTGAAAACTTCAAAACTTACTAAAGAAAAAATAAGAGCTGAACTGGAAGAGATGTTAAAAATCATGGAAGGCTCAGCAAAAGCTAATTTAGACTCGCCAAGCAAAACCAATATGAAGATGATAGATGGTTTTGCTTATAAAATGGACCAATATTCCAAAACAGGAAATACTATATCGGGAGAATTTATGACTGAAGCCATGGCTATGGCATTTTCCACTTTGGAATTAAGCTCGTCCATGGGACTTATAGTAGCCAGCCCCACGGCAGGCTCATCTGGAATACTTCCAGCAACACTGGCAAGCATGAAAAAAAGAAACAACTATTCAGATGAAAAGTTAGTCAATGCTATGCTAACAGCTATTGGAATAGGAAAGATTATTGGAAAATATGGATCCTTTGCAGGAGCAGAAGGTGGATGTCAAGCTGAAACTGGTTCTGCATCTGCCATGGCAGCTGGAGCAGTGGTCTATCTATATGGCGGCTCTGTGGAACAATCCTTCCACGCTGCGTCCATAGCTTTTATTCACGTTTTGGGATTAGTTTGCGACCCGATAGCTGGACTAGTAGAGTATCCTTGTACTTTTAGAAATGCATCAGGTGTTGTCAATGCATTTATTTCTGCTGATATGGCATTGGCAGGAATTAAGTCCATAGTGCCCTTTGACGAAGTTTGTCAAGCAGTAGGTGAGGTAGGAGCAGGACTTCCTGCTACACTTAGAGAAACTGGACTGGGAGGACTTGCAGGAACTAATACTGGTAGAGAAATAAGAAAGAGATTTTTAAAAAGCAACGAAGAGCTTTAAATTATAAAGGCAGGAAGATAAGTCGATGTTTGAAATGGACGTAAGAATACCCCAAGTGACTGTGGATTATAATCATAACTTGAGAATAACTCATCTTTTTGGATTTTTAATGGAGATGGGTAATTTGCATAGTGATGAAGTTGGAATGCCCAGCTCAAAATTAACTGAAATGGGATACACGTGGATGCTTTATCAACTGAAGTACAAAATAAATAGACTTCCAAAAGCTAGAGAATTGGTAACATTTAAGACGTGGGTATCCAAGTGGGATAGACTAAAATCCTACAGAGAGACTAATGTTTATGACGAAGAAGGGAATTTAGTGATAGCTTCCACTACAGTTTGGCTTGTGGTTGATATTGAAAAAAATAGAGCCATTAGAGTTCCAGAAGAAATCAGTAAGCCTTATACTATAGAAGGAAATAGCAATTTTGACTCCCTGGAGAATTTTGACAAGAAATTATTAGATGTCCCTGGCGAAGAGATAAAAATATACAAATCTGATATAGACTACAATCATCATGTAAATTCAGGTGTATATTTGAGATGGATAGTAGATTCGGTGGAAATTTCAGACGAAAAATTAAAAGAAATTGAAATCTATTACGGTTCTCAAGTCTTTTACGGCTCCAAAATAGAATCTAGAATGATAAAATCTGAAGATAAATATTATCACCAAATAGTATGTGATGAAAAACCAGCAGTTTATGCAATGACAAAATGGGAGAGTTAAATGAAAACTATAGGAAAAACTAAAAAGATTGCCTTAATAGCTCACGATGCTATGAAGGACGAAATGATAGAATGGGCTAGAGAAAATAAAAACGAATTGGAAAAGCATCAACTGTGTGGCACTGGAACTACATCTACTTTATTAGAATCTAGAGTAGGCTTAGAGATGGAAAAAATGAAATCAGGTCCATATGGTGGCGATTTGCAAATAGGAGCTAAGATTTCAGAAGGAGAAATAGATATGATAATATTTTTCCACGATCCCCTTACAGCTCAACCTCACGATCCAGATATAAAGGCTCTTTTAAGAGTAGCTACTCTCTATGACATACCTATAGCGTTAAATAGAGGAACTGCTGAATTCCTAATGTCTTCCAAATATTTAAACGAGGAATTTGAAAGAAAAAATATAGATATGAAGGAATTAGCTAAGAAAAGAAGAGAAGAATTTAAAGATTTAAAATAATATAAAAATATTTAACTCAAGTTGAAAAAACTTGAGTTATTTTTGTGAAAATGAGCATAATAATATTATAGAATTGTAAAAAAAGAAGGGGGTAATGCCAGTTTATGATAAGAAGAATTATTCCTTTAATTATTATTTTCTTATTATTCTTTACCACTGGATGTGAAGCGATACTGCCGAATAATATTGAGGTAGAAAATGACATCGTGGAAGAAAAAGATAGATCTCCTTTGGAACAGGATATTGTCGAAGGGGAAAACTATTATGATGTAGAAGAAGTGGCGGAATATATTCACTTATACAAGAAATTGCCACCTAATTACATCACTAAATCAGAAGCAAATAAAATAGGATGGTCAGTAAAAAATAGAAAAGAACTAGTCATCGGTGGGGATGAGTTTGGTAATAGAGAAGGAATTTTACCTGATAAAGAGGGGAGACAGT
>CANRJQ010000076.1:0-6169 GCA_947630985.1 uncultured Clostridia bacterium | reverse complement strand
ATATTATTTTTGGGATTAGTAGTAAATACTTTAATAGAAGACCCAGTAACATCAGGACTTTCAGTAGTCAGTATAATTATTGGAGGATTGTTGTATAAATATTTTGAAAAAAGAAATAGAGGATAGTGTACAGTTTACAGCGTACAGTGTACAGTTGGCTACGCCTACGTGTGACAAATAGACCCGTGTTGGAAGAGAAAAATTTAAGTAGTAGATAGTAGATAGAGGCCTATGGCTAAGTTGGACAGAATTAATTTGTCTTGCTAAGCCGTAGGCCTCTACTAATTAATAATTACTATTTACTATCTATCTTTTTACTATCTTTCTTCTAGTACTGATAATTAATTTCAATATTCTTATTGCAAAATTGAAAATTCGTTGTATAATAGTATTGATAACTAGTATCAAACATAAATATTAATATATATAGAAGGGGATTGGAAATGTTAAACTTACTTATGGCACCAAAATCCAATGACATGAAGATTTGTAGAATAAAATGTAAAAGAGATTGCGACAATCACGTTCGTCATTTGAATAATTTAGGATTTGTAGAAGGTGCGAAAATATGTGTCGTTAGTGAAAATGCAGGAAATTTAATAGTGAAGGTAAAGGACTGTCGCGTGGCGATTGGAAAAGATATTGCAAAGACGATATACGTCGCATAGGGAGGAAAAATGGAGACATTAAAAACTGGAAAGACAGATCATTCATATAAAGTATTAAAAATTCACGGGCAAGGACCTCTTAAGAGAAGAATTATGGACATGGGCATTACCAAGGGTGCGGAAATTTACGTTAGAAAAGTAGCGCCACTGGGAGATCCCATTCAAATAAATGTTAGAAATTATGAATTGAGCTTGAGACGTGATGATGCTTCTTTGATAGAAGTAGAAGAAATAAGGGGAGAGTAAATGAAAGTAACAATAGCACTAGCCGGAAATCCCAATAGTGGAAAGACCACACTTTTTAACGAACTCACTGGCTCCCATCAGTACGTGGGAAACTGGCCTGGAGTTACGGTAGAAAAAAAGGGCGGAAATTACAAAAAAAATAAAAACATAGAGTTTACGGACTTACCAGGGATTTATTCCCTATCACCATACACTCTTGAAGAAGTGGTGGCGAGAGATTACTTATTAAATGAAAGACCAGACGCAATCATTAACGTAGTAGATGCTTCAAACATAGAAAGAAACTTATATTTATCCACTCAGCTTTCTGAGCTTGGAATACCTCTTATCATAGCGTTGAATATGATGGACGTGGTGAGAAAATACGGAGACAAAATCGATACGCAAAAATTGGAAAGGCTACTTAATTGTAAAGTAGTGGAAATTTCTGCATTGCGAAATGAAAATTTGGACAAACTCATCGAGGTTGCAGTAGAAGCTTCCAAAGAACAAGGAAAATACGAAGAGATAAAAGCATTTTCTCCTGAAGTGGAAGACTATATACAAATAATTGAAAATACAATCCATGGCAAAGTAGACGAAAAATCTAAACGCTGGATTGCTATAAAACTTTTTGAGTCAGATTCTAAAATAGACGTAAAATTAAATGAATCTGAAAAAGCTGAAATCGATAGAGTAATTGAAGAAGCAGAAGAAAGCTTTGACGATGATGGAGAAGGTATCATAACTGATGAAAGATATAACTTCGTCACCGGAGTTACTTCTCAAGTCGTAAAAAAAGGTAGAAAAGGTCTTACCACTTCCGACAAAATTGACAGGATAGTTACCAATAGATTTTTGGCACTTCCAATATTTGCTGTAATAATTTTTGCGATTTATTATATTTCTATAAGCGTAGTAGGCGGCGGTATCACCGACTGGGTCAATGACGATTTCTTTGGAGATATAGTGGGGGGTGGAGTTCAAACACTATTAGAAAATGCAGGCACATCTGAATGGATAGTATCCCTTGTAGTCGATGGAATAATAGGCGGTGTCGGTGGAGTTTTAGGATTCTTACCAATCATTGCTACATTGTTTTTATTTATCGCTATCTTAGAAGATATAGGATATATGGCTAGGATTGCATTTATCTTGGACAAGGTGTTTAGAAGATTTGGCTTAAGTGGAAAGAGCTTTATTCCAATTTTAATCGGTACAGGTTGTTCAGTTCCAGGAATTATAGGCACGAGAACTATAGAAAATGACCGAGATAGAAGAATGACTATCACAGTAGCATCTATGATGCCATGTGGTGCTAAGACAGATATTATTGCCATGTTTGCAGCAGTATTCGGCGGAGCGTTTTGGTTTGGACCTATTTGGTATTTTGGTGGAATCGCAGCTGTTGTCGTTTCAGGTGTTATTTTGAAAAAGACTAGAATGTTTGAAGGAGATCCTGCACCATTTGTAATGGAACTTCCTGAATATCATACGCCAAGTGCAAAAAATGTTATAAAGGCTACTTGGGTTAGATGTAAAGACTTTATTGTAAAAGCTGGAACGGTAATTTTACTTGCGACTGTGGCAATTTGGTTTTTACAAAATATCAGTGTAAGCGGAGAATTCGCAGCTTTTGAAGAAGCTTCATCTCAATCCATACTTTCCTTTATTGGAGAAAAAATAGCTTGGATATTTGCACCCCTTGGATTTGGACATTGGATTCCAACTGTTGCAACTATTTTAGGATTGATTGCAAAAGAAGTAGTAGTTTCTACCTTTGGAGTTTTAGCAAACTTAGGAGAAGTAGAAGCAGGTTCAGGAGCTCTTAGCACTTTTGTAAGAGAGAATTTCACTACTGCATCAATGCTAGGATTTATGTTCTTTAACCAATTTACAATTCCTTGTTTTGCAGCTGTAGGAGCTATCAAACAAGAGATGGGTAGCAAGAAGTGGTTTAGATTTGCAATAGGTTATATTATGGCATTTTCATATACCTCAACTCTAATGGTTTATCAATTCGCAAGAGTAATAATAGACGGACAACCAGTAAATGCATGGACCTTTGTAGCTATGGTAATTTTGGCAGTTTATTTATTCTTGATGTTTAGACCTAAGAGAAAACTAGAAGATGATTTTGTAACAGAAAGAGCAGTATCATAAGGTGATAAAATGATTGATATAATAATTATAGGAATAATTGGAATTGCAGTAGCTTTTGCAGCTAAGTCTACATTCAAATCCAAAGGAGGATGTCATAGCTGTAGCGGATGTCCTGCAGCAGGAAAATGTAGCTCTGAAAAAGTACATCAATAGAGACGATTTAATTTAGAAAAAAAGAGTCTTCGAATTCAAAATGAATTTGGAGACTTTTTTTATGATTGAAAGTTCTAAAAAATTTGGGTATATAATAAACCGGAGGTAAAGATATGAAAAAATATAAAATATTAATCCTAATACTAGGACTATCAATGATATTTTTTGGGTGTGGGAAGAAAACGGAAAAGGATCCAGAGGACGTTGTCGTAGAAGAAGATGAAACTGTTGTAGTAGATGAAGAGACTCCCGTTGAAGAAACTGAAGACGAGAATTCAGCTTCGAGAGAATTGGATAAAAAATTTGATGAATTGTACAATACAAAGGAAAACACCCTAGAGTTAGTGGAATTTATCGATGAAAACATTTCTAATGTAGATGAACCCACTGCTACAGGCTGGATAAACTCCCTAGAGACAGAATTAAATAGAGAATTGGAAATCCATATGAATGAACTTTTCCAAAGAGATCCTGATATGGAGCTTATGAATATTGAAGGAACGAGCAGATATTTCTCCGAAGAAAAAGTTGACGAGATTCAAAATGAGGAACTTAAAAATCTCGTAAAGGAACTATTTGCCACTCACTACAAATTAATTAATGTAGAAGGAGCCTTTTATCCCTTGGTTGATTATGAGAGCTTAGCTGGTTACAATGAATATATATCCCAAGAGCTGGGAAAATATCTGGAAATAAAAGCAATGGATTCAGAAGCTTATCCATTTTCCGATGGAGGTAGAGTAATTTCTTTGGAAGATTTGAGAAATAGGATTGTGGAGACGGAAAAATATTTGACAGACTATCAAGATGGACTTAGACGAGAAGAGATGGTTAAAGAATATAGGCTAAAACTCCGTGGATATATGGAAGGATTACCCAATACTCCCATATCCGATTTTGAAGATGGAAAAATTATTCCTGAAGTTTTGGAAGACTTTAAAAAAGCAGCCCAATTGGAAGATACGACGACGGGTAAAATTCTAAAAAATTATGTGGATGATATTGAAAATAACGATTTTGTTATAGACGAAGAAATATTAAGAAAAGCTGATGATTATGTAAATGAGGCTTTCAAATAAAAAATTGTAGATAGTATTTATAATATAAAAATAGTGTTGCTCAATTGAACAACACTATTTTATATTATTTTAGCTAATGATTTCTAATATATTTCCGGGTAGTGTAAAATTAAACTTATTTAGTTTTTAAATATCTTGGTAGAAAATAATTGTCATTTCCACCTGGTTTTTCACTATTAATCATATATTTTATAGCCTCGTAGCATCCTTTAACCATAATGTCTTGGTCTACAGGAGCTTTTCCTGCCATTTGGGCTCTTGAAGTATTTCTAAACCATAATCCTTCGTCCTTTTTCAATTCCAGAGCTTCTGGGTCTAATTTAAGAACTGATTTTACTTCGTCATGGCTATAGAAAACCCACTTCTCTTCAGGTACATCATCATTCCATTTTGAGCGGTCGAAAACTTCCTTAGCATTAGGATCAGATTTTCCTGGAGCATATACTTCTACTGTATATGAATTTATTTTATGCCTACCGTAGCTATAATCTATCATTTCAGCAGATGTTGGATAGTCTGAGTGAGATTGCATAGTGTAGAAATTTCTACCTGTTTCCTTGGTCATAATGTCTGCCATTTCCTTGGAAACATCTTTCATATGAGGTATTTGTGCGTCTAGTGGATTATTTGGGTCATATTGTCTAAAACACCATGGATATAATACGCATTGGATTCCTGTATGAATTGTGGTCATAGCATCAACTGGATATTTTGCGAAGAATTTTTGAACAGCTTTTACTTCTGGCTCACTTCCAGCAGCTTTTCCTGCTCCATTTGTGGACCAAGAGTTATTTCCTAAGACAAATTTAGAATCTGGATTGTACTTAGGATCTGTTTCTATGTCATATCTGGAATATTGGTAATTAAATGTTCTGTTTAAATCTATACCACTTGTTCTTGGGTCATCTCCAAGTTTTCCATTTTTATCCCAATCTGGACTTTCCATTCCAATTTTTTCTCTAGCATCTTCAAGGGTATCTGCTTTGCCCTTATAGACTACTGAAATTACACCGTCGCCGTTTATATCTGTATAAGGGTCGCTGAATACGATTCCGTCTCCATTATGATCCGTAGGTCTGAGATTTGGTCTATTGTTATATACGAATGACTGTATGTATCCGTCAGGATTCATAACAGGGATAACGTAAATTATGTAATCGTCCAATCTCTTTTTGCCTTCTTTTGTATTCTTATATTCTTTGCACAGTTCTATTGCAGTATAAAGAGCTGATTCGGCAGATTCTTGTTCCCCACCGTGGATATTTGCAATTACAGCGATTCCAGTTTTTTTATCATCGTCTTTATTTTTGGTAGTAATTTTCAAGCACCATATTTCATTTTCTTGCCAGGAAGAACCTATTGAAAATAAATCTGTAATTTCTGGATAAGTTTTCGCCAATGAGCTTAAAGATTTTTCAATTTGTTCCAAAGTATGTCTTTCTTTAAAATCCAAATCATGATTGTCTTTAGCGTATGCAATAGGTGATAACTGTAATAACATTAACAATGCTAAAACTAATGATAATATTCGTTTTTTCATTTTGTATCTCCTTTAAATTTATTTGTAAAAATTATACCTCCTCATTGTATAACTTAGAAATTCATTGGAAATTTTTAAAGATAGATAATAATATAGATTCACACTATATCTTTTGAGAATAGCGTGAATCTATATCTATTTAATATTTTATTGCAAATCTAATTGTACAACTGCTTCTACTACATCTAGTAGGCTTCCATCTTCTAATAAATCTGTAGCTATTTCTAACTCGTCATATAGTTCTACGTCTTTATCGAATTCTAAGAAGTCTATATTTTCTCTTACTAGGTCGTATGCAGCTTGTGTTCCTACTCCAAGTTTAAATCCTTCGTCTGCTCTGA
>CANRJQ010000075.1:0-6255 GCA_947630985.1 uncultured Clostridia bacterium | reverse complement strand
AGATTAAGTTATTTAATTTATAAAATACATACTAAAGGAGAATACCGTTGATTAAAACTTTGGATTATGATTATTTTAAAAAGAGCTCTGATTACATTTTAGAAAGAATTGAATTTAAGCCAGAAATAGCAATAATTTTAGGTTCTTGTTTAGGAAATTTAGCAGATGAAATAGAAAACCAAATAATAATAGATTACAAGGATATACCGAATTTTTTGCAAACCACTGTTTCATCCCATGCCGGCAAATTAATTATGGGTCAACTTAGTGGTAAAAACGTAATTTGTATGTCTGGAAGATTCCATTATTACGAAGGTTATGACTTTGAGGAATTAACCGTACCCATAAGAGTTATGCATCTTTTAGGAGTAGAGACTGTAATTTTAACCAATGCTGCTGGAGCAGTAAATAAAGATTTTGTCCCTGGAGACATAATGATTATAAATGATCAGATTAAACTCAACGGTCCTAGTCCAGTGAGAGGAAAAAATTTAGAGGAGTTTGGTCCAAGATTTTTTGATATGTCTTACAGATACGATAGAGACTATATTAAATTGGCTAAGGAAGTAGGAAAAAATTCTAACATTAAATTACAAGAAGGAGTTTATTTTTACATGCCAGGTCCACAGTTTGAAACCCCTGCCGAAATAAGAGCCATTAGGGTTTTAGGAGGAGATGCAGTTGGCATGTCTACTGTAACTGAAGCTATCGTAGCTGCACATTGTGGAATGAAAGTATTGGGATTATCTTTAATGTCCAATATGGCAGCGGGAGTTTTGGATCAACCCTTGACAACTGAAGAAGTAGACGAAACTGCTGAGAAATCAGCTGAGAATTTCAAAGTTTTGTTGAAAAATATATTAAAAGAAATGTAGGAATATTAGGAGGAAAGATGAAAAGAAAATTAGTTTTGGCACTTGCTGTTATTATGCTTTTAAGCGTTTTTACAGCTTGCGGAACCAAAGAAAATGGATCTGCTGACAAGGGCGGAGATGGAGAGAAAGTAAAAGTTGCACTTCTATGCGACACTGCGGGAACTCAAGTTTATATCCTTAGTATGATTAATGCATTAAAAGACAATGAGGAAAAGTACGGTTATAAAGCAGTTATAGCTGAATCTGCAGACACAGCTGCCTATGAAGATAACGCTAGGGCTTTAATTGAAGAAGGGGTTGACTTTATAATTGGAGGAAACTGGCAAGCTGGAGACTCTATGAATATGCTGGCAACAGAATTTCCAGATGCTGCATCTTATGTACTTATTGACTCTGAAATCGAAGCTGAAAATGTAAAATGTATTTCTTTTAGAGAACAAGAGGGAGCATACTTAATTGGAATGATGGGTGCGATGGTAACTGATCCAGAAGATAACATATTTGGTTCAATTCACGTAAACCAAGGAGCTGGCTCTTGGAAATGGAGATATGGAATAATGGAAGGGGTTAAGAGAATTAAACCTGAAGCTGAATTTATTTTCAACTATGTAGGAAATTACAATGACCCAGCTAAGGCAAAAGAATTTGCAATTCAACATTACGAACAAGGGGCTAAGTTTATAAACGCTGCTGCAGCAGGTGGAGACAAGGGAGTTTTTGAAGCTGCTAAAGAAAGGGAATTTTATACTTCTGGACAAGACGTTGATTTAACCACACCAGACAATCCATATATCGTTTCTTGTCAAATTAAAGATACTTATGCAACAGTAGAGTATTTACTAGAGCAATATTTTGGAGGAGATTGGAACACTGATAACGAAGAGTGGGGAATTTCTGAAGGAGCTATTGGAGCTGTTCACGTTACCCATGAAAGCGAAAATCCAGTTACAGACAGACTAACTGAGGAAGATTTAGCTTTATTAAAAGAAGTGGCAAATGATATTAAAGAAGGAAATCTGGATTTAATCAATATGCCGACAGAAGAAAATTACAAATAATTAGTTTAATTTGCAGTGGAGATAGTCTATAAATCTGTCTCCACTTGTACGTATATTAATAATAAATTTCTCGGTTTATAGGAGTTAATTATGTTATTGGAAATGAAAAACATTACAAAACGCTATGGAAAAGTCTTAGCCAATGATAATGTTAGTTTGCATTTAAATGAGGGAGAGATTCTAGCAGTAGTAGGAGAAAATGGTGCAGGAAAATCTACTATTATGAAAATATTATATGGTTTAGAGTCTTTGGATAAAGGAGAGATCTATTTAAATGGGGAGCTTCAAAATTTCAAAAATCCTCAAGATGCCATTGAAAAAGGAATAGGTATGGTTCAGCAACACTTCATGTTATTTGATACCTTTACTGTTGCTGAAAATATTGTATATGGAAACGAACCTAAAATTAGTGGGATTTTTTTAATATTATATTTCAAATCTACCTTTCATCAATAGATTTTTGTCTTTCATTGCTACTTTACCTTTGGCGATTACGTCATTGATATTTAGATTTTCGTCTAAAACTACAAAATCCGCATCGGCGCCGATAGAAATTTCTCCTTTAATTCCCTCTAGGCCTAAAACTCTAGCAGGATTTTTCGTGAAAAACTTTAAACTTTGGGAGAGGTTCATGCCTTTTGAATCCAAAGCTTTTAAAAAATACAATAAAGTGATGGAAGTTTGGTAAGTGAGACCGATGGTATTGCCCTTATCGTCGAATCGCGGCTGAGAGCCGAAAGCGTCGCTGGAAACGGTGATGAATTCTTCGCCAACTCCTTTTTCCAATAAATAAAATATCCTATCCGCCTCTTTCATATTATCTTCTACACTTCCACCAGCGGTGAAGTCCATAGTTCCCCCTAATTTTGCAAACTCGATACAATCATCTAGGAGTTCTTGGCTGCGAGTATTTACATGAGTGGGAATAAAATTCTTAATAGGCAAATCCGATTCAGCTATGGCTTCCATAACAGGAGCTAGACGTTTTTTTCCAATGCCCATATGAATAGTGACTATGCCAGCTTTTTTTGATATCAATCCACCTCGCCTAGCTTCACTGACTAAGCGTATCAATTCTTCGCTAGTTATATTAGAGCCCCGATGGTCAGAAACTGCAATCTTCGCACCGATGCAGACATCTAGCATATAAATATCTTTCTCCACCGAACCTGTGACGGTAGGAGAAGGGTAGGCGTAAGAGCCAGTCTCCATAAAACAAGTTATGCCTTCTTCATTTAAAGCCTTCGCTTTGGCATATAGATTTTCCAAACTTCGGCTGATTCCGTCCGTACCTAGTAATCCTAAAGCAGTAGTAACGCCAGATTTAATAAAATCACTGAGATTCGACTCAGGCACACGAGAAGAAGATCCAGCTTCGCCACCGCCGCCAGTGATATGAACATGCTGATCGATAATTCCAGGAATCAATTTTTTATTTTCCAAATCTATAATCTCAATTAATTCCTCATCCATGGAAATATCTATTTTATTCGAAATCTTAACAATTCTTTCTCCTTCGATTAAAATATCCTTAATGCCTAAACTCTCTGGCGCAAAAACATCAGCATTTTTCAAAAGTAACATAATATCCCCTCCATTTTGTAAATAATTCTTATGTATAAAATTATCTTATTACACAACGATTGTTAAGTCAATAAATTGTTGGGTTGTTTGCCAATATGGAAATAGATTTCTTCTAATAAAATATAAATTTTATTTTTAAAATATAAATTTTATTTTCTGAAATACAGTAGAGAATTTATCCTTTCTGTATTAGAATAGATGGAATGAATAAATTACAACGGATAGAAATAAATATTAGAATTTTTAAGGAGGAAGTTAATATCAAATGGGTTCAAAATTAAAAAAATTTTTACAAAGGAAAAATGTAGAAATTTCAGTCCAAAGATATTTCATTGAAGCTTTGGGTTTGATGGCTTATGGATTATTTGCGTCATTGCTCGTGGGGACGATTTTAAATACCATAGGAAAGCAGCTCAATATTCCATTTCTAAGTGAAAGCATTTGGCCCATTGCCCAGCAGATGACGGGAGCTGCCATCGGTGTAGCTGTCGCATATGGACTGAGATCACCGGCCTTGGTTTTATTTGCATCTACTATTACAGGGACTGCTGGAAATATTCTCGGAGGTCCAGCGGGAGCGTTTTGCGCAGCTTTGGTGGGGGCTGAGTTTGGAAAAATGATTTCCAAGGAGACGAAGCTGGATATAGTTTTGACACCGGCAATTACAATTCTCATGGGAGTTTTCGTCGCATCCATTGTCGGACCACCCATTGGAGCGTTTATGACTGGAACTGGCGAATTTATTATGTATGCTACTACCCTAAGACCTTTTGTGATGGGGATATTGGTTTCTGTGGTGGTGGGAATTGTTCTGACTTTGCCTATAAGTAGTGCGGCTCTTTGTATGATGTTGGGACTTTCAGGAATAGCTGCAGGTGCTGCAACGGCTGGATGTTGCGCCCATATGGTGGGTTTTGCTTTTTTAAGTTTTAAAGAAAACGGCTGGGGTGGAGTAGCTGCCCAAGGATTAGGAACTTCCATGCTCCAAGTTCCGAACCTAGTCAGAAATCCAAAACTCTGGATTCCTGCCGTAATCGTATCTGCAATTACAGGTCCCATGGCTACGGTTTTGTTCCAAATGGAAAATAGTTCCATCGGCGCCGGTATGGGAACCAGTGGACTAGTGGGAATAATAGAAACTCTAAATACCATGGGCGGTAGCATGAAAGTGTGGCTGGGAATATTGATATTATATATTGGTATCCCTGTGGTCTTGACGCCGATTATAGGAAACGGATTGAGAAAAATCGGCTGGATTAAAGATGGAGATTTGAAATTAGATATAGTTTAAAGATAAACAAAACGCATATTAGGATATAACCTTTAGTTAGTAGATATATTCTAATATGCGTTATTTAATTTTCTTTGATACTAAAATTACCCATTAATCATGGAGTGCATTAAATGCCACTACTCCAAATCACCATTGTAAGATCCAATTCCCCCGGCATCGAAAACTAAATTATATCCATTTTCAGATAAAATTTTAGCAGCTTGTCCTGATCTGTTTCCACTTCGGCAATAAAGAATAAAAATGTCATCTTTTTCATATGAATCTACAAAATCACTTTCAATAGAATCCAAAGGAATATTTATTGCACCAGGAACGTGACCGCTGGAAAATTCTTCCGCTGTTCTCACGTCGATAAGATGAGTTTTGTCAGGAAGAAAATCCTCTAGCATTCCAGCGTGTTCAAAACTTATCTTCGTAGGAGAATGAACTCCTAAGCCCTCTACCTCAATTGCATTAGCTATAGGCGGCATTGATTTTGTAATTGTCTCATCTATTTTAACTCTATATACACTTCCAATTTGAAAATCTTCATCTGAATTTAAAACCACAATATTTCCAGTTTTAAATATTTCCGAATCTTTAACTACCAAAAAACTATCTTCATTCAAGTTCACTACATCTACAGCATTGGAATCGCTCCCTTTTTGAGAACAGGAAACCAAAAATATCATTATTATCAAAGAAAAAACTAATATCGTACTAAATTTTCTATTCACTAATCCACCTTCTCATAATCGAATTGTTAAAACTATAATACATCACCTAGATTTAATTGTGTAAAAACTAGATGAAATATTTTGAATTTTAATCTAATAATCTCGCCAATTAAAATTTATATACGCCAAAATGTAGGAAATGGCGTAGATAAATTTTAAATTACAAAATAAATATAAATATGGATGAAAATGTAATATAACTTCATAGATGAAGGAACATATTGCATCTGATACAATATAAATTAAGAGGATTAAATCAAGATAGAAGCATTACATTAATACGCAAAATCTGACAAAAAAGCATCTAAATAAAAAATTAAAATTTTATCGTATAATAAATTTTATAGTTACCAATTCAATCAGAAAGGAAGAAATTTATGATTAGAAAAAGAATAAAAACTTATTTATTTGTATTATTCATTTTAGTAATGGCTTTCGTTACGGCATGTAATTCAAAAGTGGAAGAAAATATTGAATATGAAATTTCTAAAGAGGATATGCTGGCAGAGTATGATGTTGTTTGGAATATCCTAGAAGAAAACTATCCATATTTTGAAATGCTTAGGAAGCGTGGGGTAAGTGTAAATTCAACTAAAAAAGTTTTCAGAACATTTGTAGAAAAAGCAGAAAGCTTTGATGAATATTATTATATTATGGCACAAATGTTAAATAATGAATTAAAACTGGAAGGTCATCTTTGTCTTATCGACTATAATATATTTCTAAAA
>CANRJQ010000074.1:0-6752 GCA_947630985.1 uncultured Clostridia bacterium | reverse complement strand
TATTCACTATATTGGCGGGACCTTAGCTTACCAAGTGGACCAAATTTTAGTTATAGAGCCTACAGATTTTTCAGAATTATTGGTAGTTCCTGGGCACGATTACGTTACGCTATTGACATGCACTCCTTATATGATAAACTCCCATAGACTTTTAGTCAGGGGACATCAGGTGGATTATGTACCTGAAGTGGAAGAGAGATTAATTGCTGAAAACAAGGCTGCTTATTTCTATAAGTATGCTTTCTTCGGGACATTGGCTGTCTTAGTATTCGTTTTGTTTGTCCTGTTTGTGGGTTGGATAAAAAAACGCAGGGCTAAGAAAAAAGCTAAAATTGAAGAAGCAAAGAGGCTTTATATGGAGTCTAGGAAGTCTGAGATGACTAAGGGGAAAATGGATGAAGAAAAGAAAGATTAATAAAAAGTTTTTGATTTCTGCTTTAATTTTTCTTTTGGGTCTTGTTATCGCTTTATATACCGTGGTGAGCAGGCTATATTACCGGATGGAAGCTAACAACCAGGTACAAGGTTTTGAAGCAGAGAAGCGAAGCATAGATAATACAGAAGTCCTAAGAAGAATCGCCCTTGAAGAAGGATACAATTTGACTTTGGATCCTACTAAGATAGGTGATCCTTATACGGAAAAAGAGCAAAAGGGTGTGGCGGAATACGCAAGAATGCTGGAACTTCAAGAAAAGATTGGTCACGTGGAAATTCCCAAGATAGGTGAGGACTTGCCGATTTATGCAGGAACTAGCGAGGCTATTTTACAAAAAGGAGCGGGGCATCTGGAGGGTACTAGTCTTCCTATTGGTGGAGAAAATACCCATACTGATATTACAGCTCACAGAAGTTTGCCAACGGCTAAATTATTTGCGGATTTAGATAAATTAAAACTGGGAGATAAATTTTTTATACACAATATTCAAACTGTTTTAGCTTACAAAGTCGTAGAAATAATGGTGGTGGAGCCTTGGGATTTCGAGCCGGTTTTGGTAGTTGAAGGAAAGGATTTCGCAACTCTTTTGACTTGTACACCTTTTATGATTAACAGTCATAGACTTTTAGTTCGAGGGGAGCGAATAGATTACACTCCTGCGATTCAAGAAGATGAGATTACAATTAACAGACAGTCCAATATGTATAAGATGCTATTTTTTATAACTTTGGGGATTTTGATATTAGTGCTAATAATTGTAGGAATTAGAAAATATAGAAATAGAAAAAAGAAAGATTAATTCTGGAAATTTTATGAAAAAGAAAAACATTGGCAAATTGAGAGTGGGATTAATAATTATAGCTCTGGGTTTGGGATTTATGCTATATCCTTTGACTTCTATTTTATTTAATAATCTTATAAGTGAAAGAAGAATGGCGGAATTTCAAAAACAAGAAAGTCAGGTATCCACAGATGTCTTAGGAGAAATTCTATCTAAGGCCATATCTTATAATGATGAACTAGACGATGGGGCAGAAGGCGTGGTGGATCCTTTCGATGTGGAGAATTATTCCACTGTAAATCCTTTGGACTATGGAGATGGGGATGTATTTGGATATATTTCCATTCCGAAAATCGACGAGTCTTTGCCTATTTATTTAGGTGCTTCGGAGTATCATCTATCCATAGGTGTCGCCCAAGTAGACGGAACGAACCTGCCCATAGGCGGAAAAGACACGCGAGCAGTTATAGCAGGGCATAGAGGATATACGACTCATAGGATTTTTAAAAACCTAAACAAGATGGAGCCAGGAGATATTATCACCTTGTCTGTATTGGGAGACGTTCTGTAATATGAAATGTATGACAGCGAGATAATCAAACCCTCAGAATACGAAAAACTAGCAGTGGTTCCTGGGGAAGATACATTGACTTTATTGACTTGTACGCCATTTTTAATAGGAACAGAGCGGCTATTGATAAATGCTGTGAGGATTAATGCTGCAGAAGAATCAGCAGAAGGTGTGGACTTTACTCCCGTTAATGAAGCGTTTGTTATAAAAGCGTCCCAAAATCCCAGCAAAAGTGTGGTATTGGAAAAATATGCGCTGATGGGAATAGTGGGGATATTGTGGATTACTTTACTAGCAGTGGTGATTAGATTTTTTAGAACATTTAGATAAAATTTAGGCGGATGAATACCGCCTTTTTAAATGTAAATGTAAACAACCAATTGAAAACCTTTGGCTTCGATGATAGAATTTAATAATTAAGGGGGGAAATCATGGGGGATAATTTTAATTTGAGAATCGCGGAAAGACATGAAACTGGAAAAATTTTGGAGTATATAAAGAAGCTGGCTAATTACGAAAAACTTTTGGACCAAGTAGTGGCTACTGAGGAGAGCTTGGAATATTGGATATTTGAAAAGGGAATCGGTGAAGTGCTTTTTGCAGAAGAAGATGGGGAAATTATTGGTTTTGCCCTTTATTTCTTTAACTTTTCTACTTTTGAAGGCAGAGCTGGATTGTACTTAGAAGATGTCTATATTGATGAAGATAAACGCCATAAAGGCTACGGCAAAAAGATATTCAAAAAACTAGCAGAAATCGCTTTGGAAAGAGGATGCACTAGATTTGAATTTGTGTGTTTGGATTGGAACGAAAAATCCATTGAATTCTATAAAAAACTAGGAGCAAAATCCATGGACGATTGGACAATTTATAGACTAGAAGTAGAGGAAATGGAAAAATTAGTAAATAGCAAAGAGTAGTACAGAGCCTACGGCTTAGTTAGACATATCAATTCGTCAAACTTAGCCGTAGGCTTCTATTAATTACTAATTCAAGTCTACTAATTAGAAAACAATAACTTCATATCCTTCTTTTACAAAGGGTTTTATCCCTGCGTGGCCTGACATATCTGCTAATAAGGGGAGTTCTAGTTTTTCTATTTCTTCCAAAACTCCTAGAGACTTTGCGCAAGCCTTACATACTCCAGTTATAATGCCTTGTTCTAGAGCTTTTTTGTAAAGGGGATTTTTTTCTGCCAGCAGTGGCGGTAGTTTTACACTAGCGCCTTCAAAAACAATTTGTACTTCGTATCCATCGGCTTTTAAATCCAGTGCGTTTAACAATACGTGCTGAAAACACATCTCAGCACCTTCCATAGCGTAAAATAAGTATTTCTCTTCCACAAGATCACTTCCTTTTCGTATTCTTTAATTTACTATACCCAAATTTTTTACCTAACATATCAACAAAGCAAAACGGTAGATATTTAATATGTTTTTTGTGCAAACACGGGACGTATCTCTGTTGTTTTGCATTTATTTAAAACAAATTATATTTCCATTTTTGGCTATTAGAAAGTCCATAACTTTTGGAATTCGTCCCCTACGGACGTTTTCAATCAGACTAACTCGGCCGTAGGCTCTCTACTAATTTACTAGTCTATATTTTGTTTTTTGCAAACACGGGACGTATCTCTGTCGTTTTGCATTTAATTAAAGCAAACTATATTACCATTTTTAAACTATTATAAAGTCCATAACTTTTGGAATTCGTCCCCTACGGACGCTTTCAATCAGTCTAACTCTGCCGCAGGCTCTCTACTAATTACTAATTAAAATCTACTAATTATATTAAGTTACTTGAGATAATTCTTTTAAAAATACCGATATATCAGTTTTGTTTTCGCCTATAGCTGCTGGAAATAATATCGTTAGAGTGTCCTTGGCCCTGGTCATTCCTACGTAAAATAACCTGCGTTCTTCTTCTACTATTATGGGATCGACTTCTTTGGATTCTTTTGATGGAAAGACTCCTTCAAAGACGTCAATCATATAGACGTGTTTGTATTCCTTGCCTTTGGCTGAGTGGATGGTGGATAGGAAAATTCCTTTTTGTTCCTTGCTGGAAGTGTCCATTAGATTGTCTAGATATTTAAGTCTCCCTTGAAATACCTTGAGGCTAGAAGAAGTTTTGCTGATTCTCTTTAAGGATTCCAAAACTATAAGTTCTCCTTGGAGTCCTAAGGATTCTTTTTTGGAGCTGTATTGCATGTATTTCTTGTAGCCTAAATTCTCAATTATAAAATCGACTTTTCTATTCATAGGTAAGTTTTTAAGCCTTCTAAAATTGTCCTTTAGTTTTTCGATTTCCCTTTTGGAATAGGATTTTAATCCTTCCGCATACATGAGATTGTCCAAGACATTTCCGTTTTTTCCTGAAATTTTAAGTTGTTCTATCATAAGCCTAGAGATATATCCGTCGACTTTGTAATAAATATTTTCAAAATACTCTAACTTTTCTGGATTTTCTGAAAAGTTTAGTGTGTCCAATAAATCAACAGCTATCCTATGGGTGTGGAAGCGAATTTTCAAATTATCTTTGATTTGGAATTTTATATCTTTCGATTCAAAGTATTCTACGATTCCCATGGCCGATACGTTATTTCTATATAGTATTGCGCAGTCTTTTAATTTATTTTCAGTGATGTCATTTAAAATATATTCGTATTGGGATTCTAAATCCTTCACCTTCACTACTTCTACGGGAGATGTGTAATCTCTGCTGGATTTTAAATTTTTGTCGTAGCGAATTTTATTTTGGTTAATGAAATTATTGGCTGCTGTCACTATGTTTTTGGAGCAGCGATAATTGGTTTCCATGTAGTGGACTTTTAAATCCGGAAAGAATTTTTGTAGGTCGAATAGTCCTTGAGGGTCAGCTCCTCTGAAGGAGTAGATGGACTGATCGTCGTCTGCTACTATAAAGAGATTTTTCTTGTCCTTCGTCAGCAGTTTTACTATTTCCATTTGTAGTTTCGAGGTGTCTTGTCCCTCGTCTACTTGGATAAAATCGTACATATTTACATATTTTCGTCTCAAGGCAGAATCTTTTTTTAAAATATCCAATCCCATGGCCAGCATATCGTCGAAGTCGATGTATTTGTATTTTCTTTTGAAGTTTTCGTACATATCGAAAAGTTCTGAGAATCTGTCGATTTCTTCAAAAGGATCGTCGTCAACATTCATCATCATATTTTTTATATATCCAATCTTATTTACCAAGGTGTCTAGTTTTTCTTCGGATATATACTCGTTGTGGACTTCCTTGTAAAAATTTGAAAGCAATTTATATTTGTTGACTTCCTTGGAACCTTCTAAGAGCTTTAAATTGAGGCCTTTATTTTTGCTATAATCTCTTATTACTCTATAGGAAAAGGCGTGTATCGTATAAAAATGAGGAGTAGATTGCAGATTTTCAATCTTCTTACTGAATCTATCCTCCAGCTCGGTGGCTGCTGTCTTGCTAAAAGTAATAGTCAAGATTTTCTCAGGATCTACTCCAGAGTTTATTAAGTTTTCTACTCTTTCTAAGAGGACGCTAGTTTTACCTGCTCCAGGGCAGGCGATTAATAAGTGGGAACCTGATAGAGATTCCGCCGCAGCTCTTTGTTCTTTGCTTAATATCATTTAATCACCACAATTATTTTAGCACATAATTATAAACATTTTGCATTTTTGGGGTGCAGTTATGATATAATTTTAATGGATATGAAAGAGAAAAATATTTTTAAAAGATTCGACAATTACATATTACAAATAGTAAATACTAGGATGAAAACACGAGCCCTGGATTTATTTTTTCCTAAATATACCAAACTAGCAGGCGTGGGTTTTTTATGTGTATTGATATTTGCTTTATATATGATGGCTGATTCTGTAAAACAAAAAGCATTCGTAATAGAACTTGGGTTTTTACAAGTGCTGACTGCGGGTATAGTACACATAATGAAGTTTTTAGCTAAAAGGGTAAGACCTTATGATTTATTGGAAGGATTGAACACTTTTGATATATTCTTGCCGGATTATTCCTTCCCTTCGGGACATACTGCTGCGGCTTGTTCCATAGCAACTGTGGTAAGCTATTATTATCCCGGATTTGTAGGCGTTTTTATAATCTACGCCACTTTAATTGGGATTTCTAGAATGTATCTTGCAGTTCATTTTCCTACTGATGTGTTGGTGGGAGCCTTTGTGGGTATTTTAATTACAACCTTGGGACACAATTTTTTATCCCCAATGGTGCTGAATTATGTTTTAAATTAAAGGCTTTGATAGCTAAACCTGTGGTGAATTATTAAGTAGAGAAAAATTAGGAGGTTTTAACATGACATTTATGAATTTTCTTAAAGAGAGAAGATCTATTAGAGAATTTGAGAATAGACCTTTGGATCCAGATGATGTTTCCAATATCAGAAATGTGATTGCTGAAATAGGCAATGATTTTGGGTGGGACGAGGTTACTTTGGACTTAAACTTAGACTCGGATTTGATCTTCAATGAACTAAATGGCAAGGCTGGATACGCTGGAGTGATGGTCAAAGCTCCTGGTTATATCACAGTTCAATATGGCAATAGGGACAAAATGAATTACCTAAAGGGCGCTTTTGTTCTGGGAGAATTAGAAACTAGAATACTTCCATTGGGCTTGGGATATTGTATTATCACCTTAGAAGACCACCTAATAGAGTCTAAGAGAGAGCTTTTCGGACTTAAGGGAGAAAATATCGACTTTTTAATCGCTGTGGGTTATCAACAGCACAAACCTCCTTTTAATCCAGAGGCAACTAGCTCTAGAAAAACTGTGGACGAAATTACATTTACTGACGAAAACTTTACGAAACCTGCAAGCGAAGCACTTTCCAAACTCAATATGCAAGACTTGTTTTATGCCTTAAGATATTCTCCATCTTACAAAAATAAGCAGCCTTGGAGATTCCTAGTAGATGGCAGCGAAATATATGCTTA
>CANRJQ010000073.1:0-6840 GCA_947630985.1 uncultured Clostridia bacterium | reverse complement strand
TACATATTCATATTCACCATTTAAAACTTCTTTGGCTAAGGCAAGCCCTATCTCATGTGCTTTCTCAGGGCTTACCTCTCCAGGAAGAAAACTTTGTATTAAATGCCGAGCTAAGACTGTTCCTCTAGTATTATTGGTTTCCCTAGTATTCATGAACTGTAAATGGGCAGTTGCAGGAGAGCAGCCATCTGAACTTATTAATATTTGCTCATCAGTTTTATCATCACTTGTAATATAATCAATAGCAAGATTGAGGGTGGATTTGATAGGGTGGATCTTTGTAATGGCCATATCAATCAGACCTATTCATATATTTCCTTGTTAGGATATTTTGAATTTTTATTATCTCTCTTGATATATCATCATTTTCTTTTTTTAAATCCTCAATATCTTCCCTATAGATTATCCCTGTACTATTTACCCTCTTTGCAATCTGATTAAGATTATTAGAGTTCTTTCCTATAAGAGTTTGTAGCCTTCTAAAAACATTCATATCAATAACAAATATGGGGGCTTCAAGAACACTTTTCCTTATAAAATGTCCCATTGATTTTGACTTGCTCATCTTAAGTTTCTTGTTAAAAAGTTCCTTTTCCTCATCAGTAACCATCACATGAATATCATTTTTTCTAAGCCTATTTGCCATATAAATTCTCCTTTCTTTTTTTATTTGTAACAGGGTATTAGGGGAACCCTAAATCATTCCGATAGGAACAAGTAGAAAATTGGATAAAAAAGAAGCGAGCCTAAAGGGGGCCGCTTCATCAATTTTCTCGTAAGTGTGTCTACACTTACTGTGCTTGCTATTAAGGTTTTTTAAAAGCAGGCATTAAGCCAAGTATTTAATTTATATATCCATATTACCGCACTATGGGGATAATGTCAGCGTGAAAAGGTTAAATTTTCTAGGAAATTTAGCTATATTTTTAAGTCTATTATTAATTGAATTGTAAAGAAGAAAGAAAAATACTATAATATATTAACAATGTTGTCTATACAGTTATTAATATGAGGAGTGAACAACATGAATGATGTTAATGAATTACTAGTTGAGGCTATTAAAGAAACAAAAAAACTGGAGAAAGGTGAAATTTTTTTACTTAAAGATCTTTTTAAGGGATATCTTTGGAATAGAATTCCCAGGAGCGATAGGATTTTACTTGGAACATTATTTCTCAACCAAATCAACAAAATGGATGGTAAAGAGGTAAAGATAATAGAAAAACATCTTCTAATCAACAAAGATATATGAAAATTTAACAGATTTATAGCAAAAGAATTTGCCAGATTCTAAAGTACAATTGAGTAAAGTTTTTCACTATACATATAAAGTTGCAGTGTTTTAAGTAGATATACTTATCAGTTAAAGATATAAGGTTCATAGGTGTACTAAAAGAAAACTGGTTAAAAATTTATAACCTTAGTATGAGATAGAAAATTTTATAAAAGTGATAAAAAGATGATAGGTTTTACAAATGTTTTAAAGAAGATGATGGTAGAATAAAAAACGTAGAACTTAAACGTGATATGTCCTTGAATTTGATATAATAAGTGTATCAGACAAGGAGAGATTACTATGGGAACTAAAAAACAGTACAGCGCAGAGTTTAAACAAGATGCAGTTAATTATTATTATTCATCTGGCAAATCAATCAAAGAAGCAGCAGAGGATCTAAAAATTAGCACCACAGGTCTTAATAATTGGATTCAAAATGCCAAGAAGAATGATGGTGTAGTAAATCATAGAGGTTCTGGCAATTATTCATCAGATGCAGAAAAAGAAATTGCAAGACTAAAAAAAGAACTAAGAGATAAGGAAGATGCACTTGAAATACTAAAAAAGGCCATAGGCATACTGAACAAAGATTAACTGAAGCAATCTACAAAGAAGTAGAAGAATCATCTAAGAAGCGCCAGATTTCAGTTAACAGTGTGCTTAAAGTGCTAGGCGTTTCATCTTCTGGATACTATGATTACTTGAAAAGGCAAGATTCAAATCAGAAAATTAGAAAACAGCAGATTAAACAAGAAATTATAGAGATTTACAATGAATCCAAACAAATATATGGAGCACCCAAAATTACATCTATACTGCGAAGCAGAGGTTACGTTATCGCAGAGAAAACTGTTGGAAACTACATGCGTGAGCTAGGAATTAAGGCAATCTGGGTAAGTCCATACAAAAGGACGACAATTGATCCAGATTTTGATAATAAACTTAAAAATATTCTAGATAGAAATTTTTCACCTAACGCACCTAACACCGTTTGGGTAACAGACATTACCTATGTATGGACAGTAAGCGGGTTCGTTTACTTAACAACAGTAATGGATCTATTCTCACGAAGAGTTATAGGCTGGCACCTCTCAGATACCCTTTGTGTGGAAGGAGTACTAAGAGCCATTAACAAAGCGAAATCATCTAGGAAATTAGATACTCCGATAATTATTCACAGTGACAGAGGTGTGCAATATGTATCAAAAGCGTATATTGATGCAACACCAGCAGGCAAATTTATTCGAAGCTATTCAAAAAAGGGAACCCCTTGGGACAATGCTGTAATTGAGTCTTTTCATGCTCTAATAAAAAGAGAATGGCTCAACAGATTCGTCATAAGGCATATTAGTCATGCCCATGAACTTATTTTTGAATATGTCGAAGCATTTTACAATACAAAGAGAATTCACAGTTATTGCGAGATGTCTTCACCATATGATTTCGAGGATAAATATGTTGGTTAGACGATTCAAGAATATATCAAGTTTTTATTATCCGTTTTCTTGACAGAAGACCAAGAACATAAAATTGCTTGGGATGTCTTTAAGAAGATATGGCAAGAAAAGGAGGAATATAAGGATGGTGATGGCGATGTCCAATGAAGTAATTTTATTAAATAAAATTTTAGATGCAAGTGCTAACACGATTTGGGATGAGTTGAAAAAAATACGGGAATCTTCTGACTTAGAAAAAAAGATTATTAGGCGTAGATGGATATGGGAATTGATTCAAAATGCATCTGATTGTACACCTAAAGGTGGAAAAATAGATATTAAAATTGAATACAATAATAAAAAGATTGAGTTTAGCCATAATGGAGTCCCATTTTCTTATGAAAATCTACTTGACTTAATCACTCAAATATCCTCTAAACAAAGTTCTGAAGATAAAAAAATAGGTAAATTTGGAACTGGTTTTATGTCAACTCATTTATTATCAGAAATTGTGCAAATTGAAAGTTCTTTTATAGCGCACTGTGGTAAATATAAAAAACTAAGATTTACTATTGATAGATCCGGAGTAGAATACAAAGACATTAGGAAGAAAACAGAACTTATGCTACAACAATTAAAATTCATAAGCACAAATTCGGATGAATTAAAAGAAAAATATGAGGAAACAAAATTCATCTATTTAATAGATGACCATGTAGTGGAGGCTGTAGAAGAAGGAATAAGTGATTTAGAGGAAACTATTCCATATATATTGTCTTTCAATAATCATATAAATTCAATTTCATATAATGGAAAATACTACGAAAAGGAAAAGGAAATTACTTCAAGTAAAAATAGTAAGATAAAATTTATTTGCATAAGTGCACATGACAGTAAAAAAAAATTGTTAGTATTAAATGAAAATGGTATTATTATCGGATGCCCTATAGAGCGTTATGATGATAGGATATCTTTTTTAGAAATTCCAGATACTCTTCCAAAAATCTTTTGTAACTTTCCTTTAGTAGGTACGGAAGGTTTTAGTTTCCCAATAATAATCAATTCAAATTTATTTGAGGTAGAAAGAGATAGAAATGCAATAAGAGAGAATAATGAAGAAAATAAAATATTAATAAAAACTGCTGTCTCTTTATACAAAGAATTAATAAGTTATTGTTCATTAAATATGATGACAAAAGATATATTTAATATTTGTATTCTAAATTTACCAATTACGACTTCTAGCATTCAAAATAATTGTTATAATACAATCAAAGAATGCGTTGAATATAGTAAGATTGTAAAAGGGTTTAATTGTGAGAGGGAAGAAGAGATATTAACGTATAGGAGTAGTCCTGACTCCATACAAATAGGAATTCCAAAGACAAAAAACAAAGAACTCCTTGACTCATTTTGGGAAGTATTATTTTATTATAAAAACATATTAATACCAAGTAAAGATACTTACTTAGGTTGGTCTAAAGTTTTTGGAGGGAATCTTAACTTTTCTTGGATAAATGATATGTTTGAAAAACAAAATGATATGTTTGAAAAACAAAATGTTGACAATTTTTCTGATAATTTATATAACAAAACAGTATTGATAAATTGGTTAAATAAGTTTTATTCTCTATGGATTGAAGATATTGGTGTTGAAGAAGTTACAAAAATAGCCTTTGTTCCAAACCAAAATAATAAATTCGTAAAATTTGATAAAGTTTATTCTGATGAAAATATAGACGAGGAACTTAAAGAAATTCTGACATTATTAGGTGTTGATATTAAAAGTCAATTGCTAAATAAGGATATATTTTCATTTAATAATTTTTTTGAAAAAAATATGCATAAAATCAAAACGAATAATAATTGTTCTGAACGAATTGATAGTGAAGTTTCAAAATTATTAGGTAAAGAAACTATAGATAGAGAAGAAAGAGATGAACCAACTCAAAAAATATTTAACAAAATAACGAATTGGTTTCTATCAAATCCTGAAGACTCAATAAATTTATTTAAGAATTTATATCCAAAAAGAATGATGTTATCTTCTCCAAAAGAAAATTTGAGAAGATATAAAATAGCAGAAAAGATAGAAGAAAATAATATCAAGTATGAAGATTTAGATGGAATTATAGCTAATAGAGACAAGGTAATAGAGATAATTAGCAATTCTGAGTTGAGTAAAGAAGAGATTATAAGTCAATTAAAACACATCGTAAATTCATCAGTAGAAATGAAAGAACATGTTGATAATCTAATATCTAGAAGTATCAAAAATGTTTATGAATATTTAAAAAATCACAAAGACTATATACTCCCATCAACTTTAGAAGAGTGGAAAAAGAATAGTTTTTCTGAAACAGTATTTTCTGCAAAATATAAAAAACAAGAAATCAGAATTGTTATTCGACCGAGCGATCTTCAAAAGATAATCTTTTATTATGAGGAGGAATTAGAAGCTTTGGATGACTATGAATATCAATTATGGACTGATAATGGAGAAAAGCAATCTATGATTACTTTAGGTGATTTACTAAAAACAACTGGAATATCCAAAATTCCATTAAAAAAGATATAAGGAGGTACAATATTGTTTAGTTCAGTAGAGGATATTAAAAATAAAATTAGAAAAAATACAAGGAAGAACACATCATATATTCATCCCGTAGAAAGTTACGATTACATTGCAAAACTAGTATCTGCATACTCAAATAGTCAAGGTGGAGATATTATTTTTGGAGTTAAAGACGAAGGTGAAAGGCTAAGGGTCGAGAAATACCCCTTTCAGTTTAAAATGAAAAAACTTTATGATTTATTAGAGGGTAATGCTAAAGTAGAAAGTAGTTACTTCAGGATTGATAGCAAAAATTTGTACTATATTTCTGTTGAAAAATCTAGTGATTTAATTAAGGTAAATAATACCCCATATATATTTGACAAAAAAGGAAATTTTAAAAAAATGAAGATAGTTAAAGTATTTATCTCCTATGCACATAAGGATAGGGATTTAGTTAATATTATCGAAGAGTCATTTCAAAATTATAAAAATATAAATTTAACTCGTGATATATATGCGACTAAATATAAGGATAGTTTAGATAACTTCATGAAGACAATTAGGGAGCATGATTATGTAATTTCAATAGTAAGTAGTGCTTATATTAAATCATTAAACTGTATGTATGAGATTGAAAATCTTATGAAAGATCGTGAATATGAAGATAAACTCTTTTTTATAGTAGTTGGAAAAGAAGATATTGGATATTATAATAAAGCCAATATATATTTAGATTTTGAAGCAGGAATTTATGATTTAAATAAAAGACTACAATATATTGCTTATTGGAGAAGCAAACAAGAGGAATTGCATAAAAATATTAAAGAAGCAACATTGCCACCTGAGTCAATGCAAAATATTTCCAAAGACATGAGAAAATTAGATGCTATAATTCCATCCATGGATGATTTTATAAGTTTGTTAAGTGATAAAGTGGGTAGGACATTTGATGAGATGTATAAAAGTAATTTCCAGGAAATCTTATCTACACTGGATATATAGATATATTATTTAATTAAAATATTACACAAAAATCAAATGAAACTGAAACTAAGACTAAGACTAAGACTAAGACTATAGAAAACCTTTTATCGTCTTTTTATGCAAAAAAAGCCAGCTATTAAAGTAGGTAGGTAATTGTTGTTTAGGGTATACTAAAAGTTTCTCTTCATCATAATCGGATATTTGTACTGTTAATTCCAAGAAGAATTATATATGAATAGTATAAAGAATTTAATTCCTAATTAGTTGCTTTTTTGCCTGATTTCATTAAACTTCCTCAAGTTTATTTATTTTGTATCTCCATACGGGAAGTTCAATTAATCCAAAGATCATATACTTTAAGAAAAGACTTAACATATGATTTTGTGATAGAACAATGTTCCCATTAAAAGTAAAACCATGAATAAATATTTGAATTACAGGACTTAGTAGTCCAATGGCAAAGAGAACTGCAATGGACACACCTACAAATGCCATGAATAGGTTAAGTGGATTGCTAATTATAGGGAAGGTATCGTTGATAAAAAAATTAAAAGTCCATATATAAGTATTGCAAGGATTCCAACACC
>CANRJQ010000072.1:0-6926 GCA_947630985.1 uncultured Clostridia bacterium | reverse complement strand
AAATACATAACTCCTATCTCATCGCTTATATGCTTTACGACAGACAGGTCATGGGCTATAAACAAGTAAGACAAGTCATTTTCATTTTTCAAATCTATTAATAGATTTAAAATTTGCGCTTGTATCGAGACGTCAAGTGCTGAAACTGGTTCATCTGCAATAATCAATTTAGGTTTTACCGCTAATGCCCTTGCAACTCCAATTCTCTGCCTTTGACCTCCACTAAACTGATGTGGAAATCTTGATGCTTGTTCAGGTCGTATTCCTACAGTTTCCAATAACTTCAACACTTCTGCTTCTGCTTCTACCTTTGTCATGTTCTTATTGTGAAAAAGTAATGGCTCCATTACAATATCCTTTACCGAATATCTTGGATTAAGGGAGGCATATGGATCTTGAAAAATCATCTGCATGTTTTTTCTAAATTCTAGTGCGGATTTTCCACTTTTGTTTGTAATATCTTCACCATTAAAATGGATAGTTCCTTTCTTAGGCTCTAATAGTTTGATTGCTGTCCTAGCTACTGTAGACTTTCCACATCCACTTTCTCCAACTAAACTAAATACTGAGCCTCTCTTTACATTAAAACTTACTCCATTTACAGCATGAACGACTTTTTCTTCTTTCACTATTTTGCCTGATTTCAATTTATACTTATCAAAAATACTTTTTGTCAGTTGAAAATTTTGAAAAAGATTCCTTACTTCTAAGATATTAGTCATTGGTATTACCTCCATTTAATGGAAAATGGCATGCTGCGTAATGTTTAGGAGAAATCTCTCTTTTTTCAGGTTGCTCCAATTCGCATATTTCATTTTTATATTTACATCTTGGCGCAAAGTAACATCCTTTAGGCAATTCAAACATATTTGGAACTATACCTTCTATAGTATCTAAGTGTTCCTTTTCTTCTCTAAATCTAGGTATAGAATTTAGTAGCCCTTCAGTATATGGATGATAACTCTGTTCTATAACTTCATCTGTTTTTCCTTGTTCAACAATTTTTCCACAGTACATGACTATTATCTCATCAGTCATTTCTGAAACCACAGCTAAGTCGTGAGTTATTAAAATTAAGGAGTTCCCATGTTTTTGAACTAGTTCCTTTAACAATTTTAATATTTGTGCTTGTATAGTTACATCTAATGCCGTTGTTGGTTCATCTGCTATAATAAGTTTAGGATTTAATGCTATTGATATCGCGATTATAACCCTTTGCCTCATACCGCCACTTAGTTCGTGGGGATAACTCTTTAATCTATCTTCTGCATTGGGTATACCTACGCTTTTAAGTAATTCAATACATCTTAAACGTCTTTCTTTATCATTTAAATTGCTATGAAGTTTCAAAACTTCTTCAATTTGTTCTTGAATAGTAAATAATGGATTCAATGAAGTCATTGGATCTTGAAAAATCATAGAAATATCCTTACCTCTAATCTTCTCTATTTCTCTATCAGTCTTTTTTAGCAAATCTTCCCCATAAAATATTATTTCTCCATCGACAATTTCACCGGGACTGTCAATTAATCTAATAAGAGAAAATCCTGTTACAGATTTTCCACCTCCTGATTCTCCGACAATTCCCAGTATGTTTCCCTTCTCAAGAGAAAACTCAACACCATCTACAGCTTTTACTGTGCCTTTAAATGTGTGGAAATGTGTTTTTAAGTTTTTTACTTCTAAAATTTTTTCAGACATATTCCACCCCCTATTTTAACCTCGGATTCAGTTCATCTCTAAGAAAATCGCCTAAGAGATTTATACCAAATACAATTAACATAATATATAGACCTGGAAAAAAAGAAACCCACCAAAGTCCACTAAACATAACATCAAATCCGTTTTTAACTAGCAGACCCAATGAAGGCTTACTTATTTCAACTCCAACTCCTAGAAAGCTTAAAGTTGCTTCAGTTAGGATAAATGATCCTACTTGGATTGTGGATAACACCACAACCGAGGTCAAAACATTTGGTAAGATGTGTTTGAACATAATAATTCTATCGGGAAGTCCAATAGTTCTTCCTGCATCAACATATTCTTTATTCTTTACACCCAAAACTTCTCCTCTTACAGTTCTGGCATAACTCACCCATCCTACCAATATTAGCGCTAAAATTATTTTATCTATCCCTCTTCCAAAAATTGTCATGATGAAAATTGCTAATAATGTAGTTGGGAAAGACAATTGTATATCTATTATTCGCATAATAATATCATCAATTATTCCACCGTAATATCCAGAAATCAACCCCAATGTCGTTCCAATTACACATGATATCAACATTGCGGTTATTCCAATAAACAACGATATTCTGCTGCCATAAACTATAGCACTAAAAATATCCCTTCCTTGTGTATCAGTGCCTAAAAGAAACTCAGTGCTACCTCCCTCAGCCCAAAATGGTGGTAAGTACGAATTAGAAATAGACAATTCGGCCATGTTGTATGGGTTTTGGGGAGTTAAATTTGGTCCAATAATTGCTACAATTATTGTTATTATAAATATTATTGAACCTATGATGGCAGGTAAATTGTGCGTGTAATTGTAAAACATTTCTGACTTCAATGCTCTTTTAAATAGTCCAACCTTTTGTTGTGTTTTTATTTTATCCATATGTTCACCTGCCTAAATCTATTCTTGGGTCTATTATTACATAAACTATATCCACAAGCATATTAATAAATACAAACATAACTGCAACTATAAGTAAATATGAGACGATAATCGGTTTGTCTGCACTATATATAGAATCAATTAGCAATTTACCCATGCCAGGCCATGCAAAGATGGTTTCGGTTATAGTAGTAAATGCAATTAAATTTCCTATTTGCAGTCCAAAAACTGTCACCACAGGAATTAGAGTATTTTTAAGTGCATGTTTAAACAAGACATCTCTTCTAGAAGCTCCCTTTGACCTAGCATACTTTACATAATCTTGTCTCATATTTTCAAGCATACCAGCTCTGGTAAGTCGGATAATCGTTGCTATATTACCGAGAGACAAAGTTATAGAGGGCAATATTATATGTTTTATGCCACTTGCCGTAAACAAGCTACTGGATATCCCCATAATAGTTGCTACTTCGCCTCTTCCAGAGGGAGGAAGCCATCCCAATTTTATAGAAAATAAAAAAATCATCATAATTCCTAACCAAAATGAAGGAAGAGATATTCCAAGAATTGAAAAAGTCATAATCAATTTGCTACTGTTCTTTTTTGGATAAGCTCCTGAATATACACCCAAAATAATTGAAAGAATGCCTGTTATTACTGCGGAAACTATTACCATTTCTACAGTTGCTGGAACTCGTTCAAGTATTACTTTCATGGAAGGCTGATAATATCTATAAGATGTCCCAAAATCTCCTTTTAATACATTAGTTAAAAATATTCCATACTGTATATGGATGGGTTTGTCCAGTCCTAGATATTCTCTAGCCAAATCTATCTCTGCTTGGGTTGCATTTTCAGGTACCATTAAAGACACCGGATCACCAATTAAACTAGATAGAACAAAAACAATTAGAGAGACTATCAATAGTACGAAAATTGCTTGTAAAAATCTTCTTAGTATAAATTTAAACATCTTTCACCTCTTTTAGAAAAAGCCTTATATCATAAGGCTTTTTCTAAACATCTCTTATTTAATAACTTCTATATCCCAAGCATATACATACTTACTAATTCTTGGAGTGTAGTTAATTCTAGAGTTTGTAGCAAACAAATCTTGTTCGAAGTGAATGGGAATATATGCCACATCATCTGATGCAATTTGCCATACCTCTTTAATTATTCTATCCCTATCTTCTACTTCTTTAGCTTTGTATGCTTCATTGATTAATTTATCGACTTCTTCGTTTAGATAAAAACCTCTATTAACTCCACCAAATCCTTCTACAACCGGACCATCTTGATTGTGACTATATAGTAAGTCTGTCGCCAAAGATAGACCTTCACCTGAACTGTCAGACCAGCCAGTCATCAAGAAGTGAGTCAATTGTCCCATCGGATTAGTATTTCTAATAAATGTAAAGAATACATTTCTAGACATTAGATTCAAGTGTACTTTAATTCCTACTTTTTCCAAATATCCAGCTATAGCTTGCGCCACATCGGCATCATTGACATACCTATCGTTAGGTGCATCTAAAGTAATTTGGAATCTATATCCTTCTAATTCTCCTGAAGTTTGAACAGGATAACCTGCTTCATCTAGCAATTTATTTGCTAAATCAGGATCATAATCAGGAATTTTTATGTTAGGATTATATCCAACGTAGTTTTCAGGACAGTATGTAGCTGCAGGTACTGAAAATCCGTTCATCACTTTATCCGAAATTTCTTTTGTATTAATAGCATGATAAATAGCCTGTCTTACTTCCAATTTTTGGAATGGGTTGCTTCCATCTGGAGAAATAATTGGATTTTCTGAATCCGGACTTGGATTATCAGTCCAACCTTCCATGTTCAAATAAATATTTCTCAAACTTGGCTGCTGAATGATATTTATTTCTGCATTGGTTTTTAAAATTTCAACATCTCTAACGGGAACATCCACTATTAAATCTACAGCATTAGTCATAATATTTGCTGTTCTTGTTGCTGCATTTATTATAGGTTTATAAGTGACTTTAGTAACTTGAGGTTTTTCACCCCAATACTCCTCGTTTCTTACAAATACGATACGATCCTCTTTAACATGTTCTTCTAACTTGTACATTCCTGTACCATTAGTATTCAACGCAACATAATCTTCGCCTTTGCCGTCGAATGTCTCTTTGTCCATAATAACTAAATCCTTAATTTTGGTCAAAAATATAACGTCTGGAGTGCTTGAATGGATAATCACCGTATAGTCATCAGTCATCTCATAGCTTGCAACAGTGGCAAAGATATTGTTGAATTTAGAAAACGGCTCCTTTGCTCTATCAAAAGAAAAAATTACATCCTCTGCAGTGAAGTCGCTACCGTCATGGAATTTTACTCCTTCTCTCAGTTTGAATGTCCAAGTCATGAGATCATCGCTTAATTCCCAACTTTCTGCCAAACCAGGTAATAAGTCCATATCTCTACCAGTCAAAATAAGTGGTTCATACATATGATGTAAAACCGCATTTGATATGGTTTCGTTATATACATATGGATCCATTGACAATGTATCTCCTGCCAACCCTATTACCACTTCTGCTTTGATTTCTCCAGCACTTTCACCAGTTGGAGCTGGCTTCTCACCTTCAGTTTTAGTTTCGGTCGTTTGTGTTTGAGTTTGTTTTGGACCACATGAAACTAGAGTTCCTAAAATCAATATAAACACAAGTAATGCTAATAAATATTTTTTCATATTTCCCCTTCCTTTCTCAAAGTATAATTAATACTTTTTTGAGTTTTTATATAATCAGATAGATTTCACATACATAATAAACCTGTCTGTTATATCCTTGAATTAAATCAGAAAAATTATGATAATAGTATAATTATTTTAAATAATTTAAATTTAATGTTTCACACCAAAGGTCCATAGTCAATTTCATAGTTTTGTTGTATTCAATTAATTAAATAAATTTACTTATAGATATTATTTTATACCGCTACTAATTATTTATCAACACGCAAGATTACTATTAGTATTTTTAAATAAAAAAAGTCTGTAGGTATTAGTTTAAAATACTACAGACTCTGTCATTTCGTCGTAATTTTTACGAAATCTTATTTGTTTGGCTATTTCTATCAATTTACTGTTCTCCCAGCTTCCATCATATATTTCAAAAATCTAGGCATATCCGTTGGTTTGGAAAAGCTTAAATCTATCCCAAATTTACTCACGTCCATCATTTTGAACATATCAGCTGCTTGGGTGTCAGTTTTTAAATTACACTTGCTTCCATTGGGTAAATGCAAATATACATCCCCTTCACTTTTGTAAACACATCTCATAAATTTTTCCTTGTTAGGAATAATACATAGTTTTAACATAATATTTCCTCCCTTCTAATTAATCCCTATGTCGATTAATTAGGTTACTATAATAGCACTGTTCTTGTGAAGATTCTATGATAATTTGGTTACAATTCCTTTTGCGTTAAGTATGATTTCATTATATTCAGTGAATAAAATATTATTGTCGACATGTTACATTCATATTACAAAAGCTCAAAATTAAAAAGCCCTTTCGGGCTTTTTAACTTCTACTATGTGGAATTTGGTAGGTGTAAAATTTTTGAATTGGTTGTGGTTTGTAAAACAAATGGGTTTTATTAATGTTGTATCTACCAAATTTAGTAGCTTTATTTTTCTTTTGCTTTGTAAACTATTGCATTTTTTGGACATACGGTCTGGCAGTTTGTGCATTGGAAACAAAGGGACTCGTCTATAATTGCCTTTTTTCTTTCATTTACTTCCACAGCAGCCGAAGGACAAACCCTCTCGCACAAGGTGCATCCGTTGCATATCTCTTCGTCTACCCTCTCTGATCGCCATGGACTTTTAGAAAATAGCTTTTGTACAACGCCAAAGGGACATATCAAATTATGAAAAATGAAAGGCTTGTATCTTAAAGTTATTAATACTGAAAGTGCCACCCAGATTAACAAGACTGGAATATTTCTACCTAAAAATTTCTTTCCTATTACCATCAATAGTAAACTGGCGATTAAAGTTATCCATCCGAACTTTCCAGAAGCTAACCACTTAGGTGGATCCTTTTTTTGGATGTTAAATTTCAAAGAGATCCATTCTGTTGGAATCATCACAGTGTTCATGGGGCATACATATCCACAGTAAAGTCTACCAAATCCAATTGCAAGTAACAATGTAGCTGCAAAAAGTGCAAGCCAAAGATTCATCTTGCCTAAAAAAATTAAAAAGAAAAAAGCTGCTAAAAATACTACTCTTATAGCTGTAATCATGTAATTAATTTTAC
>CANRJQ010000071.1:0-7070 GCA_947630985.1 uncultured Clostridia bacterium | reverse complement strand
TTAAGGATATGGCTCATTTTTAGTTTATCTATTCAATTATTCATAGTCAAATTGAATTGATTCTTTAAAAAATGTGAATATTTCCGGAGTAGTTTTAGCACGTCCTAATGCATACATAAGTTTTGTCATAGTTGCTTCAATAGTCATGTTTTTATTTTCTATAATATTAGATTTTTTAGACAAGTAGTTACCTACTGTATAGCGTGGCAAATCAGTTCCTTCATTTAGCACTTGTGTTGCTATTATTATCGGTATGTTTGAATCTACAATTTTTTTACCTTTTGAATTAAAGGTAGGCATATCGATTCCACGATCTCTTTGTTCAAAATAATCTTTAGCCAACGCTAATGCTCTATCTCCCAATAATACCAATAATATCATATTGATACATACTAGGATTGCACAGAATAAATCGGCAATATTCCACATAATATCTACACTTACTATTCCACCTAAAAAAATAGCAATTATAAAAATAATTCTATATGCATTTCTACCAATTACTCCACCAGTTAAATATGTCAGTGATGTTTCTCCACAGTGATAGTTTGACATGATAGATGTAAAGCAGAAAAGAAAAATACAAAATGCAATTACTATACTAGCCCAATGTAAACAAAATAATTGTAAATTCGTTTTACCCGAAAAACATGAAATAGAAAATATTATGCTTAGAAGTAGAAAAAATATTGAACAAATGTTTATTGATGTGGACTTATACGATAAAGAAGAGTTTTTATTTGTAGTAAATAAATTAGGATACAAAGTATTATTTAGAAGAAAATATAAAGCATTCGATTAACAACGCTTGGTCTGGAACAAAAATACAAAATTCGGTTATAGGTAAGAAAAGGTACAAAAACAGTCAATTTTTAATGCCTATAAAATAGTTGATGATTATATTGACTCAGATAAGTCAACTTGGACTGTTAAAAAGATTAACGAGAGAACTGAATATAGTAAAAAGAATTACAGATTTTATTTTCTAATAATAGATAGTTAATAGTATGATATTTTTTGAATCACGGAAAGTAAAGTTATAAGATTAAATAGATATAAAATTAAATATCTATTTGTTGAAATTTCGCTGATACTACTTTAAAATCAGAAATTTAAATATAGAAATCGCTTCTTAAGAGGAGTGATTTTTTTGTGATAAAACATATGTAAAATATCATTATTATAATTGTTATCACAATAATTTTTTAGTATACTGTAAATATATGTTATTAATACAAAATTATTGTGGAGGAAAGATATGCGAAGGAAGAAAAGTGTATTTGCTGTAATGATAATGGCTTTATTAATTTTATTTAGTCCATTTATACATAGGGATACAGCAATGGCAGCGGCTAATGTAAATGATTCTGCAGAATTAAAAGCAGCTATTGAAGCAGGGGAAACTGAAATAACAATAGGTTCAAATTTTACTTTATCAGAATCAATTAAAATTGAAAATAAAACCATTGTTATTAATGGCGGTGGATTTACAATTACGAATGCTAACGAAAACATGCTTCAAATGTTTGATATTAAAAATTCAACTGTAACATTTAATAATATAATATTAGACGGAAATAAAAAATCTAGCATAATATGGGCTACAAAAGATTCTAATATTACATTGGATAATTCTACAGTTAAAAATGGAATATCGAAAACAGATATATCTGGAGGATTACCAAATGGTGGTGGGATTTATTCATTTGATAGCAATCTAACAATAAAAAACGAAACAAATTTTTTAGATAACAAATCAGCAGAAGGGGGACAAGGAGGAGCAATATTTTTTGGTGGAGATGAAACAAAATCTTTGACAGTTACGAACTCCACCTTTACAGGAAATGCATGTTACGCGGCATCAGCACCACATAATACAGGTGGAGCAATTCATTTCCAGAATAAACTAGAGTTAGGCGGAGGAGAACCTACACTTACTGTAACAAATACTACTTTTAATATAGGAAAACCTTTTAATACAGGTGGTGGCATTAGAACTTTAGGTGGAGTTGCTACTGTAACTGGTTGCACATTTAATATAAATAACTTAGGCGATGCATATGGAGTTTCTGGCGGGGGAATTTGTGCAGAGAATACTAATTTAACTGTTTCATGGGGAACTTTTATATCAACAGGAAGTGGAAAGGTGACTTTTGCGGGTGGATTTATTGATATAGTTGGCTCAGATGCTGAAAAGAATAAAACAATTATAAAAGATTCTAAATTTACAGGAGAAAAGCCACCGTATGATATGAACAATCCATTAGCGAATGGATATGAAATTGCAAGTTTTGGCGGTGCGATAGCATATGAAACAGGTATTGCGGGTACACATCTAATAGAAGAATGTACATTTGAAAATCTTTCATCATCGGACACTGGTGGCGCTATATCCATAGGCACAAGAAAAAACGAATTAATATATCCAAATGAACTAGGTACTAATTATGAACCATCCTCTGCAAACGTGACGATTAAAAAATCTACGATTACTAATACCCAAACATTAGCATGGGGCGAAGCCCAAGGAGGCGGAGCGATATATGTAGGACCTGGAAATACGTTGACACTTGATGAAACGAAAATTTCCAATGGATTATCCTATGAAGGTGGTCTGATTTACAATGCTGGTACTACTTTAATAACAAGTGAAACTAGTATAGCTTCGTCTATAACTGGTGGAGTTGCACTTAAGCTAGGCGGAGCAATTTATAATAATGGCAAACTTACAGTAGATAAAGGACTTGTATATGGAAGCTTTGTTGGGGATGCTTTGTTGCATGTAAATCCACATCCCGATAAAAAGGGAGAGTACGGCGGAGTTAATATCTATGCAGAAAAAGACGTCATTATAACACCTAAAGCATCTTTTTCTAGTGTAAATGCTACTAAAGATATTCGAGTTATAGATGGACAGTCTAAAATAATCCTTACAGGTTCGCCTACAACTTTTTTCAATGTATCGATTAGTGAAGTTGAACAAAATGAAGGGAATTTTCCTGAAAAAGCTTATAGAAAAGTAGGGTATGTTGTGGCTTCGGGTGATGGAACTTATGAGCCAACTGCAGAAGATGCAAAAAAGATACATTATCTGAGTAAAGATGAACTTTCTACAAATCCATTAATTAATAAAACAATTGCTAAATGGAGTGATCATACAAGTATAGGCAAGTGGGATTATGTACTAGAACCAGTAAGCAAAAATATCGTACTTGGACAAAGAGTGAAACTGGCATATTATCCAAATGGCAACATTTGGAACAGAACCAGATATATTTGAAAAAACTTATGAAGTATATTCTGGAATAACTCCTTATACTAATCCAGTACAATTTATACCAGCTGACGAAGAACCCACAAGAGAAAGATATTCATTTATCGGTTGGTATATAAATGCTAACCATGGAGAAGATAAAGATTTGGGTGCATTGGATGGCGAAGATATCTTTTATCATGAAAAACATCATTTTGTTAAAGAAGATGGAGAAATAACATCAGTTTTAAATCCTAACATAAAAAATGTTTATGCAGGCTGGACACCAAATATAAATGTTGAAGCGACGAAATTATGGGAAGATAAAGGTGGAGAACCACTAAGTGAGGATAAAAAATCAGAAATTGTTTTAGTTTTAGAAAATTCAAGCAATACAAATACAATCACAAGAACAGCTAATGCCGATAATGATTGGAAAGTTAAATTTGGTGAAGAACCAGAACTTTTAAAGAAATATGGCGTTGTTTGGAATGAGACCTCAGGCAAATATGATGGTATTGAAATTGTATATACTCTATCTGAGTTTGCTATAGAAGGATTTACAACTATTATAACTGGCAATGATAAAGAAGGATTTATAGTCACAAATAGAGAAGGAGGTTTTTTGGTAACACACACTTTTGTAAGTGGTACAGAAGGAAAAGAATTACCACAAAGTGTTTTAAATTTATTACCAGCTAATCAAGAAAACTTAGCAGATGGAGCGGAAGTAACACCAACATATTTAACTACTACAGAAGTAGAAGTAGTAGACGGGACATGGACATTTCAAGTATGGAATCCGACAGAGGCTGTAATAGATGGAGCGGATGTAAACTTTATTGGAACATGGATATTTACACCAACATATACAATAACTCATAAATTTACAGGTGGGACAGAGGAAAATCCTTTACCAGCAGGAGTTATGGATCAATTACCAGAAGATATAACAGGAAAGAAAAAAGATGATGTTGTAACACCAGGAAAATTAAAAGCAGACTTTACAGATGTACCGACAACAGAAGGTGCATGGAGCTTTGTTAGTTGGGATAAAGAAAGTGTCACAATAACAGACAAAGATGAAGAATTTATTGGAACGTGGAAATTTGAACCAGCTCCAACATATAAAGTCACTCATAAATTCACAGGTGGAACGGAAGAAAATCCATTACCAGTAGGAGTTATGGATCAATTACCAGCAGATATAACAGGAAAGAAAAAAGATGGTGTTGTAACACCAGGAAAAACAGAATTCACAAATGTAACAACAACAGAAGGTACGTGGAGCTTTGTTAGCTGGGATAAAGAAAGTGTCACAATATCAGACAAAGATGAAGAATTTATTGGAACGTGGAAATTTACAAAAAAAGAAGATCCAACACCTGTAGATATTAATGTGACATATGAATTTGTAGACAAAAACGGGGGCGAGCTTCCAAAAGAAGTTATAGATCAATTACCACAAAATATTACTGTAAGTACAGAAACTGAAATAAGTCCTGACATTCCAAAAAATATAGCTGTTCCAGAAGGTGAGTGGAAATTTATATCCTGGAATCCTGAAAGAAAAGTTGTTGTTGATGACACAAATTTCCTAGGAACTTGGGAATTTGTAAAAAAAGATGCACCTATTCCTAATAAATATAAAGTGGATTACGATTTTGAAAGTATAACTCCTAGTAAGATTCTGCCAAAAGAGGTTTGGGACAAATTGCCTAGAATTCACCTTGAAAAATCTGGAACGGTTATAACTCCTATAGCAATAGGAAATGTAGTTGTAGCAGATGGGACTTGGGTATTCGTCGGTTGGGAACCATTATCTCAAAAAATAGTAGATAGGGATATTAAATTCATAGGCAAATGGAGATTTTTTGAAGCTATAAAGCCTGAGCCAAAACCTACTCCTGCACCAGAATTATCTCCTAGTGTGATTGATTTTATATTTTCTCCAATGCCAGTATCTGATCATGGACTACTCAATAAGCAAGACCACTGGGCCTATATGTTTGGCTATCCAGATATGACCTTCCAACCAGAAGGAAATATGACTAGGGCAGAAGCGACAGCGATGTTCGCTAGACTTTTAAAAGACTATCCGGATGGATACAGAACTTACAATATCAATTTCCCTGACGTAAAAGAAGGAGATTGGTACTACGAAGCCATTGGGTTTATGGTTGAAAAAAATATTATAGAAGGCTATGAAGATGGCACATTCAAACCAAATTCACCGATTTCCAGAGCAGAGTTCGCAACCATGGCATCCAGATTCGATAAACTATCTTCTAGCAACAGCCAAAGATTTTCAGATGTATTGGAAAGTCACTGGGCATATAAATTTATAGATTCAGCAGCGACAAAGGGCTGGGTAGGAGGATATCCAGACGGAACATTCGAACCGGATAAAAACATCACAAGAGCAGAAGTAGTGACGATTACAAATAGAATGTTAAACAGAAAAGCAGACGAAGGATTTGTAATAGAAAACAAAGTTTTATTACTAGATTTCAAAGATTTGAGAGAATCCCACTGGGCGTATTTCAATATTATGGAAGCCACCCACGGACACGACTTCGAAAGACTAGCTAATGGAATAGACGAAGACTGGATAAAACTAAACGGATTAGAATTCAGATTCGCAGTAGTGGGATATAATTAGGAGGGAGAAAATGAAAAAAGAATTGTATCGATAATATTGTTGGTAGCCATGGTATTGACCATGGTACCGACAAGTATATTTGCAGCTGACTATAGTGCAACGGTAACTTTTAATAAGACAGCAGGAGGAGCTGCAAATGAAACGGTTACTATAACAAATCCTGATGAGGTTTTAGGTCTTAGAGGGTTACCGGCCAAAATTGGCTTAACAATGTATTTTTTAGGTTGGTCAGACAAAGATAATTTTGGAGTTGACAAAACTGCAAAATTTTATCAACAAACAGCAAAAATTTCTGAAGTGTTTCCAGATGGGACTATTGGAGGGAGATTATATGCTGTGTATATTAGTATTGATGATTTTGGACTAATTAATGAAGGTAACTCACTAGATTTAAATAAAGCATTGACAGGAGAGCAAACTGTACTTAATACAGTAGTAGACATCCAGCCTAGTTTAGAACCCCTTGCAGAAAGATATACCAAAGCTATTGTAGACGGTAAAGATTATTATGACCTCTATGCAACTTCAAATTTTACAATGAATCCTAAAATTGCTATAGCTGTTTATAATAATCCTTGGGTGGGAGCACTGGACAATGGATCAGATTGGACCACCTTGAGACATAACAAACCAAAAGCTACTTACGTAGATTTGCACTTGAAATTAGATGAGCGATTGGAAGTTTCAGACCAAATAACTGCTGTGTTTAAAAGTTACAACTTTCGACCATTATATGTAATGGCATTAGTAGATGCGAATGAAAATCCAATTCCAGATGGAACAGCACGTAATCTTTTAATAGACCCACCGGAGCACATATTAAACAATATAAAAAAAGATAATCCAGAAACATCATTTACATTTAATACGTATTTAACGAACACTGCTGGAGAAAAAGTTAGACTATATGAATATGTGTTAAGGTGTAGAATAAGAGTTGGATATGACTCATTTGGTAATAAGATATCTGCAACCCCTGAACAAATTATGTCGGATATGTCATGGAATTTTATTCAAAATGATAATAGTTACGTAAGAATTAAAGCCGAAGATGCAAATGCAATAGCAAATGATGAAGCGGATCCAATCATAATTAGTGGTCTAGTAAAAGGAAGTGCAAAAACAATTCCACCAACGGAGATAGAAGAAGTAAAT
>CANRJQ010000070.1:0-7126 GCA_947630985.1 uncultured Clostridia bacterium | reverse complement strand
TTTAATAACTGTTCCATTTTCAATATCAATTAGCTTAAAAATTCCACTTTCATACATCGCAACACTTCTCACGCCGTCTTTTGGAAGAGTCGTGCTACCTGGATTTAAAACTATTAAATCGTCAATTTTTTCCAGATGTTTTATGTGGCTATGGCCTGTGACCAATACATTTGCTCCCAGCTCTTCAGCTCGATATAATCTAGAAAGTTCATTTTCTTTGTAGCCATGAATGGCATAAATTATTAAGTCATCCCATTCAAATAGATTTTCGTAATTGGAAATATCTTTGTCCAGAACCATCTCATCTACATCGGCATCACAATTTCCCCTTATATAGTGGATATTGTCTTTAAATTCTAATACTTCTGCCAATGCTTTAGGGTCGTATCCTTCAGTAATTACATTTCTAGGGCCGTGGGCCAAGACATCACCTAAGTGAAGAATTTCATCACATTCTTTTAATATTTCCAGTCCTTTTTCAGTCCAAGGAAGATTTCCGTGGGTATCTGAAATAAAGCCGATTTTCATTTTAATAATTCTCGTTAAGCCATTTTATTATCTCTTTGGATTCGTACATGGGCTCTCCGTCAATAGTCAACATTGGAACCATATCTTGGCCACCTATTCTCATTAATGCGTCTTGATTTTCTGGAACATTTACGTCTAGAATTTCAACATCTAATTCTTTTTCCTTTATAAGATTCGCTACTTTGATGCAATATGGGCATCTTTCTAAAACATATAATTTCAATTCTTTCATTTAAATCTACCTCCATGTAATAATAAAATTATACCCTTAGAAGCAAAAGTAAAACCCCAACTCTTGGGTATTAAATAGGCGAGGTGATAGTATGAACAAATTTGAATTTAATGAATTTCTAAACCAATTCGTAGAGATAATCGAAGAAGGCGGAAGTAAATTAAAAGCAGAAGCTGAGGATTTTGGACAAAGCTTTAAATCTAGAAGAGATATTAATAAGATTGAAAGCTTGATTAGGGATGATTACGTGAATATTGGTCTATTAGTGTATGAGCTTCATAAAATGGGCAAAAGCTTTGAATTTTCTGATTTTGAAGAAAAATTTAAAAGTATAGATGAAAAAAGACAGTTGCTTTCAAATTTGGAAAAGGAGAATAAAGAAGATACAGGTTTTTCCAGTCGAGAAAATATTTTTCAAAAAGAAGATATGGTAGATGAAGATATTTCTGAAGCTGAAGATATAACTTGTCCAAACTGTGGCACAAAAAATACGAAATTCGTTGCCTATTGTAAAAATTGCGGAAAAGAGCTTTGAATTCAAATATAAAGAGCTTATAAAATATATTCTATAAGCTCTTTTTTATTACCAAGATTTAATCATCATCGTCGTCCCAATCGTCGTCATCGTCATCATCGTCCCAGTCGTCGTCATTCCAGTCGTCATCGTCATCATCGTCCCAGTCGTCATCGTCATCATCATCGTTCTCCCAATCGTCATCATCCCATTGTCTCTGGGGAGTTTGGGGAATAGATTCAGCTGTAGGCTGAATAGGTGGGGGAGTAGGATTAACTATTGGAGCTTCGATAACCTCTGGTTCTGGTTGGGATACTGTGTCAGTATTTCCATAAATTTCTACGTAATCTTCCAAATTAATATTATGAACTCTAAGATATATTATTAATTCTCTTAATGTCATATCGTAAAGAAGGCTTGAATCTTCTATACCTTCTCGTTGAGCAATATTTTTCAATAATTTCTCAATTCCTGATGCTGCATCGTCTTTATCTTCAATACTTTGTTTTAAGACTATTACATCTTCTCGTCTTCCTTCAAAGTGATTTATTATATCTTGGGAAGCAATGGAAGATAGATTGTCTTTATTATTTTTTTCTTTTGATGATACTAGCAATACATTCACATCTTCTATTAGATATCCCTTATCTTCTACTTTAAATAGAATTTCCCTTAAAGCTTCTTCGTAGTTTGCATTTTTGTAATAATTTCCATCCAATACGTCATAGGCTTCGTAGTTTAAAGGTTTTATTTCTTTGACTTTATCATTTCTTTTTACTTCTATTACAAAACTAGGATTAATATCTAAATACAATTCACCTATTGTCATGTTTTGGTAGAAGTAATTTCCACCTAAAAGAGCGAATACAAGAGAAGCTGCGAGGGCTATTGTCTTATATAGTTTAGGAAAATTTATTATTTTTCCTTTTGGTTTTCTTGAAGTTTCTGTGATGAATGTGCGTCTTCCAGAAAATTCATCAGCAACAGATTCTTTTTCTACTTCAACAGACATTAAATCTTCTAATAAATTTATTGGAGCTTCATCCATTGCTCGCTTAAGCCTATCTTTAATTTCTCGTTCTTTCACTGTATCCCCTCCTTTATTAAATATTCTCGAAGCTTTTTTAAACCTCTATTGTACTTAGAGATTACGGTATTTATTTTTAAATCCATACTTTCAGCGATTTCTTTGTGTTTCATACCGTTTACTACATAAAGAAGAATAATCTGCGCTTCTTCTTCACTTAGTATTTTTAAGGCTGTCTCTAGTACCATCTTATCTGTTGGGTCTGTAACGTATGAAAGATCCAATGTGTCTTCCATATCGTATTCTTCCAAATCGGCAGTCCGGCTTTTCTTTTTGAAATTGGTCATAGTTAAGTTTCTGGCTATCGTAAAAATCCATGCCATTGGCTTTCCCATGGGCTTATATAAATGAGCCGAAGCTCTGATTTTCATGTAAGTGTCTTGCATAATATCCAGTGCATCGTCGTGATTCTTGGAAAGTGACAACACAAAAGAATACAATTGGCGTTCTGTTTTTACGTATAGCTGTTCAAAAGCATACATATCATCTCGACCAATCTTTATTATTAAATCGTCATCTATTTTTTCTGGCTCAGGAATATTAAGCTCAGTGGTAAGTCCTAAGATAAACGGTAACAACGACATTTCTTCCCTCCAATAATATAACATTCTGACTAGGCTAAATATTGCATGAAAAATATATTTTTTTAATTAATGTTAATGCGCAAAACTATTTTATAATTTCCAAATAAATTATACTATATTAAAATGGAAATAGAAAAGATTTGATAAAAAAGATTAATATTAAATGTCTAAACATTTAAAAAGAAATTGTAAAAAAGTGTTGACATTTGAGTTTATGTATTATAGAATACTTGTAATGCAACTGGAGACAGTAGTTTTTCTAAAGTATTTCAGAGAGCTTGCGGATGGTGAGAGCAAGTAAGACTATTAAAACTAATATCACTCCATGGCAGCTTTTTTGAAAAAAGTAGGAAAAGCCGGGTGCTCACGTTATAGAGATTAGGGTTGTTTGACCTGAAGTGATGACTTTGTCATAATATGGGTGGTACCGCGGAAATTTATCTTTCGTCCCAAATCAACAGTAGATTTGGATTGACGGAAGTTTTTTTTATATATTAATGGGAGGATGAAATGGATAGAATGGTTACAGCTAGATTAAATTCGGGAATGGATTCATGCGTAAGAGTGTTAAATTTGATGAGAAGAAAAGGAATTATCATCAACAAATTTTCTATGGACGAAGAAATGCTATATTTAGATGTAGATCCTAAAGTTTTTGAAACAGTCCAATTAAATCTTCAAACATTAAGTGACGTATCGCTAATATCTTGATGAAATTGATTTAGGGGGAAATAAATGAACGGAGCGGAATTTTTATTGAAATGCCTAGAAGCAGAAGGCGTGGATATCGTATTTGGATATCCTGGCGGGGCTGTCATTCCACTCTTTGATGCAATTTTTGATAATAAAAATATAGCTCACTTTAGGCCTGCTCATGAACAAGGGGGCATCCATGCAGCAGATGGTTATGCAAGAGTAACAGGAAAACCAGGGGTTATGATTGTAACCAGTGGACCAGGACTTACAAATGCTGTTACAGGATTAGCTAACGCTTATTTGGATAGTATTCCAATGGTTGTCATTTCAGGACAAGTGGGTAAAGGACTTTTAGGAAAATCTTCTTTCCAAGAAGTCGATACGGTGGGAATTACGATGCCCATTTGTAAACACAATTATCTAGTGACGGAATCAGACGAAATAGGAGAAGCAATTGCAGAAGCTTTTTTAATTGCTACATCTGGAAGACCAGGTCCTGTAGTAGTCGACATTACAAAAAATGCATTGATGGAAGAAGTTTCCGATGCTAATTACAAGGCAAAAGAAAGACCAATCGATAATAGATTACAAGAAAAATATATAGATGAATTAGACAAGGCAATTGAGCTTTTGAAAAATGCTAAAAAACCTGTTATTTATGCTGGAGGCGGAGTGTTGAAATCTGAGTCCTCTGAACTGCTAGCTGAACTTGCAAATATGTGCAATATTCCAGTAGCGAACTCCATAATGGGTTTAGGAAGTTTTGATAGAAAATCTCCGTTGTCTTTTGGTATTGTTGGAATGCACGGAGACAAGGAAACAAATTTAATGGTCTACGAATCAGATGTAATTGTAGGACTAGGCGTAAGGTTTTCTGACAGAGCAATAGGACATCGAGAAGGATTTAGCGAATCGGCTAAAGTTATTCACATCGATACAGACCCAACAGAATTTAATAAAAATCTAGACACAGACGTGGCCATCGCAGGAAGTATGCAAGAAATTCTCAAAGAAATGATAAATAGATTAAAAGATACTAAATACAAACCTAGATATTACATGAATGAAAGAGACGAAATAGATAAAGACTTTATACCTCTTGTGACATTGGAGTTGTTACAAAATCACTTTCCAGATGATACCATAATAGCTACAGATGTAGGACAACATCAGATGTGGACTGTGAGAAAGTGGCAGTTTACAAAACCTAGAACTCTAGTAACATCTGGAGGACTTGGAACCATGGGCTTCGGTATGGGTGCAGCTATTGGAGCTAAAATTGGAAAACCAGAATCTCCAGTAATATTAGTAACAGGAGATGGATCTTTTAGGATGAATCACCACGAACTAATAATGGCCAAAGATCACAACATTCCCATAACAGTAGTGGTTTATAATAATAGTACATTAGGAATGGTACGCCAATGGCAAGCACTATTTAACGAAAAACGATACTCCGATACAGATATCGCCCCAAATTTAAATTACGAATTCTTGGCGATGGCATATGGAATTAATTATGCAGGAGAATTTTCCAATCGTATGGAACTGATGGAAATTTTAAAAACTTTAGATTATAAAAACAAGATAAACCTATTAGTATTCAATCTCGACCACGATATGGGAGCCTTCCCAATGGTAGCGGCAGGTCAGAGCATTAATCAAGTTATTGAATTTATAGATTAGACTTGGAGATTAACTCTTCAAGTCTTTTTTTATTGAACCCATTGTAAAATTTATAACAAAAAGACCATATCAGATGCACTTAAAATAATTGTGTCTGATTTTTGTTATAAATTTTCATCAAAATATAAAATAATACAAAGAAAACGTTTGACATTGTAAAAAAATTAGTGTATTATTCTACCTAACAAGACGTCATATGACGTTATAATTTTAGGAGGTAGATTATAATGAAAGATTCGTTTGCTCAAGAAATAGCAAAAGTTGAAGAGGCAATAAAAGGTAGAGAATTCGAAAATGTATTTTTTGTTGCTTGTGGTGGTTCTATGGCTGCATTAATGCCAGGTCAATATTTCTTTGATAAGGAAATAAATATTCCATCTTATGTTTATAATGCTGGAGAATTTAATACAAAAAAACCTGCAGCATTAGGTGAAAAGAGTTTGGTTATTACTAGATCACACTCGGGAAACACTCCTGAAACTGTTGAGGCAACTAAATATGCAAGAAGCAAAGGTGCAATGACAATTGCTATATCAATGTTAGCTGATTCTGAACTTTGTCAGGCGGCAGAATACATTATTACTTATGATTATGGTCCGTCTTTTGGTCCAGAAATAAAAGCAGTTGACGGAGATTATGCTGCGTTTTGGAGACTGTTTTTTAAAATAGCTTATGCGCTTTCTGGAAATGAAAAATATCAAAGAGGATATGATAGTATAGGCAAGTTACAAGAAGCTTTTGATATAAATATAAAAAATACAAAGGAAACTGCTTTTAAATTTGGAAGTGACTTAAAAAGAGAAAAAATTATTTACACTATAGCTAGTGGTGAATATTATTCCATCGCATACTCTTATTCAAGTTGTTTACTGATGGAAATGCTTTGGATTAATTCAAATCCAATTCATGCAGGCGAACACTTTCATGGGCCTTTTGAAATTGTAGATTATGATGTTCCTTTCCTAATTATTAGAGGAATAGGATCTACTAGACCGTTAGATGATAGAGCAATTAATTTTACAAAGAAGTTTAGTGATAAAGTTTATGTACTTGACGTAGCAGATTTAGATTTGTCAATGTTTGACGAGGACTTAAAAGAATATTTTGCCGTCCCTGTTACTTCTACTGTAATCAGACAATATGCTGATGGACTAGCAGAACATACAGGACATCCACTTTCAGTTAGAAGATATATGTGGAAAATGGAATATTAAAAATTAAAGTGAATTGGGGTTATGAGTATGAAAAAAAGTAGTATACTATTAATTTTAGCACTATCGATGCTATTAGTTGCTTGTGGCGGTAATAAAGCTCAAGATACAACTACAACTGAAACTGCACAAGAAACTACACAGACAGATAAACAAGAAACTAGTCAGGAACCAGCTGGAGATCAAGTTGTAATAAACTTTTTCCACAGATGGCCAAATGAACCAAGAAAGTCTTATTTTGATGAGAGAATTGCTGCTTTTGAAGCAGAAAATCCGAATGTTAAAATTAATGTGGATTCAGTATTAAACGATTCATTTAAAGAAAAAATTAGAGTATTAATTTCTAGTGATGATTTACCTGATATATTTGTATCTTGGTCTGATTCTTTTGCAGAAAACCTAGTTTCATCTGGCAGAATAAAACCTTTAAATGAATTATATGAATCCGACACTGAATGGTCAGGAAAAATAATAGAATCTCAAATAGGTGCTTTTACATTTGATGATGTGACTTACGGAGTGCCTCTAACAATTGACGGAAAACTCTTTCTATATAACAAAGAAATCTTTGATGAATTAGGATTGAAA
>CANRJQ010000069.1:0-7151 GCA_947630985.1 uncultured Clostridia bacterium | reverse complement strand
ATAGACAAGGGAACATACGAAGATCCAGTGCAATTCCCAGAAGGAATAGAATACGTAATAGTAAATGGTGGAGTAACAGTAGAAAAGGGAGAATATACTGGCCAAAGAACCGGTAAAGTATTAAGACGCGGAAGAGAATAAATAATAGTTAAGAGTTTAAAATTAAAAGTGAAAAGTTGAAATGAACTTTATCTTTGATATTTGACTTTAAAAACTTTAAAATCACCTTTTGAAAAAATTTTTGAAAGGTGATTTTTATATTGTAAATTTAAAGTCAATAATAAAAGAAAATATTTGGGGTAAATATGATAATAACTATGTTTCGATATTATATATAAGGAGATGATTTATTATGAAAACGGTATGCGTGATTGGGACGCTAGATACTAAAGGACAAGAAACTTTCTATATCAAGGAATTAATTGAAAAATTAAATCTCAATACTTTTGTGGTGGATGTTGGAGTTTTTGAAAGTGAATTCAAGGCTGATTTTACTAATCAAGAATTAGTTGAATTGGTAGGAGAAGATATTTCTGAAATAGTAAAGAAAAACGACAGGGCACATGCCACTGAAATTTTAGCCCATGCCATGAGTGTAGCTCTTCCCAAATTATTTGAAGAGAAAAGATTTGACGCAGTAATTTCTCTAGGGGGTTCCGGCGGAACTTCTATAGCGACTTCAGGAATGAGGAATTTGCCTATTGGAGTTCCTAAGATTATGATTTCTACAATGGCATCAGGAAATACTAGTCCTTACGTAGGCACCAGCGATATTATAATGGTTCCATCTATCGTGGATGTAGCGGGCTTAAATATCATCTCCAGACAAATTTTCAACAACGCAGTCCACGCTTTGGCAGGAATGGTAAACTATGAAACTAAACTGGAAGCAGATGATAAGCCATTGATAGCAGCTAGTATGTTTGGATTAACTACGCCAGCGGTCAGCTCTGCAATGAAGTATTTGGAAGAACGAGGTTATGAAGTTTTGGTATTTCATGCGACTGGAACCGGCGGAAGAACTATGGAGAATTTAGTAGAAAATGGATTTTTCAAAGGCGTATTGGACATCACCACGACAGAGTGGTGCGATGAACTTTTTGACGGAGTATTAAATGCAGGTCCTAATAGGCTAGAAGCAGCCGGCTTAAATGCTATTCCACAAGTTGTAAGTCTTGGAGCAATGGACATGGTAAACTTTGGTCCATTTGATACAATTCCTGAAAAATACAAAGACAGAACATTTTATAAACACAATCCCACTGTTACATTAATGCGAACTGGAATCGAAGAAAATAAACTTCTTGGAGAAAAAATTGCTGAAAAATTAAATATGGCAAAGGCAGAAACAGTTTTAATAATTCCCACCAGGGGACTTTCTGGAATTGACATTGAAGGCGGACCATTTTATGGCAAGGAAGAAGATGAAGTTTTATTTGAAACCATTAAGGCAAATCTGAATAATGCAAATGTAAAAGTAATTGAAATGGACGTTCACATTAATACGGATGAATTCGCCCATAGAGCAGCCCAAGAACTTATAGACTTAATTGAAAAATAGGAGTAAATAAATGAATAGACTAGAAATAATTGAAAAATTTAAAGCTAAACTAGCCAATGGAGAAATATTATTAGGAGTAGGTGCCGGAACAGGAATTACTGCTAAATCCAGTGAAGCAGGTGGGGCAGATATGCTTATAATTTACAATTCAGGAAGATACAGAATGGCAGGGCGAGGATCCCTAGCTGGACTTTTAGCTTATGGAGATGCCAATGCCATCGTAGTGGAAATGGGTTCAGAAGTTTTGCCCGTAGTAAAGCATACACCAGTCCTAGCAGGAGTCAATGGAACAGATCCTTTTAGAGTTATGGACGTGTTTTTAAAAAGTCTAAAAGACCAAGGATTCGCCGGGGTTCAAAATTTCCCAACTGTGGGTTTGATAGACGGAGTCTTTAGACAAAACCTAGAAGAAACAGGAATGGGTTATGACCTGGAAGTTGAAATGATTAAAAAAGCACACGAGCTGGACATGCTCACAACTCCATATGTCTTTGATGCAGAACAAGCAACCAAGATGGCAGAAGTAGGAGCAGACGTAATAGTAGCTCACATGGGACTTACAACAAAAGGAAGTATAGGCGCCCAAACTGCACTGAGCCTAGAAGACGCAGCGAAAAGAGTACAAGAAATTGCAGACGCAGCCAGAAAAGTAAACCCCGATGTTTTAGTAATCTGTCACGGAGGCCCAATAGCAGATCCAGAAGATGCAAAATACATTATAGAAAATACAAACGGTGTAGACGGATTTTTCGGAGCGTCCAGTATAGAAAGATTCGCAGCAGAAAAAGGAATAAAAGAACAAACTGAAAGATTTAAAGAGATTAAGAAGTAAGAATTTAATAAAAAATAATCAATGAAATAATGAATTAAACCCCTAAACTGAATTATCAGATTAGGGGTTTTATAGTATGAGTCATACTTATAAATATATCTAAATTGATTTTTATTTTTTGGTAATATTTATATTAAACAAACAATCATCTATAATTATTATGAGACTTTGAAAAGCTTAAAAAGTCTTTGATGACAGGGGTATGTTCTGTTTTTGTATTCCATATTAGATAAATATTTCTATTTATTTTATGGTCCTTAAAAGGTATGACTACGACGTCATAACTATTTAATACAGGAGTGTATGGTGTAATACCAATACCCATATTCGCCGATACGAATGCTGCCATTGAATTAAGTTCATCAACATCATACTGGAAGTTTGGTATGAGATTTTCTTCTTTAAAAATAACCTCAGTTCTCTCATATAAGTCAGATTCTTTATACAAAGCTACAATTTTTTCGTTTTTCAAATCACTTATTTCAACACAATCTCTATTTGCAAGACGATGGCATTTACTTACAATAAGAAAAAGTTCCTGATTATATATTGATTTTGTACCAATGCCTTCAATTTCGCTATTTATTAACGGCAAAATTCCAAAATCCAAAACATTTGCTTTGATACTTTTTATTATTGATGGGGAATTTGCCATTTTAAGAATAAAAGTAACTCTATTATCTTCTTTATATTTATGATAGGCCTCTATTAGATTTGGAACTAACATGGAACCTGTGCTATATACATATCCTAAGTTTATATTTCCTAGATTTGGATTTACCATTTCTCTTAAATAATATTCACCTTGCTGTAAAGATTTTAATGCATTTTCACAATAAGGCTGGAACATACGCCCGTACTCAGTTAAAGAAACAACTCTTTTATCTTTCCTAAAGAGAGGTATGCCTAATTCTTCCTCCAGCTGCTTAATAGCATAACTTAAGCTAGGCTGAGAAATATTTAGATTTTTTGCGGCTTGTGTGTAGTGCAAGGTGTTGCATACTTCAAGAAAATATCTTATTTGATCGAGTGTCATGTCGCCTCCTAAAAGCAAATGATAGAAATATTCTATCTAGATAATACAATAAATGTATTAGACAATCAAGATATAAGTAAATATAATTGGAAACAATATGTAACTAATAGTTAGTATAGAAGAATATATAAGCATACATGCATACATAAAAAAACTCTATCAAAACCGAAGTATTGATAGAAAAAAAATATCGATAATTATATTTTTGTTGCCTTGTATTAAATATAAACTCTTTATTAAAAAAAGAGTATAGATATTTTATAAATTATAAAAGGAGGCTGTAGTTTTAAAAATATTATAGAAGATACAAATTAAAAAGGAGAAAGCAACATGATATTAGAATTTAATATGGTAAAAACGATGTTACTTGCAATTGTATTACTCTACATAGGTAACGGCATTAGAAATCGTATAGAGTTTTTGAAAAGGTGGTGTATTCCAGGGCCAGTAATTGGTGGTTTAATATTTTCAATTGTTGCAGCAGTACTTCACATAAAAGGTGTTGTAACATTTAAATTTGATACTACTTTGCAAACGTTATTTATGAACATTTTCTTTGCTGCAACTGGTTTTGAAGCCAGTATTCCATTTATGAGAAGAGCTGGAAAGAAAGTAGTTATATTTATTTTCCTTGCTGCACTACTTGCATTTTTGCAAAATGTATTAGCAGTAGGCTTAGGTCCTATAGTTGGAGTAGATCCTAAATTGGCACTTATGACAGGTTCAATACCTCTGACTGGTGGTCATGGTAATGCAGGTAGCTTTGGACCAGTTGCGGAAGCTGCAGGAGTAACAGGAGCATTAGCAATGGCTATGGCATCGGCAACATTCGGGCTCATTTCTGGCTCGATAGTTGGTGGACCTGTTGCAAACTGGTTAATCAGACGAAATAAACTAGATGTGGGATATGATCCTGATAAAATTGAAGACGAAAATTTAGCAAAGCTGATGGCTGAACAAGAAGCTGAGGCAAGTAAGATTATCGAACTTGAAGGGGAAAGAATTTCTACAAGTTTCTTATTACTTTTTGTTGCAGTAGGTATCGGAGCATTTTTAAGAGATGTTAATACAAAAATACTTCCAGGCGTAAGTATTCCAATTCACGTATGGGGTATGGTTGGAGGTCTATTTATAAGAAATGTTTACGAATTATGGTTAGGTAAAAAAGGTAAAGTTCTTCCAACTCAAGAAGTAGAGATGATGGGGAATGTGTGCTTGAGTATGTTCGTTTCATCAGCGGTAATGACGATGGAATTATGGCAATTGATTGATTTAGCAGGGCCACTTATGATTCTGTTATTCTCACAATTAATATTAGTAGTACTGTTCGTTATACTATTGACATATAGATTAACAGGTAAAGATTATGATTCGGCATTAATGGTAGCAGGGCATATTGGATTTGGGTTAGGAGCAGTACCTGTATCCATGGCAAATATGCAATCAGTAAGTGAAAAGTATCATTATTCTAAAATAGCATTCTTTATAGTACCAGTAGTAGGTGGTTTGTTCAGTAACTTTACAAACGCTGCTATAATTACATTTTTCTACAATTTAGTAGGAATTAGTTAAGAAGAAAGAGGAACAAAAAAATGAAAATATTAATAACAGAAAAGATTCACAGTACCGGAATAGAAGAACTTAAGAAATATCATGATGTAGAATATTATCAAGGGATAGAAAGAGAAAAACTTTTGGAAATAATTGAAGACTTTGATGCGCTGGTCGTTAGAGCGGATACTCCAATAGACAAAGAAGTCTTAGATAAGGCAGTTAAGTTGAAATGTATAGCAATGGCAGGGATTGGCTTGAACCATATTGACGTTGATTATGCGAAATCCAAAGACATAGAAATCTACAATGTTCCAGACGGAAGTATTCAATCAGTAGCAGAACTTACAATAGGTTTGATGTTAATGACGCTTAGAGATTTGAATAGATGTGCTGTAGATGTTAAATCAGGAAAGTGGGATAAACCGGGATATCCAGGAAACACTATTAATGGTAAGACTGTAGGAATCTTAGCTTTGGGCAAAATTGGATTTAGAGTAGCAGAACTTTGCCAAGCTTTTGGTGCAACTGTAGTTGCATACGATCCATATTTACCAAAAGAAATAGCCGCTAAAATTGGTGTACAGCTTTTAGAATTAGATGATGTGATTAAACAAGCAGATATTTTAAGCATACATTCCCCATTAACAGATGAAACCTATCACATGATAGATGATGCGAAGCTAAAAATGATGAAACCAGGTAGTTACATTTTCAATTTAGGCCGTGGCGGAATCGTAGAAGAAAAAGCTCTATATGAAAATTTAAAATCAGGCCAAATAAAGAGAGCGGCTTTTGATGTATTGGAAAATGAACCTCCAAAAGAAGAAGACAAAAAACTTTTAGATCTAGATGAATTTATTTTAACTTGCCACATAGGTGCTGGTGCAGAGGAAGCGCAAGAATATATTTCGGAAAGAGTAGCAGCTCAAGTAAACGAAAGATTAGCAAGAAATTAATTTAATTAATATAATAAGGAGAAAAGACTATGACAAAAGATAATTTAAACCCATTACAAAGTGCCCAAGCTAAAATAAAATCTGCGTGTGACACGCTAGGATTAGAACCAGCAGTATATGAACTATTAAAAGAACCACAAAGAATTATAGAAATTTCCATACCAGTAAGAATGGATAATGGAGAGTTAAAAACCTTCAAAGGATACAGATCTCTACACAACGAAGCGGTAGGACCAGGAAAAGGAGGAATAAGATTCCATCCAGACGTAAATGCAGATGAAGTCAAAGCATTATCAATTTGGATGACACTAAAATGTGGTATAGTAGGAATACCATACGGCGGAGCAAAAGGTGGAATCACAGTAGATCCAAGAGAACTTTCCCAAGGAGAAATAGAAAGACTATCCAGAGGATACATTCAAGGACTTCATAAATACTTAGGAGAGAAAATAGACATACCCGCACCAGACGTAAACACAAACGGTCAAATTATGGCATGGATGGTAGACGAATACGTAAAACTAAAAGGAAGTCAAGAAATCGGCGTAATCACAGGAAAGCCAGTAGACTGGGGCGGATCCTTAGGACGAAATGAATCAACAGGATTTGGAGTAGGTGTAATAACAAGGGAAGCTGCAAGCAAGTTTGGTGTAGATTTAAAAGGCGCAAAAGTATTGGTGCAAGGATTTGGAAACGTAGGACATGCTACAGTCAAAAATCTTGAATTACAAGGAGCCAAAGTAATAGCAATAGGCGAATGGGAACCAAAAGAAGGCACCTACGCCATCTATAACGAAGAAGGTCTAGACTTTGATGACCTATACGATCACTTTTATACAAAAGGTAATAAGAACTTTAGAAACTACGAAAAAGCACAAGTACTAAGTCTAGAAGAATTTTGGGAAATAGAAGCGGACGTCCTAGTACCAGCAGCCCTAGAAAATGCAGTAAATGCAGACGTAGCAGAAAAAGTAAATGTAAAACTAATCTGTGAAGCAGCAAACGGACCAGTAACACCAGACGCAGACGAAGTATTAAATGGCAGAAACATACCAGTAATGCCAGACGTTTTAGCAAATTCTGGTGGAGTTACAGTATCTTATTTCGAATGGGCTCAAAACTTACAAGGCTATTACTGGAGCGAAGAAGAAGTATTTGAGCGGGAAGAAAGACTTCTCGTAGATGCTTTCAATGATATTTATGAAATTCTTG
>CANRJQ010000068.1:0-7261 GCA_947630985.1 uncultured Clostridia bacterium | reverse complement strand
CAATTTTAAATTAACATAAAAAATGTATCGACTATCTTAATCAGGATAAGCCGATACACAAAATATTTTACACTACCTTATTGTTTATGCTTCTTTTATTATATTTACTATCTCTCGATATAGAGATTTATTTTTATTAGACCAAGATCTTTCAATTTTTTTTGCCTCTTCTATACTATCAGCAGTAAAATTCATAGAAAAATGTTCATCTAAATCTCCTGTAATTGTCAACTTGACAATACACTTTCCATTTTCTAATGGTACAATTTGAAATTCCCTTAAATCAATTGACTTAGAGTCCTCAGAGAATATATCGTCAATTAGCATCTTTACATCTTTATCTATAGTTTCTTCTAGAAGTTCTAAGGCTTGTATCGCAAAATCAGTTAACTTGACTTCAGGACCTTGCCATTTTTCAATGAAGTTAGATGAGCTTAGCTCACTAAAATATTCTACAAATTCAAAGTAGTTCATCAATTCGAATTCCAATATCAAATTAGATAAATTATTATAAGTCATAGTAAATTTAGATTTCTTTATGATATACAATATCATCAGTTTTTCTTTTGCAATTTTTGAATGAAATGAGTTTTCCATAAGTTCCTCCCATTGAAATTATATCATAATAATATATAATTAAGTAACAAAATGAAAGGTGAAATTATGAAATATAACTTATTAGCTGATAAATACGATGCATTAGTTTATGATGTTGACTACGATAAAATTGCAGATTTCTATAAAAATATTATAAGAAAATACGATATTCAAGTTAGAGATATTTTAGAACTAGGTTCTGGCACGGGAAATATTACCGAAAAATTTATTGGGTATAATATATTTGCTATTGATATTTCAGATGAGATGCTCAGTGTTGCAAGGGCAAAGTTTCAGGGGAGAAGAAATGTGTCTATGTTCAATATGGACATTAGAAATTTTCAATTCAACAAAAGATTTGATTTATGCATTGCAAGCTTGGATGTCATTAACTATATACACAAAGAAGAAGATATCAAAAAGATATTTCAATTGACATTTGATCACTTAAAAGGCGATTCATTATTTATTTTTGATATTAATAGCAAGTATAAAATTGAAAACTATATTGGAAACAACGTTTTTACTGATGAAGTTGAGGATGTCGTCTATATTTGGCAAGGAAACTACAATGAAAAGACCAAAATTAATGAAAACTTATTGACCTTTTTTATTAAAGATGAGAAAGATAAATACGATAGGTTTAGTGAAGTCCATGCAGAAAAAGCATATGACGAAATCATCATTAAGAACATGTTGATTGAGGTAGGTTTTGATGAAGTCGAATTATTTGATGACTTTACTTTAAAAACTACAAACGAGAATTCTTTAAGAATTTCTTTTGTTGCTTATAAGAAGGGAGAATAGAATGTCAGATTATTTAATAAGAGGAATTGAAAAAAACGGGAAGTTTAAATTTGTTGGTGCAAAAACTACCGAGTTAGTAAATGCCGCTAGAAAGGCACATGAAACATCAGCGAGTGCATCGGCAGCACTCGGAAGAACACTTACTGCAGGCGCATTGATGAGTATTCAATTAAAAAATCCAGATGATTCATTAACTTTAATCATTTCTGGAAATGGAATTGGCGGAAATATACTTGTTTCAGTTAACAATAAAGGTGAAATCAAAGGGTATATTGACAATCCCAAAGCTGATTTGCCATCTAATAAAAACAACAAATTAGATGTAGCAGGAATAGTTGGAAATATTGGATATGTAAAAACGATAATGGACCTAGGGATGAAAGAACCTTACGTCGGCCAATCTCAAATTGTCAGTGGAGAAATTGCAGAAGATATTGCAAATTACTATTTGACTTCTGAACAAGTAAATAGTGCAGTGGCATTAGGAGTTTTAGTAGATACAAACCTATCTATAATAAATTCTGGGGGTTATTTGATTCAACTATTGCCAGGCGCAACTGATGAAGATATAACTAAACTTGAAAATGCAATAACGTCAAAACCAAATGTAACAGACTTGATGAAAGAATATGAAGACTTCCAAGAATTGTTAACATATCTATTAGAAGATTTCGAATTGGAGATATTAGAAAAATCAAATATAGGTTGGAAGTGTAACTGTTCTAGAGAAAGAACACTAGAGATGCTAAAGACTATAGGGATAGAAGAATTGGAATCAATTATAGAAGAAGACGGCGGAGCAGAAGTAGTATGCCAGTTTTGCAACGAAAAATATCAGATTTCAAAAAAAGAGTTGGAACAATTATTAATAGAAGTAAAAGAAAATCACACCAATGAATAATTCACTGGTGTGATATTTTAAAGAGCTCTCTCTACTTTTCCTGATTTTAAACATTTTGTACAAACATTAATTCTCTTAGTAGTACCGTCAACTACAGCCTTCACTCTTTGAATATTTGGTGACCACGATCTACGACTCTTTCTGTGAGAGAAAGAAACCTGATTCCCAAAAAGTTTACTTTTATCGCATATTTCGCATCTTTTAGACATTTAAGTCACCTCCAAATTAAAATTATATAACATAAGTATATTAGCACAGTTTATATTTTTAATCAAGAAAAATTAAAAATTAAAAAAATAATATAAATTTATATAGAAAGAAGAATTTAAAATCTAATAGAAACTATGGAATTAAGCCGTTTTATGAGTAACTATAAAATATTTAAAAAATATTTAAAATAAAGCTTGACAAAGTTATGTGAGTTTTGTTAATATATAAAAGCTGTCCCAAACGGGAGGACATGGATGTAAAATTCTTTTTAAGAATATATTAAGAAAATGTCTTGACAAGTTTAAAATAGTTTGATAGAATAATCAAGCTAATCCATTTAAACAGGATAGCAATTGAACCAATGAAATTGAATATAGTGTGAGAACGAATTAATAAAAAACACACAAGCAAATACGGAAAACTAAGTCAGTTTAAGTAATGAGCTTTTGGAAAAACTTTAAATTTTAATTGAGAGTTTGATCCTGGCTCAGGACGAACGCTGGCGGCGTGCCTAACACATGCAAGTCGAGCGATGAAAAAGAAGTAGATCTCTTCGGAGTGACACCTCTTTGGATTAGCGGCGGACGGGTGAGTAACACGTGAGCAACCTGCCGTACACATTGGGATAGCCTCGGGAAACTGGGATTAATACCAAACGAAACATATTGATAGCATTATCAAAATGTCAAAGATTTATCGGTGTACGATGGGCTCGCGTCTGATTAGCTAGTTGGTGAGATAAAAGCTCACCAAGGCAATGATCAGTAGCCGGCCTGAGAGGGTGATCGGCCACATTGGGACTGAGACACGGCCCAAACTCCTACGGGAGGCAGCAGTGGGGAATATTGCACAATGGAGGGAACTCTGATGCAGCGACGCCGCGTGAGCGAAGAAGGAATTCGTTTCGTAAAGCTCTGTCCTATGGGAAGATAATGACGGTACCATAGAAGAAAGCCCCGGCTAACTACGTGCCAGCAGCCGCGGTAATACGTAGGGGGCGAGCGTTGTCCGGAATTATTGGGCGTAAAGGGTTCGTAGGCGGTAATACATGTCAGATGTGAAATCTTGTGGCTTAACCACATCAAGCATCTGAAACTGTATAACTTGAGTGGAGGAGAGGTAAGTGGAATTCCTAGTGTAGCGGTGAAATGCGTAGATATTAGGAAGAATACCAGTAGCGAAGGCGACTTACTGGCCTCTAACTGACGCTGATGAACGAAAGCGTGGGTAGCAAACAGGATTAGATACCCTGGTAGTCCACGCCGTAAACGATGAGTGCTAGGTGTCGGGAGTCAAATCTCGGTGCCGTAGTTAACGCAATAAGCACTCCGCCTGGGGAGTACGTGCGCAAGCATGAAACTCAAAGGAATTGACGGGGACCCGCACAAGCAGCGGAGCATGTGGTTTAATTCGAAGCAACGCGAAGAACCTTACCAGGACTTGACATACTAGTGCCAAATGTAGAGATACATTATTTCTTCGGAACACTAATACAGGTGGTGCATGGTTGTCGTCAGCTCGTGTCGTGAGATGTTGGGTTAAGTCCCGCAACGAGCGCAACCCCTATGTTTATTTGCCAGCATTTCGGATGGGAACTATAGACAGACTGCCGATAAGAAATCGGAGGAAGGTGGGGATGACGTCAAATCATCATGCCCTATATGTCCTGGGCTACACACGTGCTACAATGGTCGTTACAGAGAGCAGCTACACAGTGATGTCACGCGAATCTCAAAAAGGCGATCTCAGTTCGGATTGTACTCTGCAACTCGAGTACATGAAGTCGGAGTTGCTAGTAATCGCAAATCAGAATGTTGCGGTGAATGCGTTCCCGGGTCTTGTACACACCGCCCGTCACACCATGGAAGTTCGAGGGGCCCAAAGTCAGCGATCTAACCGCAAGGAGGAAGCTGCCTAAGGCAAATTGAATGACTAGGGTGAAGTCGTAACAAGGTAGCCGTACCGGAAGGTGCGGCTGGATCACCTCCTTTCTAAGGAGTATATTCTTACACTATATTTAATTATATATTGGTTATTTATGTCTTCAAAAACATAAATAACCAAAAAACCATAAATAATTATGGGGGTGTAGCTCAGTTTAACACTCTGACCTGTGAAATCGACCGAAGGGAGATTTAACAGCTAGGCAGAGTTTATGCGAGAATTCCCAAGAGCTCGACCGACAGGGAGAAGCGATTGGCTAGAATTCTACGTAGGGTATAAGTCCCGACAAAACCTATAACCCAAACACAAAAAAGAATAAAACACCATGGGGGTGTAGCTCAGTTGGGAGAGCACCTGCCTTGCAAGCAGGGGGTCAGGAGTTCGAATCTCCTCATCTCCACCAATCCTAACACAATGAAATCGAGGAGAATCCGAAGATTGAATTGATGTAGGTTGCGTGCAAAGAATCTCCAAGAGACCGACCAAAGGGAGAGTCGATTGGCTAAGATTCGATTGCCACCAAGAAGTTTTACAAATAAATAAAAATGCTTTACTTTAGTTGAGAACTAACAAGTCAGGTCGTACCTGAAGGAAAGCAAAAAAGATATTTAGCAATCTCGATGCAAAAAGATTGTTACAATATAGAAAGAAGATGGTTTTTAACCATCAAGCTTTCAATAGAACCTTAACAACTGCATATCATATCAAATACGAAACGACAAACAAAAGATTTTATGTAATAAAAACTAAGTTAAGTCAAACGTGGATAAAAACAATTTCTATTCAAAGGATTAACAAAGAAACAAATCTTAAGAAAAGAATTCTAAAATCAAAAAAAAGATTACTAGATGATTAAAAATCATCAATAACTTTAGGTCAAATAACTAAGAGCATAAGGTGAATGCCTTGGCACCAAGAGCCGATGAAGGACGCGGTAAGCTGCGAAAAGCTACGGGTAGTTGCAAACAAACATTAAACCGTAGATCTCCGAATGGGGCAACCCACTCAGCGATGAGTATCTTCATATGAATAAAATAGTATGAAGAAGGAATACCGGGGGAACTGAAACATCTAATTACCCCGAGGAAAAGAAAGAAACATTCGATATCCCCAGTAGCGGCGAGCGAACAGGATAGAGCCCAACCCAATCATAACGATATGTAAACATTAGACGAATACTCTGGGAAGAGTAGCAATACAAGGTGATAGCCCCGTAGTCGAAAATGTTTAGATATTAGATTGAAACGAGTAGCACAGGACACGAGAAATCCGGTGTGAACAAGGGAGGACCACCTCCTAAGGCTAAATACTCCTTGGTGACCGATAGCGAACAAGTACCGAGAGGGAACGGTGAAAAGAACCCCGGGAGGGGAGTGAAAAAGAACCTGAAACCTTATGTTTACAAGCAGACAAAGCACTATTTTAATGTGCGATGTCGTACTTTTTGTAGAACGGGCCAGCGAGTTATGATACTAAGCAAGATTAATGTGTACAGCACAGGAGTCGTAGAGAAATCGAGTCTTAATAGGGCGAAAGTTTAGTGTCATAGACCCGAAACCGAGTGATCTATCCATGGGCAGAGTGAAGTTTAGGTAAAACTGAATGGAGGCTCGAACCGGGTAGCGTTTAAAAGCTATCGGATGACCTGTGGATAGGGGTGAAAAGCCAAACGAACTCGGAGATAGCTGGTTCTCCTCGAAATAGCTTTAGGGCTAGCCTCTAGAAGTAGTTAGCGGGGGTAGAGCACTGATTGGTTGCGAGCCATAATGGTATCAAGACCTATCAAACTCCGAATACCGCCAACGTAATCTAGGGAGTCAGACATAGTGGGATAAGCTTCTATGTCGAAAGGGAAAGAGCCCAGCCCACCAGCTAAGGTCCCAAAATTTTAATTAAGTGGTAAAGGATGTGAAGTTACGTAGACAACCAGGATGTTGGCTTAGAAGCAGCCACACATTTAAAGAGTGCGTAATAGCTCACTGGTCGAGTGATTTTGCGCCGAAGATTTCCGGGGCTAAATTAAATACCGAAGCTGTGGATTGGAAACAATGGTAGAGGAGCAATGTGTGAAGAACGAAGCATTACCGCAAGGAGATGTGGACCTCACACAAGAGAGAATGCTGGCATGAGTAACGAGAGGTGAGTGAGAATCTCACCCGTCGAAAGCCTAAGGGTTCCTGGGGAAGGCTCGTCCACCCAGGGTAAGTCGGGACCTAAGCCGAGGCATAGTATGCGTAGGCGATGGACAACTGGTTGAAATTCCAGTACTATATAGTCTCATGAGATGTGGGGACGCAGGAGGATACAGATGCGCACTGATGGAATAGTGCGTCCAAATAGAAAGTCTTAAGGAGTAGGCAAATCCGCTCCTTTCTAAGGGTGATCTATGATGGGGATCGAAAATAAGTAGAGAAGTGATAGATTTCACACTGCCAAGAAAAGCCACTATCTAACCTATATACCCGTACCAAAACCGACACAGGTAGGCGAGAAGAGAATTCTAAGACGCGCGGAAGAACCTTTGTTAAGGAACTCGGCAAAATGACCCCGTAACTTCGGGAGAAGGGGAGCCATGAGCAATCATGGCCGCAGTGAATAGGCCCAAGCGACTGTTTACCAAAAACACAAGTTTCTGCCAAGTCGAAAGACGAAGTATAGGAGCTGACACCTGCCCGGTGCTGGAAGGTTAAGGGAACGTGTTAGGAAGTAATTCCGAAGCATTGAACTGAAGCCCCAGTAAACGGCGGCCGTAACTATAACGGTCCTAAGGTAGCGAAATTCCTTGTCGGGTAAGTTCCGACC
>CANRJQ010000067.1:0-7309 GCA_947630985.1 uncultured Clostridia bacterium | reverse complement strand
AAATAGCATAACAAATGCCATCAATACCATTAATAATCTTTTGTTCATTCATTCCTCCTAAAATTGTTAACTAGATTTATAATTAACATACCTATGAAGTATAACATGGCAAGGATAAGAATTGAATAAGAATAAATAATTTTTTAATTATTAAGAATATATACGATTAAACTTAAAATTACGCAAAAAAAGACTCTAATAAATTAAATTTTGCAATTCAATTTATTGGAGTCACTTTAATTTATCTAACTAATTTATTCATTTTGACCCACTATTTTTCAAATGGATAGTTTATTAAAATCTTGTCCAGTTTTCTTTTATTTTATCTTTATAATCACTATTTAACATGCATATTAGTTTCAATCTAGCTTTAACGCCTGTTAATTCCTCTTCAAAAATAACACCTATGTCTTCCAACTGTTTTCCAGCACCTTTTGTGTCGTACACAGTTCTAACTCCACCAAAATAAGATCTTGTTGTGAGAACTACAGGTATTTGTGCATCTATTATCATTTTTATTATATCTTGTGATTCCGGATTAACTGCTCCTACCCCAAATCCTTCAATTACAAGCCCCAATGGTTTTAGTGACAAAATAGACTTTAGAAGCTCAACAGGAAAGTCTGTCGTCATCCTAATTAGATAAACTCTATTAGTAAATGGTAAATCTAGGGTTTTTAATAAATTTTTATTTACAGGATAATAGTGATATGATGCTTTTCCCCCATAAACATACCCCATTGGACCTGATCCGGATGCTGTAAAACCTCTGACTCCTGTAGAGTTTGATTTAGTTGATAATTTCGCTGAAAGAATTTCTTGATTAAATACTACTAACACTCCTTTTCCGACACTTTCATCGTCAGAAGCAACTATAATCGCATCTCTAATATTAGCAGAGCCATCAAATCCTAAATCTTTTATACTTCTTTGAGAACCAGTAATTACAATTGGGATTTTCGTATCTACAACTAGATTCAGAAAATAAGCAGTTTCTTCTAGAGTATCAGTTCCATGAGTTATTACTATACCGTTAAATTTGTTTTCTGAGATAATTTCTTCTAATCGGCCTTTAATTTCTCTTAAATCTTTTAATGTCATTTCGGTACTAGGAATACTTCTAAAGTTTTCTATATCTAAGTCTAGTTTTAAATCTGAAAGTCCACTTTGTTCTAATAGCTCTTCTGCAGTCAAAGAACCTGATTTTAAATATCCTGTTTTTGGATCTACTGCACTAGTAATTGTACCGCCTAAATTGAATAATTTTATTTTCTTCATTTTTTGTCTCCTCAAATAATGTGTTCTCATACAAGTTTTAAAATGGTCCTAAGTTGATTGCTTGGGCAATTACTAATATAACAGCACATAACAAACTCAAAATTATTAATAACTTTGTGTAAAATTTCGCCCAATCAGTCCACTCTACTTTAGCAATTTGAAGCGTTGCCATAAAAAATCCAGATGTTGGCCATAAAATATTTGTCAAACCATCTCCAAATTGAAATGCTAATACTGCTACTTGTTGATTCAATCCTACTATTTCTGCTAATGGAGATATAATAGGCATAGTAACAAGAGCCTTTCCACTGCCTGAAGGAACTAAAAAATTGAATGCAGTTTGCATAATGAAAATTCCAATTGCATTAAGGGAGCCAGGAAGAGAATTAAGCATTGATGCAAAAAAATGAACTATAGTGTCTAAAATCATTGCGTCATTCATAATAACCGAAACACCTCTAGCCACACCAATTAAAATTCCACCTGCCATTACGTTTTTTGCTCCATCTACAAATGCCCCTGAAATAGACTCTGCATTCATTCCGCCAATAATACCAGCTAAAACTCCTAGTCCAACAAAAATGCCTGCCATCTCTATCATTCCCCAGTTCATTGTTAGGACGCCATAGATCATTATAATTAATATAACTACAAAAAATAAACCAACTACTTTTTGTCTATTAGAAAACTCTGTATTATCAACATATTTGATTTCATCATTAGCCAAAGAACCATCTGTAAGCGCTTTTTCAATAGCTAGTTTGGAATCAGTCTTGATTGAATTGGCATATCTCATAATGTAAATTGTTCCGATTGGCATTAATATCAAATACACTATAACCCTAAACCATAATCCAGAAAACATTGGCAATTGTGCTATTTCATGGGCTATGCCAACAGTAAAAGGGTTAGTAAATGCTGCAGTAAAGCCAATTACTGTTCCTACTAACGGTATTGCTACAGCAGTAATTGCATTGAAACCAAGACTAACAAGCAGAGGCATTATTATCGGAACATAAATCATACTAAGTTCTGGCGTGCCAACAAACGCAGCTAATAAACTGAATACTATCATTAGAATTGGAATTACCATAGAGGCATTATTCTCAAATTTTTTTGATAGTCTAACAACAATAGTGTTTATTAAACCAGTCCTTTTTACAACCTCGATTGCACCAGCAATAATGAAAGTAAATGCAATTACCGCAGCTGATTCTGTAAATCCTCTAGGTATTGCGATCAGAAATTTTAAAAATGAAGTTGGATTTTTATCAATGTAAGTAAATGAATTCGGATCCACCATCATTCTACCACTAGTTGGGCTCTCAATTCTTTGGTATTGTCCTGCAGGTATAACATAAGTTAGTAGCGACATTACAATTAGTAAAGTAAATAGAATGACAATCCCACCTGGCATTTTAAACTTCTTTTTTGAAATATTGTTATTCTAAACCATTGCTACTTCCTCCTCTTTAAAATCATCAAGAATGATTATGTTATTAAAAATTACCCTTATAAACTATTTTTACTCCAGCTGAAAAAAATAATCTTTATTTTTAGTGTTAATAAATTTTAAAAGACCCGTGTTTAACAAAACCACGAGATTTTAGTTTTTTTATCAACTAACTCTCGTGGTTTTCTATTAGATAAATTTATGATTTTATCTAACTATTTTTACAATTTCATCTATATCTTTAAACTCTTTTTCTTTTGGATCTGCGATAATATCTCCAAAAGGCATTTGAGATATTAATCTCCAGTGTTCTGGAATGTCGAAAGTCGCTTTAACTTTTTCGTCTATAATTGGATTGTAGTGTTGTAAGTTAGCTCCTAATCCTAGGTCGCTTAACCCTATCCACACATTTATTTGTGCCATTCCTGCACTTTGTTCTGACCAACTGTAGAAAGTGTCACTGAACTTTTCTGCATTTTCTTTTACTTCCTTATCGTCAATGAAAAACATAACTGTTCCATATCCTGCTAAAAATTGTGTATTGATTTTTTCTTCAGTTTTTACAAATCTTTCTGGTCCAATTTTTGCAAGCAATACTTCTTTCACAATATTCCAAAGAGTTTTGTGATTTTCACCTAGCAATACTACCGCTCTAGTGGATTGCATATTATATGGGCTAGGTGTATGTCTAACTCCGTCTTTAATAACTTCTAATACCTTTTCTTCAGGTACTTTAATAGTGTTAGTAATTGCGTATTGAGATCTTCTTACCTTTAATGCTTTGTTGAATTCCATTTCTTTCTCCTTTAATACAATTTTTTTAATGTTGCCAGTAAATTATCCTTCTCTTCCTTGGATAATATACTCAGATTTTTCGCCAATATTTTCATATGCTTTGGAAAAATTGACTTTATTAATTCTCTCCCCTTGGGCGTTAAACTTACTACATAACTTCTTTTATCCTTGGGATTAGACTCCCTAGCTACTAATCCATTTTTTTCCAAGTTTTTGATTACTACTGTCATATTGCCACTCGTAGTCAAGACTACATCGATAATTTCTTGAATCGTAAGAAAGCCCTTCGTGTAGAGGGCTTCTAGTACGCCGAATTGACTTAAGGTTATATTATTTTCCCTGAACAATTCCAAAGATTCTTCATGGGTGCCTTTTAATGCTTTTGATAAGGCTATTATAATTAGCCCGTTAATTTTATCTTCTCTCATGTGATGTACTATACCCGTATATCACTAATTAGTAACAACTTATTCGAAATATTTTTTAAATTCTCCGTAGCCTTGTTCATCTAATTCATCATATGGTACAAAAACTAAAGATGCACCATTGATACAATATCTCAATCCGCCTTCTTCTTCTGGTCCATCTTCAAATACATGGCCTAAGTGAGAATCCCCTGACTTGGATTTAACTTCGACTCGATTTCTACCAAGGGACAAATCTTCATGATAATCTATCACATAAGATGTTAAAGGTCTGGTGAAACTCGGCCATCCACATCCTGCATCGTATTTATCTTCAGATGAAAATAGGGGTTCGCCAGTGGTGATGTCCACATAAATTCCCTTTTCCTCAAATTTATCATATTCACTGGTAAATGGTCTTTCCGTTCCAGCTTCTTGGGTGACGTGATATTGTTCTTCTGTAAGTCTTTCTTTTAAAACTTCGTCAGTTGGCTTTTCGTATTCTCCATACAGAGGAACATCTGCGAGACTTAAATCCACATGACAATATCCCATGGGATTTTTTTCCAAATAATCTTGGTGATACTCTTCTCCAGTTACATAATTGTTAAGTTTTTCTATTTCTACGACTATTTCTTTGTCATAGTCTTTTCTTTTTAAATCAACCAGATATTTAACCCTATCCAAAACTGCATCATCTGTGGAATAAACTCCCGTACGATATTGGCGCCCAATATCTCCACCCTGTTTGTCTACACTGGTCGGGTCGATAATTCTAAACAAATGGTCCACAATTTCTGTTAAGCTGATTTTGTTTTCATCATATTTAACATAAAGAGCTTCTACGTGATCTGTCTTTTTTAAATCTTCATAAGTGGTTTCTTCTGTCTTTCCATTTGCATAACCCACTTCAGTTTCTAGAATCCCATCTAGTCTTTGGAAATATCCCTCCACTCCCCAAAAACATCCACCAGCTAAATAAATTTCCTTTACAGACGAACTTCCCAATTTATTAATATCTACTGTTTTAACATTATTCATAATTAATTCTGTCTCCTTCCTATTCTTTGCACACGCTACAAAGGTCAATGATATCAAAATCATAAAAATTAAAATTAACTTTTTCATATATCTCACCTTGAATAATTTATTCCCTTTATGTCCAGATTTATTCTAATTCCATAAATTTGACTTAAATTCTCAATTAGATTAAAATTTATTAGAGTAGGTGATTTTATGGATAGTATCCTTTTTAAAATTCAAGATACGGTTATAGATTATGCAAACGTAATCTCTAATATTACCCACGTAGATGTGGAAGTTATGGACACAAATTTTCGCAGAGTGGCAGGAACTGGTATCTTTGAAAATCGAATAAATGAAAATATGGAAAATGAAAGCTTTATATATCAAAAAGTTTTAGATTCTGGAGAAATTATGATAGTTCACAATCCCAGAGTCGACGACATATGCAAAGACTGTCCAACTAAAGATGCTTGTGCAGAAACTTTTGAAATATCCGCTCCGATAAAACTCGAAGGAGAAACGATTGGCGTAATCGGGATGATGAGTAATGACGAAAAAACCAAAGACGTAATCACAGAAAGTCTAGACGACTATCTAGGTTTATTAAATCAAATTTCAGATTTCATAGCAACAAAAGCCTATGAATTTGGGGATTTAGAAAGACTTATGGAAACAGTAACTGCCTTAGAAGACGTTTCAAAACACGTTGAACAAGGGGTTCTTATCATAGATAGAGATGACAAACTTATTAATATAAACAATAGCGCAAAAAAACAATTAGGCATTAATGACAATCAATTGCGAGAGATTGTAAAGATAACGGATACTGGCGACTCCATAGAAAATGCAGATGAATATGTAATTCAAATTGGAGATAATCATTACACCATAATTGGAAATGTGGTAAATCTAAAAAAATACAACAATCGAGTGAGAAAGATCGTCATTTTCTCCCACTTAAATCAAATCGTAAGTGAAATAAATAAAAACCAATCCCTAATTTATCCATTGGCAATTGAGAACATCATAGGAATTAGCGAAGAGACCGACCGTCTGCGCCGAGAGATATTAAAGGTTTCCAAGTCCAAATCTACTGTCATGATAACGGGAGAAAGCGGGACGGGTAAGGAAATGGTAGCTACTGCAATATGGAAAAGTAGTGATAGAGAAGACCAATCCTTCGTCGCGGTAAATTGTGGCGCGATTCCTGAGCCACTATTGGAAAGTGAACTGTTCGGATATGTTAAAGGAGCTTTTACAGGGGCCGACGACAAGGGCAGAATAGGTAAGTTCGAGTTAGCTAATAACGGAATAATTTTTCTAGATGAAATAGGAGATATGCCTCTTTATTTACAAGTGAAACTACTAAGAGTTTTACAAGAAAAAGAAATTACAAGACTTGGCTCCAACAGAAAAATTCCACTGGACGTTAGAGTAATAGCAGCTACTAATAAAAATCTAGAAGAGATGGTCAAAAACAATCAATTTAGAGAGGATTTATATTATAGATTAAATGTAATCCCCATCCACATCGCACCACTGCGAGAGAGGATAGACGACATAGAGCCCATTATTTTCAACATAACAGAAAAATATGTAAAACTCAGTGGCAAATACTTCAAAGAATTCGACAAAGAAGCTTTGGATATATTGAAATTATATTCTTGGCCTGGAAATGTCAGAGAATTGGAAAATACTGTTGAGTATATGATAAATATGATAAACCCAGACGGAATTTTAGGAAAAGAAACTCTGCCCAAAAATATTCTATATCAAGAAAATAATCCAAGGGAAGAAAGGAATATTTATACCTTTGAAGAGTTAGAAAAAGGAGAAATCAAAAGGGCATTAAACATTTACGGAAATGACACCTTTGGAAAATCTATAGCTGCAGAAAAACTGGGAATAGGAATTGCAACCTTGTATAGAAAAATTGAAAAATATAAGTTAAATGCATAAAAATGACTCTTCGATTTTTTCGAAGAGTCATTTTTTGAAAATTTAATTATTTTATATTACTCCATCCACCATCGATTGGAAGAGCTATTCCTGTGACATAAGAAGCTTCTTCAGATCCTAGGAAAATAGCTCCTGCATTAAGCTCCCCTTCTTGCCCAGCTCTTGCTAGTGGAACTGTAAAACCCATGTATTGCTTAAATCCTTCAGTTTCTAAAGTAGCTACGGTCAATTCTGTCGCAAAATATCCAGGGCAAATTGCATTTACATTTATTCCAAATGGAGCAAGTTCTGCTGCTGCAGCTTTAGTAAATCCTATAACTCCAGCCTTAGCTGCGTGATATGGACTTGCGCCCTGATTCGTTCCTATGATTCCGTACATAGAAGCGATATTAAT
>CANRJQ010000066.1:0-7349 GCA_947630985.1 uncultured Clostridia bacterium | reverse complement strand
TTAGGTGAAATTATGAATCATGAAAAAAAAGGAACTTTATTAGTTTTTGGAGCTGTTCTTCTTTGGAGCTTGGCTGGATTTATAATAAAATCAGTTGAAGCTAGTGCTTTGTGGATAATTTTAATACGAAGTCTTTCTGGCGGACTTTTTTTATCATTTTTTATTTTCAAGGAAAAAATTTCTCCAATGAAAAATGTCATTTTGGCGGCACTTTTTATGTCATTATTTTCCTTGTCGATTACTGTAACTACGCAAATTTCCAGCTCGGCCATGGCTATTTCTATGCAATATGCAGCTCCTATGTATTTAATTGGTTACGGATTAATAAAAAACAAAAAATTTATTGCTAAAAAATTTATAGTGCTCATTTGTATATTTATTGGAGTATCTGCTAATGTATTTGGAGAATTTGTAAGAGGTAATTATCCTGCTATTGTTTCAGGATTGGCAATAGGGATTACTTTTATCCTTTATTCTACTAATTTACAAAAAATAAAGACAGGTTCTCCCTTGGGTATAGTTTCACTTATAAATGTTTTTTGTACGCTTTTTTATTTATTAATACTTCCATTTAATTTTGGAAATCCTCCAACGAGTTTTGGACATATTGCATTGTTGATAATTGCTGGTATATTAATTTCTGGTTTATCTTATGCTTTTTACGGTTGGGGTCTTAGAATAATAAGTGTAGAAAAAGCAATGATAATCGCCCTTGCTGAACCTATTTTAAATCCCATTTGGGTGTTTCTATTAAACGGCGAGATTCCAGGATTTAATGTCATAGTCGGCATGATTTTTATTTTAATGGGAGCTGTTTTCGATGTGTTTTTCAGTTCTTCCAATGAATCTACTTTGAACAATTAAAAAATATTTAATGATAAAAAACCTCTTGATCTAGTAGTTCACGTATCAAGAGGTTTACAAATTTATTTTCTTAAATATTCATCTGCACTTGGAATATTTTCGTTTATTCTTCCCATCATTTTTGTAGTAATCTCGATTTCTTCTGGAGACAAATTGTCCATTATTTCATCTAGTATTGCTACAACATTTTCATTTTTAAGTTCTAAAAATCCGTAATATTTGTCGGTTACATTTAGATAAAAAATTCTCTTATCTTCTTGAGATTGAGTTTTTGTTATATAACCTTTTTCTTCTAGATTAGAAATCTTATAAGCTGCATTAGGTTGCGAAATTTTCATAAAAGTTGCAACATCTCTAACTGTAGCTTGGTTCAATCCATTAATTACTTCTAGGCAGAAGGACTCAGATACAGTCAGAGCATCTTCAGCTTCTCCAAAGTTTAAATTTCTATAAAAATCTAATCTAAATCTATTATAGATTTTTAAAAATTCATTTATCATATCTTCTTTCAAAGCGTACTCTCCTTATTTAATTGCGAAGGTTAACTCTGCAGTTGCAGCTACTTCGTCTTCAACATATGCTGTGGCTATTCCTATTCCAATGGGACCTTTAATCCTAGTGAGTTCACATTCTAGTCTTAATGTATCTCCCGGTATTACTTGTCTTCTAAATTTCGCATTTTTTATTCCAGCAAATAAGGCAATTTTTCCTTTGAATTTCTCTTCAGATAAAAGCGCTACTGCTCCTACTTGAGCTAGAGCTTCTATTATTAAAACTCCGGGCATCACATGATAATCAGGAAAATGTCCTTGGAAAAACGGTTCATTTGCAGTAACTCCTTTAAGACCTACAGCCCTTTTACCCACTTCTAGCTCTACTATTTTATCCACCAAAAGCATGGGATATCTATGAGGAATAATTTGTTGTATCTCGTTGGAGTTAAGCATCTTCCCACCTCTTAAACAGTAATGAAGCGTTATGTCCTCCAAAACCTAGAGAGTTACTCATTACGTATTCTAATTCTTTTTCTATAGGTTCATTAGGTACAATATTCAAATCGCAATCTGAATCAGGAACTTTGTAATTCAAAGTTGCTGGTACTATGCCTTTATTTAAAGCAATCAATGAAATTATAGCCTCTAGAGCTCCAGAAGCTCCTAATAAGTGCCCCGTCATGGATTTAGTAGAACTTATATATAAATCCTTTGCATGATCTTTGAAAACTGTTTTGACGGCATTAGTCTCTATGGCGTCGTTTAGTTTTGTACTAGTTCCGTGGGCATTTATATAGTCTATTTTTTCGGGATCAATATTAGCTTCTTTAATAGCGTCACTAATTGCAATAGCTGCATACTTCCCGTCTTCATGTGGTGCAGTTATATGAAATGCATCAGATGTAGCTCCGTAACCTACAATTTCTCCATAGATTCTAGCTCCTCTGTTCTTTGCATGTTCCAGTTCTTCTAAAACTAAAATACCTGCTCCTTCTCCCATAACGAATCCATCTCTTTCTGCATCGAAAGGAATAGAAGCTCGGTTAGGATCTGTACTTGTGGATAGTGCTTTCATGGAAACAAATCCGCCTACGCCTAGGGGTGTTATACTTGCTTCTGAACCACCTGCAACCATTAAATCTGAATATCCGTCTTTTATACTTCTAAATGCCTGTCCTATAGAATCACTTCCTGCTGCACAAGCTGTGACTGTGGCATAGTTTTGTCCATTTAATCCTAGGTGGATTCCTATTTGGGCTGATGTCATATTGATTATGCTCATGGGTATGAAAAATGGAGAAATCTTATTAAATCCTTTTTCTATACCTTTTGAATGCTCAATTTCTATGGTTTCTATTCCGCCAATTCCACTTCCCACTATAACTCCACATCTGGTATTTCCTGCCAACTGACCTAATTCCAACCCGGAATCTTCAAAGGCAATTTGAGATGCGTAAACTCCAAATTGAGTTACCCTATCCATCCTTCTCGCACTTTTTCTATCGATGATTTTTGTAGGATCAAAATCTTTCACTTCACCTGCCAATTTCGCATCGAAACCAGTAGTGTCAAAAGCTTCAATAGGTCCAATGGCACATTTTTTTTCTATAATGCTGTTATAAATTTCATCAAAAGTATTCCCTATAGAAGTAACAGCTCCAATTCCAGTAATTACAACTCTTCTACTCATTAGAAATTCATTCCTCCATCCACACTTATTACTTGCCCTGTAATATAATTTGCTTCGTCACTTGCTAAGAAAGCTACCAAGTTCGCCACATCTTCAGGTGAACCCAATCTCTTTAAAGCTATTGCTTCTTCATATTTTTTGATAATATCTTCAGGTAATTTGTCAGTCATATCAGATTTAATAAATCCTGGAGCAACTGCATTTACGCATACTCCTCTAGAGCCCAATTCCTTCGCTAAAGATTTTGTCATTCCTATCATTCCAGCTTTGGAAGCAGCGTAGTTAATTTGACCTGCGTTTCCAGTAATCCCCACGATACTGGAAATATTTACAATCTTACCGTAACGATTTTTTGACATATGCTTTGCCAATACTTTCATCATCATAAAAGCAGATTTTAAATTGGCATCTATTACATCATCAAAGTCTTCTTCTGTCATTCTTAGAATTAGTTTATCTCTCGTGATTCCTGCATTATTTACTAGAACTTCAATTTTTCCAAATTGAGAAACTGCTTCCTCAAAAATTCTTTCGCAGTCTTCCATCTTGGATACATCTCCTTGAACTAGTAATACATCTACCCCTAGATTCTCTAATTCTTCTTTTACAATTTTAGCTGCACTTTCGTCAGATCTATAGTTAAGGGCAATATTAAATCCTTCTTGGGCAAGCTTTTTTGCAATTTCTTTTCCAATTCCTCTGCCAGCTCCTGTAACAAGAGCTGTTTTTCTCTCAATCATTTTTCACCTCTTTTACAAAGCATTCGTAATTTTCAATTGAGTCGATTACATAAACATTTGCTTTTCTATCTATCTTTCGAATAAATCCTCGTAGTACCCCACCAAAACCTACTTCTACAAAGGTGTCTACTCCTCTTTCAATCAAAAACTCTATACACTCTTGAAAACGAACTGTATGGGAAACTTGCTTAGCCATTATTTCTTTAATGTCCTCGTCATCCTCTCTAGGTCTTCCAATAAAATTATAAGGAATTTCTACGTTTTCATTTTTAAATTCGTATTTATCGAATAGCTTTGATAATTCTTCTTCTACAGGAATCATATAAGTGGTATGAAATGGACCTGACGTATTCAGCTCTACTAACCGTCTAGCCTGGTCTTCTATGGAAATCTTTAATCTGTTTAAAGCTTCAATATCTCCAGAGACTACAATCTGTCCTGGACAATTTAGATTCGAAATTTCCACTCTTGATTCACCATCTGATACTTCTTGACAGTATTTTTCAAGTACGTCTGCATCCATTCCCAACACTGCAATCATTCCAGAATTTATCTCAGCACCTACTTCTGCCATGAGTTTTCCTCTGATTTTTGCAATCTCTATGGCTTCCTCAGAGGTTATTATTTCCGAGTGAGCCAAGGCTGCATATTCGCCTATGCTAAGACCCGCCGTGTAATCAAACACTATGCCATCTTCCTTAAACATTTCGCTTATCATGGTTTGGTAAGCTATCATGGCAGGTTGAGTGTTTTCTGTTTTGGATATAGTCTCCATATCAGATTCAAGGATAATATTTTTTAAATCTTCATCCAGTTTGTCATAATAATCTTTTGCAAAAGAGTCACTAAGGTAAAAATCTTCACCCATTTTCTCTTGTTGGCTACCTTGGCCAGCAAATAATATAGCTTTCATCAAGTCAGCTCCTTTGTCAAATCTTCAATTACTTCCTTTACTGATTGTAGTTTTGTTATTTTTCCAACATTTATTCCTGAGAATACCAATCCTTCTTCTAGATTTCCAGTTACAGAATTTATTAATGCCGTACTGATACAGTATTTTGTAGTTCCTGGATCACAAGGCACCAAACAGTTTTGGCAACTCTTAGGTTTAATTCTTCCTTCTCTTTCTACTCTTTCAAGCAGTGGAGTATTTATCGCCCTGCCTGGCATCCCTACTGGACTGTATATTACGCGTAGGTCTTCAGCAGTGGCATTGACAACGTGATTTTTAAATATATCTGATGCGTCACATTCGTGAGTTGCAATAAATCTAGTTCCCAGTTGCACTCCATCTGCTCCAAGGTCTAGAAATTCTTTTACATCAGCTCCGTCAAAAATACCTCCTGCTGCAATCACAGGAAATTCGTAACCCTTTTCGTCTCTGTATTCCAAAATTTCCTTTAGATTTTCTCTTATCTTATCTTCACCTTCAATTTCTTCAAGGGAATATCCCAAATGCCCTCCTGCTTTAACTCCTTCAAGGACTACGAAGTCAGGAAGTCTATCAAATTTCTTTTTCCAAGTACGAACTATTACATCCAGTGCCCTTTTGGAAGATACAATTGGAGCAATCAATACATCTGTGCCTGCAACTATTTCAGGTAGTTTCAATGGAAGTCCAGCGCCGACCACCAAAGCGTCTGCACCATTTTCTGAAGCGAATCTGGCAAGTTCAGTAAATTCTGTGATGGCTTGCATTATATTAACTGCAATCATGCCTCTTCCTTTTGAAATTTCTTTGGCTTTTGTTATTTCTTTTTTCAAAGCTCTCATATTAGCTTCTACGTTATTTTTTTTATAATCTGGCTCTCTAAACCCTATGCCCACTGAAGAAATTGTGCCCACGCCACCTTCTAAGGCGACATGACCCGCTAAATTTCCCAAGGACACTCCCACGCCCATACCACCTTGGACTATGGGTACATCCATGATAAATTTTCCGATTTTTAAAGGTTTCATTTACACATTCTCTCTTTCACTTTGAGATAATCTTCGTATAATTCCTCAATTATATCTTTTACAGGTTTCTTTTCATTAATTTGAGGAGATACTAATCCCGCCATCAATGAACCTTGTTCCATATCTCCTTCTTGAACAGCTTTTCTTAAAGCACCCATAGTGAAAACTTCCAGCTGCTCCAAATCCCAACCTTCTTTTTCTTTATTGATGTATTCATTAGTCATGGAGTTTCTTATTACTCTGGTAGGAACGCCTCTGATTCTTCCGATTACAGTAATATGTGTGTCCTTAGCTTTAATAATTCTGTCCTTATAATTGTCATGAATCGGACATTCATCTGCAACCAGGAGCATAGTTCCCACTTGAACGCCTATTGCGCCAAGGACTTCAGCTGCATACATCTGTCTACCATTTGCAATTCCACCTGCAGCAATTACAGGAATATTAACCCTGTCTTTCACTTGGGGAATCAAAGTCATAGTCGTCATCTCGCCAACATGACCTCCAGCTTCAGTACCTTCTGCTATTACAGCATCTACGCCTAATCTCTCCATTTTTAACGCCATGGTCGGATTTGCAATTACAGGAATTACCACTGATCCTTTATTTTTCCACATGCTTATATATCTTCCAGGATTACCTGCTCCAGTCGTTACTACAGGCACTCTCATTTCTTCAATAATTTCAGCCATTTCTTGGACATGATAATTCATAAGCATTAAATTTACGCCAAAGGGCTTGTCAGTTAATGTCCTAATCTTTTCAATTTCTGCCCTCAATCCCTCTGGCTTTAACCCACCACTTGCAATTAGTCCTAATCCACCAGCATTTGATACCGCAGCTGCAAACTCAGCAGTAGCAATATTAGCCATCCCACCTTGGATTATAGGATATTTCACGTCAATAATATCTCTTAAGTCCATTTTTCACCTACCATGTAATTACAGTTGATGCCCAACTCAAGCCTCCTCCGAAGCCTGAAAGGACAATTTTCATATTCTCCCTAAAATAACCCTTTTCATTCATCTCATCTAAAGCAATTGGAATGCTAGCAGCAGAAGTATTGCCGTAATTTTGCAAATTCATATAGAATTTTTCCTCATCCAATTTCAATTTTTTTCTAACATGCTCAATAATTCTTTTGTTTGCTTGATGAAATATATAATAATCTATATCTTCATATTCTAAATTAGCTTTTTCCAATACTTTGGAAACGGATTCCACCATAATATTAGTAGCAAATCTAAATACTGCTTTTCCTTCCATTCTCAAAGCCGAATCTCGTTTGGTGTCGGTAGTTCTTCCCAATGCATGTAAGGATTCAAAATCTCCACTAGATCCGATGTCAAAAAATGATTCCTCTTCATTTTTCTCTACCAATACAGCACCTGCTCCATCTCCAAACAGAATTGAAGTTGTGCGATCTTCCATATCCAAAACTTTTGAAATAGTTTCTGCCCCTACCAATATTCCTTTTCTACCTGATTCCAGTAGAGAATCCATTACTTTTAATCCTGCAACAAATCCGCTACAAGCCATATTAAAATCAAAAGCTATGCTGTCATTTTTAATATTAAGCTCCTTTTGAATCATAGAAGCTAT
>CANRJQ010000065.1:0-7569 GCA_947630985.1 uncultured Clostridia bacterium | reverse complement strand
CACGCTACTACACAAGCATTACATCCAATGCATCTATTTCTGTCGAATAGCATTACATAATTTGCCATAAAAACCTCCCATTAGTTTTTCTTTCTATTTTTATTTCTTATCTCACAAGTTATACAATAACCCTCTTCATTTAATGAAGGTGTGGCTATTTTGCACCCTTTGCATTTAGTCTTTTCTCTGTTTAAAAGAATTGACTGTTTCATTTCGGTAAATTTAATTTTAGAAATGGAGTTGTATCTGCACTTTTCCATACACCTTCCACAAAAATTGCAAAGCTCCATATCCACTATTAAATTCATTTCGTCCTTTTTGTTTTCGATTTTAAGCGCCTTTGTAGGACAATAGCTTACACATTCGTAACAAAACGTGCAACTCTCGTCCACCTTCAAATCGAATATGTACTCCTTCATCCAAGAAGTATCCTCATTTCTGGAAAGCCCTTTTTTCAAAAGTATCTTTATCAAAGCATCTAGATTTTCATCACTGTCCAAATCAAGGCCCAAGTTCTTTGTAGTTTCCTTTAGAGCAGACTTGGTGATGTCTTTGGAATCTTTGAATATAGAATTGAAAAAATCCCTTCGGGAAACGACTTTTTCTTCCTCTGCTGCTTCTTCCTCATTTTCAAAGTGCAAATTCTCCAATTCGCAGCATTCTTTAATATAACCGATTAACCCTTCCATGTCTAGTCCAATATCTTCGTATTCACATCCATGGCATTTTGAAAAATCCAATTCGATTCCATGGGGCAAATCCGCAAATCCTAGGACAAATAAATACCTTGGGTCGATTGTCCTCAAACATCCGAAGTTGATATCATCGCCAGTGGCAGTTTTTTTGCATCTCCACTTGGAGTTTTTACTATCTACAATTTTGTTCAAGGAATTTAAATATGGTTTTTTCGCCGCACTAAAAGTTCTGGAATAACATTCACTAACACATAAATTGCATCCACCGCATAAAATCGATTCTACCACGACGCCATTTCGTGTTTCACTGATGGCTTTGTCAGGACAGATTTCTATGCACTTGATACATTTATGTCTTTCGCTAGTAGAGCGCATGCAATTCCTAGATACGCTTTCGATTTTCCTCTTAAATGTATCATCGAAGAGCGCGTCTAATATTATTTTTTCAATCATCCTATCATCTTTCTAATTTAAAATTTAACTCTGAGATTGATATAGAAATTATACCATATTTGGACAGGATTGTTAAGAATAAATCTAATTTTATAGGGAGTTGAGAACTTGGCATAACATATGATAGTAAAGATAGATTTTAATTAGTAATTGCTAATTGTATTTTCTAATGGTATCTTTATTTCAAGAGGAGATTTTTATGATATTAATTGGAATATTATTCTTAGGATTTTTAATAGGTGGGTTTTTTGTGATTCGGAAATTTGTAAATTCATCCCCTGGAGAAAGTCACTATGAAGATAAAAAATATAGAATAATTGGATTTATATTCGCTTTAGTTTTATTAGGAGTTTGGATAGTATACGCATTTGAATTTTTTAAATCCTATGACAAGGCATACAAGATACTGATGGATAATAGTGAAGTATCTGGATCTTTTTATGCCAAAATTACAAATTTAATTATTATACTTTTTGAAAAAGGTAGACGCATACCTGGTATGAGAATACTCTTGCTTAGAGAGAGTTATTTAAAATTCATTGGCAGCTTTGTAGGGGCATATCTCTCACTATTTGTATTTTGGAAAATAACAAATCCCCCTGATGAAGATTTGGACACAAATACTAAATTCAGAAGGATTGGAATTATATTTTCTTTAGTTTTTATAGGCATTTTAATTTTAAATACGATACTTTCCACAGTTTATACATTATATAGTTGGTTTTAATTTAAACCGTCTTATTTGTAAGACGGCTTAGTGTTCTGATTATAAACATATCTCATCTCCACAAGTTCTTTTCCATCTATTTTAATAATAGTTTTGTCGCCATTTGGAATAAAGTTATTCCTTTCGTAGAAATCTCTCCCTTGTCGGTTCTCTTCTAGCACCCATAAAAAGGTATCGTTAAATCCTTGGGATTTTAATTCTGACACTGCAAATTCTAGGAGCTTTTTACCATAACCTTTGTAAAAATATTCAGGCAAGACGTAAAGTGAAATTATTTCGCCCCACCCTTGCATCTCTTCTTCTCTCGCCGGTGAAATAGAAGTCGTAGCTATATACTCTCCGTCTTCTATTAAAACATATCCATCGAAGAGGGAATCTTTTAGAAAAGGAGTCCATCTATCTAATGAAAGACTATCTAGGTAGTTTTGTGGAACGATATTTCGATATGCAATTTTCCAACTAAGTGCATAAATGCGACTAGCTTTTGCTGCATCTTCTTTTGTGATTTTTCTTATTTCCATATAAATCTCACCGCTAACATAGTTATTTTATGTAATTGCATTCTCCTTAAGCTTTAGATATACAAATCATTTTAAATCCAAGTAAGTTGACTGCGATTTCTTTTTATCTTATTATATTATCATATCAAATCTATAGAGGTTGAAAAAAATTCTACAACAAAAGACTAAAAGATAGACTATCTTGGACACGAAAAAACCAGTACAATTAATTAAATTTGCACTGATTTTTGAGATTTTATATCTTTATCAACATTATTACTTAATCTTTGTATCTTTCTTTCCAGTATGTCTGATCACATATTCTTCCAAGGAATTCTACAATTAATTGAGTGCCAATAAATGACGTAATTTTTGTTGGGACATCCAATGGTGGTGCTATTTCTACTAAATCAAATCCAATTACGCGACAATGTTTTGCAATAGCAGCCAATGAATCGCGTAATTCATCAAACATCAATCCGTTGGGTTCTGCAGACACACAGCCAGGAACTAAAGAACAATCTAGTGCGTCTATATCAATACTAACATAACAAGCTTCTCCTTTTGGAACCAGTTCAGATATGCCTTGTGGTCCAATTGCTCTAAACTCTTTCATGCCAACTACACGATTCCCATCTTCAATCGAATCTGGGACATTAAATGCACGTACACTTCTAATACCTACTTGAGTTAAGCTCTTCACATGTTTTAATTGTCGAATATGTCTAAATGGATGTGAATTGGTATACTCAAATCCTGGACTAGGCTCGGAATAATCAGGGTGAGCATCGAATTGTATTACGTGAAAGTCCTCACCCAATGCGTCAAATCCTCTAACGACAGGATATGAAATGGAATGATCTCCACCTAACGTTACTAAAAGAGCTTTTTTTGAAAGTGCTTTTTCTACCGCCTCGGTAATTCTAGTGAGATTTCCTTCAATATCTGTTGGTATGATATTAACATCTCCTAAATCTACAATTCTATTTTCTTGTAACTCTTTAGTAAGAAAAACTTTTTCTTCATCTATATTATAATAACCTCTTTTATTGTATCTCAAAGACTGTTCCCTTATAGCTCTAGGCCCGAACCTTGTCCCAGTAAGAAAAGGCATACCTTCGTCAAAGGGAACACCTAAGATTCCTATATCAAAAATAGCATCTTCAAATTCTTGTTCGTCTCTTATGTTTTTCATTCTCATGAATGTAGGTATTCCTGAAAATGGGTACGCTGTATACAATCCTTGACTTTTATTTTCTTTTTTCATTGCTATATCTCCTCTTTATATTTTAGCCACAATTTTAAAAATCCATTTTATATTCACAGATTATTGTATATTCATCCAAATAAGTTAATTAAAAATACATTGACAGGTACAAGAAACAAATCTTGCAAAAAACCACCAACAATCGGTACAATTAAAAACGCAACTCTAGAAACGCCATATTTCTCTGAAACACTTTCCATATTAGCAATTGCATTTGGAGTAGCGCCTAGACCGTGTCCAATTAAGCCTGCACACATTACAGCTGAATCGAAGTCTTTCCCAAGTATAGTAAACACAACAAAATAAACAAAAATCAATGTAAATGCTAGAAGTACACTTAAAATAATTAATAGTGGAATTGCAAGTTCAAATAATTCCCAAAGCTTAAGAGATATCATAGCCATGGATAGAAATATTCCTAGAGATATGTCTGACATGCTATCCAGTAAAGTTTGATTTACATTAAACCAATTGAATTTTTCATTGAAATTTCTAACAACAAACGCTACAATCATTGGTCCAACAAATCCAGGTAAGCTAACCTTAAATAATTCTGTTATGATGTTTCCAAGATAATTTCCAGTAGTCATGAAAACTCCAATGATTGCTATATGCTTAAATACGGATTGAACAGTTATATCATTTGTAGTTTTTAATACATCTTCCTCTTTAATATAGTCTCTTTCCTCTTCACCAATGTTATTATTTAGAGAATAATTTTTATAAACAAAACTTTCAGTGTTCTTCAAATTATTTTTTCGTATAAGTCTGTCGCATAATGGGCCACCTAATAAGCTACCAGCTATAAGTCCAAAAGTAGCAGACGCCATGCCGATAACCATAGCCCCGTTATGTCCTAGATCTTCAGCCATTTGTCCATAAGCCGCTACAGAACCATGTCCTCCTGCAAGAGGAGCTGGGCCACTAATAATACCATATATACGATGTACACCTGCAATATCTGCTGCAATAACACCTAAAATCCCTTGAGATAAAATTAATATACCTGTCAAAATGAAATATTTAATAAGTTTTGATCCGCCTTTTTTTAATAGTGTTATACTAGCACCGTATCCAACTATTGTAAAAAACATAAACTGAAAATCATTTTGATATGTATTAGTTAGGTTCACCGAGACAATTTCTGTTTTATAAAGCAATAAATTAAGTAATGCAAATATAATGCCTCCAATAACAGGAGTAGGCACACAATATTTTCGCAGAAAATTTACTCTTTTTTTTACGTAGCTTCCAAACAGTAATACTAATATAGCTAATGTTACTGTTCCCATTTCATTGAATAAAATTGACAACACTTCGTCAACTGTGGTTATTTTCATATTAGATACCTCCAATTTTTATTCTAGAGTCATATTGTTTAATAAAAAAGTAATGGATAATAAACTTCACACTTTCATTTTAAGCCTCCTTTTGTTGGTTTAAATGCTTCTATCTTAACTAAATGCGTTCATTAATTATATTATGCAATCGGCATGCCAAAATTTATTTTTATACTTATAACATTTTGATGTTGATTGAGTTGAGATATAGCTATTAAAATAAGAAATGCGACTACCTAGAGTCGCATTAAATGTATTTGTATAAAATGTATTTATACTATTAAAATTGTATTTTATACTATTAATTTTTTAAATTAAAAAATTCTATTCCTATATCCGTAAGAGCACTTCCCTTTCTGCCTATGCTACGAGTTATATATCTTTTTTGTTCAAGAATTTTTAATAAGCTTTCTATCCTGCCTTCACTCACTTTTAATCCTTGATTTTTTAAGCTTTGAAAAATTTTGTTTCTTCCAATTCCACTGACTTGATTTTCATATATTAATTTTATAATTATCTTTTCAATATCTTCTTCAGAAATTTGTTTTTCTTTTTGCAAATTATTACACGTTAATTGAGGCAAAGTCTCCATCAGTATGAAGTAATCTGCAACATTTTTAAGCTCGCGTACATTTCCAAACCAGGAATGTTTTTCTAATAAACTCCTCTCTTTTGACGTTAATAATTTAAAGTCATCTTTAACAAGTTTTTTGAATATATACAAAATGTCTTCCGGCCTCTCCCGTAACGAAGGCAAGTTTATTGTAAATACATTAATTCTATAATATAAATCTTTTCTGAATCTATTTTCTCTAACAGCAAGTTCAAGGTCACAGTTAGTAGCGGCTATAATTCTGATATCTACATCTACAACATTATTACTACCAATTCTTACAATCTGTCTTTCTTGTAGAACTCTAAGAAGTTTAAGTTGCATTGATATACTAATATCGCCAATTTCATCAAGGAAAACTGTTCCTTTATTTGCTTTTTCAAAAAGCCCAATCTTTCCTCCACTTTTTGAACCAGTAAATGAACCATGCTCATAACCAAATAATTCACTTTCTAATAAATTTTCAGGCAATGTCGTGCAGTTAATTGCAATAAACGGTTCATGCCTACGTTTTGAAAAATTGTGTATTGATTGGGCGAAAAGCTCTTTTCCAGTTCCCGTTTCACCCTTAAGTAAAACTGTAAAATCAGTTAATGCAATTTTTTGAGCTATCTCAATGCAATCATTCATCAGTTTTGACTGATACCAAATGTCTTTAAATGAATACCTGGCATAAAGTCCGCTTTCTTTTAATTTCCTGCTTAATTCTGATATATCGTTATGTATGCTACTTGCCGTTCTAAAGTTTACATAGTAACCTGTTACCTTTTCATATGCTATCAATCTTGTTTTTGTAATTATTACATACTCATCGTTTATTTGAAACATACCTTGTTGGAAATCTTCATCTTCTATCGCAGAACATATTTCTTGATCGATCCATTTTTGAAGCGAAATCCCTTTCTTCATATCCACCTTTAATAAAATGCTCGCTTTTGGATTCATGTAAATAACTCGACATGAACTATCCACAATTAATACTCCATCTAAATCAGTCTCAACAATTTCCGTAAATGCCTGATTTAATAGCAACGTATTTAAAAATCGTTCTTCTACATCAATATTTTGTGGTGATAACTTTTGAATATATGTTAGGAGATTGTTTATTAAATTCTGATCTTCAATTCTCAATCTTGTAAATAAGCTTAAAAATGTCTGTGTATCTAGACATCTATATCCAATATCTATTATTTCTTGAATTCCAGACGGAACTAAGTCTACTTCTCCAGGAGTTATGGCAATTTCAAAAAATGAAGAATCTGTTTTTTCTGGATCATATGCAATCAAATTAAGATGATAGATTCCATGCTCATAAAGAAGCGTTACGACATCATTTGCTGTCTCAAACGATGCATTTACAACTAAAACATCAGTTTTTGCTGGAATCTTGCTTAACCTTTCCAGAGATAATTTATAGAAGGTTCTAGTTGCTAAAAGAATTTTCTTCTCAATGTATTGTATTTTATCTAAAATTTGAGGCAACACACTGTAAACGGGAACTAATATAATATCTGCATCTATTTTTTCTTCATCTTTGATTTCGTCAAGATATTTATCTTCTATTAGAAATTGGTTGCCCAAAACATCATATAAATTCTGTTTTAAACTCTCAGCCACTGGCAAATCGATATGCTTCCATCTCTCAATAATCACAATTTTCTTCATTAAAAGTTACCTCTTAAAACTTAACTAAGCATTATTTTCAAATCTTTTGAATTTTAAACCAAATATCCACATAGATTTCATTCTCCAATTATTGAACTCCTACACACACAGAACACGTGTCGATTTGTCCGACAAAGTCGCACTAATTTTAACTGATTGAAGGTGAGATTTGAAAAATTCGAGAGTGCGACTCGAATCTCCCAAGTTCACAGAGTACGACCTCTATATTGCTAATTATTATTTAACGCTTCTATAATATTCCAACAATCCCGTCGTCAAATCAAATACATATAGACTTTCGTCTGCGTC
>CANRJQ010000064.1:0-7579 GCA_947630985.1 uncultured Clostridia bacterium | reverse complement strand
AATCCACAAGATCTGATGTAATCCGATAGTTTTTGTGCTCCTAATTCCAAGATATCTTCTGGACCTTTAACCACTTTAAATAATTCTTTTGTAATAATATTTACTCTTACATCTGTGCATTGTGCCGATAATATAGTAGCTATCAGCATCTCAAATGCATTAGTGTGATCTAGTTCCGGTCTAGCATCTGGATATGTTTTATCCAAAATATCCAAGACCACCTTCGTTTCTTCTCTAGTCAATGTCATTTATTATTTCACGTCTCACTTCTATTATTTCAAATCTAAAATCCATTTGTAAAAACTCTTCTAGCTTATTGAGCCTTTCTTCTGTATGGCTATAAGAATTAGAAACACATGCAAATCCCCAGTTGGACAGATTTATTAAATCTAAATCCCTCACTTCTCCTGTGGAGAAATTATGTTTTTGCTTTACTCGTTCAAAAACAGATTTTATTATTTGTCGCTTATCTTTCAAGGTAAATGCTTCATCTAATTTTACTTGGACTTTCATAATTCCAACATACATCTTTATCCTCGTTCTTCAATTAGTTTAATATTTCTAGCAATTACTTTCTTCCCCACCCAAGAAAATGAGTGTTCGTAATATTTTCTTTTAAATTCCTTATTGCTCATGTTTTTAATGTCAATGTTATCAAAATTCTTAATTCTAGGTTGAAAATCTAGATGCAAATTCTTTTTTATATCTCGATTTTTTGGACAGATCTTTTGGCATATGTCACAGCCATAGGCATAATTTATTTTTTTACTTTCAGGAATCTCTACCTTCCACTGAGTTAAGTAAGAATGGCAGACACTTCCATTTAGCGTATAATCTCCTATTATAGATCCTGATGGACACGCATTTTTGCATATATTACACTCACCACATGAGCCACTGGATTTTATCGAGTATTCATTCATTTCTATATCTGTTACTAATATACCTAAAAATATATAGGATCCCAATTCATTGTTGATTAAAAGGGTGTTCTTTCCTATATACCCAAATCCTGCTCTTCTGCCCAATTCTTTTTCAAAAAGATCTCCTGAATCCACTTGGATATATGATTGAAACTCATAGATTTCACTCAATTCCAGTTTTAACGCTTCAAGTTTTTCTCGAAGAACTTTGTGATAATCTCTGCCTTGAGCGTGGTTAGATATTTTAAATTTTCCTTCTTCCTCTTCATCCCAATAGTAGGACATTCCTATAACAAATATGCTTCTCGCATTTTCCAAATGCATACTGGGATCAATTCTAGAATTTGTATCGTCACTTTCAAATTCTGTAGAGAAGTTTTTTTCTTTATTTAGAATTAAATCCTCATAGACTTTCTCCATAGGTATTGCTTCAACTACTCCCAACAAATCTACGCCTATTTTTGATTTTAATTTTATAATAAGTTCATCCAGTTTTCTCATCCTTTTAATTATACAATAATTTCTTTACTTTGTCTTGGTTATGGGGTAATTGTAATAATTATGTCATGTTTGAACACGCTAAATTAGTAGTTTGGAAAAAGTTTAAAATATTTTTTAATACAATCGGACATAAAAAAGACCTCCAAGAGGTCTCAATTTAATTTTATTTTTTCTAAAATATCTACAATTTGTTTAGCCGCTGTTCCATCTCCATATGGATTGTTGGCTTTTGCCATGGATTCATATACATCTTGGTCATCTAGGAGTTCTTTTAGATTTTTTCTGATAACATCATAATCTGTTCCCACTAGCCTAGCTGTATTGGCTTCAATTCCTTCCATTCTCTCTGTTTCATTTCTCAAAACTAAAATGGGTTTTCCCAGAGAAGGAGCTTCTTCTTGTACTCCTCCCGAGTCAGTCATAACTAAATATACTCTACTCATTAAATTCGTAAACGGAAGATAATCCAGTGGTTCTATAAAATGAATTCTGTCAAAATCTTCAAAAGCTTTGTGAGCTATTTCTCTCACCTTTGGATTTAAATGAATTGGAAATATTACTCGAGTATCTGGACGATTTTCTAATTCATCTCTTATGGCTTTGAAAATATTTTCCATAGGTTCGCCTAAATTTTCTCTTCTATGAGATGTAAGGAGTATTATCTTTTCATTTTCGTAATCCAGTTCATTTAAAATCTCTTCTTGAAATTTATAATCTTCTTTGACGGTATATTGCAAAGCATCTATAACTGTATTTCCAGTTATATAGATATTTTTATCTTCGTATCCTTCTTTTAAAAGATTTTCTCTATTGCTAGTAGTTGGGCAGAAATGGTAGTTCGCAAGTACACCCACCATCATTCGATTTGCTTCTTCAGGATATGGAGAATAGATATTTCCTGTTCTAAGCCCTGCTTCCACATGTCCGATTTTAATTTTTTGATAAAATGCTGCTAAGGCTCCAGAAAATACTGTGGTGGTATCTCCTTGAACCAATAATACATCAGGCTTTTCATCTTCCAATACTTTTTCAATTCCGCCTATGGAATTTATTGTAATATCTGTAAGGCTTTGTCCTGGTTTAAAAATATCTAAATCGTAATCAGGTTCTATTTCAAAAACTTCTAAAACTTGATCTAACATTTCTCTGTGTTGTCCTGTTACACAAACTACTGTTTCTATGCTTTTTCTATTTTTTAACTCCTTTACTACTGGAGCCATCTTTATTCCTTCTGGTCTCGTTCCAAAAATACAAAGTACTTTCATTATTCCTCCTCAGGTGTTTTGCTGGTAGGTTCAAACATACCGATTCTTCTAGCTCCCAAAGTAATTATTATAATGATTCCTAAGGCTAAAAGATTTCCCAAAAGTCCGCCGATTAAACTTACTATTACAGCTAGTATGCCTAGTATTATGGCTAGACTATATAGGATGAGTACCGTTTGTTTGGTGGTGAATCCCATATCTAAAATTCTATGGTGAAGGTGTCCCTTGTCCGCCGTAGCAAAACTTTGGCCACCTAATGTTCGTCTTATTATTGCAAACAATGTATCTGATATAGGTACCGCCAAAATAATAACCGGAACTACTACCGCTACAGTAGCCGCAGTTTTCAGTACTCCTTCAATTGTAATTACCGCAAATAAGTATCCCAATAGAAGGGCTCCTGTATCTCCCATAAATATGGAAGCAGGATTAAAATTATATGGCAAAAATCCTAGACAGGCACCTGCAATTATCAAACAAACCATTCCTATTTCCAAATTCCCCAACATATAGGAAATAATCGCTAAAGAAATAGCTGATATGGCTGAAATTCCATCTGCCAATCCATCAAGTCCATCTATTAAATTAATTGCATTAGTAACTCCAATTATCCAAAGCACTGTTATGGGATAGGATATAAATCCTAAACTTATCACACTTCCCTTTTCTCCTAAAAAATTGGAGATGGTTTCTACGTGAATCCCACCATATACTGCAATCAAAGCTGCAATCAATTGGAATAATACTTTCATTGAAGGCGTTAATCCTTTAGTGTCGTCTAAGTATCCGCTGACGACTATGATGCTTCCTCCCAGAAGAATAGCCTGAAGCTCCTTGGATAATGGCCACATAAATACTACCATAGATAAGAGTACGGAAAAATAAATTGCCAGTCCTCCCAGTCTTGGTGTGGGTTTTGTATGCATTCTTCTATCGTCTTTGGGAACGTCTATCGCTCCTACTTTATGTGAAAGAATCCTAACAGCAGGTGTGATTAAAAAACTCACCGCTGCTGCAAAGACTCCTATCTTTAAATAACTTAACATTATAACCTAACTTTAATATTTATTGTAATTCATTAATTTCGTAAATTTTACTACCTTAAAATATTATTTCGTGCCGAAAAGTCTATCTCCTGCATCTCCTAAACCTGGAATTATATATGCATTTTCGTCCAGTCTTTCGTCTACCGCCGCTACATAGATGTCTACATCTGGATGAGCCTTCTGAACGACTTCTATTCCTTCTGGAGCTGCTATTATATGCACACATTTAATATTTTTACAGCCTTCACGTTTTAAGATGTCTATAGAAGCTATTAAACTGCCTCCTGTAGCTAACATGGGATCTAGTAAGTAAAGGGTTCTCTCACTTACATCACTAGGAAGTTTGTTATAGTACTCTACAGGTTCAAGGGTTTCTGGATCTCTATAAAGTCCAATATGTCCTACTCTTGCAGTGGGAATAAGATTTAAAAATCCATCCACCATTCCTAATCCTGCACGAAGTATAGGGATAATGCCTAGTTTTTTGCCAGAAATTTTCTTAGCAATCATTTTTACTCCCATTGCAGTTACTATTTCTTCGTCCTCTAACTCTATATCTCTTGTAACTTCGTAACACATCAACATAGAAATTTCAGTTATCAATTCTCTAAATTCTTTTGAGCCTGTTTCTGTTTTTCTTAGCACCGTCAATTTGTGTTGAATTAATGGGTGATCGAATACTATTACATTTGACATCTTATTACTCTCCTTTTGATTGAATTAATCTAATTTACAAACTCGATTTGAATGTCTTCCACCTTCAAATTCAGTTCTTAAAAACTCATCTACAATTTCTTCTGCCATAGTTACACCCGTTAAACGAGCTCCCAAGGCGATTACATTAGCATCGTTGTGAAGTCTGGATAATCTAGCTGATAGAGGTTCGTCTACTCTAGCACAGCGAATTCCCTTTACCTTGTTAGCTGCTATGGAAATTCCAATCCCTGATCCACAAACTACTACACCGAATTTTGCTTCTCCATTAGTTATCCTTTCGCCAACTGCTTTTCCATAATCTGGATAATCCACAGAGTCTAAACTATGAGTTCCTTCGTCTATTATTTCATATCCACTTTCTTGTAGATAATTTTTTATATGTTCTTTTAATTCAAATCCCGCATGGTCAGATCCTATTGAAATTTTCATAAAATTCTCCTTATATATATCTATTCGAAGTGGACTTTTTTAACCTATTCATAATGGCCATCCCTAGCCCCACTTCTTCTACACCTTCACAAATAATAACATCTACGTTTTGTCTATCTAATTCTCTCAAGTCTCGAAAGATTAAACTTCCAAAATTTTCCAAATCTGTAATGCTTCCCAAATTTTTAATTTCGATATTTTTATAATCTATTTTTTCCAAAAACTCTGCCGTCGCCATCAGCCCGATTTTTTTATCTTCATTTTTACGAAGAAATGCATTTAACTTTTTTAACTTCTCGTCCATATTTCCAACAAGTAAAAAAGCATCGGCTGATGGTGCATAGTGCTTATATTTTTGACCTGGAGATTTAGGAGTTTGTGTTTTTGTAAGTATGCCTTTATCCACTTCCACAGTAGGTAAAAGTTTCCTAATCATTTCTAAGGTTATTGCCCCTGGTCTTAGAATTGTAGGGACTTCCCCCGTCATGTCTATAACGGTAGATTCTAATCCTACTAATGTATCTCCGCCGTCTATTATCAACTCAATCTTACTCTTTAAGTCTTCATAGCAAGTTTTTGCGTCTGTAGGACTGGGTCTACCTGAAATATTTGCAGATGGTGCCGCTATGGGAGTTTCACTTAAATTAATTAGCTCTAGTGCTATTTCATTTTTAGGCATTCTTATAGCCACAGTGTCCAGCCCGCCACTTATGATATCTGGAACAATCTTACTTTTATTAAAAATAATCGTAAGAGGTCCTGGCCAAAATTCTTCCATTAGCAATTTTGCATCCTCAGGAATGTTTTCAACTAACGGATTTAGCATTCTCATGTGAGAAATATGTAAAATTAATGGATTATCTTGGGGTCTACCCTTGGCGATAAATATTTTTTCTACTGCTTTTTCATTTAGACCATCAGCGCCTAATCCATATACAGTCTCTGTAGGAAAAGCTACTAATTCTCCACTTTTAATTAAATCTCTAGCTTCTGTTAAATTTTCTATATTACTTTTTTCTATTTTAAGAATTCTTGTTTTCATCCTATCCATCATTATAACATAGGAGATTATTATATTGTAAAAGTTTTCTGAAAAAATGGGAACCCTCGCTCCTAATTTTCGTCAAGAGGGTTCCCATTTTTTGAATTTTCTCTAATTGTTAATAAGATTTCAGATATTCTCTTATCATCTACCTTTAAAACTTCTATAATATAATCTTCTTCAGCTACTATTAATGGATCTTCAAAAAACTCTTCAGGGAAAAATCCTAGCTTCTCCACTGCAAATCCCCCAATGGTTTCATTAATATCGCTATCCAAATCAGTAAATAATTCGTCATTTATAGTTTTAAGCTCTACTGAACCGTCAATTGTGTATTTGTTTTTTCCTATCTTGGTAATTTTACCTCGATCAGCATCGTATTCGTCTTCTATTTCTCCTACTACTTCTTCTACGATATCTTCAATAGTCACAAGTCCTGATATTCCACCATACTCGTCTACTAATAAAGCCATGTAGTTTTTAGTATTTCTAAGCTCGTATAAAAGTAGTCCAATCTTTTTAGACTCTGGAACAAAATACGCTTCCTTAATCACATCATCAATATTTATGAATTGGTATTTGTTTTTCTCAAGCTCTATAAAAAGATCCTTTATATATACGATTCCCAATACATCATCTTTATTTTCTCCATATACGGGAATTCTAGAATGTCCTTTGGATAAAATTTCATTTACAGTATCTAACCCAAAGTCTTTGTATTCCACCATGAAGATCTCAGTCCTAGGAGTCATTATCTCATATGCCGCACTGTCATCGAATTCAAAGATATTTATCATCATGTCCTTTCCTTGGGCATCGATAACACCTTGCTCCTGACTTACAGTAATATAAGATTTTAATTCCTCTTCCGAAATTTTTTCTTCAATATCTTCTGAATACATCCCTAAAATTTTCAATACAATCTTAGTGGAAACAGATAAAAGTGCAGAGAATGGTTTTACAAGCTTAGATAACAAACTGATAAATCTTGCTAGTGCCGTAGCCACGCCCTCTGAGTTTTGCAAAGCTATACGCTTAGGAACTAACTCTCCAAAAACCAATGAGATGTACGCTATTATCAGCGTTATAAGTGGAACAGCTACCGCTTCTCCAGAAGGAATTCCTATGCCAGATAAAAACTTTCCTAGTCCACTTGCCATTGAAGTAGCTGCAGATGATGCAGAAAGCATCCCAGCAAAAGTAATACCAACTTGTATCGTAGATAAAAATCTAGTTTGATCATCCAAAAGGGTTACTAAGGTTTTCGCCTTCTTGTCTCCCTCTTCTGCCATTGAATTAATTTTGTTTCTGTTTAATGAGACAACTGCCATTTCTGTCGCCGCAAATATAGCGTTAAATCCTGTCAAAATAATTATCAACACTATTTGCGGCCAAATACTACCAGAACCTCCGTAATCTTCCATTAAAAACCTCCGTTTAGTAAATTACTACAATTATATATCAGATATACAAAATATTAAAGCATTTATATTTATTGTGTTAATTTAGATTTCTTTAAAAATTCTGTAGAAAAATGATAAAAGAAATACGCTGCCAAAAATCCACCCACTACATCGCTAATATAATGAACTCCTAAATACACTCTACTCATACCCATTATCCCAGAAATCATTATAGCTATGGAATAATACAGAC
>CANRJQ010000063.1:0-7743 GCA_947630985.1 uncultured Clostridia bacterium | reverse complement strand
TATGGAACCCACGAAGTAATCAGTGAAAACTCTGATGTTATTCAAGTAGATTTGGAAGATTTATCATTTAACGTTCATAATGGGAGAATACACAAATTTACAATCGACAAAGACGTTAAAATTCCAGAGAAACATTTGGAAATATTTGAAGAAGAATTCTTTGCAGAAGATGGAAATATATATCAGGGAGTTTTAGAATTTGATATGGAAATGATAAAAAACCCAAGCTTTCATCCTGATTATATTACAGCGATATTAGTAGATGCAGATGGAGCTGAATATATTGCAAATCCAATACTTATTACAATGGAAGTAGAAGATGAAATATTAAAATCCTCAGGCCGATTTGTATTTCAATTAGATAAACCAAAAGTTGAAATTAAATCTCTAAAGATTACATTTGACGACAATACAGCTCAAGTAGACTATCAGCTTTAATAAAACAATTTAATTACAACACGACTAGGCAAGTCATAACTAGGTAAAACACGATTTAGTAAAAACCTTCCACCTTGGAAGTTTTAGACTGATGACAAGCACTTTATTAAGGTCGGAATATCATTCTTTTTCGAGCGTATATGGCCCGCCGGCCCGAGGGTACTCGAAAAAGAATGATATGGAGACCTTTGTCAACATTCTGAAACCTTCCACCTCGGGAGGTTATATTTTTTACAATTACAAATATTGAATATTTCCTTATATTTGTGGTATTCTATAGGTGATTTGAAAGGAAGTATGAATTTGGAAGAAAATTTGAATGAAGAGCAAATAGAAGAGATAGAACAAGAAATAGAAGAAGCAGAAGAGATAGAAGAACAGAGAGCAAAAGAAATATCGGAATATAGAGAAGAACGTAGAGAAGAAAGAAGACGAAGACGAGCGGAGAATAGTTTTTTTCAAAAGCTACTGACATTGGTAAATTTATTGTACCTAGCTACATTTGTCTTTGTGGTTTTAACGTATAAATATCCAGATGAATTGTTTGAGTATTTTGTTACCGCTGTTACAAATAGGTACGTCTTGGCAGTGTATCCCGTCCTAGGAGGATTTGTCTTATTTGCCAATATATTTTTCTCTAGAGGACGAAAATTTTTTAGAATAACTTTGCGAATCATCGTGTCAATAGTATTGGCAGGAATGATTACTTTCATAGCAGCGATGATGATTTATAATATCGATATATTTTACAATTTATTAGAAATGGGAGTGTAGAGATGAAATTTCACAAAATTGAAGGAGCGAAGCCCAGCGTAGGACATTATTCCACGGCGGTAGAAAGTAATAATATGTTATTCGTATCTGGACAAGTTCCAGTAAACCAAATGACAGGAGAAATAGTCGAGGGGGATTTTAAAGTCCAATTTCTCCAAGTCCTAAATAATCTTAGAAATGTTTTAAATTCATCAGGTCTAGATTTAGAAAATGTGGTTAAGATGAATGTATATATTACAGACTCCACAAAATGGACAGAAGCCAATGGAATTTACAAAGAATTCTTTGGTGATCACAAACCAGCTAGGACAATTCTGCCAGTTCCGCCACTACACAAGGGCTATCTAGTAGAAGTCGATGCAGTGGCAGAATATAAATAAGGGGTAATAATGGCGAAGTTTATTAGAGAGTTTAAAGGAAACTTTGATGAAGTAGTAGAATTTTCAAAAAATACAGTACTAGATAATAGCGCATCTTCCACTTTGGAAGATGAAGTTTTCTATAATGTAAATGATGTTAAAATAGGTGTTCTGGTTTTTGAAAGATATTCAATTACAGGAGGAAATAGACTGAGCCTGACTTTAACTATTGTAGGTTTTGAAGATGAAATCAAACTCTCAGCCATCACCTCAGGAGGATCCCAGGGGATTTTTCTAAAGATAAATACCCTAGGTGAACAAGAATTTCTTACGGAGTATGTAGGAGAAATAGTAAAATATATTGAAAGCTTATAAAATAGAAAACTTAGGCCACGCTTGATTGATTAAAACTAAATAATAAATGTATGGCATAAAACATTATGCATAATGAAACTATATTGAAAAAATTCTTGACATTTATTTTCTTCTAGGTTAATATAACTTCAATGCAAATAAAAGAGAAAATGATATTAAGTCTTCGTAGAGAGTTAGCGGATGGTGAAAGCTAACAAGATGAAATATGTGATATACACTCTTTTGGCTGTTGGCTGAAATTTTACTAGAGTAGGCTTAAACCGGTTCTCACCGTTACATGAGTAGAGGTTGTTAGACTTCGATGAGAGATGACTTTTGTCATAACATGGGTGGTACCGCGAAAAGATTTTAATCCTTCGTCCCTTGCTAGAGATAGCTTGGGATGGGGGAATTTTTTATTTTAGGGAGGATTACCGTATGGACGATGATTATTATTACGAAATTTATATAAGGACAGATATCGCATAAAAAATTTAGGGAGAAAATAAATGAAAAAAATAATAACTATATTAATGGCAATGACTATGATTTTAACGGCATGTAGCGGAGGAAATACGAAAGTAAATACAGAAACAAAAACTACAGAAGAAAAAACTACGGAAGAATTTAAAATAGGGATAGTGCAATACATCGAACATCCTGCACTGGACGCAGCTCGTGATGGTTTTATAAAAGGACTGGAAGATGCGGGAGTAAAAGCTAATATCGACGTGAAAAGCGCCCAAGCTGATATTGGAGTAGCTAGAACTATCTCAGAAAAATTCGTATCAGATGGAGTGGATTTGATTTTTGCAATTGCAACTCCAGCAGCAGAGGCAGCAGTGGGAGCGACGTCAGAAATTCCTATACTGTTTTCAGCAGTGACTGATCCAGTGGCAGCTCATCTAGTAGAGAGTAACGAAAATCCTGGGGGAAATGTCACTGGTACGTCGGACATCGTAGACATCGAATCCCAATTGAAGCTGTTTAAGGAAATAAATCCTGACATTAAAAAAATCGGCATAGTATTTTCAGCAGATGAAATCAATAGCCAAACCCAAGTGGAAATGGTGGAGGAATTAATTCCAAACTTAGGACTTGAACTTGAAGTGATGTCGATACAAAATATTTCAGACCTTCCACAGGTTGCAGAAAGTTTGACTTCCAAAGTAGACGGAGTGTACATGCTTTCAGACAACAAAATCGCCAGCTCAGTATCGTTACTTGCAGACGTGTTAGTAGAAAATAAGAAACCTCTAGTGGGAGCAGAAGAAGCTCATATCGAAGGTGGCGGACTGATTTCAAATGGTATTAGCTACTTCGGAATCGGAGAACAAGCAGGCGTGATGGCGAAAAAGATTTTAGTAGATGGGATAAATCCAGGGGAAATTCCAGTGGAGAGTTCCCATACGATAACCAAAATTGTAAATAGAGAAACTTTGAAGGCCTTAGGACTTGATGAAAATCTAAAAGCTTTTGAAGGAGCAGAATTTATAGGAGAATAATAAATGAATTTAGCATTAGCAACATTGGAACAAGGTCTTATCTACGCGATTTTGGCCATGGGAGTTTATATAAGTTTTAAAATTTTAAATACGCCTGATATGACTGTGGAGGGGAGTTTTCCCTTTGGCGCACTTATAACAGCGAGCCTTTTACTAAGGGGCGTTCACCCAGTCGTAGCCACACTGATAGCTATGGTACTTGGGGTAATTCCTGGAATGATTTCAGCAATTTTGGCGATAAAGCTAAAAATTATGGAGCTTCTTGCAGGGATTCTCACCATGACCATGATGTATTCCATAAATTTGAGACTGAATGGAAAACCCAACGTTCCCTTTACAAAATCTGAAAATATTTTTAGTTTAATAGACTTGGGAAATTCTTATTTGAATAAAATAGTAATTTTACTAGTCGTGGTAATTTTATTAAAAATTTTACTAGACAGATTTTTTAAGACCAAGATGGGCTATATGCTAATTACCACAGGGGATAACGAAACACTAGTTAAAGCATTGGGAGAAAGTGCAAATAAATATAAAATTTTGGGGTTAGGTTTGGCAAATGGATTGGTGGCATTATCAGGAAGTCTATTTGCCCAGTCCCTAAAATTTGGAGATACTCAGATGGGGATAGGAGTTTTGGTAATCGCTCTTGCGTCTATTATCATCGGAGATACTCTATTTCGAGAAAGAAATATTTCAGGAACTACTAGAGCGATTATGGGAGCTGTAATTTACAAAGTTATCGGGACCCTTGCCATCGAAGCAGGACTTAGTCCCCACGATTTGAAACTTATAAATGGAATTATCGTAATAGGATTTATCGCATACAACAATTCCTACGCACATATTAAAAAGCAATTTACAGGAGGCAGAAAAGATGCTGAAGATAACAAGCTTGAAGAAGGGATTTAATAAGGGAACGCCCTTTGAAAATAATATATTTAAAGATTTTAATTTGACTATAGAAGAAAATACATCTACAGCCATTATCGGCTCCAACGGTTGCGGAAAATCAACTCTTTTGAATTTAATTGCAGGGAATTTGGAAAGCGACGGAGGAAGTATCAAAATCGACGGTAATGAAGTGAGCAGTTTAAACGAACAAAAACGCTCCAAATTTTTTGGACGAGTTCATCAAGACCCGTCAAAAGGTGTAAGTCCATCTTTGACTATTTTAGAAAATATGGCACTGGCAGATAATAAAGGTGGAAGATTCAATCTAAGCTTTTTGATTAAAAAGGATAGAGTAGAGTATTATAAGGATTTATTAAGACCTTTGGACCTAGGGCTAGAAGATATGCTTCATAACAAAGTCTCGCTCTTATCAGGAGGACAACGCCAGTCTTTATCCCTAGTCATGGCCAGTATGAAATCACCTAAGCTATTACTACTAGACGAACACACTGCATCATTAGATCCTAAAACTTCCAATGTAGTGATGAAAAAGACTAAAGATTTAATTAACAACAAAAACATCACTACGATTATGATAACCCACAATATGAAAGATGCTGTGGAATATACAGATAGAGTGATTATGCTCAAAGAAGGAGAAATATTTATGGACGAGAAAAGTAAAAATATTTCTGAAAGAGATTTAAATGATTTGTATAAGCTGACAATATAAATAGTTAAAAGTGAAAAGTTGAGAGTGAAAAGTTAAGCCTACGGCTTTATCGGACAGAATAAAATCTGTTACCCATAGCCGTAGGCTCTCTACTAATTATTATTTATCTCCAAGTTCTACCACAAATGGTTCTCCTAAAATCTCTACTTCCTGTAAAATCCATTTTCCTGTTATCGGCTCTTTGTCGAAAATGCTTCTGTATATTTGGAATTCAAATGTATCATTTAAATTGTTTAACTCTTCTATGGAATAATCGCTGATTTTTCCAAAGTTTTCTACATCATCTTTAGGCACGAATTTATAAACGGTTTCGTAAGTTTTTACACCTAAAGAATCTCTAACTGCTCTTCCTGAATTCATAGTAAAAGCTATAATCTTTCCCTCGTCATTGGTTCCTATTATTTCTGTGTATTCTTTATAATTATCTCTGTAATTTCTTACTGGATCAGGCTCGGACATTTCTATTCTAGGATTTATTAGATTTATTTTCATCATTTTTATCTTGTGGTTACCGGCTTCGGGTATTTCGTAATCCACTAAATAGATTTTGGAATCCTTCATCAATTCTTCCATGGACAGACTTACTTCTATGGCAGCTTTATCATTGGGATTATCAAAGTTTTCAAATTCAATAACCAAATCCAAGTTTTCATCTTCTGGAAAAGGCTCTCTCAAAGTGAAATCTCGCATATCAGAGATAAGTCCATCTCCTATCTTTACAGGCTTGCTTCCAGAACTGGAAACAGATTTACGTTCTCCATTGACATAAATTCCACTGATTATATAAATATTTTCTATAGCCGTTTCTAGATACTCCTCTGGATAAATTAAATTCAAATATCCATCATTGCCATCTATCATTACATCTTCAACCACAAAGGAGATGTATTGTAGCTGTACAGTTTCGTGAAGATTCACAGTATATTTTTGGACTTCTTCTGGAACGCCTTTCGCCTCATAGAGTGGCACATTAGTATCTGTGAAGAATTTTTCCACATAGCTAATGACTTCAGCTCTGACATTTTCGTTAGTCCCTAAAATTCCTCCAAAAACCAAAACAATCGCAGCAGCTATTCCAGCAAATTTTCTACCTAGTTTCCATTTCTTTTTTGGATTTTCTTTTGCAAATTTCTTAATGTCGCCAAAGGTCTCCACATCATTCTTTTTTGAATTTGCCTTTGCGAATTTTTTTAGTTTTTTTATTTCAAATTCAGAAAGTTCTGTTTCTTCGTAGTCTGTCTCTATTTCGTTTAGATATTTATAAATTTCATTGTTGTTCACGATTTACCTCCCTTGAAATTCTTTGTTTAACTTTTGCCTACCTCTTTTCACTCTGCTATAGAGGGCATTTTTGCTGACATTCCACTCTTTGGAAAGCTCGTCATAAGTCATGCCCTCGACGAAGAGTGCTATAAATAATTCTCTATCTTCATCGGATAGATAACTCAAAACTTCTTCCACAAAAATTTTATCGGATTCATCTGTATTGGAAGCTAAATCCACATCCTCTAGGGACAAAGAATTATGCCTTACTTCCTTTCGCAAAGCATCAATGGCTCTGTACCTAGAAATAGACGCACACCAATTTTTAAAAGAGGATTTTGTATTGTCATAATATTTCACATTGTCCCAAACGGACAAGATGCTGTCGTTTAAAACTTCTTCGTGGAGATAGGGGAATTTGTATAAAATTCTTACGATTACACTCTTCATAAGCCCAGCGTAATTTTCTATAAAATAAACCAACCCATCTTCATCTTTATTATCTATAAGTTCAATTAATTTTTTCTCATCCATTTTCGACTCCTTTCATTAATTATATACGAAAGTTATGACACAAACCTGTCATATAAATTATTTTCTATATGCTATTATATTTATTGAAGAAATTACAATATTATAATTCTAAGAAAAGGTGGAGAAAAAATGGATAAAATATATACGGTCACAACCTTTGAAAAATTTGAAAAAAGAGAAAACTTTTTTCCTGAAACGGGATATGTAAGAACAATTGGATGGTATCCTGAAGAAGAAATGGCGAGAAATAGTGTACTTAGAAACGCCTGTGACATGAACGAAACTATCTACGAGTATGCCATGATCGAAGAATTAGAAGGAGGATTATATCCCAACGTAGTACGAAAATGGTTCTTCAAGTTTAATCGACCTACGCGTACGTACGAAGAAATCGAAGAAATTAAAGAGTTGAAAGGCTTAGTGTCAATTGGATAATTTAGATAAAAGATTATATTAAAAATTAAATAATTCTCCTAGACTTATTTTGACTAGGAGAATTATTTTTGTTAGGAAAATCTTATTCTGTTGCTTCTTTATATATTACGTCTATGATGGAGCCGTCTCTATATTGCACATAAGCAACTGGCTGGTCTGAAAATTTGATTTTTTCAGCTTTTCCAACTATAGATTCAGCAATGTTTTTTAATTCTTCAATGGTTTTAGTTTCTAAGCCTGCTTCGTCAAATCTTTTTATTAGATCTTGTCTAAGGGGATTAACTGCAATACCGTAATCTGTACATATAACATCAACACCTTGTCCTGGAGTACAAACAGTTGTAACTTGGTCAATGATAATAGGGTTTCTAGCTCTAATTAAAGGAGCCAATATTATACTCATATTTGCAGAAACTGCCGTATCTTGATGACCTCCAACTGCCTGAGCTATTGT
>CANRJQ010000062.1:0-7782 GCA_947630985.1 uncultured Clostridia bacterium | reverse complement strand
AAAGAAACTCCAGAAGAATCTGCAATTAAGTCAGCTATCTCTCTAATACCTCTGCCCTTAGGTAGAAGAATAAAATCTTCATCCTTCACATCTTTTAAATTTATGTAGTTAAGCCCATCTTCTCTAAAAATTATTTTTGATAATATTCCATTTTTTTTACCAATAATAATAAAATGATCCATAGTCAAATCATAATAATCTAGAGAATCTGATTTTTTTAAAGGATTATAATGCATTATTGCCAAATCTAGTTCATAACTATATAGTTTACTTTCTATAATATTTGAACTATCTTCTTTTATCTTTATATCAATATTAGGATAATCAAATATGAAATCGGGTAAAATAGCAGGAAAAACTACAGAACCCATATGACTTGAACATCCAATTCTAATAGATCCTTTCTTTAAATTTTCGACATCTAAAATTTCATTCTCCATATCTCTATACATGTTCAAAACTTGTATAGCCATTTCATAATATTGACGGCCAGCATCCGTTAACTCTACACCAGAACGATGTCTCACAAATAGAATTTGGCCTAACGTATCTTCAATTTTTTGAATAGTTTGTGACAAAGAAGGCTGAGAAATAAAAAGTTTTCTAGCTGCCCTCGTTATATTTCCCGTCTCAGCAACGGTAATAATATATATCAGATCTTTATGATTAAACATGGTCCCTCCAATCTACTTTTAAGATAACAAAATAAGTTTAGGTTTTCAATTTTACTCTCGCTGTATTAAATTTTAGTATATAATCCCTAGCAATGGTAGTTATATTAATAAAATTTATAGAATAATTAAAAGAAGCAGCTTTAAAATATTTATATTGCAGATTCTTGCCTTAAGGATAGGAATTATATTGTTCGGAATAACTTACTCTTAAAAACATAGAAAAGATATATACAATAAAACACTAAACATAAAGTCATAGGACTTTCAGGATTTAAACTGCAAAAGTCATATGACTTTTATATGAATATCAAATTTTAAATAAAATTAAAAAAATATCCTTGACAAAATTTTTCAATTGGTTTATAGTATCCATTAATCAGTGATTTGGAGAAGTAAGTTTATGAAATCCTTATAAGAGAGTCGGGTTAGGTGAGAGCCGATAGGTGGAAGTGAGCTGAATAGAACCAAGGAGAATGAGTCGGGAAATTAGTATCGATTCACGGGTGGCTTTCGTTAATAGCCATAGAGATAATCAATTTAGATTAATTAGAGTGGTACCGCGAGATATTCGCCTCTTAGGAGGAAGATATTGCGCGGTTTTTTATTATCTAATTAAAAACAAAATTCTGGGAGGAAAAATGAAAAAATTATTTACAATATTATTAGCAGTAACTATGATATTTACATTAGCAGCATGTGGCAACAACACTGCAAAAGAAGAACCAGCAGATAAGCCAGAAGTAGTAGAAGAGACTCCAGTGGAAGAAGTAGAAGAAGCAGCTCAAGGAGATGTTCTAGGAAAAATAAAATCCAGCGGAAAACTTATAGTAGGAACAGCGGCAGACTATCCGCCATATGCATTCCATGCTATCGTAGACGGACAAGATAAAATTGTAGGATTCGATATGGATTTTGCACAAGCTTTGGCAGACGAGTGGGGTGTAGAATTAGAAATCCAAGATATGGACTTCTCAGCAGTATTACAAGGTGTAAATGCTGGAATCATAGACGTGGGTATAGCAGGAATAAATCCAACACCTGAGAGAGCAGAAACAATGGATTTCTCAGATATATATTTTGAATCATCATATTGTATTCTAGTAAGAGAAGAAGATGCAGAAAACTTCAAAACTGAAGAAGATTTAAACGGCAAAGCTATAGGAGTTCAAACAGGAACAGTCCAAGAAGGACTTGTAGCTGATCAAGTGGAAGCTTCCAATGTAGTTTCCTTAGGAAAAGTAACAGACTTGGTAATGCAATTAAAATCTAAAATGATTGATGTTATAGTAGTAGAAGTTCCAGTTGCAGATTCTTATTCTAAAAACAACGACGACATAGTAGTGATTACAGAAGTAAATTTTGAAGAAGCGGGAATCGAAGGTGGTTCAGCAGCGATAACAGCAAAGGGACAACCTGAACTAATTGCAGCAATTAACGAAGTTATTGCTAAGTTAAAAGCAGAAGGTAAATTTGACGAATGGTATGCAGCAGGTGTAGAACTAGCTGATTCACAAGGAATAGAATAAAACAATTTTAAAATATTAAACTCTAATAAAGAAAGAAGTAAGCTTTTAGTTGAACGCTCAGAGAGTAGTCGAAGTGGTGAGAGACTATAGTCGATAAAAGTTGAAGAGAATTCTGGAGAGGATGGGAAGAAATAAAAGTATTTCCATACGTGAATGTCTGCGTTAAGACTTCGAGATGATAGAAATATCAATTAGAGTGGTACCGTGGAAATAATCCGCCTCTTACAAAAGGGGCGGATTTTTTATACAAAATCATTAATTCTGGGGGGAACAAAATGAAAAAATATTTGGCGTTATTATTAGTAGGAATTATGGTATTTAGTTTAGTAGCTTGTAACAACAATACAGCAGCTAACGAACCTAAGGAAGGAAACACTCCAGCAGAAAACGTGGCAGAAACCACAGAAGAATCAGGCGCAAATAAGTTAGCAATGATAAAAGAATCTGGAAAATTGGTAATGGGTACTAATGCTAACTATCCGCCTTTTGAATTTCATAAACAAGTTGATGGAAAGGATCAAATTCTAGGATTTGACATACTACTTGCTCAAGAAATTGCAAAAGATTTAGGAGTAGAATTAGAAATTCAAGACATGGAATTTTCAGCTGTGTTGGCGGCTATGGATACAGGAATAATAGACGTGGGGATTGCAGGAATAAATAGGACTGAAGAGAGAGAAAAGACAATGGACTTCTCGGATGTTTATTTTGAATCATCTTACACTGTATTAGTAAAAAAAGATGACTTAGGGAAGTTTAATGAACCTGAAAAATTGACAGCTGAAAATGCTAGAATAGGGGTACAAACTGCTACAGTACAAGAAGGGATGGCTAATGATATTGAAGGAATTGAAGTAATCTCTATAGCAAAAACTCCAGACTTAGTTTCTCAATTGAAATCAGGCTACATTGATGCTATTCTAACAGAGAATACAGTGGCAGATATGTATGCGGCAGAGAACGAAGACTTAGTGTCTGATCCAGATGGAAAATTTGTTGGAGAAGCAGGAGCGGTCATAGCAGTTCCTAAAGGACAAGGAGAGCTACTCGCAGAGATTAACAAAACAATTCAAAAATTGAAAGCAGAAGGAAAACTGGATGAATTCTATCAACAAGGAATCGACCTAGCAATATCAAAATAAAAAAATAAAAGATGAAAAGTATATATTATATGGAGCGCCCAAAGGGCGTTCCCAAACATTAACTTTAGGGGGAAAGAAATGAAAAAGTATTTAGCATTAATATTAGTAGGGATTTTGGTGCTGGGATTGGTAGCTTGTAACAACAACGCAGCCTCCAATGAACCTAAGGAAACAAATACATCATCAGAAAACACAGCTGAAACTAAGGTAGCATCAGGAACTAGTAAACTAGCAATGATAAAAGAGTCCGGAAAATTAGTAATGGGTACAGATGCAAATTATCCTCCATTTGATTTTCATAAGATGATAGATGGAAAAGATCAAATAGTTGGATTTGATATACTGTTAGGGGAAGCTATTGCAGAAGATCTAGGCGTGGAATTGGAAATCCAAGATATGCAATTTGCAGCAGTATTAGCAGCGATGGAAACGGGAATTTTAGACGTTGGGATAGGAGCTATAAGCAAAACTGAAGAAAGAGCGAAGACCATGGATTTTTCTGATATATATTTCGAGTCTAGTCACTCTATCTTAGTTAAAAAAGATGATGTTGGAAAATATTCAAATCCTGAAAAATTGTCGGCTGAAAAAGCTAGAGTAGGAGTACAAACGGCAACGATACAAGAAGAAGCTGTTAGCGATATTGAAGGAATAGAAATTGTTTCGATAACAAGCGTTCCAGACTTAGTATCCCAATTGAAATCAGGATATATTGACGCAATGCTACTAGAAAATACAGTTGCAGATATGTATGCAGCAGCAAATGACGACTTGGCGCCAGATCACAGTGGAGAATTCCCTGGAGAATCAGGAATAGCTGTAGCAATACCAAAGGGCAACGAAGATTTGGTAGCTGAAATTAACAAGACGATACAAAAATTGAAAGCAGAAGGCAAGATAGAAGAATTCTACCAAAAGGGAATTGAACTATCTATAACAGATTAAAAAAGGATAACAGATGAAAAGTATATATTATATGGAGCGTCCTAAAGGCGCTCCCAAAAACATTTTAAATGGAGCAGTTTTATTATTAATTTTGCTATTTCTCTTTTTAGGAATAGGAGGATTAATTAATTTTTTCCAATCAATAGTGAATATTTGGAATAAGTACTCGTCATATTTTCTAAACGGATTACTATATACCATATTACTATCTTTGATTTCCCTGTTTTTTGGGGTAATATTAGGGATAATTATTTATTTTATGAGAGTTTCCAAATCCAGAATCATTAGCGAATTGGCAAAGGGCATAGTAGAATTATTGAGGGGAACACCTCTAATGGTACAATTATTTATAACTTTCTTCGGAGCATCGGCAGTATTTGATGTGAGATCTTTGGGAATTCCCATTGGTAAGATGGCATTTATCGCAGGAAGTGTGGCTGTAAGTGTAAACAGTGGAGCTTACGTTTCTGAAATTATTCGTTCAGGAATCCAATCCGTCTCCAAAGGCCAAATGGAAGCAGGTAGATCCCTAGGCATGAGCTATTCAGATACCATGAGAGAAATCATAATGCCTCAAGCTATAAAAAATATTTTACCAGCACTTGGAAACGAATTTATAACTTTGATAAAAGAGACTTCTATAGTTTCTGTAATTGGGGTTGCAGATATTATGTACAACGTGAATATAGTAAGGGGAGCTAGCTTTAAGCCAATGGAGCCCTTAATAATCGCAGCGATGCTATATTTTATTTTGACCTTTGGACTATCTAAGTTATTAGGCATCTTTGAAAGGAGATTAAAAGAAAGTGATTAAAGTAGTTAATTTGAAAAAAAGCTTTGGAGAAAAAGTCGTCCTTAGAGGAATTGATGCCCAAGTTAATAAAGGAGAAGTTCTGACAGTCATCGGGCCATCTGGTTCAGGAAAAAGTACGTTTCTTAGATGTCTAAATCTATTGGAAAAAGCTGACTCGGGAGAAATATATCTGGGTGGACATATTATCACAGGAGAAAATATCGACGAAGACAAAGTTCGAGCGAAGATGGGGATGGTATTTCAACAGTTTAATTTATTTCCTCACAAGACAGTAGTGGAAAATGTAATGCTGGCGCCCATGAAAGTTTTAGGGAAAAAAGAAGCGGAGACGAAAGAAAAAGCCATAGAACTTTTAAACAGAATGGGACTTCCAGATAAGATAAACGCATATCCCAACTCCCTATCAGGAGGGCAACAACAAAGGGTAGCTATCGCAAGAGCATTGGCAATGGATCCAGAAGTAATGTTATTCGACGAAGCTACATCAGCCCTAGACCCAGAAATGGTTGGAGACGTTTTAAACGTAATGAAGCAACTAGCTTACGACGGAATGACCATGGTGGTAGTAACCCACGAGATGGGATTTGCAAAAGAAGTGGCTGACACCATAATGTTTATGGACGAGGGGCTAGTACAAGACATTGGAAACCCAGACCATATATTTAACACCACAACCAACGAAAGAACTAAAGAATTTTTATCTAAAGTTTTAATATAGCAAGACAAGATTTATCAACTAGGGAGGAAGTTAATGAAGGCTGTAATAACAGTAATTGGCAAGGACATGGTGGGAATATTGGCGAAGGTGAGCACTACTTGTGCTGAATCTAATGTAAATGTAGCAGACGTAACCCAAACCATACTCCAAGAATATTTCACCATGATAATGTTAGTGGATATTGAAAAAATGAATATGAGCTTTGAAGATTTTAGAAAAAAACTGGAAGCAGCAGTTCCAGAGATGAAAGTCCACGTAATGCACGAGGACATCTTCAACTCCATGCATAGAATTTAAGGGGGATTAGAATTGTTAAACACTGTAGATATCATGGAAACTATAAACATGATAGACGAAGAAAATTTAGACATTCGAACCATAACCATGGGCATATCCCTATTTGACTGTATGGATTCTGACATCGATGTATCCTGCAAAAAGGTTTATGATAAGATTTATAATTGCGCAAAGGATTTGGTAAAAACTGGAGAAGAAATCGAAGCCAAATATGGAATTCCCATTGTAAATAAAAGAATTTCAGTAACTCCAATCTCCATGTTAGTAGGAGCCTCTGGAGGAGATCCACTAAAATACGCATATACCTTGGACAAAGTAGCTAAGGACGTGGGAGTAAACTTCATCGGTGGGTATTCAGCTTTGGTTCAAAAAGGATTTTCAGCTGGAACCAAGGAGCTAATTCAATCCATTCCCGAAGCTTTAAAAAATACTGATTGCCTGTGTGCATCAGTTAATATTGGATCCACTAGGGCAGGAATAAATATGGATGCTGTAAAGATGATGGGAGAAATCGTAAAGGAATGTGCCGAACTTACGAAAGAGGAACAGTGCGTGGGAGCTACGAAGCTGGTAGTGTTTTGTAACGCGGTGGAAGATAATCCATTTATGGCAGGAGCATTTCACGGTATGGGAGAAGCGGATTGCGTAATCAACGTGGGAGTGTCAGGACCAGGAGTAGTCAGGGCAGCTCTTTCTAAACTTCCCAAGGATGCGCCCATAGATGAAATAGCAGATGTCATCAAAAGAACAGCATTTAAAATAACTAGAATGGGACAGCTCGTAGGTTCAGATGCTTCTAGACAATTAAACGTACCTTTTGGGATTGTGGACTTGTCTTTAGCGCCTACACCGGCAATAGGAGATTCAGTTGCACATATACTAGAAGAGATGGGACTGGAAAAAGTAGGATCCCACGGAACTATAGCCACCCTTGCGCTACTTAACGACGCGGTTAAAAAGGGCGGAGTCATGGCATCTTCCCATGTAGGAGGACTTTCAGGTGCATTTATACCAGTTACCGAAGATACAGGTATGACGGAAGCAGCATCAGATGGGACTTTGACTTTTGATACTTTAACGGCTATGACGTCAGTTTGTTCAGTTGGATTGGATATGATAATAGTACCTGGCGACACTACGCCAGAAGTTATCAGCGCCATAATCGCAGACGAAGCGGCTATAGGAATGATAAATTCCAAGACCACAGCAGTAAGACTAATTCCTGCAATAGGTTATAAGGCAGGAGAAGAGTTGGACTTCGGTGGACTATTTGGAAAAGGTACTATAATGAAATTAAACACAAAATCTCCAGAGATTTTTATCAATCGAGGGGGAAGAATTCCAGCTCCTATACAAAGTTTGAAAAACTAAATTTTTTAATTAGAAAATATATCCTCCAAAGCCTTATGCTATAATTGCATAAGGTTAGGAGGTATTTTTATGGAAAAAATCATCGTATTATTTGAAGTAAAACCTACAAAAGAAGGCGCAGCTAAATATTTGGAACTCGCAGCTATGCTAAAGCCAATGCTAGAAGAAATTCCTGGATTTATCAGTGCAGAAAGATTTATGAGTATAAACGAAGAAGGAAAAATTCTCTCTATGAATATTTGGGAAGACGAAAAAGCTTTAGAGGAGTGGAGAAACGTCGTAGAACATCGCATGG
>CANRJQ010000061.1:0-7923 GCA_947630985.1 uncultured Clostridia bacterium | reverse complement strand
ATACATGGAGCATAAGCTATGATTAGTGATGGTCCATCGTATTCTTCAGCATCTTTAATAGCTTTTAGAGTGTGGTTCATGTTAGCACCCATAGCGATTTGTGCTACGTAAACGTATCCGTAAGTAGCCATCATCAGACCTAGGTCTTTCTTTCTAACGTCTTTACCTGATGCTGCGAATTGTGCAATTGCTGCTGTTGGAGTAGCTTTGGAAGCTTGTCCACCTGTGTTAGAATAAACTTCTGTATCAAATACCATTACGTTTATATCTTCACCTGAAGCAAGTACGTGGTCTAATCCACCGAATCCGATGTCATATGCCCATCCGTCTCCACCGAATATCCAGATTGATCTCTTAATGATGTAATCTTTTAAGTCAGCGATTTCAGCTAGGATTTTGTCTCCGTCTTCGTTGTTTACTTTTGTTCCAAATAATGGAACTATTTTTGCGTAAACTTCTTTTGTAGCTCTTGGGTCGTTTTCATTTTCAACCCATTGTGTGAATGCTTCGTTGAATTCTGATTCGATTCCTAGTTCTAAGAATTTGTTCATAAGAATCTTTATTCTATCTCTAGTTTGTTTAACTCCTAGATACATTCCGAATCCAAACTCTGCGTTATCTTCGAATAATGAGTTAGCCCATGCTGGTCCACATCCTTGTGCGTCTTTATTGTAGACAGTTGATGGTGCAGAACCACCCCAGATGGATGAACATCCAGTAGCGTTAGCTATCATCATTCTATCTCCAACTAGTTGAGTTAACACTTTAGCATATGGAGTCTCACCACATCCTGCACAAGCTCCTGAGAACTCTAGGTATGGGTGGAAGAATTGTGTATTTTTAATGTTACTTGGTTCAATTCCAAGTTCTTCTGTTTTTTGTGTAACTGTCATTGCATATTCCCAGTTACCTTTTTGGCTATTGTATTGTTCTTCTAATGGTTCCATTCGAAGAGCTTTTTCGCCTCTTCTTCCAGGACATGCGTCATAACAGTTTCCGCAACCTGTACAGTCAAGTGTAGATACTTGAATCTTATATTCATAGCCTGCAAGTTGTTTACCTGTAGCTTTTAGAGTGTTGAAGTTTTCTGGTTTGTTAGCTACTTCTTCTTCGTTTAGTAAGAACGGTCTTATTACAGCGTGTGGACATACGTATGAACATTGGTTACATTGGATACAGTTTTCTGATAACCATTCAGGTACTGTAACTGCGATACCACGTTTTTCATATGCTGATGTTCCTGCTGGGAAAGTTCCATCTTCCATTCCTACAAAAGCACTAACTGGAAGGTTATTTCCTTCTTGTCTAGCCATTGGCTCAAGAATGTTTTTGATGAATTCAGGTCTGTTGTCTTCGCCTTTTTCTTCATCTTCAAGTGTAGCCCATTCTGCTGGAACGTCGATTTTTATGATTTCGCCAATACCTTTGTCTACTGCAGCGTAGTTCATTTGAACTATATCTTCACCTTTAGAACCGTAGTCTCTAACGATAGATTCTTTTAGTTTTTCTACTGCAAATTCTAGAGGTAATACTTCAGAAAGTTTGAAGAATGCAGCTTGCATAATCATATTAGTTCTTCCACCTAGTCCCACGTCTACAGCTATTTTAGTAGCGTTTACTGTATAGAAGTTAATTTCATTTTCAGCTATATATCTCTTCATGCTTGCTGGTAAATGAGTATCTAATTCTTCTGGAGTCCATAGAGTATTTAGTAAGAATGTTCCACCTTTTCTAAGTCCTGCAAGTAGATCGTATTTGTCTACGTATGATTGCATTGAACATGAAATAAAGTCTGGTTCTTGTACTAAATACGTGGATTTAATTGGCTCGTTTCCAAATCTCAAGTGAGACATTGTAATTCCGCCAGATTTTTTAGAGTCATAGTCGAAGTATCCTTGAGCATACATGTCTGTATTGTCTCCGATAATTCCGATAGCACTCTTGTTAGCTCCAACTGTACCGTCAGATCCGAATCCCCAGAATTTACATTTTACTGTTCCTTCTGGTTCAGTGTGGATAATTTCACTTTGGTCTAGAGAAATGTTGTTTACATCGTCTACTATACCGATTGTGAATTCGTGCATTGGTGCGTCTTTTGCTAATTCTTTATAAATTGCAAGGATTTGAGATGGAGTAGTGTTTTTAGATCCTAGTCCATATCTTCCTCTGATGATCTCAGGTTGCATTTCTTTTTTGTAGAACATTGAAACAACGTCTAAGTATAGAGGCTCTCCTGCTGATCCTTTTTCTTTAGTTCTATCTAATACAGCAATTTTCTTAACTGTTTTTGGAAGTACGTTGAAGAAGTATTTTTCTGAGAATGGTCTGTAAAGATGAACTTTGATAACACCAATCTTTTCTCCTCTAGCCATTAAATAATTAATAGTTTCTTCAATAGTATCAGTTACTGAACCCATTGCTATAATTATTCTTTCTGCATCTTCTGCTCCGTAGTATACAAATGGTTTGTATTCTCTTCCTGTCAATTTAGAAATTTCTGCCATGTATTCATTAGTTGCGTCTGCAACTTTTGCATAGTATGGGTTAGATCCTTCTACTTGTTGGAAATATACGTCTGGATTTTGAGCTGTACCTCTAGTCACTGGGTTAGCAGGATTTAGAGATCTTTCTCTGAATTCTTGAACTGCATCTTTGTCTAAAAGATTTTCAAGATCATTGTATTCCATTACTTCAATTTTTTGGATTTCATGTGATGTTCTAAATCCGTCAAAGAAGTGTAAGAATGGAACTCTAGTTTTGATTGCAGTTAAGTGAGCTACAGAACCTAAGTCCATAACTTCTTGTACTGAACCTGATGCTAGTAGTGCAAATCCAGTTTGTCTAGCAGCCATAACGTCTTGATGGTCTCCAAATATTGAAAGTGCGTGAGTTGCAAGTGCACGTGCTGATACATGGAAAACTCCTGGTAACAATTCACCAGCAATTTTGTACATGTTCGGAACCATAAGTAATAATCCTTGAGAAGCTGTGTAAGTAGTTGTTAATGCTCCTGCTTGCAGTGAACCATGCACAGCACCTGCCGCTCCAGCTTCTGATTGCATTTCTGTAACTTTTACTTGTTGGCCAAAAACGTTAAGTCTGCCTTGGGAAGCCCAAGTGTCTACATATTCTGCCATGTCTGAAGATGGCGTGATAGGATAAATTGCAGCTACATCTGTAAATGCATATGATATATATGCTGCAGCTTGGTTACCCGCCATACTTTTCATGAGTTTAGTCATAAATACCCCCTAAATATTTTAGTATAATTTTAAAACCTCATATAATTATATTATAAAGCTTAACTTTGAATAATGCAAATTAAAAAAAGTGGTTTATCCACAATTAATTGGAACCTTTTTTTCTCTCTTTTATTTTTTCCAGTACGCGATTATTTAACTCTTGAGCAGCGTTATACCCAAGTTTTTTCTGAATTAAATTCCTAGTAGCCACCTCGATAATCATGGCAATATTTCTACCAGGCTTCATCGGAATTGCAATCGTTGGGATATTTAAACCCAGTATGACAGAATAGGTTTCATCGAATCCTAGGCGATCATAATTTTTATCCAAGTCCCAATTTTCTAGTTCTATTATTAAATCTATTTCTTGAAATTGCTTAACTGAACCTACGCCATAAAGTCTTTCTATATCTAATATACCAACTCCACGAATCTCCATAAAGTGTCTAGTTAGCTCAGGTGATTCGCCTTCAATGGTGTCATTCACTCTTGTTATTTCTACCACGTCATCCGAGACTAATTTATGACCTCTAGTAACTAAATCCAATGCAGTTTCTGATTTACCTATTCCCGAATTTCCCAGCAAGAGTACACCTAATCCATATACTTCAATTAAAACGCCGTGAATTGAATCTTTTAATGCCATTTGCTTGGATGCAAAATTATAAAAGTCATTGATAAATTTGGAAGTCGTATCCTCTGTTCGTAGTAAAGTTACGTCCATCTCTATAACTACAGCTTCCAACTCTTCAAAAATATCGTTTCCTGCTGTAACTACAATTCCTGGTATTGGTTTTTTAGCAAATTCTAACAATTTTTTACTTCGTTCTTCTTTGGAAAGCTCATTCAAATACTGCCACTCTGCATTTCCTATTACCTGTAGCCTACTAGCCAAAAATTTCTCAAAAAAACCCACCAATTGAAGCCCAGGTCTGTTGACTTCACTGGTATAAAGCTTAGTGTTTCTTGCATTTGTAGAAATATTTATTACTTCCAATCTTAATTCTTTAATTAAACTTTCTACTGTAAAATGTTTTGTCATTATTCCCCCCTAAAATGCTCAATTATAGCTTGTGCACTTTTTACGTTCATGGACTTGATAGAGCTTAGCTCTTCTAAACTCGCAGTTTTTATTCTGTCTATACTTTTAAAATGCTCGATTAATGCCATTTTCCTTTTAGGTCCTATGCCTTTTACATCATCTAATTCTGATTTATAAAACCTACTAGACATTCTATTTCTATGAAAACTTATGGCGAATCTGTGGGCTTCTTCAGAAATCGCATAAAGCATCCTGTATAAATTAGTATCTATAGGTATTTCATACTCCACGTTTTCATAAATAACGCCTCTGGTTTGATGAAAATCATCTTTTACTAATCCACATACTGGAATATCCAAGTCCATGCCACTCAAAACTTTTTTAGCTACATTGACTTGCCCCTTTCCGCCATCCATTACTATCAAATCTGGAAGCAATTGAAAAGATTCATTTTTTGAACTTTTTTCTTTTTGCCTTAAAAATCTTCTAGTTAGTACTTCCTCCAATGACTTGTAATCGTCATTGGTACTACTTCGTATTTTAAACTTTCTGTAATCAGATCTTTTGGTTTTTCCATCTTCAAATACCACCATAGCTCCGACATTTTCATCTCCTGCGATATGGCTAATATCGTAGGCTTCAATTCGCCTAGGTAAATGATCCAAGCCTAACATATCTTTGAGATTTTCGAGATTTTCTTGATTCAATCTATTTCTCTTAGTGTATCTATCCCCATACTTAACCAGCATATCTTGAGCATTTTTTTTGACTAATTTCATAAGGTCTAGATTTTCACCACGTTTAGGCACAACTATCCTAAGTGGTCTGCCCTTTATTTTACCTAAAAATTCTTCAATGACATCCATCTCTTCAATTTCATTTTCAATATACACTTCATTGGGTAGTTGAGAATACCCAGCATAATATTGTTTTACAAAGGCTCCTAGTATTTCTCCTTCACTTTGGTCAAGGGTGTCGTTTAAGAAGTAATGCTCTCTTCCCAAAACTTTTCCACCACGCACGAAGAAAACCTGAATGACTACATCTTCTTCCCCTTTCGCCATAGCTATTACATCTTTATCTATGAAACTTAAGGTGTCTACACTTTGCTTAGTCAACAAGTTATTCAAAAATTCCATAACATTTCTATAATAGGTAGCGCCCTCATAATCCATTTTTTTCGCAGACTCCATCATCAACTTTTTCACATTTCCTATTAAAGGAGACTTCTTATCTTCTAGGAAATTTTGAACTTCTTTTATTCCTTCTCTATATTCTTCAGGGCTTACAAACCCAGCACAGGGTCCTTTGCATAAGTTGATATGATAATTTAAACATACTTTGTATAATTTATTTGGATTATTTAGATTTAAGCCACACGTTCTCAATTTATAATATTTATTAAAAAATTCAATGGATTCATTTACGGAAAGCGCAGATGCAAAGGGTCCAAAATACAGAGCTCCATCATCCCTAGGCGCTCTGGTCTTAGTTATCTTTGGAAAGCGATCTCGAATGTTAATTTTGATGTATGGAAATTGCTTGTCGTCTTTTAGTAAGACATTGTACTTGGGCATATGGGATTTTATTAAGTTTTGCTCCAGTATCAAAGACTCAACTTCGTTATCTACAATTATATATTCAAATTCTTCTATATTCTCCACCATAGACATAACTTTTCTATTCGTAATCGTATTTTGAAAATATTGTCTTAGGCGATTTCTTAAGTTTTTAGCCTTTCCTACATATATAACACTCCCTACAGAGTCCTTCATGATATACACACCAGCATCTGTAGGCGCTTTTTGTAATGCTTCTTTTATATTAAACATCAATCAATTGGCTGCGTTACATCTTCCAGCCACTGTGACTCCTCTCTAGTTAAAAATCTACTTAATTTTTTAAAAACATTTTTGTGATAATCATTTAAAACTGACTTCTCTTCATCATTCAAAAGACTAGAATCTATAGCATCCCTTTCTATTGGCGCAAAAGATAATACCTCAAATCTATAGAATTGTCCATCATCAGTATCTTCGTCTTCTACAACTAATGCTACATTTTCAGTTCTAATTCCATGTTTTCCAGCTTTATAAATCCCCGGCTCAATCGTCACTATCATACCAGATTCAAGTTCCGCATCTCTATGGACTCTAGAAATATTTTGTGGTCCTTCATGTACGCCTAAGAAATATCCAATTCCATGCCCAGTTCCAGATTTATAATCCATTCTATTTGCCCAAATCGGTCTTCTGGAAATAGCGTCCAAAGCGTGACCAGTAGTTCCTTCTAAAAAAATCGTACTTAAAAAATTTAAATGTCCTTTTAAAACCAAAGTGAAGTCCTTAATTTCTTCATCGGTCAATTTTCCCAGTGCAATAGTTCTAGTAATATCAGTAGTACCATCTAAATACTGTCCCCCAGAATCCACCAATAAAAAGCTTTCTTTTTTTAATTTTTTACTGTCTTTTTCTGCACGATAATGCATCATCGCAGCATTTTCCTTATAAGCTGCTATTGTATCAAAACTAGGCATTTGGTAATGTTTTTGAGCTTTTCTAAAAAGTGCAAGTTTTTCTCCAACTGAATATTCCGTTTCCTTCTCTATGTCTGGATTGTTTTTTAACCAGTAAATAAATTTTGTCAAAGCTACGCCATCTTTTATATATGCATTCTTTTGGTTTTTAATCTCTATATCGTTTTTAATTGCTTTTAATTCAGTAGTAATGTTTATTCCATCTATAACTTCGTTACTCTCATTTATTAATTTAAACAAGCTACGACCAGTGTTCTTTTTGTCCAAATAGATTTTTTTATTATTTAGATTATTGACTTTAGCAAAAATTTCATCGTAACCCAAATAATCTATGCCATTTTCCTGAAGATGTTCTAATAACTCCATGGAAAGTCTCTCAGTATCTATGAAAAATATTGCATTTTCTTGGTCGATTAGTGCATAGGATGTAACAACAGGATTATTCATCACATCGAATCCACGAATATTAAACAACCAAGCAATGTCTTCGAGCGTAGATATAACTGTAACATCTGCATTTTTTTCTTCCAACTCTTCTCTTACTTGCTCTATCTTCTCTTTAGGAGTGATTCCCGAAAATTCAATTTCATGGATAAAAGGAAATTCTTTTTCATCTGCAGACCTATCTTCCCAAATTTCTGATATAAGGTCGTAATCTTCTATTATGTCTATTCCTTTTTTGTCACACGTCTTTTTAATATTCTCAAAAAATTCTTGAGATGTAGTTAAAGCATTAATGCCAATTTTTCTACCCTCTGGTAAAAGTTTTTCTATCATCTCAGTTAGAGTAGGATTGTCTCTAGTCGCAAGTTTCACCATCTGGAATTCTGATCCAGCTAATTGTTTTTCTCCTTGGACAAAATATCTGCCATCTGTCCATAAAAACGCATCGTTATGAGTTACAAAAACCAAGGCGTTAGATCCTGTGAAACCAGTTAGCCATTCTATTTCTTTATATTCTTTTGGAAGGTATTCTGAAAAGTGCGGGTCAGAATTTCCCACAATATAAGCGTCGAGCCTATATTCTGCCATCCTTCTTCTTAAATAACCTAATCGCTTAATTGAATCCAAATCAATCACCTCGTTCTTTTCTATCTATAATT
>CANRJQ010000060.1:0-7963 GCA_947630985.1 uncultured Clostridia bacterium | reverse complement strand
CAATTGCACAGTCTTTAACATAATGTCTTTGTCTAGTTTAAAGTTTTCTTTTTTCAATTTCAAAGACGTATCTTTTCCTGTCATGAATTTTAAAACCCAAAGAGCAGAAATCCCTTGGGAAATTATGGTCGCTAGCGCAGCTCCCTTTACATTCAACTTAAATCCAAACATAAGTATAGGGTCTAATACGATGTTAATTATAGCTCCGATAGATACTGTAAGCATCGCTGTCTTGGCAAATCCTTGTGCTGTGATAAATGAATTCATTCCCAGTGTGATCATAACGAATACAGTTCCTAATGTGTAAATTACCATATAGTCTTTGGCGTATTGGAATGTAGTGTCACTTACTCCGAAGAGATATAGTATGTCGTCCATAAATATTAAAATAAATGCCATTATAATAAAGGATAATACTACCAAAGAGAAAAATGCATTTCCCATAATTTTTTCTGCTTCTTCTTTTTTGCCTTGACCCATTTTAATAGATGCAAGGGGCGCGCCTCCTGCTCCGATTAAATATGCGAATGCCGATATAATAATTATTACAGGTGCAGTTACGCCTACTCCAGCCAATGCATCTCCACCGATTTCTGGTATGTGTCCAATGTAAATCCTATCCACTAAGTTATAAAGTAGTGACACTAACTGCCCTACTATGGCTGGAAATGCCATGGAAATAAATAATTTCTTAATATTTCCCGTTCCTAATTTGTTTTCATTTTTCAATTTTTTACTCCCTTAAAAAATTAATCCAACAAAAAACGACTAGAAAACTAGCCATTTTTTTCAATTCGTATATTAATATTATACTCCAAAATTTATTATTAAATCATTTATCTATAAGATTTCACCCAAAACTCATTCTACTTTTTTTCCACATTCTGGACAAAATTTGGGAAGTCCCCAACGGTCACGACTTACTAATGTAGTATTACAATAAGGGCAAGTTATAGACATATATCCCCATAAAGTTCCACATAGTAAAACAAGTCCTCCTATTAGGAAAATAATCAAACTAACTTTTGTATGAACGTCTTTAAGTAGTAATCCAAAAATCAAAAAGGCAAATCCTATTCCAAATGTCCAGTGCATTATAGAAATCTTTTTAGAATTTTTCATAGGTCTCTCTACTTCTCTAAGTTTTTAATAACTTCCGTCACCAAATCCACTCGATTAAATGGTGTAATTATATAATATCCATCAATATGATCTTTAATTTTTTCTCCAAAATACGTAGCAATCTCTACAGCTAATTTATCTGCTGTTTCTTTGTCCACCCCTTCATATCTGTCTATGACTTCTTGTTCCACATTTATTCCTGAAATTTCTGCATCCATAAACACTGCATTTCTATGAGAAACTACCGGCATTAGACCGCCCATGATGTAGCCCTTTAATTCCGCTCTAGCTTTTTTCATATTTTCTGCTGCTTGATGGGAAATTACTGGCTGAGTGTAGAATACATTTACGCCAGCTTCTTCTTTTTTCTTAGCTCTTTGAAGCTCGATATCAAAATTTCTGGCATTTACGTTGAGAGCTCCACCGATATTAATTTTATTAGTAAAGGTATTTTCGTTCATGTCTTCCACAAATCCAGCTAGTTTCGTGGAATTAAACTGAAATACGCTTTTAACTTCGTCCCTTTCTGCTGTGGGAATGGGATCTCCTGTAATTAAAATTACATTTAAAATGTTTTCGATATTTAGTCCCAAAAGAAGTGCCTTTGTCGCATTAATATTTCTATCCCTACAAGTCATATGGACGATTGGATCGATTCCCACTTCGTTTTTAATTTTATATGCTGTGAAACTGGCGTCTACACGAACCCTCGCTACTGGACAATCTGCTATGGTTATGGCATCAGCTCCTGCCTTGTCTAGTCTTTTTACATTTTCAATGTACTTACCCATATCCAAATCCTGGGGTGGATCGTACTCCACTGCTATAGGTCTCATTCCATTTTCCAATTTGTTTCTAAATAGATTTTCCGCATAGGGGTTTTCTAAACGCAATTCCTTCGCCTTTTTTCTTGGTTCCCTAGGAACATGATATTCTCCTAATTTTTCTGAAATTACTTTTATAAATTCAGGGGTAGTTCCGCAACATCCGCCGATTATATTGACTCCTGTGTCTAGTAATCTAAGTGTGGCGTTGGCGAAATAGTCTTTGTCGTTGGAATAAAATGTTCTGCCATTAATTACCGTTGGATATCCTGCATTGGGCATTACGGAGATTAATTTTTCTGGTATGTCAATTTTTTCTAAGTATTCTCGAAGATGAAGTGGTCCTGATACGCAATTAAACCCGATGGCATCAATGGCTTCACACTCTGCTGCTTCTTGTAATAGATTTTCTCCAATCTCTCCGTATCTCGTCTGACCGTCAGAGCTAATAGAAAATGAAGTTATTACAAAAGCATTGGGAGCTTTTTCCTTTATATATTTTGCCATATTAGGAATCGAATCCAAGGATGAAAATGTTTCAATTAAAAAATCTTCAATTCCTTCTTCCAAGAATACGTCGATAATTTCCTTGTATTCTTCAAAATGAGTGAATTCATCTGCGCCAATTTGTCCAATATTTCCAAATACAACTGCATCTGTTCCCTTAACTGCTTCTCTAGCCAGTTGGATACCAGCTTTTATTACTCTTTCCACTACATCAAATTCTGCTGTCAAAGCTCTTTTGTTAGCTTGGAAAGTGTTAGTCTTTATAGCTTTTGCCCCAGCATTTACGTATTCTTTATGAATCTCCAAAATCGTCTGAGCGTCGAAAAGATTCGCCATCTCGCACTCTGGTAACGCCTTCGGTGATTTCACCGGATAGTAAGTCCCCATCCCCCCGTCAAAGAGTAAGGGGAATTTAAATTTATTTTTATTTGTCATCTAATCCTCCAAAAATCTGTCTTGCTACTTCCACATTCACCTTTGCATCCTTTAAATAAAAGTTTGCATCTATCTCTTTGCTATATTCTTCTGTTAAAACCGCTCCACCTACCATTATGGTAACGTCTGGAATTTCTTTTCTCAGTCTGATTATGGTCTCTTTCATATTATCCAAAGTCGTAGTCATCAGAGCACTTAGTCCTACTAGTTTTATATTTTTTTCAATCGCAGTGTTCACCACATCTTCTATTTCCACGTCTTTTCCTAAGTCGATTACATTGTATCCGTAATTTTCTAGAATTACCTTCGCAATATTCTTACCAATATCGTGAACGTCTCCCTTTACTGTGGCTACGATTATATCCCCTTTGGAAATCGAGTCCCTTCCCTTTTGGGAAATGGAGTTTTTAATAACTTCAAATCCTGCTTGAGCAGAACTTGCAGATTTAATTAGTTGGGGTAAAAATATTCTGCCTGCTTCGTAATCTTCTCCTACTTTATCCAGTGCAGGAATTAATTCTTTATCCACAATTTCCAATTCTTCCATAGTGTCTAGTAGTTTTACAACCTTTTCTCTTACAACTCTATCTAGTCCTTTAGAAATTGCGGTGGAGATGTCGTATTCGTCTGCTGATGTAACAATTCTTTCTTCTTTAATATCTCCATAAACTTTAATGAAATCATCTGTGGCATGCTCTTGATTATTTAAAACTTTATATGCTCTCACAGCATCCATCATGGATTTGGAATTGGGATTTATAATTGCAAGATCCAATCCCGCATACATAGCCATGGTTAAAAAGCTTTGATTTATCAATTCTCTTCCAGGTAATCCAAAGCTAATGTTGGAAACTCCCAAGGCCGTTTTAACACCTAGCTCTTCCTTTATCATGCTTATCGCTTTTAATGTTTCCATGGCGCTTTCTGGTTGGGACGATACCGTTAAAGCAAGACAGTCGATATAAATATCTTCTTTGGAAATTCCATATTCTTCAGCTCGTTTGACAATTTTTCTAGCGATCTCCAGTCGTTCCTTAGCAGTTTCTGGAATTCCCATTTCATCCAAGGTCAAGCCTATAACTTGTGCGTTATATTTTTTTACCAAAGGCAATATTTCTTCTAGCTTTTCATCTTCTCCATTGACTGAGTTTACTATCGCTTTTCCGTTATAAACTCTTAGAGCTTTTTCAATGGCCTCTGCCTTTGTGCTGTCGATTTGGATTGGTGTGTCTAAAACAGATTGAATTCCTTTTATGATTTTTTCTTGCATCCTACCTTCGTCTACACCTGGAAAACCCACATTTAAATCCAAAATGTCCGCTCCACCATCCACTTGTTCAATGGCTTGGCTGATGAAATAGGAAATATCCTCATCTTTAAGAGCTTGCTGAAATCTCTTTTTGCCTGTGGGATTAAGTCTTTCTCCCACTATTTTAACGCCTTTGCCTTCGATGAATTTTGTGGCAGATGAAGAACCGAAAATTTTATTTATTCTTCTATTTATATTAGTTTTGTTTTTTATTAAGTTTGCAAGTTCTTGGATATATTTTTCGTCGGTACCGCAGCATCCTCCCAGATATTTCACCCCTAAAGAATAAATTTTCTCCATTCCTTCGGCGAATCCTTTTGCCTCTAGGTCGTAAGTTCCGTCCATGCGAGGAAGTCCTGCATTGGGCTTAATTATTATGTCTAAATCCGTTATGGTGGTAAGTTTTTTTATCATATCGTACATTTGAATAGGCCCAAGGGAACAGTTTATTCCAATTGCATCTATCCCAAGTCCTCCAATGGAATTTACAAAGCTCTCGATGGAAACGCCAGCGAAAGTTCTACCATCTTCTTCAAAACTCATGGTGACGAAAACTGGAAGATTGCTGTTTTCTTTGGCAGCCAAAACTGCAGCCCGAACTTCATACAAATCCGTCATAGTTTCTATTACGATTAGATCTGCATCTTCGCCTGCAATTACAATTTCTTTAAAAATGTCATAGGCTTCTTCAAATTTTAATGTACCCATGGGCTCTAGCATTTCACCCAGTGGCCCGATGTCCAAAGCCACCTTGACATCTGTTTTCTCTGCAGCTATTCTTCCATTTTCTATGGCTTTTTTAACTATCTCATCTACACTATGATTTCCTAATTTTTTTCTATTTGCTCCAAAGGTGCAAGTGTATATTATTTCTGAACCTGCCTCGATATATTTTTTATGAACATCTATAATCATTTGTGGGTCATCAACATTTAACAATTCGGGAATCTGTCCCACTTTCATGCCAGATTTTTGAAGCATTGTGCCCATTCCACCGTCTAAAATTACAATTTTATTTTTCATATCCACAAGTTTCACCTCTTTTTATAAATTCACATTCCATAAATAACCTACAACTTTCACATCCCAATCTTCTACGGGGTTGTTTACTATCTGCTATCCCAATTATAGCTGTGATAGATTTTCTAGGAACCATGATTCCACTTCCTGTCGTAGTAATTCCTAAATCTTTTTCTGCATTTAATAAATTCAAAAAGTTCTTCTGAACTGATATTGGCAAATCTCCGTATCCTGGGGAGAATCTATCCGTCAAATACATAGGCTTATATATTTTTGAAAGCTCCTCATTTATATCGTTAGCCAAAGATTCCACCCCAGCGCTAGCAGTGGCATCTAGAATCACAGACCTAGCTAAATCAGAAAAACTGTATTTTCTAGTGAGCATTTCTATTTCTCTTCCCAATGTAACTGCCATTAAAATAATATTTTCTGAAGAATTAAGTAAAGTCTTAATATCCTCTCCTAATAAAATCTCTTCCAATTCTTTTTTATCTTTATTCAATTCAATATATTTATATTTAGGTTTTGAATACTTTTCCAAATCCATTATCGATTGGGATATTAAATAATCAATATCTTCAGGAATTTCACTTCCACGATATTGTAAATTTTTAAGTATTTCATTTCTTTTTATGTTTACGAAATTTAAGTCCATAAATGGTATTATATCATAATTTTAGTTAAGTTATTTACGTAAATGGGCATATATGATTTAATAACGTTTTCATTTAATATTTTAATTTTGAGGTGACAGCTATGAATAAAAACCCTTTAGGCTATGAAGATGTATCCAAACTATTGATAACTTATTCAGTTCCTTCTATTATAGGAATGGTGGTGAACTCCTTATACAATATTGTAGATAGACTTTTTATAGGTAATGCTCCAGACATCGGCCACAACGGTCTTGCAGCCATCACCATAGTATTTCCCATGATGCTCGCCACCAATGCCATCGGCCTGTTATTCGGCGTGGGTGGATCCACTCTATATTCCATTAAGTTAGGAGAAGGTGATAGCGAAGGAGCTAAAAACGTTTTAAATAATGCGTTTTTATCAGTATTAATATTGGGAATTTTATTGACAGTAGTAGGACTCATTTTCTTACATCCCCTAGCTATCATGTTTGGAGCAAGCAAAGATACTTTACCTCTAGCTATGGACTATATGAAAATAATATTCTTAGGCACTACTTTTGCAGCTATGGGAATGAATATGAATAATTTTCTAAGAGCAGAAGGCCAACCTAAATTGGCTATGGTGAGCATGATAATTGCAGGATTGATAAATATAGTTTTGGATTATGTATTTATTTTTATTTTTAAAATGGGAATGGCAGGCGCTGCTTGGGCTACGATTATTGGCCAAGGATTTTCTGTAATATGGATAATGTCATATTTCTTTAGCAAGAAAAGTAACTACCCCATAAGATTCAGTGAACTGAAACCAGATTTATCTGTACTGTTAAAAATTATTTCCTTTGGAATGCCTAATTTCTTAATGTCCATGAGCAATAGCATTTTGAATTTGACTTTGAATAGAAATTTATTGTTTTACGGGGGAGACATTGCCGTCTCAGGAATGGGAATAGTAAATACCATGCAAACTATGATATTAATGCCCATCATAGGAATCAATCAAGGAGTAAAACCCATCGCCAGTTTTAATTTTGGCGCTAGAAAATATTCACGGGTAATCGAGGTAGAAAAATTGGGCATCATTGCAGCTACAGGAATTTGTTTAGCTGGATGGATCATAACTAGATTTTTCCCAGAACAAATCGTCCTATTATTCAATAGAGAGCCAGAGTTAGTAAGCTTTGGAAGTTACGCCATAGTGAGTTGGTTTTGGTTATTGCCCGTTGTAGGATTCCAAATGCTAGCTTCCAACTTCTTCCAAAATATCGGAAGGCCCAACGTCTCCATCATACTTACATTGACTAGACAAATAATTTTCTTAATCCCAGCAGTTTTTATTTTCTCTAATATTTGGGGATTAAATGGAACTATCCATGCCGCACCCTTCGCCGATCTATCAGCAGCTATAGTAACAGGAGTTTTCTTTTATAAAGGAATTCAGAATTTAGTACAATGCGAAAAGGATGGATATTGTAATTGGGATAAAAATTAGATAAATTAAAACATAAATTTAGTTTGTTGAATGTAAAAGTTTCAGATTGAAAAAAATAAAAAACGGCTATCATTAGCCGTTTTAATATGGTGCACCCTAGAAGATTCGAACTCCCGACCTTCTGGTCCGTAGCCAGACGCTCTATCCAGCTGAGCTAAGAGTGCAAGTACTGCCTGGAGCGGGTGAAGGGAATCGAACCCTCGCAACCAGCTTGGAAGGCTGGGGCTCTACCACTGAGCTACACCCGCGAATAAAGTTATGGTGAAGGAGACCTAGACCTAACTTAGCGAACGAAGTGAGCTTTAGTAGGGCTGGTGCAACCAAATCTCCAAGAAGCCGACTGAAAGGAGGGCTGATTGGGTAGATTGTCTGCTCTGTTATGTAGTTTTGTTACACAACAGTTCTTCCTTATATAAATATTATATTTGTAATTATGGTGGAGGAGACTGGATTTGAACCAGTGAAATCTTAGATAACGGATTTACAGTCCGTCCCCTTTGGCCACTTGGGTACTCCTCCTAATTAATTTTTTATAAAAAAATGGAGCGGAAAACGAGATTCGAACTCGCGACCCTCGCCTTGGCAAGGCGATGCTCTACCACTGAGCCATTTCCGC
>CANRJQ010000059.1:0-8028 GCA_947630985.1 uncultured Clostridia bacterium | reverse complement strand
TGGCAGAGCATGTTTATTGGTACAATAATCAAAGGATTCATGAGTCTTTAGATTATATGACACCAATTGAATATAGAGAATTAAATACTATTAAACTAGGAAAAGTATCCTAGTTATTAAGCAAAATCTATGTTAAGTAGAGTTTTGTCTAAAAAGGGGTTGCCATTCCAGAACTTTCAAATGGGAAACTTTTTGTTGTAGATGCTTTTTGTGGAGCTAATAAAGATACTAGAATGTCCATAAGATTTATAGTAGAAATAGCTTGGCAAGCACATTTTGTTACTAATATGTTTATTAAACCGACTGATGAAGAACTAGAAAATTTCGAACCTGATTTTATAGTATATAATGCTTCAAAGGCGAGTATTCCCAATTATAAAGAGCTAGGCCTTAATTCCGAAACTGCAGTAATGTTTAACCTAACCTCCAAGGAACAGATTATAGTAAACACCTGGTATGGTGGAGAAATGAAAAAAGGTATGTTTGCAGTAATGAATTATTATCTTCCTTTGCAAGGTATAGCTTCTATGCACTGTTCTGCAAATACCGATTTGAATGGGGAAAACACTGCAATTTTCTTTGGACTTTCAGGTACTGGAAAAACTACACTTTCAACTGATCCAAACCGTTTATTAATAGGTGATGATGAACACGGGTGGGATGATGAAGGAATATTCAATTTTGAAGGTGGATGTTACGCTAAGGTCATTAATCTAGATAAGGATTCAGAGCCAGAAATCTATGGTGCAATTCGTAGAGATGCATTACTGGAAAATGTTACTCTAGATTCAAAAGGAAAAATAGATTTTAATGATCAAAGTGTGACAGAAAATACTCGAGTTTCGTACCCCATTAATCACATCGAAAATATTGTAAGACCAATTTCTGCAGGCCCTGAAGCAAATAATGTAATCTTCCTGTCTGCAGATGCTTTCGGAGTGTTACCACCTGTATCAATATTGACACCAGAGCAGACTAAGTATTATTTTCTCTCAGGTTTCACAGCAAAATTAGCTGGTACAGAGCGAGGAATCACAAAACCTACGCCAACATTTTCTCCGTGTTTTGGATTGGCTTTTTTACTTTTAGAGCCAATAAAATATGCTGAAGAATTAGTTAAAAGAATGGAAAAAAGTGGTGCTAAGGCATATTTAGTCAACACAGGTTGGAATGGTAATGGTAGCAGAATCTCAATAAAAGATACTCGTGGTATTATAGATGCAATTTTGGATGGCTCTATTGAAGATGCTTCCAAAAAAGTCATACCATACTTTAACCTAGAAATTCCTATGACATTGCCAAATGTAGATTCAAAAATTTTAGATCCTAGAGATACTTATCCCAATGCTGATTTATGGGAAGAAAAAGCCAAAAATTTAGCCAAGCTTTTTAAAGAAAACTTCTCAAAATATGAAGATAATCCAGATGTAAAAAAACTCGCAACTGCGGGACCTTCTCTTTAGTCAAATATAAAATAGAATGGTATAAAAAATCTGGTCAGTTCATATCATAGTAATTGACCAGATTTTTATTTAATCATATTTTTCTTTTACATATCTATCCATTTCCTCTGCTGCTTGTTTTCCTGCGCCCATCGCGAGAATTACAGTAGCTGACCCTGTTACAATATCTCCTCCGGCGAAAACTCCTTCCAATGTAGTTTTAAAGTTTTTGTCTACAATGATTTTATTATGAGAATCTATTTCTAAATTCGCTGTGGTATCTGGAATTAATGGATTTGGATTGGTTCCGAGTGCTACAATTACCATGTCCGCTTTTATTTCGTAAGTGGCTTTTGGAATTGGAATGGGTCTTCTTCTCCCCGACTCGTCTGGTTTTCCTAATTTCATTCTTACCAACTTCACTTTTTCTACTTCTCCAATTTCGTTTCCTATTATTTCTATGGGATTGGATAAAAAATTATAATTTATTCCTTCTTCGATGGCATTTTCTATTTCTTCATCTCTAGCTGGAAGTTCTGCCTTAGTTCTTCTATAAACCACCGTCACGTTGGAGCCGTATCTTCTGGCAGTTCTTGCAGAATCCATGGCTACATTTCCTCCACCGATTACGACTACATTTTTACCAATTCTAATTGGCGTATCTGATTCTTTAAGATATGCTTTCATCAAATTATTTCTAGTCAAATATTCGTTGGCAGAATATACTCCGTTGAGATTTTCTCCTGGAATATTTAAAAATAGTGGACTTCCTGCACCTGAACCCAAGAAAAATGCCACGTATTCCTCTTGTTTTAATTGGTCAATGGTTATCGTGCGCCCAATTACTGTATTTATTTTAATATCTACGCCAAGATTTTTTAAATTTTCTATTTCTCTTTTTACAATTTTGTCCTTGGGAAGTCTAAATTCTGGAATTCCGTATTCCAAAACTCCTCCAGGTCTATGAAGGGCTTCAAACATTGTCACTTCATATCCCTTTTTGGCAAGTTCGCCTGCGCAAGTTATCCCTGCTGGGCCTGAGCCTATTACTGCGACTTTATGATGATTTTTTTCTACCATCTCATCAAAGGACAATCCCTTTTCCAACCCAAAGTCAGCTGCAAATCTTTCTAATTTTCCAATGGCAATCGAGTCACCCTTTTTCCCAAGAACGCAAGTGGATTCACATTGTTCCTCTTGGGGACAAACTCGTCCGCAAACTGCTGGAAGATTTGTGTACTTTGATAAGGTTCTGGAAGCTTCTTCAAAATTATCTTCGGCAATATTTTTTATAAATCCTGGAATATCTATTCTAACCGGACACATATCTACGCAAGTGGGATTTTTGCATTGGATACATCTTTTCGCCTCTTGAATCGCTTCTTTGTCAGTATAACCCAAACACACTTCATCAAAATTTTGAATTCTCTGGATAGGGTCTTGATATGAAATCTCCACTCTTTTAAATCGATTCATCTGACATTCCCTCCATCAAGTCGCAATATTCGTGGTGAGCCTCCACTTCCAATTTTTTATACTGTCCTTGGCGCAAAAGTGTTCCATCAAAATCCACCAGATGAGCGTCAAATTCCGGTCCATCAACACAAGCGAACTTCGTCTTGCCGTCAATTACAACTCTACAAGCTCCGCACATGCCTGTTCCATCAACCATTATAGTATTCATGGAAACTACACTGGGAATATTTAGTTTTTTTGTCATTAATGAAGTGTATTTCATCATTGCCATAGGTCCGATTATCACGCATAGGTCGTAAAATTTTTTTCTTTCTTCAACTAAGACCTTCAATCCTTCAGGTGTCAAACCATGAAATCCATAGCTTCCATCATCTGTAACTATAAAAAGATTATCAGCTAATTTCCGAAATTCTTCTTCCAAAACTATAAACTCCTTGGATCTAGAACCCAACAAAACATCAAAGGGAATGTGATTTTCTTTGAGCCATTTCCCTTGAGGGATAAGTGTCGCAGCCCCAAGTCCACCGCCAACAAGTAGCAGATGCTGATTTCTTAAAATTTCTATATCTTCATTTACAAATTTAGATGGTAGACCCAAAGGGCCAACTAAATGCAATATGTATTCTCCAACTTCTTTATGCGCTAGCTTCTTCGTAGAAACTCCTATAGCTTCAAAGACCAAAGTGATCTCGCCCAATTGTGGGTCGTTGTCACAAATAGTTAATGGAATCCTCTCGCCATTTTCTTCTACAATGAGGATGACAAATTGCCCAGGAAGGCAAGTCCTAGAAACTTCTGGCGCTTCTATAATCATTGAATATCTATCTGGCGCAATATTATTTTTAGCTATAACCTTGAACAAATTTTCCCTCCTATTTATTTCTATTTTGTTAATTTTAATACATTATACTACTAATAAAAATCTTTATGTGATGATTGGACAAATTAATGAGAAAACATCCTCTTTAAATTTAATTTAAGAGGATGTCTAAAATTTAATTGCCTAATTTATCAAATACAGTTCCTAGAAAAATCGAGATTCCTTTGTAGAACTGTGATTCGTCCAAATTAAATTTGGAATTGTGATGAGGATATCTTACCCCATCGCTGTGAGGTTCTACATTGGATAGGAAGAAAAAAGTTCCCGGCACTTCTTGTAAGAAAAACGCCATGTCTTCTCCGCCCATAGTAGGATTTTCAAGATCTTCAACATCGTCAGGGAAAAGTTTCGCTGCCAATCCCTTAACATATTTTGTAAATTCCGGTTCGTTTTTGAGCACAGGATACATTCTTTCGTAGAATAATTCTGCAGAACCGCCATAAGTTTTAGCAATTCCGTCAGAAATTCCCAAAATTCTATCTTCAATTAAATCTCTAGCTTTTTCGTTTAGAGTTCTAGCAGTGCCCAGCATATTTACTTCATCAGGAATAATATTTTGGCTAGTGCCACCTTCGATCTTACATACAGAAACCAAAGCTTGGTCATAGGGAGCTAGTTCACGAGAAATAATTTTTTGAAGTCCCATTAAGATTTCACCAGAAATAATTATAGGGTCTATCGCCTCATGGGGATTAGCACCGTGACCGCCGCGTCCGTTTACTTTTATGGAAAATCTATCCATGGATGCCATCATAGCGCCTTCTCTAAAACCTATTTTGCCAACTTCCATCTTGGAGACATTGCCTGAGTGAAGTCCTAACATAAAATCAGGTCTTGGATTCTCCAAAGCTCCTTCATCAATCATAGGTTTTGCTCCCCCAGGAATTTCTTCGCCAGGTTGGAAGAAAAATTTTACAGAACCTTTAAAAGCATCTTTGTTCTCATTCAAAATTTTTAAAGTCGTAAGAGCAATAGCAGCGTGACCATCATGACCACAAGCATGCATACATCCTGGATGAGTAGAAGCATATTCCACACCTGTTTCTTCAGTGATAGGAAGAGCATCCATATCAGCCCTTATTCCGATACATTCTCCTGCCCCATTTCCCTCAATCAAAGCCACAATAGCATTTCCATTCACAAACTCTTGATACTCCACACCCCAAGAATCAAGTCTGTCTTTAATATACTTCACGGTCTTAGGCAACTCCAGTTCTAATTCTGGAATCATATGCAAATCCCTTCTCATCTCAATGCACAATTCTTCATTTTCTTTCGCTAGTTTTATAACATCCACACCAATTACCTCCCCAATGTATTAGTAAATTTATAGATTTATTATATCATAAATGTCATTTTCGTATTTAAATTATCCTATAATTAAATCTCCAATGTTTATAGAATTTAATTATAGTCACTTCTATTCCAAAATATCCTCAAATTTAAAATTAATAATTTTTCCTAAATCTCCCACCTTCATCTCTATTTGATGTCCAATTTTACCAGCGCTGAAAAATATTTTTTCTTGGTCTTTAGCAGATTCATCGATCACTGTTTTAAAATTTTTCTTCATTCCTATAGGTGAACATCCTCCGTGGATATAGCCTGTTAATGGTAATAAGTCCTTGGATTTTATCATTTCTATTTTCTTTTCTCCCACTGCTTTTGCTGCCTTCTTCAAATCCAGTTCTCCATTTACAGGAACCAAAAACACAAAGTGCTCTCCTGATTTTCCCACTGTCACTAAAGTTTTAAATACTGATTTTGGGTTTTCATTTAGTGCTTCTGCCACTTCCAATCCACTGATTGCTCCTGTGTCTAGATATTCATGGGCAGTGTACTGGATTTTCTTTTGTTCAATTATTCTCATTACATTTGTTTTTTCTTCCATCTTCTACACCTTTTTTTATATTTGTTATATTTTACACCTTGGGGAAGTTGAATACAAATTGAAAAAAATTTACTTTGGTAATTCATATCACATACATTTCACACTAAATACTTTTCCAACTTCTGGTTGTATTGTGATATAATAGCTTTAAATGTAGGAGGTTAACATTTATGCCAAGGAAAAGAAATTCTAAATCCGATATGAAACAAATTTACTTAATTAGAAGAGTTGTAGCTGTACTTGTTATTATTTTAGTACTTGTAGCGATTTTTACAAAATGTTCAAATAAAAAAAATACTGAAGCAGAAAATAAAAATAATAATCAAACCACAACGCAAACAACCACCATCCCACCATCAGAGCCCAATGTAGTAAATGGAATAACTGATGAAAATAATCTAAATGCGCCACCAGACAATGAAACTGAGCCTGTAACTGACGGAGATGAAGGCACAGATGCTCAAGAAGTCATAACTACAAATGAAAAAAATATACAAAACCAATACGACGAACATGCCAATACGGAATACAAAGATGGAGCCTTTTATTTGAATTTTAAAGGTGACACTAGAACAATGGTAACAAGTCGACTTGAAGATGAATATAAAGAGAAATTTGACGAGTTTTGGGAAGTTTTCAAATACGATCTCATTAAAACTTCTGAAACTCTAGCTGAAACTGTAGAGCCTGGAATTGAACTTCACGTTATCGACCCTAAGGACGATAGAAGCACACTTTTATTAATAAAAGACGGATCTACATTGTTCGATTCAACTGAAATATAAGCCAAATATATAATCCCTTGGAAATCAATTAGAATCCAAGGGATTTTATTATTTTATAAATTTTTGTAAAGTGGGAATTTTTTTAATAATTCTAAAACGTCTTCTTTAATTTCTTCAACGCTTCTTTTTTCACTTAAAGCTTCCACCATAAGTCTTGCCACTTCTCTAACGTCATCTTCTTTTAATCCCCTTGTAGTTATGGCAGGTGTTCCGATTCTAACACCTGAAGTTACAAATGGAGATTCTGGGTCTTTAGGAATTGTATTTTTATTTGTGGTAATGTGGACTTCTTTTAACATAGCTTCTGCTTGTTTTCCAGTTAAGCCAAGATTTCTTACGTCTAATAACAGAAGGTGATTGTCAGTGCCTCCTGAGACCAGTCTGATTCCTCCTTCGCTTAAAACCTCTCCCATAGCTTTAGCATTTTTAATTACTTGTTCGCTATATTCTTTGAAGTCTGGTTGAAGTGCTTCCTTGAAGGAAACTGCCTTAGCAGCAATTATGTGAACCAATGGTCCTCCTTGAAGTCCTGGAAAAACTGCCTTATCTATTACTTTAGCGTATTCTTCTTTGCAAAGAATAGCTCCACCTCTAGGTCCTCTTAAAGTTTTATGAGTGGTTGTAGTTACAAAGTCTGCATGTGGTACTGGATTAGGATGATGTCCTGTAGCTACAAGGCCTGCAATATGGGCCATATCTACCATGAAATATGCATCAATCTCTTTTGCTATTTTTCCAATCCTTTCAAAATCTATTATTCTAGGATATGCAGATGCACCCGCGACTATCATTTTAGGTTTGTTTTCTTTTGCAATTCTTTCCAATTCATCATAATCTATCATTTCGTTTTCTTCGTCTACTCCATAAGCTATGAAGTTGTAAAGAATTCCAGATGCGTTAACCGGGCTACCATGTGTAAGGTGTCCACCTTCAGAAAGATTCATGCCCAATACCGTATCTCCAGGATTTAAAACCGCCGTATAGACAGCCATATTAGCATTAGCTCCTGAGTGAGGCTGCACATTTGCGTGATCTGCTCCGAATAGTTCACAAAGTCTATCTCTAGCTAAATCTTCAACTATATCAGCATTTTCGCACCCAGCATAATATCTTCTTCCTGGATATCCTTCTGCGTATTTATTCGTGAATATAGTTCCCATAGCTTCCATTACGGCTTCAGATACGAAGTTTTCTGATGCGATAAGTTCTATTTCTTCTCGTTGTCTCACTAGTTCATTTTCCAATGCGTGGAATACATCAATGTCAACATTCTTTACATTGTCTAAATTCATATTGCAAATCAGCTCCTCTTTATTCTTTTATTTCTTATACCCATTTCAATTTAACACTATATCAATTTTATAGTCAAGGTGTAAAAATTAAAAGTTTATCTAAGACAATAAAAGAATCTTTACAGATAATCTTCTACACATATTTATACTTCAAAACAAATATTATTTTCTAGTAAGATTAATTCTCCTCTGGGTTCAACTGTTTAATAACCTCTCTAAACCCAAAGTAAAATACAATTGCCGTTACTGTTGATGCTACGAT
>CANRJQ010000058.1:0-8063 GCA_947630985.1 uncultured Clostridia bacterium | reverse complement strand
TCTATGGTTCCACCTTTTTCAGAAACTATTCTCTTAATTTCTTCATGTAAATTAGGTTTTATTTCTTCATCAGAATAATTAATCCTAATCGTCAAATCTCTAGGAAATATATCTCCAATCGTTCTGTCGGCTGTAAAATATAGTGCTACGCCAGAGCCTAACAACACTAAGGCAGCACAACTCATAATGCAAATGCTGGCAAGTCCGTCTGAATTTTGTCTTATCCTCTGTCTTAATCCTGAGATAGCTACGAAATTGTTCGTCTTGTAATAAAAATTCTTATTCATTTTTAATAAGTTCAAAACTACAGTGCTAATGGCACTAAATGCCCAATAAGTTCCTACAATCACAAGCATTACTGCCACTAAAAATAATGTCAACGCATCAAATGGAGATCTCACAGTGATTGCAATATAATAACCAGCACCAATGGCTGCCACGCCTAACGCCGCTTTAATCCAAGTGGGAATAATACCCCCTTCCATCTTTCGAGATTTTGTAAATAATTCAATAGAACTGGTTTTGTAAATGTCTCGTACTCGCAAGAAGATAATTACAATTCCAATGGCCGAGAATATCCCTATGGCTTTTAGCGAATTAAATATATTTGGAATAAATGGATTATAGGCTTCAAATTTTATAATTCTAAAAAACAAATCTATAACCAATTTATTTAGAATAAGGGACAGCAAAATCCCAGTGACAATAGAGGCAATTCCTATTATCAAAATTTCTATTACTACGATTTTTGAGATTTGCTTTTTCTCTAATCCCAATACATTGTATAGTCCAAATTCCATACGTCGTTTTTTCATAATATAATTATCAGCATAAACTAAGAATATCACTGAAAATAATATCATCACGAATTGTCCCAGCCACAACAAGGTTTGGACATAACTCATACCCGAAAAGTTTTTTAACGTTTCGCTCGTAGAGATATTGACAAGAATATTGTAAACCATAATCAAAAATCCGTAAGCTATTCCAAAAGGCACATAGATATTTAGATTTTTAGAAATCCCACCTATTGCCAATTTTCTATAAAGATTCTTCATAGCTACTGTGCTCCTCTTCCGAGTTGTGCCATAGTATTGCTAATATCTTCCATCATCTCGTCTTGGGATTTATTTCCTTTGTAAATTTGGTGAAAGACTTGGCCGTCTTTTATAAACAAAACTCTGGTAGCATAAGATGCGGCTTTAATAGAATGAGTCACCATTAAAATTGTCTGGCCAGTAGAATTAATTTCCACAAATTGTTCTAGCAATCTATCGGCAGATCTGGAATCCAAAGCGCCCGTCGGCTCATCGGCAAAAATAATTTTTGGATTTGTAATCAGTGCTCTAGCAACTGCACACCTTTGTCCCTCGCCACCTGAGATTTCGTAGGGATATTTGTTTTTTAGTTTTTCAATATTTAACTTTTCCAAAACAGGCTCCAATTTTTCTTCCATAGATTTTACACTTTCTTCTTTAAGCACAAGAGGCAGCAACACATTGTCCTTTACCGTAAGATTGTCTATGAGATTATAATCTTGAAAGATATAGCCTAAATTATCCCTTCTAAATCTAGCCATTTCATTTTCTTTTATAGTGCCTAAATCCACATCATTTAATAAAATTTTTCCTTCAGTAGGTCTATCTAGTAAGGCCAAAATGTTTAATAGTGTCGTCTTTCCACTTCCTGACTCGCCCATTATGGCCACGAATTCTCCTGCTTCTACACTAAATGTAATTTCCTTCAGAGCCTCTACTTTTATAGTAGAAAATTTAGACGCGTAAACTTTTTTCAATCCTGTCACTTCAAACAAAGACATATCATCAACTCCTTGTCCAAATTATATTAAAAAAAGAAAAAGCTCGCCCTAATAAAAGCTTACATTTTCTCTTTTGGTCTTACATTTTTGTAAGGTTGGAAATATTTTCAAATTTTAATCTCACTTCAGTAAATTCTCCCAGTTGAGAAATCACTGTTACTTCTATATTAAGACTTTCTGAAATGGACTTCACAAAATTGAGGCCGATACCAGTGGATTTGGAATAAATTCTGCCATTGAACCCAGTAAAACCCAGCTCGAATATTCTAGGCAAATCTGATTCTTGTATCCCAATTCCCGTATCTCTTATAATCAACTCATCCTCTAGAAATTTTATTTGTATTTCGCCTTCGTATGTATATTTCAAAGAGTTAGATAAAATTTGCTCCAAAATAAATCCTAGCCATTTCCCATCGGTTATAAGTTTAATGTTACTGGGCTCATAGTTTAATTTTATTCCCTTTTTAATAAACAAGGCTGAATATTTACGAACTACAGATTTAATAACATCGTCCAAAATTACCTCTTCAAATACATAATCCGTACTGTAAGAGTGATGCCTAAAATACGCCAACAATACATTTACATAATCTTCTATCCTAAGTATTTCCAATTGCAAATCATCTAAACTGCCCTCATCTTCAATTAACAAATTCGCAGCAGCTATGGGCGTTTTTATTTGATGAGCCCAAAGAGTATAAAACTCATTCATTTTCTTTAAATTATCTTTGTCCGTAGATAATTCTATGGATTTATTTCTTTTTATATTTTCCAGTTCATTTATTAGGAGTCTGTCAATTTCATTATCCACATCTCCTGAAAATTCCAAATTGTCATTTTGTATAAATTCCAAAACCGAATTATATTCTTTTCGATACTCATAATATCCAAACAAACTCAAAAGTATAAATAGAATAGAAGATAAAATAATTCCATAAATTACTATTTTAGTATCTATATTATTTCCAAATAGCAAAGCTGAAAAAATAATAATTACAAAAAACACAAAGATTATTTCAAATTTTCTTGCTTTTAAATATTTAAAAAAGCTAATTTCCTTGGACATAATAACCTACTCCCACTTTGGTCATAATTAAATTACCAATCCCTAAATCTTTTAATTTGTTACGAAGTCTGGCAATATTTACAGTAAGAGTGTTGTCATCTATGTACTCATCAGACATCCAAAGCCTTTTCATTAGCTTTTCTCTCGTTACGACAGAGCCTTTGTTTTTTAGAAGTAATTCCAAAATTTTAAATTCATTTTTAGTGAGGATTTCTGTTTTCCCATTGTAGGTTAATTTCATCTCGGATAAATTCAGCTCCAGTCCTTCGTGGTAAATAAAGTTTATGTCCGCTACGAAGTCATAACTCCTGCGAAGCAGAGCGCGAATTTTCGCCAAAAGTATTTCCATATCGAAAGGCTTGGTGATGTAATCGTCCGCGCCTAAGTCCATTGCCATAATGATATTTAAGTTTTCAGAAGATGAGGACAAAAATATAATCGGCACCTTTGAATTTTCTCGAATCATTTTACACCAATGATAGCCATTAAAAAATGGCAAAGTGATATCTAGCAAAACTAAATTAGGAGAGAAGTTTTGAAACTCTTCTATGACATTTTTAAAATCCTCCACCACTTTCGCTTCGAATCCCCATGAGATTAAATTGTTTTTAATGGAGTTAGCGATTGTAGAATCGTCTTCGACTATAAATATTTTATTCATTAATCCCCCACTCCTCCACCGAAATCTCTTGGTCGTACGAAATCTTTTAATATCTTTTTCTCAAAATCTATAACTGCTAGATGGGAAGTTTTCATAATCAGCTCTTCCCCCACGAGATTACTTAAATAATCTTCAATACCAGGATTGTGTCCCACAACCAACAATGACTCTGCACGAATGGAATCAATTTCTCTCTCAATCCCACTAGAACTAGCTAAATACAAATTGTCCAGATAGATAACTTCTCCACCGAATTTTATTATATTCAAAATTAGATCCAAAGTTTCCCTAGTTCTTTTTGCTGTGGAGCAAATTATGTATTCTGGAATATACTTATTTTCTTTCATATATTCAGCTATCTTTTCGGCTTCCCGTCTTCCCCTATTATTTAAGGGTCTGTCAAAATCACTTACTCTAGAATCGTCCCAGCTACTTTTTGCATGCCTTAATAAATAAAGTGTTTTCATTTTATCACCCATTTATTATTATACTCCAAGTATGGGGGTATTTTATAAATTTTGAGATAAATTATTATTAAAATTAATCTAAGATTTCTACATAGCCATCTGTACCATTTACTCTAATTCTCTGTCCATCTTTTATTAATTTAGTTGCATTTTCTACTCCTACCACACCGGGCAATCCATATTCTCTTGTGATTATCGCACTATGAGTTGTAAATCCTCCAACTTCTGTCACTAAACCTTTTATCGTAACAAATAGTGGCGTCCAACTTGGATCTGTAAATCTTGTTACCAATATATCTCCCTTTTCCAACTTTACATCATCTACAGATAAAATTATTCTAGCTCTTCCTTCTACAGTCCCTGAAGAAACTGCAACACCGCACAAAGCGCTTTCAGGAACGACAACTGAATCAGATGTACTTGCTGGTACGAATCCGTCAGACGTGATTACGCGAGGTGGGGTAAGTTTTTCATAATGTTTATATTTTTCTCTTCTTTCTTCAATAATTGAATAGTCGACAGTTTTATTGATTATAGCATCTCTAAATTCATCTAGATATAGATAATAAATGTCTTGTATTTCTTTAATCACACCTTCTTTTTTAAGTCTTTCTGCTTCTTTTAAGATAGTTTTTTTGTAAATATAAAACCTTTTGACTATATAGTATTTAGGATCTTCTCTCATTCCTAAATAGGTTCTCAACAATTTGATTTTTCTTTGAATATTTTTTGCTTTCCTATTTCCCCTCGGTAATTTTTTTATCTTGGCTAGTATTTCATTTTCTTTTATTAGCGCTTCTGTTTTTCTCTTTTCAAATTCCATTTTGTGTTCATTGGGATTTAGTAATTTTATATTATTTAATATAATTGGGATTAGCTGGGAAGGTCTTTCTTCAAATCTTTCTTTCGTAATATCTATTTCTCCAGGACATCTCATTCCGAAATTTTGCATAAATATTTTAAGTTCCTTTAATACTTCTTGTCCACCTGTCAGCATCTTTAGTTCTTCCATATAATTATCAGATTCTAAATTTCTAGATAAATAATCTTCCACCTCGGGATACTTTCTAACTACATCTGCCAAATCTCCCAAAGCTAACCCCATCTTTGTTGTGACATTATGATCCAAAGATTTTGTAAGTATATCGCCTACGTCCTTCTCACCAGTGTATTTCTTAACCTGAGAATTTAGAGAGTCATTTACCATTATAGATGTTATAATTGGCCCAAGTAACTTAGGGTTGTATGCCATCTCTATTAGTTTTTTACTATCAGCCAAGATATAATCTATCGCATCAATTCCTGTTAATCTTCTTAGTTCCAAATCTGTTTTTTTAATTTCTCTTTCGATTTTTTCAAGTAAACGTAAAACTATATCAAAATCATTTACATAATAACTTTTTATAGCCTCCAAGATAGAATTAAAAGTAAAAATCCCGCCTTTTACATTTCGTTTACCTTTAGGTATTTCTCTCATGAAATCTTTGTCTTTAACTAAATTTTTTAATGCATTTTGAATTAAAGGATCTTGCTTTCCAGTGGCCATTATAAGTCTATTACGACCATTTAAAGATGAAAGATCGTAAGTAATATCTACGTACAATCGCCCTCCTATTTCAGTCATTTCGCTTTCTGAAATCATTTCAAAAAATGAAATTCCCAATGGCTTTATTGGATCAGTCATCATTTGCACATGTCCAATGGACAAATAAATTCTTGGAGTTTTATGATTAGATATTTGGGGCAATGGAAATAAGGTCGTGATGGGTCGACTTTGTACTATAAAAAATTTATTGTCAGCATAACACCACTCTATATCTTGAGGATAAGAAAAATGGGATTCTATTTTTTTACCTATTTCTGCCAATTCTAAAATATGTATATTCTCTAGAACTTGTTCTACTTGTTTGAGTTTTTCAACTTCTACTTCCTTGGAGCCACCACTTTTTTCAATTACTATTTTATTAGTTTTATTTCCTATACTTTTTTTAGATATGCTTCCATCAATCACGTGATAATTATCAGGATTAACATATCCCGATACTAACGCTTCGCCGAGACCAAAACCTGCATCTATTGATAAAGTTTTTCTATCGGAAGACATTGGGTTTGCGGTAAACATAATTCCAGATTTTTCTGATAGTACCATTTTTTGAACTATCACTGATATGAATACTTTTCTATGATCAAATCCATTTTTGATGCGATAAAATATTGCTCTGTCTGTAAAAAGAGATGCCCAGCATTTTAAAATATTCATCATAATATTTTCTCTACCAACCACATTAAGAAAAGTATCCTGTTGACCAGCAAATGACGAATAAGGTAAGTCTTCTGCAGTGGCACTAGACCTTACGGCAAATCCTTGATTCTCGTCATACATACTCAAAGCGTTGTCAATCCCATATTGAATATCCTCATTGATTTTTAAGTTTTCTATTGTATCTCTTATTTTCTTACTAAGTTCTCGTATCATTGCCTCATTTTTACCATCAAGTTCATAAAGATTTTCTAACAAAGATTTCAACTCGATATCTGCGTCAACTGTTTCTTTATAAGCTTCTGTCGTTATACAAAACCCTCCTGGCACATTGATGCCATCAATTCTAGATAGTTCTCCTAAATTTATGCCTTTGCCACCAACTGACAAGAGCGCGCTCTTATCAATGGACTTTATGTTTTTTATATACTTGCTCATTTTTTCCTCCTAATGTTAGTTTTGAAATATTTATCTATATATTTCATATTATACCTTCAATATTCCTCTGTCAATAACTTTTGAAATATTACTAAAATATTTCAAAAGTTATGTTATAATGAAAATGGTGATGTAAATGGACGGATATGAAAAAAGAACTAAACTTAAGAAAAAATCTATAATCGATGCAGCTTGGGAACTGTTTTCAGTTAGAGGAATTGGCGATGTGAGTATCAGCGAAATTGCAAAAAACGCCAATGTTTCTCAAGTCTCTATATACAATTACTTCGGGAGTAAAAATGAGTTAGCAAAAGAAGTGTTAATGTCATATATAAGCAAAGCGATTACAAATTACGATGAAATTTTAGAAAAAGAAATACCTTTTAATGAAAAATTAGAACAAATTATTAACATTAAACATGAAGCCACAACTGAATTAAGTGAATCGGCAATTAGCAAATTTGCTTGGAATGATAAAATTCTACAAAGTATTTATAAAGATGCCCTAGATTCAAATGCAAAAACTGTGTATTTGAAATTTATTGAGCTGGGAAAAGAAGAAGGCGTCATTGATAAAAGCATACCTACCGATGCTCTAGTGGATTTTCTTTTGTCTTCAGTGTCGATAATGGAACAAAAAGATTACCTAAACACAAGTCCAGAATATAAGAATGGAATTATTAAATTATTTTTTTATGGAATTTTAGGAAAATAAATTTTTTGTTATGTTCCTAAATTTGTAACTAAATATTAACCTTATTTTATTCCACTGATGATATTCTTATGACAAAGGTGGATGAAGAAATGAAAAAGTACATATTAATAATTCTCTCAATTTTTATTCTCACTTCCTGTAACAAAACGGAAGTAAAAGAGAAAGTTGAGACAGAAACTTCTCAAGAAGAAATAGTAAAAGATACCACTCTTGAAGAAAAGAAATACAGTTTTGAATTACAAAATGGCGAGAAAGTAGACTTTGATGAAATGAAAATTTTTGTCCTTGCCCAAGACATTAGAATTTCAGCAGTGTCATTGGATAAATTTAAGTTAGAAATTTTAGATGAAGATATTAGCGATTATATAAATTTGCTATCGACGCTAAATTACAAAAATTCAAAAGACTCCTTAGAATCTGCTTTGGATGAAGAGACGGTGATAATTTATCTTGATGAAGATAAGTACATAGAGATGATTGAGTCTAGACCATATACTGCGGAGAATTTATATTATTACAACTATTATGAAAATGGCGAATTAAAAAGCGTGTTGACTTCTGAAATAGATATTAAGTCAAAAATATTTGAAATTGAAATAGAAAATAGAATAAAAACTGACTTAACTAAAGAATGGTT
>CANRJQ010000057.1:0-8183 GCA_947630985.1 uncultured Clostridia bacterium | reverse complement strand
TCCATGTCCTCCCGTTTGGGACAGCTTTTATATATTAACAAAACTCACATAACTTTGTCAAGCTTTATTTTAAATTTTTTTCGATAAAAATAATAATAAATTGGTACTACCATACAGAAGAAGTTGAACAATACTGAAAAATAGCTAACTTGGTACACTGTAAGGGCTAAATTAGCTGCCATATTCCAAGGAATTAAAGCCGGTAATAGTATAGAAACATTCTCAAGATCTAACATTAATAGTTCGTTGCTACTTACTCTTTCCTTATAAATTCCAGCTATCAATATCACCACAATGGATTGGGTTCCAAATAAAATGCTAAAGACCAATGCTACTAAGACATAAGTCCAATAGAATCCAATTTTATTTTCTAACCTATCTATAATATTCTCCACTGGTTTTAAAAATTCCGTTTTTTGAAAAATCCCAAAATACATGGCAGAAATTCCAACATTTAACGAGGTATGGAACATGGATTTAATTCCGCCACCGTTAATTATTCGAGATAGACTTAACGAAAGATTTTCCACTTCTACGCCAAAGATTAATCCCCGTACTATTTCATCAACTTTATAATTTTGATAAGTATATCCTATAATTATACTGAATATGCTGCTAATAATAAGTAATTTTCTAGTTCCCATTTTAAATAAAGATAAGATTATCACAACCAATGCCGGCAGTACAGATATGACATTGAGATTCGTATTGCTTCTTATCCCTTCTAATAATTCGACATCTGTAGTTTTTCCTCCACTAGATAAAGATATTAGAAGATATATTATCATGGTTATAATAGTAGGAATAATTACAGAGTGAGTCATGGGCTTTCGATTTTTTATTACATCCGTCTCAGTAATTTCAGCTACAAGATTTATTGATGATGAGACAGGACTCAATCTGTCTCCGAACATAGCACCAGATAAAATCGCACCTGTCGTAATAACTAAACTAGATCCATTGGCTCTAGCTAGACTGATTAGAACTATTCCCATAGTAGTAGCAGTTCCATTTACACTCCCTAATAACATGGACATACCTAAATTAAGTAAGAATGTATATAGATAAAATAAATTAGGATTAATCAAACTGGCACCGTGATATACTAAATAAGGTATGGTTCCACTAAGTCTCCATGCTGCAGTTATAACTCCTATTAATAGAAAGATAATTATTACTTTTTGTACAATTGAAATCCCATCTACCATCATTTTAAATATTTCTCTAGGGGAAAAACCCTTCTCCCATGCATCATATGAAAATATTATTAATCCAACTAAAAGAGGATAAAGTAGTTTTACACCATAAATTACACTTGCAAAAAGTGCTATAATAAAAATTGAAATATATATCTTAAACTTCATAATTCCTCCTATGATATTATTCAATAATATCAAAGGGAGTTGAATTTAACAACAATATAAAATATTTTTTACGACCCATCCTTGACAGCTGTCAAGCTAGTTTGTATAATACATTTATTGAATATGAGACTATGAATGGCTACAGTACCGACATACGGGAATTACAAGTCAGGAGTCTGATTACTTTCACCTGTTATAGGTGTTTGAGGCTATGCGAAAAAGGGTGGTACCACGTTAAATACGTCCCTTTATACGTAGCTTTTTTTGTTGGAAAAATTAAGGAGGCTGTTATGACTGCAAATGTATTTGATGTTTTAAAAGAAAGAGGCTATATAGATGCCGTAAGTCATGAAGACGAAGTTAGGGAATTATTAGGCAAAGAAAAGATAACTTATTATATAGGTTTTGATGCTACTGCAGATAGTTTGACATTAGGACATTTTTTACAACTGATGACTATGATGCATATGGAAAGACATGGTCATAGACCTATCGCTTTATTAGGTGCTGGAACTACAATGGTAGGAGACCCATCAGGTAGAACGGATATGAGACAATTGCTTACTAAGGAGCAAATCGACTCTAACGCTAAAAAATTTGAAATCCAAATGAAGAATTTTTTAGATATTGATGGTGGCAAATCTTTAATAGATAACAATGCCAATTGGTTATTAGATCTCAATTTCTTAGATTTTATGAGAGAAGTAGGAGTTCATTTTTCTGTAAATAGAATGCTCACTTTGGATGCATATAAAAACAGAATGGAAGAAGGGCTGACGTTTTTTGAGTTTTCTTATATCCTTCTACAATCCTATGACTTCCTAGTTTTAAATAAAAAATATGATGCCATAATGCAAATGGGTGGTTCTGACCAATGGTCTAATATTATAGGTGGAATGGATTTAATTCGTAGAAAAGAACAAAAACCTGCGTATGCCATGACTTTTAAACTTTTAACCACTGCAGCTGGAGAAAAAATGGGTAAAACCGCAAAAGGTGCTATATGGTTGGATAAGGAAAAAACTTCTCCATACGAGATGTTCCAATATCTAAGAAACGTAGCTGACGCAGACGTAAAGCCATTTTTAAAACTTTTAACATTCCTTCCTCTCGAAGAAATTGAAGAGTTGACAAAAATTGAGGGCGAAGAGCTGAATAAAGCTAAAGAAATTTTAGCCTATGAAGTTGTAAAACTTTGCCATGGCGAATCAGATGCAACTGAAGCTATGGAAACTTCCAGATCCTTATTTTTAGGAGCTAAGGACAGCGAAAACATTCCATATACAGAGTTTGAATCAAGTGATTTTGAAGAAGGAAAAGGAATTATTGATGTCATTCGAGAAATTGACTTTGTAAAGTCCAATGGAGAAGGAAGAAGACTTATCCAAAACGGAGGCATATATATAGAAGAAGAACAAGTAAGTGATTTTAATCATGTGGTTAAGATAGACGACTTCAAAGATGGAAAACTGTTAATGAGAAAAGGAAAAAAAGTTTATCACCAACTTAGAATTAGATAATTTATCTAAAAAAGCAGTTCACAAAATGTTGACGTGAACTGCTTTTTTATTATTGTAATTCTGCTGTTGAATTTTGTTTATCTACCATACGTTGAAGTATGGCGCCAGTAACGAATACTAATATTGCAAAAAATATCATAATCATAAATACATATCTGAATCCTTGCATTCCTGGATATCTATCCAACAAACTTCCATATAGCACGAAGGCAAATAGAGATGGTGCATAACCTATTAATGATGCTATGCTCATTGCTGCCCCGCTTATTTCTCTAGGCACTTTTATTTCGTCTATAGGTGCAAAGAATACTGCTCTCATCGTAAATATTATAGCTCCAAAAGTTAGCGTGATACACATCCCCATGTAAACATTCATAGATTCATGAGGTAAAAATAGAATTCCCGTCATTGCTATCGCTGCAAATAAACCAGCAAATCTTAAGTATTTTATGGAAGATTTAAAAACTTTATCTGATAAAAATCCACCCAAAGGTCCTCCAACCATCTTCAAACCGTATTGATTAATGATGCCGTATGCACCTACCAAAGTTACTGGCAAATGATAAATGTCTTTTAGGAAAGGAATAAAATATGTCAAGCCACAATATACTGAATATATGAAGAAAATTAATAGTGCTGCCACCCAAATCTCTTTCATTTTGATAGCTTTCTTTACACCAAGCCAAGTCGCTTGATTTTTTCCTACCACATTTCCCTCATCGTCTACATCTCTTATTGCATCATCTTCCAAAGAAAAATACGTTATAATTCCAACAACAATTACTACAATCGAGTAAAAAATAATTGCAGCACTAAGCCCTTTTGCATCTGCTCCCAGTTTAGAAAAAACGAAAAGAGCACTAAAAGCTACTATTGTATCTACTACACCTCGACCTGCTTCTAGAAATCCAAACATCCTACCTTGTTCATCTTCACTACCTAATAATCTTACTGTTTTTAATAATACTGGCCAGTAAACTACTTCTCCAAAAAATGCCAAGGATCCCATAATAAATAAATAACCACTATACCCAGGCAATCTAGAAAATAAAAATCCTAATAGCCCCACACATATTAATGAAACTGGAATTAGTTTCTTCTTAGAAAATCTATCAGAAATATACACTGAGAAAAAAAGTCCGATAGTTTGAATCATTGCATACGCTGATAATCCAATACCTATTTGAGTATTACTCAAGCCCATATAAGTTTGCATCGGGACATAAAATGCATCTTTTAAAGAAGATAATTTAAAAATGCTCCCTCCACCAAGTATCAAAATGATTAAGGTAAACCATTTACTACTTCTCACTCTTAACTGCTTTCCTACATCTACTGCTGTATTCATATTAGCCTCCAAATTTTACCAATTATGGTTTATTATCAATATTGTATGGATATTTGTGGAGTTTGTCAATACTTATTTTGGATTTATTTGTAAATTTATGTTTTATATTGTATTTATGTTGTGTTTTAACCGAGTTTATGCTATTATACTTTTATAAATCTAGTAGAAAGTAGGAATGCATATATGCTAGCACAAGAGAGATATAATATGATACTTGCTAAACTCGAAGAGCACGGACTAACTAAAGTTCAAGAATTAGCAAAAGAATTCGACGTTTCCATTGAAACAATTAGAAGAGATTTAGAGTTTTTAGAAAAGCAAAGTAAGTTAAAAAGAGTTCATGGGGGCGCTATACAAGCCGCACCAGTTATGGATATAGCAGATTTTCAAATTAGAAAAGATGAATATTTAGCAGAAAAAAAGGAAGTTTCATCCTTTGCCTATCATCATCTTCCAAACAATTCTATGATTTTCATGGACTCGTCCACCACAAATCTAGAAATATCCAAACTTTATAAAAACGGAAGTAAGAAAGCAACAATAGTAACTAACTCCATATTAATCGCACTGGAGTTATCTGAGTCTACAAATATTGAGTTGATTCTTCTAGGAGGAAAAGTAGATTCAAAAGAAAAATCTACTTATGGAACTAATGTATTGATGGCATTAAATTCTTTTCACGCAGACTACGCACTGATAAGTACTTCGGGAATTTCTGAAGATTTTGGAATAACCGATTATAATCCAGACTTGGGTGAAATCCAAAAATTAATGTTAAAAAATTCTGTAAATAAAATAATTATTGCAGATAGCAGCAAATTTAACCAAGTTTCCAATTATAAGATAGCGTCCTTTGATGAAATATCTACAATAATTACCGATTCTAAAATAAAAGATGAGACTTTTAAAAAATATTCATCTTTAGTAGAAATACTTTTTTAATAAAGGGATTTAGATTATGTTAAATATATTAAGGTGGATAAATTTCGTTCTATGGGATAATTTTTTAATTTTTGTATTCCTAGGAATGGGAGCTTATTTTACAATAATTACAAAGTTCATACAAATAAGAAAACTTCCCTTTGCAATAAAACAGTTGATTCATAAAGATTCTAGCGATAAAGCAGCAGGTACAATATCCCCCTTGCAAGCTTTATACATGGCTTTATCCAGTTGTGTAGGAAATGGAAATATTGTAGGAGTAGCAACCTCTATAGCTTCTGGTGGACCGGGTGCAGTATTTTGGATGAGGGTTGCTGCATTTTTGGGCGCTGCAACAAAATATTCTGAAATACTCCTTGGAATTAAATATAGAGAAAAAGACAAAGACGGGGTTTATGTGGGCGGTCCCATATACTATTTGACAAAGGGACTTAATATGCCTTTTTTAGCAAAGATATTTGCATTACTTTTGGTTATTCAAAGTTCCGGTGGAAATCTCATCCAATCCAATGCACTATCGGGAGCTGTTAGATTGCTATTCAATGTGCCGACAATAGTTATTGGAATAGCACTTGCTTTGACTGTAGCTTTTGTTATAGTAGGCTGACTGAAATGATTAGTAAAAATGGCAGAAAAACTCGTTCCATTATCTGCATTTATTTATATAGTCTCTGGAATCATCGTATTATTTATTAATAGGCATATGCTTCCAGACGTCTTCAGATTAATTCTTTCCAATGCATTTAGTGTACAAGCAGGAGTTGGTGGGTTTGTGGGCTATTCGGTTAGACAAGCTATGAGATACGGCATATCTAGAGGATTATATTCCAATGAGGCTGGAGAAGGATCTGCAGCGATGATTCACGCACCTGCAATAACTGACCACCCTGCAAGACAAGGAACATTAGGAATTCTAGAAGTATTTATAGATACATTAGTAGTGTGTTCCATTACCGCATTTACGATATTAACCAGTGGCTTGGATTTACAAGCAATACCTTCCAACACCATAACCATGATTGCTTTTGAAACTGCAATTCCCATATTTAAATATTTAGTTGGAATATCCATGATACTTTTTGCATTCACCACTGTATCTATTCAATGGTACTTCGGGACACTGGGACTCAATTCTTTAATAGGAGAAGAAAAATCGAAATATTATAAATACATATTTGTATTATTGAGTTTCTTGGGCTGTATAGCTAAATCCGATTTAGTTTGGGAGTTAATGGACAGCGTATTGGGATTATTGTGTATTCCCAATATAATAGCAATTTTACTTTTAAGCAAAGAAGTTTTTAGCTTAACAGAAGATTTCGATAAAAAAATTATACATAAAAATTTGGAGGCATAAAATGACAGAAACTAAATTCCATGACTTTGATGAAATTATTAATAGAATAAATACAGATTCCTATAAATGGGATTACGAAGGAGAAAAAGGAAAGTACATTCCCTTAGGAGTAGCTGATAGCGATTTTAAATCCCCCATAGAAATTGTCAACAAGCTTAGAGAAAAGGTGGACTTTGGAGTTTACGCCTATGGCTATTTACCAAAGGAAAGATTTTCAAATGCAATTATTAATTGGTATCAAAAAAGATTTAATATCGACCTAAAACCAGAAAATATAAGACACGCTCAAGGGCTTATGACAGGCGCTTTGTGGATGATACTAAATGCGTTTACAAGACCAGGAGATAAAATTTTAATCCAACCTCCCATATACAGCACATTCAAAGTAGTTGTAGAAGGTTCAGGTAGATTTGTTGAAAATAACAATTTAATACTCAATGATGGGCAATACGAAATAGATTTTGACGATTTGGAAATTAAAACCCAAGATCCTAAAGTTCGAATCCTATTACTATGCAATCCACATAATCCAATTGGAAGAATTTGGACAAAAGCAGAATTGGAAAAGATATACGAAATTTGCAAGAGAAATAATTGTATGATTATTAGTGATGAAGTCCACGGAGATTTGATATACAAAGATAATCAGCATATTTCATTTTTAGAAATTGCAAAATCTAAAGAGGACGAAGTCATAATTATGAATAGTCCGTCGAAAACCTTTAATCTAGCTTCTTTTTATACTGCCTATATTCTCTCCAAAAACGATTATCTACTGGAACAATATGATATAGTGTATAACAATCACCATTTCGACTACAATTACTTTGGAATAGAAGCTTTGATAACAGCATACAACGAATGCGATTATTATGTAGATCAAAAAATTATTTACCTAGAAAATAACATCCGTTATTTCAGGGATTTTCTCAAAACTAATATGCCAAAAATGAAATTCAGTTATCCTCAAGGTACTTATTGCATTTGGTTAGACTGTAGAGATATGAATATGAGCCAAACAAATCTCATGGAATTTTTTGAAAAATCTGGAGTTAAGGTAAATGACGGAGCTAATTATGGCCTGCCAGGAAATGGTTTTGTAAGAGTTAATATAGCCTGTCCCCTTTCAACTTTGAAACAAGCCTTGGAGTCTATTCATAAACAATATATCCTAGAAATTTAAAAAATGCGTTTCGTTTCCAGTAAATTATGTACTGATATGAAACGCATTTTTTTGGAATTATTATTATAAAGCTCTTTAAAACTCCTTGTTACTCAAAATTTTTACTGAAACTTTATAAGAGAGCCACACAATTACAATACTTATAAAAAATAATATAGCTGCAACAAGATTTATAGATAGACTATTTAATAACTCATCGCTAGGTACCTCAGATAATAAAAAAGATCCACCACTAAATACTACAAAAAATAAAACCATCAAGATGTATCTTCCTTGAGTTATTCCAAATTTATAAACTAAAGGTATCGTAGTTGCTGTCATAATAATCATTGCAAGTGCAGGAATAATCGCAATTGCCATAAATTGATTAAAGGATACTTTGAATAAAAGTTTCATCACAACAATAATAGAAAGTGATGTGAATGCCAAAACTATACCAGTGATTAAAAACTTAGATTTAACTAATATC
>CANRJQ010000056.1:0-8474 GCA_947630985.1 uncultured Clostridia bacterium | reverse complement strand
AATGGCTTGGAACTTATCAGACTTGGCATTAGGCTCAATTACATGGATCAATATGGTAATCGTACTTATGTTATCTCCAAAAGTAATTGCCCTTTATCAAGATTATGACGCACAAATGAAACAAGGCGTTAATCCTGTTTATGACGTAGACAAGTTATCATGGGAGGGAGTAGACAAGGAAATGTGGAGAGAGATAAGAGACAAAAATTTGAAGAAATAAATAATAGTTAATAAATGGCTCCCCCAATCAAGGGGAGCTTTAAAAATTAGGAGGACATAATGGAAAAACAAAATGAGAAAAAGTTAGGTGGATTCTTAGGCTTTGTGGAAAAAGCGGGTAACAAAATTCCACATCCAGTAGTGTTATTTATAGCACTTGCAGTTATTGTAATTTTAGTGTCAGCACTAGGAGAAGCACAAGGTTGGGATGTTACATATTTTGATGGACGACAAGGAGAAACGATTACAGTTGAAGTTAAATCATTACTTAATGCTGAGGGATTAAACTATATGTTTAATTCAGCGGTAAAAAACTTCACTGGATTTACTCCTGTGGGAACTGTTTTAGTTGCAATAATGGGAGTTGGAATAGCTGAAGCTTCAGGACTTATAAATACTGGTTTGAAAAAAGTTTTATTGAGTGTAAATCCGAGATTTCTGACAGCAGTAGTTGTATTTGTGGGAATAATGTCGAACGTAGCAGATGCTTCAGGGTATGTAGTAGTAATACCAATAGGGGCGATGATGTTTGCGGCAGCTGGAAGACATCCTATAGCGGGTCTAGCTGCAGCGTTCTCAGGAGTATCTGGCGGATTCTCTGCAAATTTGTTGATATCACCAACCGATGCTGTTTTAGCTGGCATAACCAATGAAGCGCTAAATGCTGTTGGGGCAGATTATACAGTTGCAGCTACTGGAAACTGGTATTTTTTGATCGCTTCTACATTTTTAATTACTATTTTGGGCACAATTGTTACCGAAAAGATAGTTGAACCTAGACTAGGAAAGTATACGGGAGATTATACATTTGACCAAGAACCAGTTTCAGAAGTAGAAAGCAGAGGAATTAGAAACGCAGGATTATCTTTATTAGCTTTCATGGCTGTTATGGGCTTTTTAATGTTTGCAGGTGGAGATAATGCAATTTTAAAATCTGCAGAGGCAGATGGAAGTATGACTTTAAATAACTTCTTAAATAACGGATTATTACCTATGATTCTTCTAGCTTTTGCAATTCCAGGGGTTGCATACGGTAAAACTGTAGGCACAATGAAAACTACAAATCAAATTGTAGCAGGTATGAGCACTGGTATAGGAACTATGAATTCCTATCTTGTATTAGTATTTTTTGCTTCTCAATTTATTTCGTATTTTAACTATACGAAAATCGGTACAGTTGTTGCAGTTAATGGAGCGGAATTCTTAAAAAATATAAACTTTATTGGAATACCTCTAATAGTATCATTCATATTTCTATCATCATTCTTGAACTTGTTTATGGGATCGGCATCAGCAAAATGGGCTATAATGGCTCCAATATTTGTACCTATGATGTTCTCTCTTAATATTAGTCCAGAACTGACACAAATAGCATATAGAATAGGGGACTCTAGCACAAACATCATTACACCTTTAATGAGTTATTTCGCTGCTATCGTTGCATTTGCACAAAGATACGACAAGACCGCAGGTATCGGGACGTTAATTTCCAATATGCTTCCATATTCGTTTGCGTATCTGATATTTTGGTCACTATTCCTAGTAATTTGGATTTTCATAGGTTTGCCATTGGGACCAGGAGTAAGCTTATTTCTATAGAAACTAATTAAAGGATGATACTATGAGTATAAATTCAAGAATTGAAGCATTGAGAGTTCTAATGAGTGAGGAAAATATAGACGCGTTTATAATTCCAACAGGAGATCCCCACCAATCTGAATATATTCCAGAGCATTATAAAAATAGAGAATGGATATCTGGATTTACTGGTGGCGCAGGCACAGTTGTGATTACAAAAGACAAAGCGGGACTTTGGACTGATGGAAGATACTTTATCCAAGCAGAAAATGAGATTATAGGAACGGGATACAATCTATTTAAAATGGACTTACCAGGGGTACTAACCTATGAAGAATGGTTAAGAGATAATTTGAAGGATGGAAGTACCGTTGGATTTGATGGTAGGATATATTCCCAAGCTGCTTTTGAAGCTATGAAAAAATTATTGGAATCAAAAAACATTAAGTATAAAACTGATAATGATTTAGTTGAAAAAATATGGGATGACAGACCTGCATTTCCTGAGTCTAAAGCATTTATTCATGAATTAAAGTATGCCGGTATGGAAGCCATAGATAAAATAAATTTAGTTAGGGCTGCAATGGATGAATATTGTGCTGAATTCCATATAATTGGAAAACTAGATGATATAGCGTGGCTATTCAATATACGTGGCGCAGATGTACCAAGTAATCCAATGCTAGTCTCTTATGCCGTAATTACTAAAGACAAAGCAATACTATTTGTAAATGCAAATAAAATCGATGAAGATGTAAGAAAATATTTGTTAGGTCAAGGTGTCGAGGTCAGTGGATATGAAGATGTAAGGAGTTATATTTCTAGTATTCCAAATGAATCCACAATACTATTGGATAAATCTAGCTTAAATAGTTGGGTATTTAATTCTATACCTAAATCCTGCAAGACAATAAATGAAATGAACCCTTCGTTTAAACTCAAGTCAAGGAAAAGTGAAATAGAATTAAGAAATCAAAAAAATGCCTATATAAAGGACGGAGTTGCAGTCACTAAATTCCTTTATTGGTTAGAACAAAGCAAAGAAAAGTTTGAAGTTAACGAATACACTGCATCAGAAAAACTATATGAATTTAGAAGCCAACAGGATGGTTTTGTAAGTACCAGTTTCAAAACCATAATGGCCTTTAATGAAAATGCAGCAATGATGCACTATAGACCATCTGAATCCGTTCATAAAATAATTGAAGGAGATGGACTGTTACTAATAGATTCAGGCGGTCAGTATCTTGATGGAACCACAGATATTACTAGGACTATTCCCTATGGAAAAATTTCAGATGAGCAAAGAACAGACTGTACTCTGACTTTGAAATCTCATATAGCTCTAATAGGAGCGAGATTCCTATATGGAACATCAGGTCACGTTTTAGATTCCTATGCAAGACGACCAATGTGGGAAGTGGGCATGGATTATAAATGTGGTACAGGTCATGGGATTGGATATTTTCTAAATGTTCATGAAGGACCTCAACGATTCCATAATACAGTTGTAAATAATGTTGCACTTGAAGAAAACATGATTATCTCAATTGAGCCAGGAGTCTACAAAAAAGATAGACATGGAGTTAGGATAGAAAATATAGGAGTAGTGAAAAAGGATATAGAAACTGAATTTGGTCAATTTATGAAATTTGAAACCCTATCCTTTGTGTATATCGATACGAGCGCATTAAACATAAGTATGTTGACTGAAAAAGAAATTGAATGGCTGAATAAATATCATAGTGATGTCTTTGAAAAAATTTCAGAGCATTTGACTCATGAAGAAATAACTTGGTTAAAAGAAAAAACAAAGAGGATTTAATTTATAATTTTAAGAGGAGTATGTCAAAAGTGTTTAAGGCTTTTCTCATTACTCCTCTTTATTTTGCCTTGAATTATTTTTTATTAAGATGCATAATAAGAGTATTACAGTTTAACTGTTTATGAGCTTAACAAGATAAATTTTTATTTATAGAAAGGAAAATCAATGAGACAAATTTTAGCGGTAATAATAGGTTTTAGTTTTATTCCTATTTTGACAAAGAAAAAGATTCCAATTGCGTATTCCATTTTGGCAAGTGCTGGGATTATGATATTAATTTCTGGACTTGGTCTTGATTCTATCGGAAATATTTTCAAGGCGACGGTCTTAGATACTAGAAAAATTGGACAATATTTAACGGTTGTGGAAATTGGTGTGTTGGGTGTTTTATTGAAAAAATATGATTTTATTCAAACTATTATAGACAAACTCAATCGAGTAGTTCCCAATAAGAAATTACAACTTATGTTTATACCAGCCCTTATCGGCCTGCTTGTTGTGCCTGGTGGAGCTATTATTTCTGCACCATTTATCGACAAAATAGGAGACGAGCTGGATATTGAAAAGCCTCGAAGGGCTATCATCAATTTGATCTATCGACACATCTCCATGCATATTATGCCGTATTCTAACGGACTCTTGCTCATGGCATTGTTGCTTCCACAAGTAAGCGTTTATAATGTAATAGCTTTCAATTTTATTTTCGTCGCAATATACGTGACCATAGGATACTTCACATATATAAAGGATATAAAATATAAAAAAAGCGAAAAGCAAGAAGGTTCTGTATTAAACAATATATTACAATTAGCCTTATACACAGCGCCGATTTATTTTGCAGTAATTTTAAATATGGCTTTTAAGATTCCATTTTATATTGGAGTTTTGGTAAATATGGGGTTATTATACATTCTAAGACCTAGAAAAACTATTATTAAAGATATTTTAGAATCCATAAATGTCAACGTGTTTCTGACCATCTTAGGAGTATATTTAATCCAAGCGACGATTAGCAATTTTCCTGATTTTAATAGAATGTTAGAATCCTTACTTTCAAATCCAAATACTTTAATTTTAAGTATGATAGGAATTTCTACATTTTTTGGACTTGCTACAGGTTTTCAACCGGCTGCTATGGGTGTAATCATTCCAGTAATCGGAGGAATGTCCATGTCCCTTGCTAGAATGACAGCTTTGGCACATATTGCATTTGCGTGGAGCTTTGTGGGATACTTCTTCTCACCACTTCATCTGTGTCAATTATTTACTGTTCAATATATGAAACTGGACAACGCAGAAGTTTATAAGAAATATTCGAAATTTATTATATTTTTAGTAATAGCATTATTAATAGAAAACTTTATACTATTGACCATTATAAAATGATTTCAAAAGACCTAAGTTAATTTCATAACTGAGGTCTTTTTCTTATTGTCTAAAATATAGGGTATAGTCATTGTGAGAATAAATATTTATGGGGGTATTAATATGGACTATAGAATAGAAAGAGATAGTTTAGGTGAAGTTAGAGTGCCAGTGGATAAATACTGGGGCGCTCAAACTCAACGGAGTTTAGAAAATTTTAAAATAAGTTCAGAGAAGATGCCTATTGAAATTATAAGAGCTTTTGCAGTTTTGAAAAAGGCAGCAGCTAGAACAAATTTTGAACTAGGATTGCTGGATGAAAAAATTACAGATACGATTGATAAAGTTACTGACGAGATAATTGACGGGAAATTAGATGAGCACTTTCCATTAGTGGTTTGGCAAACAGGTAGCGGAACCCAATCTAATATGAATGTAAATGAAGTAATTGCCAATAGGGGAAATGAAATCTTAGGAGAAAACTTAATTCATCCAAACGATCATGTGAATAAGTCTCAAAGTTCCAATGACACTTTCCCCACTGCCATGCATATTTCTGCAGTGGGGATATTGGAAGACAAATTGATTCCCGCTTTGGAAAAATTAGAAGGCACATTTGAAAAACTTTCAGAAGAATACAAAGACATTATTAAAACAGGAAGAACGCACCTTCAAGATGCTACGCCTCTGACTTTGGGACAAGAAATTAGTGGATGGCATAGAATGCTTGAAAAATCAAAAGAAATGATTTTATTAAGTGTAAGTCCCCTTATGGAAATAGCTTTAGGCGGAACAGCTGTGGGAACGGGACTTAATGCCCATGTGGATTTTGCAAATAAAGTAGCAAATCATATTTCGGAAATAACTGGAAAGGATTTTGTGACGGCAAAGAATAAATTTCATTCACTCACATCCAAGGACGAAATTGTATTTTCCCATGGAGCGTTGAAAGCTTTGGCAGCTGATTTGATAAAAATTGGAAACGATGTTAGATGGCTAGCTAGTGGACCTAGATCTGGAATCGGAGAAATATTCATCCCAGAAAATGAACCAGGTTCGTCTATAATGCCTGGCAAAATAAATCCCACACAGGTGGAAGCTTTGACTATGGCATGTGGACAAGTATTGGGAAATGATGTAGCTATTGCCTTCGGAGCATCTCAAGGTAATTTTCAACTTAATGTATTTATGCCACTTATGATTTACAATTTCTTAAAATCTGCAACACTTTTGGCAGATTCTATGATTTCCTTTAATGATAATTGTGCTGTAGGAATAGTGCCTAATAGAGAAGTAATTGAGAAAAACTTGGAAAATTCTTTAATGCTAGTAACTGCATTGAATCCTTATATCGGATATGACAATGCCGCTACCATTGCAAAGAAAGCTCACCATGAAGGAAAGACTTTAAAAGAAGCAGCGATAGAATCAGGAATTCTAACTGAAGAAGAATTTGAGAAGTATGTTAGACCTGAAGATATGATTTCTCCTAAAAGATGATTAAATAAGATATGAAATAATGTGATAGCTATGTTTAAAATCTTCGTTTTGTGGAATCAATAAGGTAAGAAAAACAATAGATTTACCAAAATTAGAATCGGAGGACCACAATATGAAATGGAAAGGTCGAAGAAGTAGTAGCAATGTCGAAAAAAGAGGCAGTGCTAGTTCTGGAAGTGGAGGATTTAGCGGCGGCGGCTTCGGTGGGGGTGGCAGACGTACTGGTGGAGGAGGCGGTGGTTTTCCAATACCTATGGGTGGCGGAATTGGGACGATAATATTACTTATAATAGTAATGCTATTGTTTGGAAATCCCTTTGGTGGTGGAAATGCACCAACACAACCAGGTAATGTTCCTCAAGAAAATTCAGCACAACAAGACTTATCAGCAGAAGAGGCAGAATTGCAAGAATTCTTATCTGTAGTACTGGCTGATACAGAAGATTATTGGAATCAAATTTTTCAAGACAACAATATGGAATATAGAGAGCCTACTTTAGTTTTGTACCAAGATACTGTTCATAGTGGATGTGGTGCAGCTAGATCTAATATGGGACCGTTTTATTGTCCTGCAGATGAAGGGGTTTATATAGATGTAACATTCTATCACGATTTGAAAAATAATTACGGCGCTGAAGGTGGAGAATTTGCAATGGCTTACGTGTTAGCTCATGAAGTAGGTCACCACGTTCAAAAACTTTTAGGAGTTACCGATGAAGTATTTGCACTTCAAAAAAGGTTGCCAGAAAAAGAGTTTAACAAATACATGGTAAGAATGGAACTCCAAGCTGACTACTATGCAGGAGTATTTGCACATTACACTCAACGTAGTGGGTATCTAGAAGAAGGAGATTTTGAAGAAGCTCTAAGCGCAGCATCTGCAGTAGGAGATGACAGAATCCAAGAACAAGCCTGGGGACAAGTAGTACCCGATAAGTTCACCCACGGCACAAGCGAACAACGCATGAACTGGTTTAAAAGAGGATTCCAATACGGAACCTTACAAGATGGAGATACCTTTAACGCACCAAGTATATAAATAGTAGATTCCATGTTATGGAAGTATTATATTAAAATTAATGGCGTATTCGATAATCTAAGTTTATCGAATACGCCGTTTTATTTTTTACATTTTTTCTGGTGCTTTTATTCCTAAAATTCCTAATCCGTTTTTGATTACGGTTTTGGTTGCGTAGCAGAGCATTAGTCTTGCGTTTTTTAATTCTTCGTCGTCCACTAATATGGATGTGGATGCGTAGTATTTGTTGAAGGCTTGTGCCAAGCTTACGATATGTCTTGTGATGAAGAATGGTTGGTATTTTTCTCCTGCGTCTTTTATAACGTCTTCGAAGTTATAAATGGATTTTAGGATTTCAAATTCTTCATCGCCATTTAATAAGCTAATATCCACTGGGGAATTTTTGTCGAATTCGCCTTTAGAAAGTAGGGAGCAAATTCTAGCGTGAGTGTATTGGACATATGGTCCTGTTTCGCCTTCGAAGCTTAAAAGCTTATCCCAGTCGAATACATAATCTTTATTTCGATCGTTGAATAGTTCTTGGAAAACTACTGCTCCGATTCCGATATCTGCTGCTAAATTTTCTTTATCTTCAATATCTCTGTCTTTTATTATTTCTTTAGTCTTTTCGATAGCAGTTAGCAATACGTCTTCTAAATAAATTACATTTCCTCGTCTAGTGGACATAGTACCTTCTGGCAGGCTTACCATTCCAAATGGTATATGAACACAGTCCTTCGCCCAGTCTTTTCCCATAAGTTCTAGAACTTGGAATAATTGCTTGAAGTGTAGGTTTTGTTGAGATCCGACTACGTAAATATTTTTGTAGAAGTGATACGTATCCCATCTGTATTGAGCCGCGGCCAAATCTCTGGTGGCATATAAAGTAGAACCGTCAGATTTTTTAATTAGCATCGGTGGCATATTGTACTCTTCCAAATCTACAATTTGTGCATTTTTAGATTCTAC
>CANRJQ010000055.1:0-8545 GCA_947630985.1 uncultured Clostridia bacterium | reverse complement strand
CAAAATTAATAATACAAAAGCATAATAACCTAAAGCTTTCTTTTCTCCTTTGATGTTTTCCAAAAATCTCAACCTGCCATTATATAATCTAGACTCCATGGCATTATACGAATCTCTAGCCATATAAAACGACTTATTAAAAAGTCTACTAGCAAGCATCATTGAGGTTCTATAAGTATTTTTAATATTAGAAAAACCCAATCTGGAATTTGCGCCATTTTGTAAGAGGCTAAAGACGTAATACAACGTAAATACATATCTATATATTAAATACATTATTTCAATTAAAACCCAAGGAGTTTTTAATTTTTTCAAAGCATATATCACATCTCCCAAGGGAGTTGCAGCAGCAAAGTTAATCAATACACTAACACTAGCTAGGGCCAATAAAAATAATTCGATTCCTTTTTCTTGGGAAGTTTTCGTAATGGAAATGAAAAAACTCATCACTGGGATATCAAAAAAGCCCAAAGCATTTTTGGAGATTGTCACTATAATTCCCAATATACTAATTAAAATAAAAAGAAACGCACCACTCATAAATTCCCTATATAAATCCAAATCTAACTTGTTAATAAATAAAAAGTGAAAAAGTGAAAATAGTAAAACTACAACAGAAATGATATTGGATTTCGCGCCTACTATTATACTGATGACAAGTAGAGTCACTATTAACTTGGAAATAGGATTTACAAATTTAGCTGGACTATTATTAGAAATACTTTCCATTATAATCAAATTATGATGATGTTCCTTCTTTCGATGAATTAGATAATCTAAAAAAATTACGCCAATCCCAATATAAACTATTATAGGATTTAACCTCCCGAGTCCCAATAAATACAGGACTAAGGAGGCTAAAATATAATTAAGCATTACTTTCCCTCTATTGGATGTTTGCGTCCCCAAAAATACCCGAAGCCCAAACCGATTACTCCTGCACCAAATGCTGCTTGTAAAGCAAACAATAAACTTTCAGTTTCTCCTCCTGGTGGTTCTATTAAACTTTCAGCCCAAGGTTCATAATCAGGATTGATTTCAGTTATTATCCCCTCAGCTTCTCCGTCAGCTCCTCCAAACTCTGAATCTGAAATAGTTAGTAGAGGATATATGACTATAGCTACTATAATTAATAATAAGATAAATATTGTCGTACTCTTTTTCATCTTATGCCTCCTTAAAATATCCCAGACTGTTCAATTCTGGTTTTGCTAGGGATTCAAGGCCAATAATAATAATTACTGTTAAAATCCCTTCCACTACAGCCAGTGGGACTTGAGTTATTGCAAAAATACTTGCGAATTTCGTAAATGACGCCATCACTCCACCTACTTCACTGGGATGGGCAATCGCCAGTTGGATACTTGTAACGACATAAGTCATCAAGTTTCCTAGAGCTGCTGCAATAAAAATAGTTACATTCTTGTTTAATTTCATTTTATTGCCCATTTTGTAAAGACCATAGGTTACAAATGGTCCAACTACTCCCATACTAAATGTATTAGCACCAAGAGTTGTAAGTCCGCCGTGAGCTAATAAAATTGCTTGAAATAATAATACAACTAACGCTACTACTGAACCAATTGTAGGTCCAAAAAATATACTTACTAATCCTGTCCCCGTAGGATGACTTGAAGAACCTGTAACTGATGGAAGCTTTAGTGCTGATAATACAAAGGCATATGCACCTGCCATTGCCAAAATAATCATAGCATTTCTATTTTCGCTTGATACCTTGTTCAAATTCTTGATTCCCATAAGTATAAATGGAAGTGTAATTACTCCCCACCCTATGCAATATCCTAAAGGCAGATAGCCTTCCATAATATGCATAGCATTACTTGTTTTTTCTATACCAAATATGATTAAAAACGCAAGCACAAATGATATAAAAGTTTTCTTTCCTTTCATTTCAACCTCCTAAAATAAAAATACGTATCGGACTCTCCAATACGTATAACTAAATATCACCTATGTATAATGCAATGCTCTCCTGAGTCCGAGGAGTTTCATTACACATTATGTATTGTGTTCTGACTTAAAGATCATAATGATTATCTCGCCTTCCCAGATTACTCCAGTGGCATATCTTAGATAATCACTCCCTTATTACAGCAGCGATTCCTGTGTGGGATTCACACCCAACTTCCATGGTACAACCATACTTACATAATGCAATATTTAACCTAAGTATAAACTAAACACTATAAAACTTCAACAAAAAAAGAGTAGCATATAGCCACTCTTTGGATTTGAAATTTATCTCTTTGAGAATTGTGGAGATTTACGAGCTTTTTTAAGACCGTATTTCTTTCTTTCCTTCATTCTTGGATCTCTTGTAAGCATTCCTGCTTTTTTAAGAGTTGGTCTGAATTCAGGATTAGCCACTAACAAAGCTCTAGCAATTCCATGTCTAACTGCTCCTGCTTGTCCCGTGTAGCCACCACCTGTTACCTTAATTATAGCATCATATTGGTCTGTTATTTCCAATATTTCAAGCGGTTCTTTGGCAACAACTTTTAATGTTTCATAATCAAAATACTCATCTATATCTTTGCCATTTATTTTAATGTTTCCATTTCCTGGCAATAATCTTACTTGTGCAACAGAAGTTTTTCTTCTTCCTGTTCCTCTATATTGTTCTATAGCCATTTAAAGACCTCCTTTCAATACTATAATTTTATTTCGATCGGTTGTTGAGCTTCGTGTGGATGCTCACTACCTGCGAATAGTTTTAATTTTTTAATCATTGCTCTACCTAATGAATTTTTAGGTAACATTCCTTTTACAGCTAATTTAACGATCTTTGTAGGATCTCTTTCTAAAATAGTTTTATAAGGAATTTCTTTAAGTCCTCCAGCATACCCAGTATGATAAATATGTTTCTTTTGATCCCATTTATTTCCTGTTAGCTTGATTTTATCTGCATTTATTACGATTACATAGTCCCCAGTATCAATATGTGGTGTGTAGATAGGTTTTCTTTTACCAGATAGTATCATCGCCAGTTCCGTAGCTAGTCTACCTAATACCATGCCTTCTGCATCTATAATGTACCAATCTCTTTTCAATTCATGGGGTTTTGCCATATAGCTTTTCATAGTTATCTCCTCCTTTTATAATTGTTAGTTTATAAAAAAAGTTTCCGGGCTTCTTTTTTAAACACTGCTATATATTCTAACTCATCAAATAGCCTATTGTCAACTAGTATTTACACTATTTTAACAACTTTCTCAATCTCTAGGATGCAATTATAACAAATCCCCCAGTTTAATTCTAGGGGATTATCATTTGTAGATTTATTAAATTTAAAACGGTCCTAAATTAATAATAACTCCTACTACTGCAAGAATAGCACATATCGTCATGATAATAGCAAATAGTGGTGCGAAAAACTTAAACCATCTATTATATGGAATACCTGCAACCATCAAAATGGCAATTAAAGATCCATTTGTCGGATAAATAAAGTTAGAAAAACCATCTCCAAACTGACTAACTAAACAAGCTACTTGTCTAGTAACGCCTGCCATATCTGCTATGGGAACTATTATTGGTACAGTAATCGTAGCTTGTCCACTTCCTGAAGGAATGAAGAAGTTAATTATCGTTTGCATAAACAGTAATAATACAGCTGTAACCTTGGGAGAATATCCTGTAACTAAATTAGCCAAAGCCGATATTATTGTATCAATTATTAGAGCTTCTTCCATAACATAAAGTATTGCTCTGGCAAAGAACATTACCATTCCTGCATAGAATAGTTCTTTCATACCTTCCCCAAAGTATTCGCATATCGTATTTATGTTTAATCCATATGCCAAACCTACTGCAAATCCAAGAGCTACAAATGTCGCAGCAATTTCGGGAAAGTCAAATCCAAATTTAACAGTACCGTATATCAAAAATGCAAATACCACTAAAAAAACAATACCCGCTCTAATTAACGCAGGTGTAAATTTTGGAACATCTTCGTCAAAGGCTTGGTACTTAGATGTCATTCCATACATAACTGATTTAGTTGGGTCTTTCTTAATTTTATTTGCATAAAACATTAAATATACGTAGCTGGCAAGTAAAATAACTACAAAAGATATTGCTCTATACCATAATCCTGAATATATGGGTAGTTCTGCAATACTGTGGGCAATAGCAGTAAATAGCGGGTTAGTCATAGCTGCGCCAAATCCAGCACATGCTGCTAGCATTACTATAGACGCCCCTGTTACTACATCATATCCCAATGCCAAGACCAAAGGTATTACCATCGGCAAAATTACTACACACAACTCCCACATACTGGTAAATGCCACCTGTGTTCCAATTACTGCCATAAGTACGAAGGATACTACATAAAAATGAGTATTTCTCAATTTGTATGCCAATATCTTCAAAGAAGTTTCCATCAATCCAATGCCATTCACAACTCCAAAAGCTGCTCCTGCAAAGAATATCATCCCCATCAAACTAGCTGCATTTCTAAACCCATGGTAAAAGGATAGGAAAAAAGTCGTAATTCCCACATTTTCTTTGTCCACAATTCTATAAGATAAAGGATCCACAATAGTTCTGCCTTCAAACTCCACTCTATCGTAAATTCCACTGGGAACAAAATTAGCAACTATGGTTACAATAACCAATATTATCAAAAGCAACGTAAAGGGGTGTAATTGTTTTTTTTCTTTAGTATTTTCCATGCTCCACCTCTTTTTATTTATACTTATCTTTGTTTTTCATTATTTGCGCCATTACATTAATCATAGTCATAGCAGCTAATCTAGTTGTAATTGCTGTAGGGTCATATTGTGGAGCAACTTCCACCAAATCAAATCCAATTACTTCAACTTTTGCACAAATTCCATCAATTAGTTCTGATACTTGATCATAATATAATCCTCCTGGCGAAGGTGAACCTACTCCTGGTGCAATTGACATATCATATCCATCAATATCTATGGACAAGAAATATTTTCCTGGCTCAGTTATTTTATCTAAAACTGATTGAACTCCATTTTCATGAACTTCTTTCGATGTAACTAAAGTAGAGCCGTATTCCATAGCGTCCATGAAGTCTTCTCTTCTACTGGAACCTAATCCTCTCAAGCCTATTTGATACATTTTACCTATGTGATCCATTTCAGATAATCTTCTCATAGGACTTCCATTTCCTAAAGTTTGAGGTCCTACATTGTTAGTCCAGTCCAAATGAGCGTCGATTTGAATTATATTTATCGTCTCACCAAAATGTGACAGCGCTCTACCAGTCGGTATAGTTATGGAGTGGTCTCCTCCCATGATCGCAGGTATAGCTCCTTTTTCAAATATTTTTCTTACTTTTTCTTCAATTGCATCGAAGGAAAATCCAATATCTCCGTGTAATACGTCAGCATCGCCACAGTCAACTATTTTAATTGGAGCTGCAAGTACCTGCTCATCTTTTTCTGGATCATAAAATCCAGCTCCACCTCTAGCATAATGTGTAGAAACTTCTCTGATTCTTCTAGGTCCCAATCTGGTTCCTGACAAGAATCCAATGCCTGTGTCGTATGGAACTCCCATAACTGCAATATCTGCATCTAGTTTATCCATATCCTCACATATTGGGTATTTTGCAAAGGAACAAATCCCTGTAATCGGTCTATTTAAGTACTCTCTTTCCATAATTCTACCTCCAAAATAAAATATAGTATAATACATTGCAAGTATATTATTTAAACTGACATTCTAATATGACGTATTTTACTAAATTTCAGTAATTTTATTAATATTATTAAGGAAAGCGTTTGATTTATATTAAATTTTAAATAAGAAAATAATCTTACTCCTTGTTAAGATTTTAATTGTTTTGATGAATAAAAGTAAATCGTATATAATGAGTTATACATACTCACATGGAGGAAATAAAATGGATAGTACAGATTTGAAGATCATAGCCTTATTAAAAGAAAATTCTAGAATTTCATATACGGATATTTCCAAAGAAATAAATTTAAGCGTGCCTTCAGTTATAGAAAGGATAAATCGACTTAGAGAAGATGGGGTTATTGTTAAAAATACGGTTGAACTTGATTATAAAAAATTAGGAAAAAATTTGATGGCAATAATCTCAGTAGATGCTAGATCAAATGCCCACAAAGATTTTCAAGAGTTCTGCATGTCCCATGAAAGCGTTTTGGAGTTATATAGAGTAGTAGGAACGTATAACACTATAATAATCGTTGCTTTAAAGGATACAGACGAATTAGAAAACCTAGTAGATCAAATAAAAAAATATGGCACATGTACTACCTCTATTGTCACATCTGCTCATATTTGTAATTCAGTAAATTTTAGTTAATCCTTTTATCATATTTAAACAAGCCATATGGTTTTTTCATATAGTTTCTTAGATTATTATTTAGAATATAAGATATCTCGATTTTTATATTAGTATATTGCCGTTTAAGTCAGGTGTTTTTGTAACTGCGAGAATTCCTTCGATAATTCCCACTATGGATGGTATTCCTGTCCAAAAGAATAGAAAGTACAAAACGCCCATTCCAATCTTTTTAGAATAAAATTTATGCACGCCAAATGTCCCAATTAAAAATGCCAACGCTACATATATCCACTTATTCACCAAAGCTTTTCCTGGTTCTGGCTCATAATAGTATTCTTCTAAATCGTAAACTCCAGATCTGTCGATATTATAAATTCCAGATTGTTCCTTGACGATATCTTCTATAGATGATTTCTCTACTTTTCTGACGAAAATTTCATCTTCATATGTATAGACTCTGACCTTGTCTCCTACTTCGGGTGCAAAGTCCATATTTCTAATATCTACTTCAACTACACTGCCATCTTCCATGCCTATTAACGCAGTAAATTTTTCTACTTTAAGAATTTGATTCATAAATTACCTCGCTTATTACTTTTCAATCACAAAACTTCTACTCCACATCTTTGTCTCTCAATTGTATTTCTGGAATTCCTCCCCCAGCCACATGCCATATATAAATACTGGCTACAGAACCATAAGGGCTGAATCTTTTTCTAAATTCTTCAAACTTTTTCTTGTCGATTTTTTCTAAATTATAAATTATTTGAAGTCCTCTGTGAATTCCCAAATCTCCATAGCTTAATACATCAGGCCTATTCATAGTAAAGGCAAGTAGCATTTCAGCAGTCCAAGGACCTATTCCCTTTAGACTGCTTAGTTTTTTTATTACTTCTTCATCTTCCAAATTATACAAGTCTTCTAGTATTATTTCTTTATTCATCACACTTTCAGTTACTGATTTAATATATCCAGCTTTTCTAAAAGACATTCCAAGCTTTTGAATTTCATCCACTGTAGCTTCGTGAAGTTTTTCAGGAGTAATATCTCCAAAATATTCTCTCATCCTCTTGGTGATGGTCACTTGTGCCGCTGTAGAAATTTGTTGACCCACAATTTTTTGGATTAAGGACGGAAAAAGTTCTGGCATAGTTTCTCTTTTTATAAATCCTGTTTTTTCTATTACCCATGTCATTTTTTCACATCTATTAGAAAGGTACTCCATCTCTTCTTTTCCATATTTAAAATACATATTATCCCTCATTATTTTCTATTATTTCCATAATAATGACTTCGCGTATTTCTTCATAATTAATTTCTTCTGAAACTCTGGCCTTTATTGGGTTTAAAAATGAAATACCCACCTCTTCAATAGCTTCTAGAATTTCTATTTTCTTCCACTCTTCTACATCAGATACAAATTCTTTCAACATACCGCCTACTGCCAAGTTATAAAGATGATTTCTTACAGTTTTGGTACTGATACTTCTCTCATTTGCAATTTCTTCAATATCCATCCCTTGTTCATATAATTTATATGTCGTAAAGTCAGAGCTGCCAATCCTAGAGTTTAATTTATCTTTCACTTGGTGTGAGCGGACTATTGCTGAACTTGTCTTTTCTATTCCTTCTTCATCTATATATTCTTTGATGACTTCCATAAAAGCTTCGCCGTAATTTTCAAATTTTGCTTTTCCAACCCCAGTTATATTTAAAAATTCTCCATCTGTTGTGGGTAATTTGTTGGACATATCTATCAAAGAAGAGTCATGGAAAATTACATATGGAGGAACTCCCTTTTCTTTGGAAATTTCTAAACGAAGCATTCGCAATTTTTCAAATAGCTCAGGGTACTCAGCACTTGTGTCAGTTCTAGTCTTTTCTTTTTCAGATTTTTCTTCTCTGTATTTAATAAAAAATTTCTCCTCGCCTTTTAATAACGGTGTTGCAGACTGTCTTAATTTCAAAGCGCCATGTTCATCAGGAGAGATGAAATTTTCTGCTGTTAGTGAACTGAGTATGTCCAATACTGAAGCTTGGGAATAATCTTTTAATAAACCATATGTGGAAAGTTCGTCAAACTTCCATTCTAATACTTTTTGAGCCTTGCTACCTCTCAAAACGTTACAAACCAATCCTGCACCGAATCTTTGATCCATTCTTAATATACAGGACAAAACCATCTGGGCCTCTTTTGTAACATCAACTAACTCAAAGTCTTCTAAG
>CANRJQ010000054.1:0-8818 GCA_947630985.1 uncultured Clostridia bacterium | reverse complement strand
ATATTATATATCTCCTCTCTCATACATGACATTTTATCAGAATAAATATAATATGACATTATCATAGAATAACTACACTCTGCTAAAGTTGTTCTTGACTTAAACTTTAATCTTTACTATAATTCTATCCATGGACTGTGAATAGGAGAGTACATTGTTATTAATCGATACAGAGACATTTCGTTTGGTGAGAGAAATGGGAGAGATACTTTGGAACATGGCCTGGGAGTCGGCGCACCGAGACATTTGTTTAGGCTGCGACGTGTACGCACGTTATAGCGTCTGGAGTATGATTGTACTTCTTGAGGTTCATTTAGCGATAAGTGGATAAAATAAGGTGGTAACACGTGAGTTTAACTTTCGTCCTTTGGGGATGGAAGTTTTTTTATTTTGGAGGGAGAAAATGATTAGATATTTCTATAAGACAGATGACAAATACGTGGAGGTGGCGAAGTGCCTTTAATTATACCTGAAAATTTGCCAGCGAGGGATTTGCTGGTTGAAGAAAATATTTTTGTAATGAACGAAAAAAGAGCTATAACCCAAGACATCAGACCGATTCACGTGGCGATAGTGAACTTAATGCCTAAAAAAGAAGAGACAGAGCTTCAGTTTTTAAGACTTCTTTCCAATACGCCTTTGCAAGTGGAAGTGGATTTGATTAGAACGGAAAGCTACGAGTCCAAAAACACCGACAGTACACATTTGGAACAGTTTTATAAAACTTTTTCGGAAATTAAAAATAAAAAATACGATGCCATGATTATCACTGGCGCTCCTGTGGAGCATCTGGACTTTGAAGAAATATTATATTGGGATGAGTTAAAAGAGATACTGGATTATGCCAAAACCCATGTGTATTCCACTATGTTCGTATGCTGGGCGGCACAAGCAGCTCTTTATCATTACTACGAGGTGCCTAAGAGATCCCAAGATGAAAAAATCTTCGGCGTATTTGATTATACCGTATTGACGAAGAATTTATTGACGAAGGGTTTCGATGATGTGTTCTACACGCCCCAATCCAGACACACTTTCACCTGCAAGTCGGATTTGGAAAATATAAAAAACATTGATGTGATTGCAGAAAGATCTGACACGGGAGTTCATCTAGCTGCCACTGAAGATTGTAGATTCGTATTCGTGGCAGGACATTGGGAATATGATGCTCACACTTTGGAAAATGAATATTTAAGAGATAAAAATAAGGGACTTGAGATTGACGTGCCCATTAATTATTACGTAGATGACGATGACACGAAGGGAATAAATGTCAGATGGAGAAGTCATGGAAATCTATTTTTCTACAACTGGCTAAACGAAGTGTACCAATCCACTCCTTATGACGTGAATTTAATTGAAGAGAAGATAGTGGCAAAAGAAGTTTCCGCTGCCAAGTGACATATAAAAAAGATATTTTAAGTGCATCAAGGTGCATTTAAAATATCTTTGATTAAATTAAAATAAAAGTATAAAACTTTTCGAATTGTACAATACTTGGGATAGGATTTTTGAATAACTATAAACTGTCAACTATTTAATTTCTAGTTTTATCAATTCGTAATCCATTTCTCCAAGTCCCATTTCTTCAGCTCTTATTAGACAGCTTTTCCAGTCTGTATCGGGGAAGAGATTTTTAAAGTGATCGTCGTGGTCGTGGTCGGATTCGTCTAGCATGGAGCCTGGATTTACTGGTGCTGCGTTTACTAAATCAGCACATGCCATATCCAAAGCCACTGGGTCGAAGGATGCCAGCATTCCTATATTAGGAACTATAGGTGCGTCATTTTCCGAATGACAATCACAATAAGGTGATACGTCGACTATAAGGCTGATATGAAAATGAGGTCTGCCATTTAATACTGCATAGGCGTACTCTGCCATTTTCTCGTTTAATACTACATTGCTGTTTCCGGCAATGGGTCTAATTGCATCGTAATTACAAGCGCCGATACACATTCCGCAACCTACACATTTTTCCACATCAATATTCGCTTTTTTGTTTACATATTTAATCGCGCCATGGGCGCATCTTTTAAAACATTCTGAGCATGCAGTGCAAAGGTCTGGATTTACTTTGGGTTTTCCGCCGTAGTGCATTTCCATTTTTCCAGCTCTGGAGCCACAACCCATACCTATATTTTTCAACGCTCCGCCAAATCCAGTGGCTTCGTGGCCTTTGAAATGGTTCATGGAAATTATAACATCGGCATCCATAATCCCTCTTCCAATTTTTGCGGATTTAACGTGCTTCCCATTTACGGGAATTTCTACTTCGTCTGTGCCTTTGAGTCCGTCACCTATAATAATATGACATCCCGTTGTGAATGGATTATATCCATTTTCATATGCCGCTCCCAGATGATCGATGGCATTTTTTCTTCTTCCCACATACAAGGTGTTGCAATCCGTTAAGTAAGGTACGCCGCCTAAATTTTTTATGAGGTCAGCTATGGCCTTGGCGTAATTGGGTCTTAGGTATGCTATGTTTCCTGGCTCTCCAAAATGGATTTTAATGGCTGTAAATTTTTTATTAAAATTAATTTTGTCTATGCCTGCTTCTTTGGCTAGGATTACAATTTTATCCAATAAATTCACATCAAAGGTCGCCCTAAAATCTGTAAAATAAACTTTTGACATAATTCCCTCCATAATTTTGTTATAGTTTAATTATACCATTAAATTGCATAAAAAAATAACCTCTGAATCAAAGTTCAAAGGTTAAATTAATTATAACATTGGGGGAGAATTTGCAACTATCAATTTGCAGTTTTCATCTCCTGGATTGTGCCATCGATGGGGTGTGTTTTTTTCTATTCTCACACTATCTCCTTCACTCAATTCAATTATACTATCGTAGATATGTAACTCAACATCTCCTTCTACACATACTGAAATTTCTTCACCTTTGTGAGATATGGGAAGATTTGAGCTGAATTTTCCTGGCATTAAATCCATTTCGTACAATTGGATACTACTTTTAAGATCAGGGCTTAAAATGTCATATCCTGGTTCTATCTCATCTGAACCAGCGTGGCCAACAGTTATTCTTGATCGCTCATCTTTTCTTACTACTTGAGCATAGTCAGCTTCGCTATAAATAAACAGACTAAACATAGGGACATTTAGCTCATTTGCTATTGAGCGCAGGGTATTAAGTGATGGATTAGCTAATCCTCTTTCAATTTGACTTAAAAGAGAGGAGGAAACTCCTACACCCTCTGCTAAATTTTTAATTGATAGACCCTTTTCCAGTCTTGTTTCTTTAATGGTTCTTCCTAAATCGTTAAAGTCCATTTGACAATCACCTCTTTAAATGTATTATATCAAATATTAATGAAAAATACATTAGGTCTTAATAAATTAACTCTTTAAATATTAATAATGTATAAAAAATCAAAAGTTTTAATGAATTTTACTAAACTTTTTAAAAACTAAACTTTCCCCTTTACAATTCTCCTAAAATGTTATAATATAACAAGTGGTATAAATTAACGCGGCAAATAATTTATAGGGGATGTTTATTTAAATGGCAAGAATGAGATCACCTAGATGTAAACAAGTTAGACGTCTAGGACTTAATGTTTATGGCCTCCCAAAAGCAAATCAAAGAATGGGAAAAGGTCAATCCAGAGCTGACAAAAAGCTTACTGAATACGGAATGCAGCTTCTTGAGAAACAAAGACTAAGAGAATACTACAATGTTTTGGAAAAACAATTCAGATCATATGTAGAAAAAGCTCTTAAGAGTGACGAACCTTCAGGTGATAACCTAATTAAACAACTAGAAACTAGATTGGACAATTTAGTTTATAGAATGGGATTCGCAGCTTCTATTAGACAAGCAAGACAAATGGTTACACATGGCCATTTCTTGGTTGATGGTAAGAAGTTAGATATTCCATCTTACCAAGTTAAACCTGGTCAAAAAATTTCTCTAAAAGAAAAATCTAGAAAATTGGACTTATTTAAAGAAAACTACCAAACAGCTTTTCTTTCAAACTATCCATATATTTCTAAAGAAGAGAACTTCGAAGGTACTTTAATTAGATACCCAGAAAGAACTGAAGTTCCGATTGAAATTCAAGATACATTAGTAATAGAGTTCTACTCAAGACTAATCTAATGGAGCAAAGACACCTTACGAGGTGTTTTTTTGTGTGCAAAAATATGGGTATAATGATTCTATGAAAAAGATTTTGAATATGAGAGATTTAAAACTAATCGCATATGTGACTATGCTCATAGACCACATAGGAGCAGTTTTAGTTGAAGAAATTATGACGAGTCCACGGGCTTATGGAGTAACATTAAATGCAAATGTCATTTATAATATATATTTTGCCTTGAGATTAATCGGCAGATTCGCCTTTCCCATATTTGCCTTTTCCATTTACGAAGGATTTAATAAGACTCGAGATGTGAAAAAGTATATGCTAAGGTTATTTTTATTTGCCATTATTTCAGAGATTCCTTTCGATCTTGCAATACGTGGCAGCTTGTTCGATTGGTCTTATCAAAATGTAATTTGGACATTTTTATTTGCATTAATGGGATTATATATTTATGAGAAATACGAAAATCTTCTAATTAAAATCTTTGCAATCGGAGGTACTTTGGCTCTTGGAGAACTTTTCCACACGGATTATGGATCTTATGGAGTGGCTATGATTTATGTGTTTTATTTTCTAAAAGACAATGAGACTTTAAAAAATGTTTTACTAGCTGGACTACTGATGATGCAAATGGCGATCCTCGCTCTTATTCCTTTAAATATGTATAATGGAGAAAAGGGAATGAAGTCGGGTAGGATTTTATATTATTTTTATCCAGGCCATTTACTTATTTTGTATTTTATTTTACTTGCCATGAGGCAATACTTTAAACTTTTATAAAACAAGAGGTGTCTGAAAATTTCGGACACCTCTTTTAAAATGTATTAAATTTTTACAACTCTTTTATCATACTGACATGAGCCACTTGGTAGTAATCCACGGGTTCGCTAACTCTTTTGTATCCTAACTTTTCGTAAAAAGTTTCTGCGCTCATTCTAGATAAAAGTTTAATGTATTTGTAGCCTTGGTTTCTAGCTGCGTTTTCGGCATAATTCATAATAAATTTTCCAAGGCCAGTGCCGCGATACTCTTCTAAAATCATAACAGCTTTTATTCTAGCCATTTCTTCGTCAATTTTAGCTAGGAATATTGTTGCGATAATCTTATCTCCTATGAATCCAGCGAACATATCACAGAGGGCTTCTCTAGAAAGATCTTCGTCTCTAAGAGTGAGACCTTGTGGCTTTCTAAAGATTTCATTGCGTAAGTCTAGAGTAGTTTCGTAGTCTTGGGAGCCATACTCTATCCTTCTCATCTCCATCATGATCTCCATATGCATCTTCTCCTTTGAGAATCATTTTAATAGGACTTTACCTGCACTCGCTCCTATTCTGTCGGCTCCTGCGTTTATCATCGCCATCATATCGTCGTGGTTTCTGATGCCTCCCGATGCCTTGATTTTACAATAATCACCTACTACAGACTTAATTAATTTTACGTCTTCAACTGTAGCACCTCTTGTGCTAAAGCCTGTAGAAGTTTTTACAAAATCTCCGCCGCCCTCTATAACCGCATTAGAAGCTAGTGTTATTTCTGTTTCATTCAGCAAAGCCGTCTCTATTATAACCTTGAGAACCTTGTTTTGGCAAGCATTTTTTACGGCTTTGATTTCCGCTGTAACGTAGTCAACATCACCTTCTTTAAGCTTTCCAATATTGATGACCATGTCCACTTCTTCAGCGCCTTTGTCTATTGCGTCTCGAGCTTCAAAAATTTTTGACTCAGTAGAATTTGCCCCCAAAGGAAATCCAACTACAGTACAAATCTCCACCTTAGAACCCTTTAATTGTTCTTTGGCGTATTCAATCCAAGCAGGATTTATGCATATGGTTTTAAACTCACTCTCTTTTGCTTCTTCGATTAATTTATCGATATGTTCTTTTGTACCTTCAGCTTTTAAATACGTGTGATCGATGTATTTGTTTAATTTCATTACTTCCTCCATTATATGTAATCGTCAATTGTGAATCTATTATACCCTATATTATTAGATAATAATTAGTAATTATGAAATATAAGAGAAATGATTCGTATAAATATAAAATTAACAATAAATAGAAAACACTTTAAAATTCAATAGAAAATTGCCATATAACTTAATAATTAAGCTGATTATAGTAAAATAAACTATTAGTTAATAAATATACTTTTAAAATCAGTAAATATTTACCATTCAATGTATGTTGAAAAAACTTAATTGTTTTTAAGTATATAAAATAAATCATTACAGTATTACAAAAATTTATAAGGTTATTTTCTTAATTTTAAAACTAAGACATTGCCTAAAAAATAACTAGAACTTCTGTGACCCTGATTCCCATTGAATTTGGTTTGACTCAGTCATTTAGCAATGTTAAGATAAAATTATCTAAAAGGGATAAATTTACTATTGTAAGTTTATCTCAAAAATAGAAAACCTTAAAGGAGGAGAGTATGAAAAAAGAAAGAAATGAGAAGGAAATTGGCGGCGTACTACAGACCATTGAGCGTGTAGGAAATGCTTTGCCTCACCCAGCAATAATATTTGTTATTTTATCTGTCGTGCTAGTTGTAATAGCTGAAATAATTAGCCGTGCAGGGATTACTGTAGACTACTACGACGCTAGAGCTTCTGAACAGATTCAACTTGGAGCGGTTTCCTTATTAAATGCAGAGGGATTGAGATATGTTTTCAATTCTGCGACGAAGAACTTCACCGGATTTGCACCACTTGGAACAGTTTTGGTAGCTATGCTTGGAGTAGGAGTAGCTGAGTACACGGGATTATTCAACACAAGTTTGAGAAAGCTATTATCTGGAGTTCCAATGGGAATCGTAACACCTACAATTATATTTGCGGGAATTATGAGTAATATTGCATCTGACGCGGGATATGTTGTAGTAATTCCCCTAGGTGCATTGATATTCGCCAGCATGGGAAGACATCCAGTAGCAGGACTTGCTGCAGCTTTTGCAGGAGTATCAGGAGGATTCAGCGCGAACCTATTACTAGGAACGCTAGACCCATTACTTCAAGGTATTACCAATGAAGCTCTAAATGCTGCTGGTATAGTAGATGCGGCTATAGACCCAACTGCAAACTGGTATTTTATGATTGTATCTACATTTGTAATAGTAGCAGTAGGTACTTTGGTTACAAACAAAATTGTAATTCCTAACTTAGGACCTTATCACGGTGATTACGTTCACGAAGATGCACCTATTACAGAATTAGAAAATAGAGGTCTTAAAAATGCAGGTAGAGCATTATTAATTTTCATAATAATCATGTCTCTAGCTATGTTCTTACCGAATGCTCCACTTAAAGCACCAAATGCTGAGGGAGATTTAGTAATTACAGGCTTTATAAGTAATGGTTTGATATTTGCTATGTTCCTTGCATTCTTCATTCCAGGATATGCATATGGTAAAACTATAGGCGTAATAAAGGATTCAAATGACCTTGTTGCTACTATGACAAAATCTATGCAAAGTATGGGTTCTTATCTAGTTTTGGCATTCTTTGCATCTCAGTTTGTAGCTTATTTCTCTCACACTAACTTGGGAATTATTCTTTCAGTTAAAGGAGCGGAATTCTTAGAAGCTATAGGACTTACAGGAATACCACTAATTGGAGTATTTATACTACTTTGTGCGTTTATCAACTTGTTTATGGGTTCAGCATCTGCAAAATGGGCAATCATGGCTCCAATCTTTGTACCGATGATGTATCACATGGGAATCAGCCCAGCACTTACACAAGTTGCATACCGTATAGGTGACTCTACGACTAATATTATCAGTCCACTTATGAGTTACTTCGCTATGATAGTAGTATTTATGCAACGTTATGACAAAGAAAAAGGACTAGGAACATTAATTTCCACAATGGTTCCTTATTCTATGGCATTTTTAGTAAGCTGGACACTATTATTAATCCTTTGGATGTTCATAGGATTACCACTAGGACCAGGAGCAACATTATATATTTAAAACTAACTTCGCCGAAGGATTTCTTTCGGCGATGTACTTTATGTAGATTGAATCAAGTAAAATAGGTTAAAAATAGAATACTAAGAGTTACAAGGAGGATATATGGAAAAACAAGATAGAGTAATAGAAAGATTTTTGGAGTACGTTCAAATAGATAGCCCGACTACAGAAGAAAAAGATTTTAAAGACAGGCTAATGTCAGATTTAAAAGAGCTAGGCGTAGAAGTATATGAAGATGACGCAGGGGAAAAGGCAGGATCTAACTCGGGAAATCTAATCGCTAAACTAAAAGGCACAGGAGATAAAACCATTTTATTTAGCTCTCATATGGATACAGTTTCTCCAGGTAGAGGAATTAAACCAGAAATTCGAGACGGAATAATTTACTCAGACGGAACTACAGTTTTAGGTTCTGATGACAAAGCAGGAGTAGCGGCTATCGTAGAAATGCTTAATGTATTGATAGAAGAAGAAATTCCTCATCACAATATTGAAGTGGCATTTACCATCTACGAAGAAGGCGGACTATTCGGTTCGAAATACCTAGATTATTCTAAACTGAATGCAGACTTTGGAATAGTGGTAGATAGCGGATCAGCACCTGGATATACAGTTATAGCAGGACCTGCCCAAAACAAAATTAACGTAAAATTCAAAGGAAAAACTGCCCATGCAGGAGTAGCGCCAGAAGCAGGAATCTCAGCGATCCAAATCGCAGCAGAAGCAATTAG
>CANRJQ010000053.1:0-9266 GCA_947630985.1 uncultured Clostridia bacterium | reverse complement strand
TTATATATCTCCTCTCTCATACATGACATTTTATCAGAATAAATATAATATGACATTATCATAGAATAACTACATAATTTTCTCATCAAGGTATACCAAAACCCTAAGAACTGTGGTAAAATAGGTTAATCATTTAAAGGAATAAGGGAGGACACATGAAAAACAAAAGATTTATGATTTTAATGCTAGTACTTGTATTAGTATTAACTGCATGTGGTGGTGGGGGAACTACTAAAGCACCTGCTGCTAACGAAGATTCTGATGAAATCGTAATAGGAGTAATGGGACCACTAACAGGTAACGTTGCTATTTACGGTATCGCATCAACCAATGGAACAAAACAAGCAATTGACGAAATCAATGCTAACGGTGGTATATTAGGTAAGCAAGTAAGACTTGTAATTGAAGACGAGAAAGGTGACACTCAAGAAGCAGTAAATGTTTATAACAAGATTGCTGAATCAGGAGCCGCTGCTATTATTGGTTCAATAACAAGTGGACCTACACTAGCGGTTGCAGAACTTGCTAATAGAGACAATATGCTTTTAATTACACCAACAGGAACACAACTAGATATTACAGAAGGTAGACCTTCAGTATTTAGAGTTTGTTTCACAGACCCATTCCAAGGAGAAATCTTAGCACAATACGCTAAAGAAACTCTAGGAGCTAGCACAGCAGCAGTACTTTCTAACAACTCTAGTGACTATTCACAAGGTGTTAAAGATGCTTTTGTAGCAGAAGCTGCAGCTCAAGGAATTACAATAGTAGGAGATGAATCTTACGGTAATGACGACAAGGACTTCAGAGTACAATTGACTACAATTGCTGCAGGAAACCCTGACGTTATATTAATTCCAGACTATTACCAAGTTATCGCTTTGATAGCACCACAAGCTAGGGAAGTTGGACTTACTGGAACATTTGTAGGACCAGACGGATGGGATGGAGTTATAGAGCAGTTAACTACTGGATTATCTGATGACGCTTTAAAAGCTGAAGCATTGGAATCAGTAGAAGGATCTCTATTTACAAATCACTACAGTTTAGATGACCCAGATGAAAATATTCAAGCTTTCATCAAAAACTACAGCGAACTGTATGGAGAAAACCCAGCATCTTTTGCAGCATTAGGATATGACGCTGCTTACATGGTTAAACAAGCTATTGAAGAAGCAGGCTCAACAGATAGCCAAGCTATTATAGATGCTATGAAGAATATCGATTATAGCGGTATTACAGGAAGTATAAAATTTGATGATAACAATAATCCTATAAAGGCTGTAAGTGTTATAGAAGTAACTGAAGGCGTATACAAATTGGATTCTGTGGTTACACCACAATAACAAAAAACGAAAGGTCATCTATATAGATGACCTTCTTATTAAGGAAATGATATGAGAGAATTTTTCTTACAAATTATTAATGGATTACAAATAGGAAGTATATATGCTCTTATTTCCCTAGGCTATACGATGGTTTATGGGACTGCTAAACTTATAAACTTCGCCCATGGAGATATTATAATGGTGGGAGCTTACACTGCCCTTTATTCCATACCTATAGTTACTGCTTTAGGCGTGCCACTTTGGATGTCGGTTATGGCTGCGGTTTTGATATGTGTAATTTTTGGCGTCTCAATAGAGAAATTGGCCTATGCGCCTTTGAGAAATTCACCTAGAATTTCAAATTTAATAACTGCCATAGGTGTGAGTTTATTTTTACAAAACTCAGCTATGAAATTTATTGGTGCAAGTAGCTTGCCTTTTCCAAGAATATTTAGTTCACAACCAGTTTCAATAATGGGATTAAACTTTAACGTGAGTATTTTAATTACTATATTTGTTACATTGATACTTACAATTATTTTGCAATTATTTATAACAAAATCCAAATTTGGAAAAGCTATAACTGCAACAAGTGAAGACTATGTGGCATCGAAGTTAGTGGGCATAAATGTAGACTCAGTAATTACCATGACTTTTGCAATAGGTAGTGCTCTTGCTGGGATAGGATCCGTACTATACGTAGGTGCATATCCACAAGTAGGACCACTTATGGGAGCTATGCCAGGTATAAAAGCTTTTATCGCAGCTGTACTTGGAGGAATTGGAAGTATTCCTGGAGCAGTTTTAGGCGGATTGATACTTGGTATCGTGGAAGCGCTAACGAAAGCATATATTTCTTCGCAACTAGCAGATGCTTTTGTATTTTTGATATTGATATTGGTTCTTTTAGTAATGCCAAATGGATTGCTAGGAAAAGACATTAAGGAGAAAGTGTAATGAATAAGATTAAAAAAGTAAATTATGTCTCTACAGTAATCTTAGTCGTTGCATTATTTATAGTATTAAGATTAATGTTAAACTTTGGGATTATAAATAGATACCAAAGTTCAGTTTTAAATTTCTTGTGTATTAATATTATTTTAGCCACAAGTCTGAATATAACTGTTGGATGTCTTGGACAGATAAACTTGGGACACGCTGGATTTATGTCCATAGGAGCATATGCAGCAGCGCTGTTTACTAAATCAGGTATATTGCCAGGATTGCCAGGCTATTTTGTAGGCCTTATCATAGGTGGAATTTTGGCAGGGATAATCGGATTTTTAATCGGCATACCAGCCTTAAGACTAAAGGGAGATTATCTAGCGATTATAACTCTGGCTTTTGGTGAAATCATAAGAGTATTGATTGAGTTTTTTAAATTCACTGGAGGAGCGCAAGGGTTAAAGAGCATACCTTGGATGCAAGACTTTAATATTATTTATTTTCTAATGGTATTATCCGTTGCATTTATGTATTCCCTCATGACGTCTAGGCATGGTAGGGCGGTTCTTGCCATTCGTGAAGACGAGATTGCCAGTGAGGCATCTGGAATAAATACTACTTATTATAAAACATTCGCCTTTATAATTTCTGCGGTTTTCGCAGGAATAGCAGGAGGAATGTTTGCACACAATATAGGTATTATAGTTCCAAAACAATTTGACTATAACTATTCTATTAACTTCTTGGTAATGGTAGTTCTTGGTGGTATGGGATCTTTCACAGGTTCTATAATTTCTGCCATAATTCTTACGATTTTACCAGAGTTTTTAAGATCATTTGCTGATTATAGAATGATAATATATTCCTTAGTTCTAATATTGATGATGATATTTAGACCTACTGGATTACTTGGCAGAAAAGAATTTAGCCTTACAAATATTACTAAAAAGTTTTTTGGACGCAAAGAAGAGGTGAAGTCATGACAAAACCCATATTATCTGCAAAAGATTTATCCATAACCTTTGGAGGGCTTAAAGCTTTAAATGAATTTTCCTTGGAACTTAGACCCAAAGAACTGGTAGGATTAATAGGACCTAATGGTGCAGGCAAGACCACGGCATTTAACCTTTTGACAGGAGTATATGAAGCTACAAGTGGAACTTACACCTTTGCCAACCAAATGATAAAAAACGTAAAGACATATGAATTAGTACAAATGGGATTGGCTAGAACTTTTCAAAACATTAGACTTTTTAAATCCCTTTCCGTAATCCAAAATGTTATGATAGCACACAACTATCTACAAAAATATGGATTTTTAGAAGGAGCATTAAGAGCTCCGAAGTTTTGGAAAGAAGAAAATAAACTATTCGAAGAATCCATGGAGATACTAAAGATATTTGACTTAGACGAATACTACGATACACCAGCTGACAGTTTATCTTACGGGCAACAACGAAAGCTAGAGATAGCTAGGGCTATGTCTACTAATCCAAAGGTTTTGTTATTAGACGAACCAGCAGCGGGAATGAACCCCATTGAAACTGCAGAACTTATGGACACCATAAGATTTATTAGAGATGAATTCGATGTAGCTATTCTTCTGATAGAACACGATATGTCATTGGTACTTGGAATTTGTGAAAGACTTTTGGTATTAAACCACGGAGTGACTATAGCCCAAGGACTTCCTGCGGGAGTAATAAATGAGCCAGAAGTAATTGAAGCTTATTTAGGAAAGAAGAGGGAGGGCTAGATTATGAGTATGTTACAAGTAAAAGACTTAGACGTTTTTTATGGAAATATTCACGCCATTAAAAACGCCAGCCTTAAAGTAGAACAAGGTGAAATTGTTACACTAATCGGAGCTAACGGAGCAGGAAAAACTACGATACTACAAACTATTTCAGGTATAATTAGATCCAAAAAGGGCATCATCACATATAACGATAGGATTATCACGAAAGAAAGAGCCCATAAAATAAACTGGATGGGAATAGCACAAGTCCCTGAAGGCAGAAGAATATTTACAAATCTTTCAGTAGAAGATAATCTAGAATTAGGAGCGTATGCAGTAAGAGAATCTGTTCAAAGCAAAAAAACAGACATTGAAAAAGTCTACAAGATGTTTCCAAGAATGAAAGAGAGAAAAAAACAAAGAGCTGGAACTCTTTCAGGAGGAGAACAACAAATGTTAGCAATAGGACGAGCACTTATGTCCAAACCTGATTTATTGCTCTTAGACGAACCCTCCATGGGATTGTCACCGCTATTCGTTCAAGAAATTTTTAATACAATAGAAAGACTTAACGACGAAGGAATGACTATACTTTTAGTTGAGCAAAATGCCGAAATGGCCCTATCCATAGCCGACAGAGCCTATGTAATAGAAACGGGAAAGATAACCCTAGAAGGCCCAGCAGAAGAACTAAAGGATAACGAGTCAGTTAAGAAGGCATATTTAGGAGCGTAAAAAAATCTGATGCAAAATGAAAGAAATTATTTTGTATCAGATTTTTTAATTCTAAATATTTTCAAATATCAAATTTTTTTGTTATACTTAAATGTAATATAGAAAACAAAAAGGATTAGAAATGAGTAAATATGAACCGCTATTTAATAATACAAATAAAATAACTAACCTTGTCGCAGAAATAGGTGAGCTGGTAGGTAGAATTTCGTATGTAGAAAAAAAGAATATTAATTTAAGACGAGAAAATAGACTTAAGACTATTCATTCTTCATTGGCAATAGAAAATAATACACTTTCATTAAATCAAGTTACTGCAATAATAGATGGTAAAAGGATTTTAGGCAATCCCAATGAAATAAAAGAAGTGCAAAATGCATATGAAGTATATGAAAAAATGATTAGCTTAGACCCTTTGAAAATTGAGGATTTGTTATTAGCTCATAAAACTATGACCCAGGGACTCATAAGAGAAAATGGAATATTTCGCACCGGAGGAGTAGGGGTTTTTGAAGGGAGTAACTTAGTTCACATGGCACCGCCTGCAAATCTTGTTCATGGGTTAATAGAAGAATTGTTTACATGGTATAAACAAAGTGAAATGCATATTCTGGTGAAAAGTTGTATTTTTCATTATGAATTTGAATTCATTCATCCTTTTGAAGATGGAAATGGAAGAATAGGAAGAATGTGGCATAGTATGCTTTTAGGTCAATGGAACAAAATATTCTATTGGCTTCCTATAGAAGAATTAATTCTATCACGACAAAAGGAATATTACGAAGCCTTTGAAATTGGAAATAAAAAAGGATATTGCAAAAATTTTGTAGAATTAATGCTGGAAATTATTTTAGAAAGTTTGTTGGAATTGGAAAGCATTGAAAGCGACCAAGATAACGACCAAGATAACGACCAAGTTGAAAAAGAAATACAAAAATTGTTGAATGCATTGGGACAAGAAACTCTGTCTGCATTGGAGATTATGGATAGACTGGGTATGTCACACAGACCTACTTTTAGAAAAAACTATTTAAATCCTGCATTGGAAAAAGGATTGATAGAAAGAACGATTCCAGATAAACCCAACAGCAAAAACCAAAAATACAAAAAAATATAGAACCTATTGGAAAATAAACCGCCCCCCTAGATCCGGACAAAGATTTGGGGGTTTTTATCTATAAAGTTTTAAATATTGGTATTATTTGTTATACTTAAATATGAAATAAAATTTATAACAGTTAACCTAGTAATATAGAATAGAATAAAAATATTTAATATACATTATAATTTGTAATTTAGGAGGAATATAAATGCAAGGAAGTCCTGTGAATGCATTGGAATTTATTCAAGGTCAAAACTATATAGAAATACCTTACTATCAGAGGAATTATGACTGGAAAAGGAGCAATTGTGAAAGATTAATAACGGATTTACTCAACCTTCATGAAAAAGATATATCAACACATTTTTTTGGAAGTATAGTAGTCAAGCCAGGAGATTTATCGAACCAAACTATCGTTATAGACGGACAACAGCGCATTACAACGGTATCATTATTGATGCTTGCGATATATAATTATATTATGGCAAATAATCTTGATACGGAGTATGATCCAAATATTTTATATTCTAATTATTTGGTTAATAAAAAGAAGAAAAGTCAAGAAAATATAAAACTTCATTCTAATCCAAGAGATTATGAAGCATATAAATCACTTTTTAGTAATTCGAAATTTTTTAAACAAGCATCAAATGTTACAAAGAATTATATATATTTTTATGAAGTGATTGAAAGCAAGAGAATTGGTATCGATGATTTAATTGAGTCAATTGAAAAGCTACAATTTATTGAAATTAATTTGAATCTGCCTGAAGATGATGCACAGCTTATCTTTGAGAGTTTAAATTCAACTGGGTTAGACTTAAAAGAATCAGACAAAATTCGGAATTTTCTTTTAATGAATGAAAATATAGGGGAACAAAACTATCTATATAATACTTACTGGCAAACTATTGAAGAATTGACATTATTTAGTCTGGAAGATTTTTTCAGGGATTATTTGACAGTGAAGAATTCAGCATATCCCAATAAAAATCAAGTCTATGAAGAATTTAAGAAATTTTATAATAGCAATTATATTAATAAAAAACGAGATTTCTTTGATGACTTAATGGATTATGCTAAAACTTATGAGCAAATTAGTTTGATGAATACAGACTCATCAGAAATTAACTATCAATTAAAGCGATTTGTCAAATTAGATGTGAATGTCTTGAAGCCATTTATTATGTCTATATTGCATGATTATAATAACAATAATTTAACTGAAAATGATGTTATTGAAATTTTGCAAGTCATCGAAAATTATATAGCAAGAAGAATGATTACCCAACAATCTTCCAACGCACTTAATAAAGTATTTGCGGTTTTATTTAGAGATATGATAAAAATACAACAAAACAATAATCATTCATCATCTCCTTCTAATATTATTTCGTACTTATTACTAAATAAAAAAGGAACAGCTATATTTCCTGATGATGAAATGGTAGTCCAATCTTTTAAACAAAGGAATTTTTATAATATAAATAGATTTTTCAGAAACTTTTTGTTTGAAAGATTAGAAAACAAAGATAGTAATGAAGTTATAGATATTTATGGCGGTCTCGAATCTGGAACATTTAGTATAGAACACATAATGCCACAAAAACTTAGCAGTACTTGGAAAGAGCAAATAGGTGGTCATCATCAGCAAATTCACGAACAATTTTTAAATTCAATTGGAAATTTGACATTGACGGGATATAATTCGTCTTATAGCAATCGTTCTTTTGAAGAAAAGAAAAATATTGAGAAAGGTTTTAAAGATAGCAATTTTAAATTTTTAAATAGTATACCGTCAAAAGTAGACGTTTGGGGAGAGGAAGAAATAGTTTCCAGAAGGGATTCTATTATTGAAAGAGCATTGACAATCTGGAAAATGCCAGTGAGCGATTATAAGCCTATTATAGAAGTAGATGAACTTGTACCATTTGACGGAGATCCTAGCCAATTTACTAATTATTCAATAAAGGGATTTGCATTTATAAATGATGAATATCGTGAAGCGAATACGTGGGTAGATATGTATGAAGAAGTTATTAAAGAACTTTATAACATTGATCCTACTCCGATTATAGAGGCTGTTGAGATGAATATAAAAGACGGTGCAGTTGCATATACATTTAGAAAAACGATTGGTGATGATAATGCAAGTAAGTATAGAAAAATAGATGATGGTGTATATGTTATTACTTCCTCTAGCAACTGGGACAAGTTTAATATTTTAAGACATTTATTACCAAAATACGAGCTAGAGTATGATGTATTAATGTTGGATGCAAATTTCTATAGTGGTTTAGATAAATAGGAATATATAATAATTATTATAAAAGACGTATTCGCCTTGTTTTTGACAATCGAATACGTCTTTTATTAATTCGATGAATACATAATCTCGATAAATCTCATAGCTTCTTCTATATTCATATTTTTATTTACGATATTTCTAACTGCGCTTCCTATTATATTTTCGAATTGGCTGAGGGTCATTTCCTTTGTGGCATCTTGGGTTAGGCTTCTTGTTCCTAGATTAAAGCTTTCGCTTATTACAGAAATCCAGGGGTAGATGCTTAGCAAATCAAAATCTTCTACTTCTTTAAAATTAGGGGAAGATCCTCCTAGTAGTGTTAGGGCTGAGGTGATGTCAGTATTGTAAAACCATTTGAAAAATTCCATACACTCATGGACTTGGGGGCTGTGTTTGCTAATTCCTATAACTCCTCCACCAAGTAAGGGATTTGAGCCTGGAATTAATGCTCCACCGACTCTGCCTGCTACTTCAGACAATTTACTGTCGGCTATATAGGATGCGTGATTGGAAAATACTATAGCCATGGCGGCGTTACCTTTGGCGAATTCTTGGGTAGAATCTCTCCACCAAGAATTATTTTCTTTTATAGAGTATTCAAAGGTCTCGAGATAATTTTCTAGAGATTCTTTCAATTCATCGTGTTTCAAGTCTCCGTTTTTATTTTGAATAACTCCCTCAGTTTCATATAAAAATCGCGGCAGAAAATCACAGGCCGCTACTACCGGTGAGCCGAAGGTTATGGTGCTGCCATATTCTGTTGGGGATTTTTTGTTAAATTTCTTGGAAAAAAATTTCGCCACCTTATTGTATTTTTCAAAATTTTTTGGAATAGTCAATTCTTCTCTGTTTAGTTCATAATAGGCTCGTTGCAAGAATGCATCATCAAACAAGTCCTTTCTGTACAATAAAATCTGCACACTTGGGTCGAAGGGCAGGGCGTAGACTTGGTTTTTTATTCTGGTAAAGAATTTCAAACAGTCATTTTCCAAAAATTTTAAAATATTATTTAGTTCTTCTGTTTCAATTATTTCTTGATAAATGTCTTCGCCAAATTCCTTTAAAATTGCCACATCCATTCTGACCAAATCAAAATAATATTCTCGATTTAGT
>CANRJQ010000052.1:0-10183 GCA_947630985.1 uncultured Clostridia bacterium | reverse complement strand
ATTAAATATTCAGATTCCCTAAGAGCTTCGTCTAGACTTTCTGACAAGTCCTTAGTCGTCAACTCTTCTCGGTCTCTGAATACTCGCATCTCTTTGTATCTTCCCTCAGGATCCAATTCTTTTGGAACTTTAAAATTTTCTATAGCTTTATGGATTTGTGATGCTATCTCAAAGTCAGGCTGAATATGCCTGTAACTTATAAATGCTACATATTTATATTTTTTCTCTGTCATTTTCTCACCAATAAAATAAAATAATAGCCTCGTGTGAGCAATATTAAAATCTATTGCCCACACATGCTATTATATATTATACTACTTTATAGTTTTTTCTTTTACTTCTTTTTTAAATTCAGCGATTACATCTTCCACAGATTTTGCACCCTGGTCTTCGCCGTCTCTTACTCTTACAGAAACAGTTTTGTCGTTCATTTCTTTTTCGCCGACAACCAAGACATAAGGAACTTTTTCCATTTGGCCATCTCGGATTTTCTTTCCAAGTTTTTCATCTCTGTTGTCCACTTCCACTCTGAAGCCTTCAGCGATAAATTTATCTGCTACTTCTTTAGCATAGTCTCCAAATTTTTCAGAAACTGGAACTACTTTCACTTGAACTGGAGCTAACCAAATTGGGAATTTCCCTGCGAAATGTTCTACCAAGATTCCTAAAAATCTTTCTAATGATCCAAGTAACGCTCTATGAAGCATAATCGGAGTTTCCTTTTCGCCTTTTTCGTTGATGTAGCTCAACTCAAAATTCTTAGGAAGTTGGAAGTCCAGTTGGATAGTTCCACATTGCCAAGTTCTGCCGATGGCATCTTCTAGTTGGAAGTCGATTTTCGGTCCGTAGAACGCTCCGTCTCCTGCATTTATTTTATATGGAAGTCCCTTTTCGATTAATGCTGCTTCTAGGGACTCTTCCGCCAAGTTCCAAGATTCTATATCTCCCATAAAATCTTCTGGACGAGTAGATAGTTCGATGGAGTATTTGAATCCAAAAGTGGAATACAAATAATCCGCCAAGTCTATCATCTTAAATACTTCATCTGTAATTTGTGAAGGTAGACAATAGATGTGAGCATCATCTTGAGTGAAAGCCCTTACTCTAAATAATCCGTGTAAAGCACCAGATAATTCGTGTCTGTGTACCAATCCGTATTCGGAAAGTCTAATTGGCAAATCTCTATATGAATGTTGTTTCGATCCATAAACCAAAATGGATCCAGGACAGTTCATAGGTTTTACAGCATATGCGCCTTCGTCGATGTTAGTGAAGTACATATTTTCTTTGTAATGATCCCAGTGACCAGATTGGTGCCAAAGAGCCTCGTTTAAGATAATAGGTGTTAGAATTTCTCCATAGCCATTTTCTTCTAAAACTCCTCTCCACCACTGCATAACAGTGTTTCGAAGTACCATTCCCTTTGGATGGAAGAATGGAAAGCCTGGACCTTCTTCGTGAAAGCTAAATAAATCCAATTCTCTTCCAAGTTTTCTGTGGTCTCTTTTTTCTGCTTCTTCTCGCATTTGAATAAATTCTTCCAAATCTTTTTGTTTTTCAAAGGAAATTCCGTAAATTCTTTGAAGCATTTTATTTTTTTCATCTCCACGCCAGTAAGCACCAGCGATGGAAAGTAATTTTAAAGCTTTTATCTTTTTAGTATTTTCTAAATGAGGTCCTCTGCAAAGGTCTACGAAATCCCCAGTCTTATAAAGACTAATCTCTTCACCTTCAGGAAGTTCATTTATCAATTCTATTTTATATGGTTCGTCTTTGAAAGTTTCCAAAGCTTCTTCTTTGGAAACTACACTTCTTTTTACTTCCAAATTTTCTTTCGCAAGTCTCAAAGCCTCTGCTTCGATTTTTTCCAAATCTTCCGGAACAAATCTGTGTTCCACGTCGATGTCGTAGTAAAATCCGTCGCCAATTGCAGGTCCTATTGCAAATTTTGCATCTGGATAAAGATTCTTAACTGCATGAGCTAGTATGTGAGATGAAGTGTGCCAAAATATTTCTTTTCCTTCTTCATCGGCAAACTTCACAACTTTGAAATTTCCATTTTTATTGATGATATCTTCCATTCCCAAGACTTCACCATCTAATACAGCACCCATGGAATCTCTGTATAATCCTTCAGAGATACCCTTCACAACATCTTTTACCAGTACTTCTTCTTCGTAATTCAATTCTTTTCCATCTGGCAATGTCAATATTATCATAAATATCCTCCCTTAAAATAAAAAGGTGCCCTCATCCAAAAGGACGATAGCACCGTGGTTCCACCTTAATTTAAACTCAAATAACTATATCTACGCGTCACCGTCTGCCCATTATGGCAATGCTCCGGGGTAGTTTTCGAAAAATTTCCTCTGAGATTTTCACCAACCATCTCTTCTCTAAACAGGATAAACTTTCTACTCGTCCCATCATCGCAACAATACCCTTTTATATTAACAAATTTTACTTTTTTATGCAAGTAATTATTTCATCAGCATCCAGTTCTTCTTGTTCTCCTGATTTCATATTTTTTAGCATATATTTTTCCTTATTAACTTCATCTTCTCCGATTAAAATCGTATAAGGAATGGATAATGCGTCAGCGTATTTCATCTTCTTTCCAAGTTTTCCTTCTTCTGTGTAGACGAATACATCAACTCCGCCTTTGCGAAGTTTTGTAGCCAAAGCTAATGCATTGTTTATATAACCGTCAAATGGAATGATCAAAACTTCTGTAAGAGAATTGTCTTCGTCTTTAATAATTCCAGCTTCTTTAAGTTGGAAAAAAAGTCTAGTTAAGCCAATTGAAATTCCTACTCCTGGCAGTTTTTGTTTTGTATAGTAACTAGCAAGATTGTCATATCTTCCGCCAGAGCAGACACTTCCTATTTGTGGAAAGTCATTTAAAACCGTTTCGTAAACAGTTCCCGTATAATAATCAAGTCCTCTAGCAATTGTCAAATCAAAGGAAGTATTTTTTTCTGGAACTTCAAATAATTTTAGGTAATCAAAAACTTGCTCTATTTCTTCTAGACCTTGTTGGAACATTTCATTTTCTATGTTCAAATCCTTTAGCTGCTGGATTTTTTCATCATTTGTGCCGTCTATCTTTATGAATTTTATTATAGAATTAGCAGCTTCTTCTGTAATTCCTTGCTCCATAATTTCAGCAATTACATTTTCTTCCCCGATTTTTTCAATCTTATCCACTGTTCTTAGTACATTTTGTGTATCCTCAATGCCAAGACTTGCATAAAATCCTTTTAAAACTCTTCTATTGTTAATGCGAATTGTAAACTCGCCGATATTCAATTTGCTAAATAAATTATAAATAACTGCTGGTATCTCTGCGTCATTAAAAATATCCAAAGAATTTTCGCCGATGGTGTCGATGTCGCATTGATAAAACTCTCTATATCTTCCTCTTTGGTTTCTCTCTCCTCGGTACACCTTGTCTATATGATATCTTCTAAAAGGAAAGTTTAAATCTGAATAATGTTGAGCCACGTATCTAGCCAGTGGAACTGTTAAGTCAAATCTCATGGAGATGTCTGAGCTGCCCTTTTCAAATCTGTAAACTTGCTTCTCTGTCTCTCCTTGTCCCTTCGCCAATAATACTTCACTCTTTTCCAAAACTGGAGTGTCCAGTGGCAAAAATCCAAATTCTTCGTAGGTTTGTCTTATCACATCCTTAATTCGATTGAATTGAATCTGATCTTTTGGCAATAATTCCATAAACCCTGGTAAAATCGATGGTTTTACTATTTGTGTCATTTAATTTCCTCCTAAATTTCTAAAAATATCAAAGACCCAAAGTCTTTTAATTTAAAATCTCCCAAAATTTCGTATTGTGTATCTTCTTCTTTTAAAAATGTTTCTATCTTATGAAAATCTTTGTGATTTTGAATATTTCCGATAAAGTAAACTGCATCTGAATATCCACTAGCTCCGCCGATAAATCCATAGTCATATCCATCTAAGTCGATATCACCTGTCTCAATCAAAAGCTTTCGTCTATCCCCTAGGGCTTTGTAAATTCCGTTGTCAGATGTAATTACTCCTGACTTCGTAAACAAAACATTGCACTTTCCATAGCCTTGGTTCACGTGGACCTTTTCAAAATCTATTTCATTTAAAATATTTTCTTCGGTGATTTCAAAATTGTGAATGGCTATCTCACCATTGGACGCCAAATTGTATAAACAATCTTTAGGATAAATATCCTCCACAATTTTTTCACCTGATTTTATTATTATACCATACTTTGACAATAAATTATTGTAGTATGAATAAACAGATGGCTCAACTACAAGTAAATTTTCCTTTATCTTGCAAACTTGTATGTCGGGATGAGTGCCCAGTGGTGAATGGAAATTCTCAAGCTCTTTCGTTTCTATTAATAAAAACCCAAAATCTTCAAGTTGTTCTTTGGAGATTTTGGGTAAATTTTTATCGCATATACAAATTTTCAACTTCTTTGCCTCATGGATTCGTACATTAATATAGATGCCGAGACATTGGCGTTCAAAGATTCCGCTCCGCCCACCATAGGAATGTATAAGGATTGGCTAGCAAACTTTTTCATTCCATCTGAAACTCCTTGGGATTCGTTTCCGATAATTATTACGACATTATCTTTTAAATCTGAATCTTTTGCAGTGAAACTTTTTTCTTCTAATGAAGTAGCTAAAATTCTAAACATTCTAGATTTTAAAATTTCCATCTCGTCCATATTTTTCATAACATAAATATTTATGCGAAAAATAGAAGACATGGTGGAGCGAACCACCTTTTCATTTAAAACGTCCACAGAGTTAGGACCCACAATAAGTCCGTCAAAGCCAAAGGCGTCTACGCCGCGAATAATTCCACCCATATTTCCTGGATCTGAAAGTCCATCTAGGAGAATATATCTTCCAAAGGGCAAAATATCTTCCACATCTTTTAAATCTGCAAATACAGAAGCAAATATTCCTTGAGAGTTTACAGTGTCAGTGATTTGATAGAAAATTTTATCTTCTATTATATTTAACTTTTGTTTTTGCAAATCAGGATAATCTTTCATTCCATCTTCAAAAAAACTTTTGGATAAAAATATTTCACGAATTCTTATCCCTTCAGTAATGGCTTCCATCACTGGTTTGATTCCTTCTAGTATATATGTGGATTCCCTAGTTCTGGCCTTTTTTTGTTTTAAACTTTTAATAAATTTTATTTTCTTATTTTCTTCTGAATTTATAAAATTATGCATGTTTCTCCATTTTCCTTAAATATTGATCTTCGCCTATTACGATTAAGCTGTCTCCTTTTTCTATTTTCTCTGAAGCTGAAGGAGATACTACCGTTTTATTTTTCTTTCTAATGGCGATGATATTGATATTGAACTTATTTCTCACGTCCAATTCCTTTAGAGATTTTCCCGACCAATTTTGCGGAGCATTTATCTCTACTATGGAATATTCTTCGCTAAAGTGAATATATTCGATTATGCTTTTTCCAGATATAGAACGTGCAAGTCTTTCTCCTAATTCTATTTCAGGATATATGACTTGATCCACTCCCACTTTTTTTAAAATCCTAGATTGCATATCAGTTCCAGCTTTAGCATAAATCATAGGTATGTCATATTCCTTTGCCTCTACTGCTGCTACTATAGATGCTTCAAGATTACTTCCAATCGCCACCACAGCCACATCAAAATTACTTAAGCCTAATTCTTTAATAGCCCCCTCGTCCAACACGTCAGCTATTATAGCCGTCGTCACATAAGGAGAGATTTCTTGGATTTTCTCCTCGTCATTATCTATTACCATAACCTCAATATCTTCTATGAATAATTCTTTTGCCAAAGCGGAACCAAATCGTCCCGCACCGAATACTACTACCGAATTAACTTTCATTTAAATTCCTCCTAACCCACACTAATATTAGCGTCTGGGAAATCCAATTTCGAACTCTTAGCTGCCTTACCAAAAGCAAAGGCCATGGTAAGTGGTCCAATTCTGCCTATATACATCGTCAAAGTGATAATAAGTTTGCCTACATCAGTAAGTCCTGGAGTAATTCCACGAGTAAGTCCCACTGTAGCATAAGCCGATGTCACTTCAAATAAAATATCCAAAAAATTATGAACTTCAGTAATTGTCAAAACAAAAGAAATTCCAATTACCAAAAATATACTAATCATAACCAACGCCAAAGCCTTTTGTATGATGGTATTCGATATTCTCTTTTTAAAAATCACCACATGTTCTTGTCCGCGAATCGTAGCTATGGTAGATGCAAACAATATACCAAAGGTAGTCGTCTTAAGACCCACTGCTGTCGAACCAGGTGAGCCACCGATAAACATGAGAATAATCATAAGCACTGCCGAAGTATCCCTTATTTTTGTTATATCTACACTGTAAAATCCTGCAGTCCTAGTTATTACTGACTGGAAAAAGGATTGAATTACTTTGGGATAAGCTCCCTGTCCGCCTAGAGTATATGGATTGTTATGTTCAATTAAGAAAAATATTAAAGCCCCACTCACTATGAGCAGGCCTGACATAATCAAAACTATTTTCCCATGTACTGACAATTTTTTTATACTTCTCTTGTTAATCAACTCAGAAGAAACCTGAAATCCCAACCCTCCAATAGTAATCAACAACATAATAGCTATGTTGATGGGAAAACTATTTTGAAATGGAACTACAGAGTCTCCTGTTAAATCAAATCCAGCGTTACAAAAAGCAGATATGGAATGGAATATGCTAAACCAAATCCCGTCCTTTAATCCGTAAGCAGGAATGAATTCTGTAGCCATAATTATAGCACCAATAAATTCAACGGTAAAAGTGAAAGCCAAAACGTATTTCAAAAGTTTAACCATACCACTAAAGGTATCTACATTTAATTGTTCTCTAATTATCTGTCTGCTTGTAAGTCCGATTCTCTTTCTCATAATCATGGGAAATAATGTCGCCAACGTCATAATTCCCAATCCACCTATTTGGATTAAGATAATTATAACCAGCTGCCCCCAGAAATTCCAAAACTCACCGGTGTTTACAACGACGAGTCCCGTAACACAAGAAGCACTTCCAGCTGTCAAAAGCGCATTTATAAAACCAACAGACTCACCACTTTTTGTAAAAACCCCCATATTCAATAACAAGGCTCCGACTAAAATTAAAATGCCAAAACCAATCGTTAAAAACAATGGAGGATTTAGTGATATATCTTTAAATTTTTTATTTATTGCATTCATATTTCTTCACATCCATCTAGGAATTATACTCCTCGAAATCCAGAAATTCAAGTATATCGGTTTAATTTTTCGTCCCGCATTTTGGGCAATAAATATGTCCATCTTCCAGTTCAAATCCGCAATTGTTACAAGACCTTTTATGATGATAATTGGTCCTGATGGGAATCAAATCCTCATCTCGAATACTTGTAATCCTTCCCCACTCCACATCTCTTCCAATCTCATAAGAGATAGAAAATATACTGCCACAACAATTAGCTCTCACAAAATACTTCTTACCCCATTTAAAAACGGGAATAAAAAATAAACTCAAAGCAGTGTATTCCAAATAAACTTCATAACGACCATAAGAGCCACAAACTTTGCAGATCTTTAACTCGTCAAAATTCAACTTTTCTTGTTTCGTATTAATCCCAAAAATAAAAAACATAATTAACCTCTATAAAGATATTTTATATCATTAGGGAAAATTTGCAAATGTCATTTGAGTTTATTTCCTTGGTGGATTTATCTAGATATATTATTAATAAAATGGCTTAATATTAGATTTTTTGATATGATAGTATTAATTTCAAAATTTTAGGGAGGAGATAATTTGAAAATAATAAAAGAATTTGGAATAATATTTTTCTGTCTGCTCTTAGGGAGCATTACCAAATTATTTATTGCCTTTCCAATACCTGAAACGGTTTACGGAATGATTTATTTTTTTATTGCACTAAATTTTAAAATAGTAAAAGTAGACGACGTAGCCATTGCAAGTGGCGGATTACTAGACAATATGCAATTTTTCTTAATCCCACCAAGTGTGGCAATTGTCAATGTTTATGGATTAATACAAGCTGACTTGTTGAAATTTGCAGGAATTGTACTTCTTTCAATGTTCATAACCATGGGAGTTACTGGAACAGTTGTGTCCTTAATACAAAAGGTGATGAAGTCATGAACAGCAGTCCATATTACGGAGTGATGTTTACGCTCATAGGTTATTTACTGGGAATGTGGCTTTCAAAAAAATATAATCAGCCACTTTTAAACCCGATTTTCGTAGGAATAATTACATGTGTAGTGTTGATGAAAGTTACAGGGATTAGCTACGACGAATATAAAGTCGGAGCCAATTACGTCACGTTTTTTGTAGCACCTGCAACAGTATCATTGATAGTGCCATTATATAAAAATTTAGAAACTTTAAAGAAAAACTTAATTCCTGTTCTAGTAGGAGTCCTCGCAGGAGCAGTGACAGCAATAGTAAGTGTAATTTTACTTGCAAATTTATTTGGAGTGAGCGAACAACTTAAACTTTCGTTAGTATCTCAATCCATCACCACCGCTATTGCAATACCATTGACTGAACAAATAGGCGGATTAGGAGCAATCGTATCTATTTCGATTGCGTTAAGAGGAATTTCTGGAGCCATTCTAGCCCCAACTATTTTTAAAATATTTAACGTAAAAGATCCTGTAGCAAAAGGCGTAGCCATAGGAACCACCAGTCACGCCTCAGGAACTGCAAAGGCAATAGAAATGGGCGAAATAGAAGGCGCTCTAAGCGGACTCTCTATAGCAATCGCTGGAATCATAACCGCAATAGTTTTGCCAATTGTTATGAATATTATGGGATAGGATACGAGGTGGTTTTATGAAAATAGTAATTTTGGATATGTTAAATCACATAATCACAGAGAAACAATGGTCTGTGTTTGATGTTTTTGAAAATGTTATAAAGTATGATAACACTTCGCGAGATGAAACTATAGACAGAATAAAAGATGCTGACGCAATTATCACAAATAAAGTGGTTTTGGGAAAAAGTGAATTAGACGCTGCAAAAAATTTAAAATACATTGGCGTTGTGGCTACAGGTTACAATGTAGTAGATGTTCAGTATGCAAAGGAAAAAGGTATAGCAGTTACAAATGTGCCTTCTTATGGAACGGATACTGTGGCTGAATTTACTTTTGGAATGATGCTCAGCTTGGCAAGACGATACGAACTCCACTACCAAGCTGTTAAGGAAGGCATGTGGCAAGAAAAAAATAGTTTTTGCTTCAACCTAACTCCTCAATTTGATTTAAATGGAAAAACTTTGGGAATTATTGGTTTTGGAAAAATTGGACAAAGAGTTTCTGAAATCGCAAAAGCATTCAGGATGAATGTACTTGTCCTAGATAGAAAGGGAAATTATAGAATTGAAGATGGAGTTGAATTTGTATCTTTAGAAAAATTATTAAAAGAATCAGACTTCGTATCCCTTCATTGCAATTTAACCGAAGACAATTACCAAATGGTCAACGAAATTTTCTTAAAACAAATGAAACCAACGGCATATTTATTGAATATGTCTAGGGGTGGACTTGTAAACGAAAGTGATTTGGCAAATGCACTTAACAATGATTGGATTGCTGGAGCTGGAGTAGATACTGTAAGTGTAGAGCCCATCGAAGAAAATAACCCATTGTTAAATGCAAAAAATATAATAATTACTCCCCATATGGCATGGCTGGCAAAAGAAGCCCTAGAAAGAATCCTAGATACTGCCGTAGATAATTTACAAAAATTTCAAGATGGAGTTTTGCAAAATAGAATAGTATAAATAAAATCTGGTCGATATTAAATGACCAGATTTTTATTTAATCATATTATTAAAAATTACAGTGGCTGATTATGTTACAATATCTCCTTTCGCCTAAAATGCCTTCCAATTTTATTTTAAAAATTAGAAATAGTATTAATTTATATTTATTTTGCTAGAAATGCTTTCGGTTTACTTTTTCATGATATAATTAACAGTAATTATGTTTAGGGGTATATTATGTAATTTGAAAGGAGATTTTGATTTGAAAAAACTAAATTTAGAGAAATACGGCATTACTGGGACTACAGAAATTATACATAATCCTTCCTATGAATTACTTTTTTTGGAAGAAA
>CANRJQ010000051.1:0-10314 GCA_947630985.1 uncultured Clostridia bacterium | reverse complement strand
AGAGAATTGCTCTAGTAGGAAAGAATGGATCTGGTAAAAGCACCATAATCAAGCTAATCTGCGGGTTTTATAAACCGATAAAAGGTGTTATAAAATTAAATGGAATTGACATTAGAGAAATTGATAAGAACTTTTACTACAAAATATTATCAATTACTTTTCAGAATTTTAGACTTTTTCCTTTTAAAATCAGTGAGAATATAGCCTACAAACAAGAAGAATTATTGAGCGTAAAAGATGTAAATAAAATAAATTCTTCCTTAGAAAAAATGAGCTTAAAAGAATGGATTGATAATCTCCCTGAGAAAGAAAACACATACATCTCTAGTTTGTTTAGCGATGAAGGAATATTACCTTCAGGAGGTCAGGGCCAAAAAATTGCCCTTTCTAGAAGTATTTTCCATGACGGACCATTTGTCATTATGGACGAACCAACAGCAGCCTTGGATCCCAGAAGTGAAGAAGAAATATTTAACCATATGCTATCAATTTCTCAAAACAAAACCTCTATTTTTATTTCCCATAGACTATCTAGCACTCAGTATGCTGATCGTATTTTAGTTTGTGACGGAGGAAAAATAATTGAAGAAGGTAATCACCGGGAGTTAATGAATAGAAATGGATTGTATTCAGAAATGTTTATGACTCAGGCAAATCAATATCGAAACTTTGCATAAATACGCCTGCTTCATTTTCTAGAATATAGACTATGAAGCAGGCATTTTTACTAATTAATTTTTATTTTACAGAGATTCTTTAACTTTTTGCAATGCTTGTTCCAAATCTCCTATTAAATCTTCCACATCTTCAATTCCTATGGATACTCTTACTTGTCCGTCTTTTATTCCTACAGCTTCTCTTTCTTCTGGTGACATATCGAAATGACTCATGGTAGGTGAATGTTGCACTAGGGAGTCTATATTTCCTAGACTTGTTGCTAATGAGAAGACTTTCACTGAGTCCATAAATTTCTTAGCTCCTTCGATTCCGCCTTTGATATCGAAAGACATCATTCCGCCGTAGCCTCTCATTTGCTTTTTAGCAATAGCGTGAGTTGCGTGGGATTCTAGGCCTGGATAGTAAACTTTGTCCACCATTTCATGGGCTTCTAGATATTCAGCTACCTTTTGAGCATTGTAACAGTGTCTTTCCATTCTGATGCCTAGAGTTTTCATTCCCGTTAACAATAACCAAGCGTCAAAGGGAGATAAAACAGCTCCGAAGGTTTGGACATATGGGAATCTTGCCTTGTCTACAAATTTTTTGGTTCCCACTAGAACTCCTGCTACTACATTTCCATGGCCGCAAAGATATTTTGTGGCACTGTGAACTGCAACGTCTGCTCCTAATGCTATAGGGTTTTGAAGTGCAGGGGAGGCGAAAGTGGAGTCTACTATCATGGTAAGACCGTGTTCCTTAGTCACTTTTGCCATTTCTTCAATGTCAGTCAAAACTAATACTGGGTTTGCAGGTGTTTCCACATAAACAGTAGTTGTATTTTCTTTTATAGCTGCTTTAAGTTGTTCGATATTACCTGGATCGATTAAAGTAACTTCCACGCCATAGCTAGGTAGAACTTGGTCGAAGAATGCAAATGTACATCCGTAGATTATATTTGGTGCTATAATATGATCTCCAGCTTTTGTAGCCGTCATAATTGCAGTTGTAATAGCTGCCATACCTGAACCCACTCCGAGAGCTGCCTCTCCACCTTCTAGGTATGCCATTTTCCTTTCAAATTCAGCTACAGTAGGGTTTCCAAATCTAGAGTATGTATAGCCTTCGTCTTGGTGTTGATTAAGATATATAGCTTCGTCAGTAGTTTCAAAAACGTAAGTAGATGTTTGATAAATAGGTGCCACATGGGATCCACATAGTGGGTCTCTCGTTTGTGCCGCGTGTAATAAATCCGTGTTTAATCCTTTTTTCTTTTCCATTAAAAAACCTCCTTATGGTTTTATATTCAGTGAATATATTGTACCAAAGGAAGATTTCTAATTTGATGTCAAAATTGTATAAATAATTCTATCTTGCTTTATACAACTTTTCTAAAGTTTTCTCAACTGATTAAAGTGATACATTTTGATGCAAAGTTCTAGCAAAAATGACTCCCTAGGATCATCTAAGGTCAGTCCCGTTAAAGATTCTATCTTCTTCAATCTATAATTTAAAGACTGTCTGTGGAGATAAATTTTTTCAGCAGTTTTTGAAATGTTACGATTGTTTAAGTAATATTCGTTTAGCGTAAGGAGTAAGTCCATGGAATTATCTTGGGATAAATCTTCCAAGACCTTGTCTACAATTTTCATTATGGATTTGTTTTTAGCTAGCTCAGTAAATACTTGATACTCCAAAGTCGTATTCATGGTGTTTATAGTATCAGTTCCGTATTGCAATCCGCTTTTTAAGCTCATTATCGCGTCCATATAAGAATAATATATGGTATTGCAATCCTCATAAGATCCACCAATACCCCACACAAAAGTTAAATTTGGATAGAGATTGTCCATGGTGATTACAAACTTTTTGATATAGGATTTTTCATGTTCTAAGGACTCCTTAATATCTTCTAGGAAAATAATTAAAAATGAATTGCTATATGCAACAAGACAATCCCTATCCTCAGCTTTTGCTATTCTGATAGCCATATCTTTTAGAGTTTTAATAATTTCAGACTCATCATCTAGATATCCATTGAAGTCCACTTTGGCTACCAAAGCGATAAACGACTTATCCAAATCAAAACCATAGCTCTTTCCTTCAGCTATTACTTTATCCCTGTCTCTGTCCTTTTGTTCAACTAAACTTAGGATAAACTTCTCCTTATGGTGAAGTTCCATTTCGTGAATTACTTGATCTCTCTCAAACCAAAGGAGTATGGGACTTATGACATTGTATTTAATAATTTTATCAAATTCAATTCGCTCCAATTGGGTCAAATCTCTGTCTTTTAAATCTAGAGATAACTGACCATAGACTATATCGCTGTGATTTACCTTATAGGAAAATATTTGAAGACCTTCGTCATCTTTGAGAAAACCATTACTTTTAGTAATCAAATTTTTCTTATTATCAAAAATCCCACAAGGAACCGAGACAGTATCTTCAATAAAGTTTAAGGCTTCTTTTAAATCTTTTCTTTCAAGAAACATGGAAATGAGCCTGTCTTTTAAAAGTCTGTATTTTTCTAATTCTAGATTTTTTTCTAATTTTAATAAATTAAAAACGTCTTCTACTATATTACTAAAAGCGACTTCCCAAGGTATAGTAATCATAACTAAGTTATTTCTTTCCGCTATTCCAATGATTTCACGAGGAATTTCCTCAATATAACAACCCATGGCGATGGCAACAGCAGTTACATTAAGTCTACAAAGTCCTTCTATGAAATGCACAAAAATGTCCATCTCATCACAAGACATGCAAGTAGTTAAAATGAATTCATTATTTCGCACAAAAGCTTCGGCGGGATACTCTTGAACAGAAATGGCTTCCACAGGAAATTCACCCTGTAAGGGGATATCTGTAAGAACTTTTGCATGTTCAAAATGATTTAATTTTAAGATTTCATTTAGTTTGATACTCATGATTATCGCCTCTGTTCTTTTTATTTGTAATTATCTTTATGGTATTCTCTCACAGAATAATTGTCAAGTTGGATACTAAAAAAGAATCAGAACTTAAACAGTTCTGATTCTAGGGGTATTTATTTTCTGTTTATTTAATAAATAATTTTCTCTCCACATTGGCAAGTGGTTCACAGCCAGTTTCAGTAATCAGTATAGCTTCGCTGATTTCTACTCCGAAATCTTCATAATACATTCCTGGGATTACGTGGAGTGTCATGTTTTTTTGTAAGACAGTCTTATCTCCTGGGCGCAAGCTTATAGTATGCTCACCCCAATCAGGTGGGTAGTTTAGGCCGGTGGAATATCCAATTCTAGACTCTTTCTCGAGACCGTATCTCTTTAGATTGTTAGACCAGACAGCTTCTACTTCTTCTGCTGTTACGCCTGGTTTAATAAAATCCAGAGCCATATTCAAACCTTCTATGGTGATTTTCGCTGTATCTTCTAGTTTTTGGGTAGGTTTACCTAAAGAAATTGTTCTAGACATAGGAGAATGGTATCTTTTATAAGCACCAGCTAATTCAAAAATAACTATATCTCCGTCTTTATATTTTTCATCAGTCCAAGTTAGATGGCATGCACCAGCATCTATTCCCGTTGGCATCAGTGGCACTATAGATGCGTAATCTCCTCCAAACTCTTTTGTTCCAGAAGTAAAAGTTCTATAGATTTCAGCAGCCATGTCACATTTTCTCACACCTACGTCTAAGTAGTTGATAGCGTCCATCATGCCTTTTTCCATAATTTTACCAGCGCGTTTCATATGCTCAATTTCTGTATCGGACTTAATTATTCTCACCCAATTTACTAAACCTTGGGCATCTACGAATTTTGCATTGGGAAGACCTTTTCGTAGGCTTTCCATAGCTTTTGCTGTGAAGTAATAGTTATCCATCTCTACAGCTATAGTCTTAACTCCTTGGCCTCTGGTTTCCAATGTATCTGCTACGAAATCCATAGGATGCACTTCTGTGCTTTGTACAAAGAGGTCACTATAACCTATAATATTTTCATGATTTATCCATGCAGTCTTTCGACAAGCTATGGCATCCATAAATCTACCTATCCAAACAGGTTCTTCTTCGTCTAGTAGTACGGCAACCATTTGGTGAACGTAAAAGGACCAAGCATTGTATCCTGTTATGTAATTCATATTGGCGGGATCCGTTACTAATAGCACATCTATATTTTTTTCTCTCATTCGTTCCTTAATTTTGTCTAAACGACTTAGAAATTCTTCTTTTGTAAACTCTAACATTCTCACTCTCTCCTTTATTCTTTATTTTTTTCTATAATTTCTTGGGCTTCTTCTTCAATTAATCTTAAAATGTCTACTCCTTTTTCTCCAACAGATTTTAAAAATATTTCCCTTACAGGCATAGCAGCTTCTCTAAATACTTCTCTTTCTTCATCTGTCAATTCTATAATTTCGATATCGCTAGATTCTTTAATCATCTCCAATCGTTCTTCATTTACTGATTCTTGGGTGTCTATAATAAAGTCATTTAATTCTTCCACAATTTCAAGTAACATGCTCTTAGTTTCGTCGTCCAGTTCATAGAAGAAGTCAGGATTGGCAGCTAGGGATGCGAAAAATCCATCTTGTTTAGCTAAAATTATATAATCTTGAACCTCATAGAACTTCATTTCTTGTATAGCAAAAACTGGATTAACCTGTGCGTCAATTTGCTTTAATTGTAGTCCTGAATAAACTTCGGTATAAGACATAGGTGTAGGATTTGCGCTATATGCTTGGTAAGAAGAAACGATTAGGGGAGATGCCATGGTTCTAATCTTTACTCCTCTAAAATCTTGGGGAGATCTTATTACCTTATCAGCAGTCCAAGCGTTGAAGCCTTCGTAAAACCAATCCAATATATATAAATCTTCTTCTAAATTTATCTCATTTAACATCTCTATGGCTTTACTGGTTCTAAGTAATTCTTTTATGTCTTCCTTTTTTTCAGGCATTAGGAAATGATTATAGAAAATATTATTTTCAGGAATGGTTGTAGCTGTTGTACCAGGATTTAAGATACAAAATTGTAAGAGTCCGCCTTGGGTAAATTCCAAATAATCTGTAACTTCTCCAATTTCACCAGCACGATAAATTTCTACCGTAATCTTTCCATTTGATTTTTCTTCTACTAATCTCTTAAATTCGTGGGAGTAGATGTCTTGAATGGAGCCAGGAGTCTCTTCATGCCCGAATCGCCATACTATAGTATCGCCCCCAATTGCCCCTCTTTGACAACCTACGAAAAGCATAAGAGACAGTAATATTATTAAAATAAGTAGTAATTTGTTTTTCATATCTGCCTCCTAAAACAGTAAATCTCTTGAAAACAGTGCTATCTGCGGGAACATAATCATAAGTATACTTGTGATGAAATACATCACGAAATACGGTAAGGTTTTTCTAATTACAGTCATATATGACTTGTGAAACACAGCAGAAGCTGTAAATATATTACAACCAAATGGCGGTGTAACCGATCCGATTGCACATTGTGCTGTTACTATAATTCCCAAGTGAATAGGGTCTATTCCAGCTGCCAAAGCAGGTCCCACAAACATAGGAGCTAGAATAATTATTGCAACTAACTGATCCACAAACATACAGGCTACAAAGAAAAATATACTAGCAAGTACCAATATCTTTATAGGTCCAGCATCTGGTCCTAGTAGTGTCGCTGTAAGTAATTGAGGTACTCTAGCTAAAGAGAACATCCATGCAAAAGCATTTCCAGCAGCCACTAAAACGAATACTACTGAGGTTACAACTCCAGAGGATAGAGCAACTCTAGGAATATCCTTAAAGGATATGGATTTTAAATGATGACTTCTAAAACCAATGCGTACACTGCAGAAACTGCAGCAGCTTCCGTAGGACTAAAGGTACCAGTGTAGATTCCACCGATGATTATTCCAGGAAAGCCCAGTGGTAGCAATGCCTTTTTAAAAGCTTCCCATCTTTCTGCGCCAGTGGCTTTTCCGTCAAAAGGAATATTCTTTCTCTTTGCGTCGAAGTAGTTGAAAACTGCAAAGAATAATAATATCAATAATCCAGGTCCAATCCCTGCTATGAACAATTCTCCAACAGATGCTCCTGTAACAACTCCGTACATAACCATAATTACACTAGGTGGTATCAGAAGTGCTATATTAGCAGCGTTAATTATAAGTGCCAATGTCTCAGAAACTCCATAACCTTTTTCTACCATCTTTCCAAACATGGGTCTACCAATTGCTACTACAGTAGCTTGGGTAGAACCTGAAATAGCTCCAAAAAACGTACAAGTGGCAGCAGTACTGATGGCTAAACCACCGCGAATATGTCCAACAAATGCATTTATCAAATCCAACAATCTATTGGAAGTTTGTCCCGTACTCATGATGTCAGCTCCAAAGATAAACATGGGAACGGCTAAAAGAGTGAAGGACTCTACTCCTCCTGTAATTTGTTGAGTTAGCCACATGGGATCTATATCAGGCATGTAAAGAGATATAGCACCGAAGGAACTGAGTAACAGCCCTAGCATTAGTGGCGCCCCTAAAAACAAGAGGACGAATAATATAATTAATAAGGTTGCAACCATATATTTTCTCCTTTTTATTTTCTACAAAATTTATTCTTCATCGTAATCCAATTCAGGAGTGTCGATACCCACATAAATCAGATCCTTGTGTTTAATATTAAGCATCAAAGTAACTAGATATCTTACAGCTCCAGATAAAAATCCCAAAGGCATAAAAATCGTTACTATATATCTAGGTAATTCCAAAGCAGGCGTCACCCTACCACTTTCATAAACTAGAAAAGCGTATTTAAATCCCAAATAAGCAAAATAAAACAAAGTTATCATAGATAAAAAAGCAATTATCATTACCAACGTCTTTTTTGTCTTCTTGGGAACCAAATCCAATACTGCTGTCATATTAACGTGTTGATTTAATTTAACGGCATAACCTAAACCCATAAAAGTAGCCACAACTACTAGAAACTGTCCTATCTCTTCTGCAAAAGTCCAAGACTGATTCAAAACTCTTCTAGCAAATACATTGCCCACTAGCAAAATAGTCATTCCGATAATACTGGTAGATAAGAAAATTCCTTCAATCTTTGCTATTATATCGTCTACTTTTTTTATAATTTCCATGTACTACACCTCCTCTAAATCATTTAAATATCTCAAAGTATTTCTCACATGCATTTCCACACCAAGGTCTAAGGCATCTTCATCAATATTAAATTTAGGATGATGATGTGGATAATGTGTATTTTTTTCAATGTTTTTCATTCCTACAAAGAACAAGCAAGCTGGAATTTCTTTTGTAAATTCGCTGAAATCTTCTCCTGCCATTGTTTGATAAGGTACAATATTTTCTGAACCGATTAGCTCCTCAGCATTTTTCTTTATCAAATTTGCAATTTCTGAATCGTTATCGACTACAAAATTACTTGGGGTAATTTCTAAATTGTAACTAGCTCCATAGGTGTCACAAATTCCCTTAACTATTCTTTCAAATCTGCCTAGGGGATTTTCTAAAGAATTTTTATCTCCTTTATAGAGATACCTTATAGTCCCCTCTAGTTCCGCCTTACTGGGAATAATATTAGGAGAAGTTCCTGAAACTAACTTCGCTACACTTATAGTAGTAGGAGTCAAGGGATTTATCTCCTTGGTCTGAATAGCTTGTATGTTTATTACGATTTGCGATGCAATATAGATAGGATCTAGGGCATCTTGGGGAAGAGCAGTGTGTCCACCTTTTCCCAATATCTCTAGCCTAAATATATCCATAGCTCCCATAACAGGTCCTTCTTGTATGCTCATCATTCCCGTTTCGATAGGAGACCAAAGGTGTATAGCCATGGCAGCATCTACTTTAGGATTTTCCAAAACTCCTTCCCTCACCATTAAATAGGCACCAGCGTCTTCTTCGTTAGGCTGGAATACGAACTTTACATTTCCTGAAAACTTATCCTTATTTTCTGTAAGTATTTTTGCAGTTATTAACATCATGGCCATATGTCCGTCATGCCCACAAGCGTGCATTGTTCCAGGATTTCTAGATTTGTAATCCTCATCAGTTTCTTCTTCCACCATCAAGGCATCCATATCTGCCCTTAACATAAGAGTTTTTCCTGGACTATTGCCTTCCAACAAAGCCACCACACCAGTTTTTGCCATCTTTTTGGGATTCAATCCTAAATTTTCCAAGTAATTTATTATGTATTCTTGAGTTTTAAATTCTTGGAATCCCAATTCTGGATACATATGAAAATGTCTTCTTAACATAATTAGTTCATCAGTATACTTATTAACTTCCTTAGATATATCCATTTTTTCGTTCCCCTTTCTAATAATTTTAATTATTTTACTCACCTCCATTTTGGAATTTAATAATAGGAGTAATATAATAATAGAGTAAATCGTTTTCCTGCGTAATGTAAGAATTTTATAAATATAGTTCTTAGTTTTTCGTTATATTGTAATAATATATCAAGACGATAAAAATAAAAACCCACGTCGATAAAGTTTATAAAATTCCATTAAAAAACGCCCTAAAACAGGGCAATAATCAGCTTATTAATAACTACAATAGCGTAATAGAATCCTTGTCAAACTCTAAAATCCCATCCTTTTTCATCTTTGCCAGTTCTCTGGACAGGGAAGTTCTTTGGAAACCTAATTTTTCTGCAAGTTCTTTTTTGGTTATATTTAAGATGATTTTATTAGAGCCTTGGATTTGTTTTTCATTTTCTAGGTAATTTAATAGACTTTCTCTTATGGATTTTTTAGAGTAGAATTTTATTCTATTTCCCAAAATCATGGCATTGTATGAAATTAGTTCCAAAAAAGCTTCCAAAAATTTTTCATTACTTGCCAATAGTTTAAAAAGAGTTTGTCGGTTTATTTCCAAAAGTTTTACTTCAGATTTGGCTGTTATGGTCATGGGATAGTAGGGATTTTTTGAGAAAATTAGATTCCCACCGATAGTCTCGTCTCCATAGAAATCAGATATGTTTAAAAGATTTCCATCTTCATCGATGCTGTCTATGACTATCTTTCCATGGAGAATTATTTCTAGATTATGACACTTTTCTCCATCAAAATGAATTATAGAATTATTTTCATAGGACTTTGAGACGAAGTTTCCCTTGGATAAATTATCTTCTATTTCTTCTGGTGATAAACATTTTAAAAGTTGTAAATCTTTTATTTTCTTTAAATTATCTTTGATAAGAATCTCCTTTAGTTACCATGGTAACACCTTTTTTGCAATTATACATGTAAAATCATAATATATCAACTTTAGGGAGGTAAAATTAATTACATGATTACAGCTATAAGAGTAGTATTTTTAGCAGCATTTTTCTTTTTAATTTTTATAGGCAAGATGAATCTCTGGCTAGTACTTTTTGCAGCCACATTGATACTTGCAATTGGATTTGGGAGACTTTACTGTGGATATCTATGTCCCATGAACACTGTGATGATTCCAACAGAATGGATCTCTTTAAAATTTAATATCCAAAAAAAGGATCCACCAAAGTGGTTAGTTTCGGGAAAATTCGGGTGGATAACTTTGATCGCCAGTTTACTTTTGATGATAGTCGGAAAGAAATTTTTAGGAAGAAATATTCCAGTCCTGTTAATCTGGGTGGCGCTTTCAGTAT
>CANRJQ010000050.1:0-10390 GCA_947630985.1 uncultured Clostridia bacterium | reverse complement strand
AGCACTGCTAATAAAATCACAGCCCTTTACTGCAGATTATCAAGAGATGATGAATTATCTGGTGATAGTAATAGTATCAAAAATCAGAAGGCGATTTTACAAAAGTATGCAGATGATAATGGCTTGAAAAACACAGTATTCTATATAGATGATGGCTTTAGTGGCACTACTTTTGATAGGCCAGATTTTAATCGTATGATTAATGATATAGAAGCTGGGAAAGTAGAAACTGTGATTATTAAAGATATGTCACGCTTTGGAAGAGACTATCTAAAGGTGGGTTATTATACTGAGATAATTTTTCCCGAAGCTGACGTAAGATTTATAGCCATAAACAATGGGATTGACAGTGCTAATCAAGAGGATAGTGATTTTACACCCTTTTTGAATATCATTAATGAGTGGTATGCAAAAGACACTAGCAAGAAAATAAAAGCTGTATTTAAAGCAAAAGGAGAAGCAGGAAAGCCTCTAGCTACTAACCCTCCCTACGGTTATCTAAAGAGTAGTGAGGATAAGAATAAATGGATAGTTGATGAAGAAGCTGCTGAAGTTGTAAAAGAAATATTTAAACTTTGTATGTCTGGCTTTGGACCAACACAAATAGCTAGAAAGCTAGAAGAAAGATCTATCTGCGTTCCTTCAGTTCACATAAGGAATATGGGCTTTAAACACCCAGCTAGACCACCTAAAAACCCTTATGCTTGAAATGCTCGAAGTGTGGCTGATATCCTCTCAAGGATTGAGTATCTAGGGCATACAGCCAATTTTAAGACCAGTAAAAAGTCTTATAAAAGCAATATTAAGATTGATAATGATCCAGAGGATTGGCTTATCTTTGAAAACACCCATGAAGCTATAATAGATGAAAGCACATGGAAGACAGTTCAAAAGATAAGAGAAGGCAAACGCAGACCTTCAAGGCTTGGTGAAATGGGTATCTTATCTGGGATGATGTTTTGTGGTGATTGTGGTAAGAAACTCTACCAAGTAAGAGGTAAAACCATAACTAAAGAAAGAGAGCATTTTGTCTGCTCTACCTATCGTAAGGTTAAAGGGGGTTGTTCTTCTCATCAGATAAGAAACATAATTGTGGAAGAACTGCTTATGGAGGACTTGCAAAAAATAGTGGCCTTTGCTAAAAATCATGAAGCTGAATTTGTAAAATTAGTTATGAATAAAACTGAGAAGAATTTGCTTAAGGAGCAAAGGCAAAATCAAAAGGAGCTAGATGAAGCTGTAAATAGAATATCTGCCCTTGATACCATTATTGGCAAGCTCTATGAAGACCATGTCTTTGGCAAGCTAACGGAGGATAGATTTATTAAGATGTCTTCTGACTATGAAAAAGAGCAGGAAGAACTAAAAAAGAAAGCAGAATTTCTTAGTGAAAAATTAAAGAGTGTCAAAGACCAAGCTTTGAATACGGACAATTTTCTAAAGCTAGTAAAAAAGTATACCGAGATTAAAAAGCTAGATGCTGAAATTATTAGGGAATTTGTGGACAGGATAATCGTCTTTAAAGCTGAGAAAGTTAATGGCAAAAGACAGCAGAAAATAAGGATATACTATAACTGCATTGGTGCTATAGATATTCCTAATACAGAAAGCAAAACGGCATAGCCGATATTGAAACCGACCATGCCAATTTTTTTTTAGAATTATAAATCCCTATGGTAAAGCACCTTTTGCTGCTCTTTTTTTATTTTTATCTTATTGACGATATATAATATTTCCTTTATAATTAGTTTTAATTGAATATTGCATTATGTAAATATGGTTGTACCATGGAAGTTGGGTGAGAATCCCGCACAGGAATCGCTGCTGTAATAAGGGAGCGGTTATCTATTAGATGTCACTGGAGGAAATCTGGGAAGGCAAGATAATCGCAATGATCTTTAAGTCAGAATACAATACATAATGTGTAACGATACCTTCGGACTCAAGGTTAGTTATAGAATACATATGTGATATTTAGTTACGTATTGGAGAGTCCAATGCGTATTTTTTATATTATAGGAGGAAAAAGTGAAAGGAAAGAAAAAAATTTTGGCATCATTTGTGTTATCTCTTGTGCTGGTATTTAGTTTCCAAAGAGTTGGTAGGGCTATGCACATAATGGAAGGATATCTTCCATTAAGCTTTTGTATAGCTTGGGGAGTAATCTCAACTCCCTTTGTGTTACTTGGAATTAAGAATTTAAACAAAATTGCTAAAGAAAATCGAAATGCAATGATAATTTTAGCTATGGCAGGGGCCTATGCCTTCGTTTTGTCAGCTTTGAAGCTACCTTCAGTTACAGGATCTTCTAGCCATCCCACTGGCACAGGATTGGTTAGCATTTTCTTTGGCCCAACTATAGGTACTGTTGTGGCACTAGTTGTGCTACTGTTTCAAGCTATATTACTTGCCCATGGAGGTCTTACGACTTTAGGGGCAAATACTTTTAGTATGGGAATTGCAGGGCCATTTGTAACTTATGGATTGTATAAGCTTGGAGAAAGATTGAATATCAACAAGAAATTTTCGATTTTTATAGCAGCTGCATTGGGAAATCTCTTTACTTATGTGGTTACTAGTATTCAACTTGCAATTGCACATCCCAGTGAAGTTGGAGGAATTATGGCTTCGTTTACAAAGTTTGCAAGTGTATTTGCTGTGACACAAGTGCCTTTAGCAATTGTCGAAGGTATTCTAACAGTTATTGTTATAATTGGATTGGAATCTTTGGCAAAACCTGAATTAGACAGTTTAGGATATTTTGGAGGTGTTACAAGATGAAAAAGGGAACAACTATAGCGATCTTATTATTAATTATTATAGCAATTGTCCTTTATCCTCTAATCACCATTCAAGATTCTGAATTCGGGGGAGCAGATGGAGAAGCTGAAAATGTAATAGCAGAATTAAACCCAAACTATGAACCTTGGGCAGAAAGTTTTATAGAACCGCCAGGAGGGGAAACTGAAAGTTTATTATTTGCCCTTCAAGCAGCCTTTGGAGCGGGAATAATCGGTCTGGGCTTTGGATATTTTATTGGAAGAAGAAAACCCATCGAGGAGAAGTAATGTTTACGATAATTTTAGCCTCTCTAGTCCTTTATCTATTGGGATTAGGGAGGTTAAATCCATTTATAACTTACATAGGAATTGCTGGTATAATTGGATTCTTTTTGTTTTTTGATAATGAACAACACCATAATAACCTTTTAATTATGGAGACCATATCAAATAATAGCCCTCAAAAAGGAATAAATCCCATATTGAAGTTATTTATAACTCTTTTTACAATTGTAATAATCGTAGGAGCAAACTCTCCTTTGATTTCTTTTGTTGCACTCATTGCTTCAATTTATCATTTTACAATTATCAATAAAACCTCATATAAACATTACTTAGATTTTATCCATGGACCATTGATTTTTATAATGTTGAGTATTTTAGGAATTATAATTTCAATTACTAAAACTGAACTTGGTTATATCGACATTCCAATTTTCAGTTATTTTATATCTATAACAAGAACCTCTCAAGAAAAGGGAATAAAACTATTTTTAGTTTCTCTATCCAGTGTGAGTGTCCTTATAAATTTTGCAGCCACAACTCCCATGGGAGATGTTATTTATGCATTGAAAAAATTAAAAACTCCATGGGTTTTAATAGAGCTGATGTATTTGTTATATAGATATGTTTTTTCATTATTTTATGTATTTAATTCGTTACAAATTAGTGCTAGAGCAAGACATGGATTTTCTGGAGTTAGAAACTCTTACAAAACTTCGATGATGTTGGCCACAAGATTATTTAATAAATCTTTTTATATGGCTAGGAATTCTTATAATGCAATGGAATCTAGAATGTATCAAGGGCAATTGAGGTTTTTGGAAGACAACGAGAGTTCAAAAGATGGCCTGATGTATTTAGTATTTTTATTTACTCTGGTTTTGATTTTTATTTTGGAGAAAGTATTATGAAAAGTTTTAATGTGAAGTTGAAAAACGTATTTTATAAATATCCAGTTTCAGAAAAATTTGCCTTAGAGGATATAACTTTAGAATTTTTCAGTGGAGAAAATGTCGTGGTCCTTGGAGAAAATGGGATGGGAAAATCTACCTTATTTCTTACGACAAATGGGGTCTACAAACCTACTTCTGGAGAGATCTCAATTGGGAGTCATATCATAAAAGACAAAAATGATTTGACCAGCTTAAGAAAAACTGTGGGACTAGTTTTTCAAGATCCAGAAACCCAGTTTATTGCACCAACTGTGGAAGAAGAAATATCCTTTGGACCTTTTAACCTGGGAATGAACAATGAAGAAGTTAGAAGTGTTGTAGAAAGAGTCTTGGATATTTTAGATATTCAAAAACTAAGAAAAAAATCTCTATATGCTTTGAGCGGAGGAGAGAAAAAACTTGTAAGCATAGCCAGTGTTTTGGCTTTAGATCCAAAAATAATTATTTTTGACGAACCCACTGCAGGCCTAGATTATTCAAATATAAAACTGTTTAAAGAAGTATTAGAAATTTTGAAAAAACGAGGGATTGGACTAGTCATATCTACTCATGACATAAACTTTGCCTGGGAATGGGCAGAGAGAGTAATAATTTTAAAAGATGGAAAAGTCTTGGCAGAAGGGGACACTATAAGTATTTTATCTGACGAAAAAATATTAAAAGAAAGTAATTTAGAAAAACCTGACTTATTAAAGTTTGCAGAACTAATTAAGACTGAGAAAGATATTATTCCTAGAAATTTCACCGAATTAGAAAATATAATAAAATCTATTAGATTAGGATAAATAAATAAAAAAGCTGAATACTTTTTGTATTCAGCTTCAGTTTTATGCCAAAGTGTATCCTGTTTGTAAAATCGACTCTCTAACTAGAATATCCATTGCATCTACTATTTTAATTCCATCTAAGCCTTCAAGGGGGACTAGAGATAATTCCGTACATGCCAATACAAAGCCATCAGGAGAATAAACTTTATCTAGTTTTCTTATCAAATCTAAGAATTCAGGTCTTTCAACGTCATTAGTCTTTTTAATATCATATATGATGTTGTTTATCTCATCAGAATAGTTCTCTTCTAAATCTATTATCTCAATTCCATAGTTTTTAGCGTATCTTTCATAGACACCAGCTTGTTTGGTTCCCGTTGTAGAAAGTATCAAAGCTTTTTCTCCTATGTTTTTGTTGAAATCTTTCATAGTCTCATCAATCATATTAATTATGGGGATTGATGTTAGGCCTTGGACTTGGTCATAAAAGTAATGAAAGTATTTGCAATTTCTGGACTTCCTTGCAGGGCAAGACCAACTACGACCCCTAGAACTAGACCTATTAAAATTCTAATTGCTAAGGACATGCTGCGCTTTTCATTACCATTTGTCATATACTAATCCTCCTTTTTATAATATACTACTAATTATAAGTAATAAAAATTCCTTAGTCAATTTTTAAAAAATTCACAATCAGAGAATAATGTAATTATTAAGAATAATTTCATAATACTGTAAATTTAAAGGAGAGATGTGATTATATGAATAAAAATATCTATGAATTGAAAATAGGAAATTTAACGAGAGAGCTTCCAATCGTAAAAATATCTCCGGATTTATCCATTGCAAGTTTTGTAATATTAGGAGATGTGGAAATGGTTTCTCTTTGTGCAAAGATGCTAAAGGAAAAAATGCCAAAAGTCGATTACTTAGTGACAGCTGAAGCGAAGGGGATCCCTTTAACCCATGAACTATCTAAAGAATTAGGAATAAAAAATTACATAGTTGCAAGAAAAAGCGTAAAAGCCTATATGAACGAGCCCATTTCTCATTCTGTAGTTTCTATAACGACTTCAAATCCCCAGACTTTATTTTTAAATGACGTAGATGCAAAAATGATTGAAGGAAAGAAAGTGGCAATTGTAGACGATGTCATATCTACTGGCAAATCGATTAAAGCTTTGGAAGAACTTGTAAAGCTGGCAGGGGGAATTGTAGAAACCAAAGTTTGTATCTTAGCCGAAGGAGATGCTAAAGATAGAGACGACATAATATATTTAGAAGAACTACCTCTGTTTTAAGAATAAAACCTTGAAACAGAGGTTTTTTGTGATAATTGTGTGAAAAAGTTGGCAGATTCCGTGAGAAATATGATAATAAATTGAAAACGTATGCATAAACCCTTTATAATATAAATTATACGGTATGTTCTATTTTAGACGAAGATTACATTAAAAATATTAAGATCTTTGAGAGGACATAACTTTAATTAAAATATGGAGGGAAATATGAAAAGATTAATTGTTACGTTATTAGTACTGTCAATGCTAATTTTTGCAGTGGCGTGTGGAAACAATGAGCCAGCTCAAACACCGCCTGCTCAAGAACCAGCAGAGACAACAGAACCAGCTGAAACAGCTGAAACTACTGAGCCAGCTGAAGGAACGGAAGAACCAGCAGGAGAATATAAGGCAGAAGAACCTGTTTTATTAACTTCTGTAGGACAAAGTGCTGACGTTGAGATGGTTAAGTCTATGCTAGAAAGGGTTGGAATAGATTATACTTCTAACAATTTAGCAACATCTGCCGATATTGGCGATGCAAAGACTTTAGTTTTAGCTATAGGAGGTTCATCTAAGGGATTAGGAGCTGCAGGAATCGATGCAGATGCTGAGCTTGTTAGAGTTAAAGAACTTATTGACGCTGCTGATGAAGCAGGACTTAGTATAATTGCTGTTCACATCGGTGGGGAAGCTAGAAGAGGAGAACTTTCTGATAGATTTATAGCTCCAAGTTTTGAAAAAGCAGATTACTCAATTGTAGTAAAAGCTGGAGACTCAGATGGTATGATGGAAGGCCTAGCTAAAGATAAAGGAATAGGAATTAATTTAATCGATTCTATTACAGATACAACAGGCGCATTAGAAGGAATATTCAAATAATTAAGCTTGTAAGCTAGAATTTGTGGAGCAATTTAAATTGCTCCACATTATTAAAAAAGGAGATTTTGAATGAGTATAGAATTTATTATTTTCCTTGCCATGATTGGAACGTTTTTGGTTTGTGCCTTTGCGTTAAAATTACCTGTTAGTATTTCCATGATGCTTTCTTCTATAGTTGGAGCATTAGTGGGGGGGAAAGGATTGCCTCTTAGACATTTAGTTGAGGGTACTTTTTCTTATGTAGATACCATTTTGGTAATTGCATGTGCGATGATATTTATGAAAGTTATAGAAAAGTCAGGTGCTTTAGATGCCATTTCATCTTTGATAATTGAAAAATTTCATAAACAACCTGCACTTTTACTTATTTTAGTTATGTTAGTTATTATGTTCCCAGGTATGATTACAGGATCTTCTACGGCGTCAGTTTTGTCTGCAGGTTCAATTATGGCTCCTGTACTTTTATTAATGGGAATACCAGCTGTTGAAGCGGCTTCAATTTTGGCAATGGGTGGAATACTTGGTATGATTGCTCCCCCTGTTAATATCCCAGCCATGATAATTGGTGGAGGTATAGATATACCCTATGTGGGATTTGAAGGTCCATTATTATTGTTGACTATTCCAATGGCAATTTTCAGCGTTTTATATTTCGGATATAAACACGTTAAGGATTTAAATTATGAGTTAGTAAAAAAAGAATTAAACTTTGAACCACGTCAAAAATTCGGTTTTAGAATTTATATTCCAATAATTGTAGCAATAGTACTAATGGTTGTAAATAAATTAGTACCTGCAATTCCAGATTTAGGTATGCCTTTAGTATTTATCATTTCATCCATAATAGGACTATTTACTGGATATAAAATTAAAATTCTAGAAGAATCAAAAAACGCTATAAAAGATGTACTCCCTGTTATGGGAATTTTGATGGGAGTTGGAATGTTTATTCAAATAATGACATTGACAGGAGTTAGAGGATTTATAGTAACAACTTGTATAAGTTTACCAGATGCTATGCGTTATGTAGCTATGGCGATTTCAATTCCATTATTTGGAGCCGTTTCTTCTTTTGGTGCTGCATCTGTTCTTGGGGTTCCATTCTTACTATCCTTTATGGCGAAAAACCAAATTATCACAGCAGCTGCTATTTCATTAATTGCAGGGGCAGGGGATATGGTACCACCAACAGCTTTGGCGGGAATATTTGCTGCAAAAGTTCTAAATTTAGATAACTATGTTCCTGTTATGAAAAAATGTGTTGTGCCTATAGTTTTGATGGTTGTTTGGAGTATTGTAATGATAGTATTTTCTCCACAATTGGCACCATTTATAGTATTTAAATAGGAGGAACTGATGATAACTTTAATTTATAGAGCATTGATAGCGTTGGTATTGGGCTTGACAGTTTGGAATTTATTTACAGAAGAAAAAGTTTTAAATCAAGCTAATGCAGCCCTTGTAGTAATACCCCTTTTATTGAGACTATTGATGATAAAGTAGATAAAGAAAGGCGAAGATATGAATAAAAAATATATTAGTGGAGCTATATTACTTGGCTTAGCATTAATAATTGCCTTCGTGACAGGTTCAAACTATAAGAGTTTGAGTGAACTACCTGAGATCGCATCAGGACCAGGAGTTACAAAAGTTGTTATGCTATCCGATTATTTTAGCGATTTGAAGGACACACCAGGAGACACACCAGTCTATGTAATGGAAGGAAAAAACCCAGGTGGAAAGTCATTGATACTAGGAGGAACTCATCCTAATGAACCTTCTGGACACTTAGCAGCAATCTTATTTTTACAAAATGCTATTATCGATGAAGGTACTGTCTATGTTTTACCTTATACAAATAGAAGTGCCTTTACCCACAATGACCCACAAGAAGGCTCTCCACAGAGCATGCACTTTACAACTAAAGATGGCGAGGAATTAATTCTTCGCTACGGTTCAAGGGCAACTAATCCAATACATCAATGGCCAGACCCCGATGTTTATACACATCAAGCTTCTGGTCAAAGATTGTCGGGATCGGAAACGAGGAATATTAACAGAGCTTATCCAGGTGCAGCAGATGGTAATTTAACTGAAAGAGTTGCATACGGAATCGTACAACTTATTAAAGCAGAAGAAATAGACCTAACATTTGATTTGCACGAAGCCTCTCCAGAATACCCAGTAATTAACGCTACAGTATCCCATGAAAAAGGAATGGGCATTGCAGCAGTGGGTACAATGGAATTACAATTTTCAGGAATAGACATTGCTTTAGAGCCATCTCCTGTAAACTTAAGGGGATTGACTCACAGAGAATTAGGAGATTATACTGACACAATTCCACTTCTAATGGAAACAGCAAATGCTTCCCAAGGAAGACTGAGGGGAGAAACTAGCGAAAGACTTGCTTTAACGGGACAAGATAAGGCATATGTATATGCAGAAAGTTTAGGATTCTTATATGTCCCATATGATGAGAAAGGTCATTCAATAGAAGAAAGAGTTGGAAGACATCTTCAAGGGATTATAGAATTTACTAAGGCATATTCAGATCAATATCCAGATAAACCTGTAGTTTTTGAAAATGTCCCAACATATGAAGAGTTATTTGCTTCCTCAGATGGTAGTGACTTAGGTGGACCTAGAATTGGACAGTATTTAATTAAGTAATTTATATTAGGAGGGAATATGAGAAACAGAAGAATTTTATCGTTATTATTAGCTTTAATGCTAATATTGGCAGCTTGCCAAACGAAACCAACACAGACGCCGGCTGAAACGCCAGCTACAGAGACGACTGAAACGGCTACAACTGAAACTTCTGAAGAAGCTGAAGAAGCAGAAGAGGTAGCAACAGGAGACGATGATTATACTTCTCTAGATGACTTTGTTCTATTTGATGAATCAAATCAATTAGTGAGAACAGGTAGAGGGGACACAGGTGAAAGCGGTGTGGTAGCATCAGGTAAATACGAAGCTTCAAAGATAGGTAAAGAAATTATTGAAGCAGGTGGAAATGCAGTTGACGCAGCAGTAGCAGTTGGATTTGCATTAAGTTTAGTTGAACCAAATGCTACGGGAGTTGGCGGCGGTGGATTTATGACAATGCACACTGCTGATGGTGAAAATATATTCTTAAATTTCAGAGAGAAAGCGCCAGCAGCAGCAACTCCTGACATGTGGTCTACTTACGAAAACGAAGAAGGCAAAGAACTAGTAGTAGGAAACCAAAAAATACTTGGTGGAAAATCTGTAGGAATCCCAGGAAACGTTGCAGGATGGCTATACGCATTAGAAAATTACGGTTCAATGACTAGAGAAGAAGTTTTAGCTCCGGTAATAGAATTGGCTAAAAAAGGAATTACCGTTACTCCAACTTTGGCAACAGATATGAGTGGAGAATATGACAACTTAATGCTTTATTCTGAATCAGGAGATATTTT
>CANRJQ010000049.1:0-11384 GCA_947630985.1 uncultured Clostridia bacterium | reverse complement strand
AGCACAGATACCTTAAATCATTTTGTGGATGCATTTCAATAGATGATGGTAGACTATGATATACTAATGATTATGAAAGGGGACTTAGTATAATGAAAAAAAGATACAATGTAATAGAGCTTTTTTCCGGTGCAGGCGGTTTAGCACTGGGTCTTCATAAAGCAGGATTTGAACCTCTTTTGTTAGTGGATTTTTTCGAAGATGCAAATAATACTGTCAGGACAAATTTTCCGGATTGGAATGTTCTGACTGAAGATATAAATATTTTAGCAGATAAAGGAATCGAATCATACTTGAAATTTGATGAAATTGATTTACTTTCTGGCGGATTTCCTTGCCAACCATTTAGTTATGCAGGAAAGAAAATAGGGTTAGAAGATACGAGAGGTACTGTATTTTATTCATTGGCTTCAATAATAGATAGTGTTAAACCAAAAGTGTTCTTGTTAGAAAACGTAAGAGGTTTACTATCCCATGATAAAGGCAGAACATTTTCTACAATAAAAAATATATTAAGTGAATTAGGATATTATATTGATTATAAAGTATTAAACGCCTGGGACTTTGGTGTGGCGCAGAAACGAGAGAGAATTTTTATTGTTGGAACTAGAAAAGATTATTCAATCGAATTTGAATGGCCTGAGAAACATGATTATAGGCCTGTTCTTAGAGATGTTTTGATAGATGTGCCCGAATCCGAAGGTCAGCAGTATTCAGTTATGAAGAAATCCGTGCTTGAACTTGTACCGCCAGGAGGAAGCTGGGTTGACTTACCTGAAGATATCGCCAAAGAATATATGGGAAAAAGTTTTTATTCTGGAGGTGGGAAACGTGGAATGGCTAGAAGAATTTCATGGGATGAACCTTCATTGACATTAACTTGTTCGCCAGCACAAAAACAGACTGAAAGGTGTCATCCAGATGAAACTAGACCATTTACAATAAGGGAATATGCAAGGATTCAGTCATTTCCCGATGAATACAAATTTGTAGGCTCAGTTTCAAGTCAATATCAACAAATTGGGAACGCTGTGCCAGTAGAGTTAGCCTATCAAATGGGTCGATCAGTGTATCAATTAATAGAAAAAATATATGAAATGGAGGAAAGTCATGAGGACTTGGGACATGGACTTTATAACAAAAGAAGAATACAAATCTCATTTGAAGACCTTTTTCAAAGCAATCGTTGATATCAGTGCTGCTAAGAATATAAATGAATTTAATAAAAATATCATTGACCCTATTAAAATGACATTTTCATACTTTGCAACTGGCGAAAACAAAGAAAATATTATTAGTGCAGAAGTCACTAGACAACAAGACAAAACCATAAACAATTTTATTGGATATTTTCACCAGAATATTTTTAATTACATTGAAGGCTGGAAAACACCAATGTTTGGTTTTGATATTGTCAATGAAGAAAGACATATATATGCAGAAATAAAAAATAAACATAATACCATGAATTCATCTTCTTCTCAAAAAACTTATATCAATATGCAAAGTAAAATATTGGATGACGATCAAGCGACTTGTATGCTAGTAGAAGTAATAGCTAAAAAGAGTCAAGATATTCCATGGTCAATAAGGTTGGACGGAGTAAATAAAAGACATAATAAAATTAGAAGAGTAAGCATCGACAAATTCTATGAGATAGTCACAGGAGATTCATATGCGTTCAAAAAAATCATTGAATGGATGCCAGTTACTTTGAAAGAACTTGTCACTGAAGAGAATATTGTTGAGAAAAATAATGTAATAATTGAGCAGCTTGAAGAAAAAGGTTCATTCTTTGAAGGATTATACAATTTAGCATTTAATGATTACCAAGGATTTGAAGACTTAGAATTTGTTGGAGAAGATATTTTAGGGAAAGACTTCACAGATTAAATGATTATTTGCTTAGGAGGTAATTATGTCTGTAAAAATCACTAGAGATACGGGATTTTATGGAATGGCGTCTAAGGTGAAAATTTTTGAAGATGATAAGGAAGTGGCATTGATATCTCACGAAGAAACTATCCAGCTTGATGTAGACAATCCTGTAATTCTTGAAGTAAAAGGATTTGGCATAAAAAGTAATAAAATAAAGGTTAGCGACGGAGAAGATTTAATTATAAAATCTGGAAAATATAATTTCATTTTACATTTTTCTTTTTTTCTGAGTGTCATAATCATTCCACTTTTTATTAGAGGTTTTAAATTAAGAACTTCGATATCACTAATAGCTTTGATAGTTTACTTTTTTATAATGTATAAGATTGATTATTATAGAATCGAAAAATTGTAAATAAAATAATAACTAGGAGGCGTTATGTTTTCTTGTATAAAAACTTGTACTTTAGAAGGGCTTCAAGGGCATATAATAGATGTGGAAACCGACATCGTAACTGGGATGCCGCGGTTTAATATTGTAGGACTTCCCGATACTGCTGTCCGTGAATCTGTGGAGAGGGCGAAGTCTGCCGTTAGAAATTCTGGTTTGGAATTTCCTTTAGGGCGAATCACTACGAACTTAGCTCCTGCTAATATAAAAAAAGACGGAACTCAAATAGATCTTGCTATTGCCTTGGGGATTTTGGCATCTTCTCATCAATTAAATACAGACAGAGCATCAGAATACATATTTCTAGGGGAGCTTTCTTTAGACGGAACGGTGAATCGAATTGACGGCGCTCTTCCTATGATAATTTCTTGCAGAGAAATGGGCTACAAAAAGTTTGTCGTATCTGACCAAAACAAAGACGAGTGTGCTGTGGTTCAAGACGTGGAAGTTTATCCTATTAAAGATTTAAACGAAGTGGTGGAATTTTTAGATGGCAAAGGAGATGTAACACGCTATGCTGTGGACTCCTTCGAAATACTTCACAAGGAAAAATCAGGATTAGACTACGAAGATATGCGTGGCCAAGAAATGCTAAAACGAGCTTTAGAGATTTCTGCAGCAGGCTCCCACAATCTTTTAATGCTAGGGCCACCTGGCTCGGGAAAAACCATGGCTGCTAAACGACTGCCTTCTATTTTGCCAAAACTTACCTTTGAAGAGGCCATAGAAGTTACAAAAATTTATTCAGTGTCAGGACTTCTCAGCGACTCTGGCCTGATTACCCAAAGACCTTTTAGGTCACCTCATCATACTGCATCCACCGCTTCTTTAATTGGCGGCGGCAGAATTCCAAAACCAGGTGAGGTGAGTCTTGCTCATAATGGAGTTTTGTTTTTGGATGAACTTCCTGAATTTCAAAGGCCCGTCATTGAATCTTTGCGTCAGCCCATGGAAGATGGCGTGGTGAATATTTCCAGGGTAAATGCTACCCTACAATATCCGTCAGACTTTTTATTTTTGTGTTCACTTAATCCTTGTCCGTGTGGATATTTGGGAGATCCCAATCACGAATGCACTTGTTCTCCAGGAGATATTTCCAGATACTTAGGAAAAATTTCCAATCCCCTTTTGGACCGAATAGACATACACATCGAAGTGAAACCTGTGGAGTTTGAAGACTTATCTTCCAGCGAAAAGGCCGAGAGTTCTGCATCTATTCTAAAAAGAGTAGAAGCCGCGCGCCAAATCCAGCTGGAGAGATTTAAGGATTTAAAAATTTATTCCAATTCCCAAATCCCAGACAAACTGATTAACAAATTTATAAAACTAGATAGCAATTTAAAACAAGTTATCCAAATGGCTTTTAAACGCTACAAATTCAGCGGGAGAGCTTATAATAAAATACTAAAGGTTTCCAGAACTATTGCAGATTTAGAAGGCTCAGAGGAGATTAAAGAAGAACATCTACTGGAGGCGATTCGATATCGCTCGTCCATGGATGGAAATTACTGGGGGAATAGATGATGGAAGATAGAGATGTTTTAATTTTCTTACAGAGTTTATATTTGAACGAAGACTTCTATAATGAGATTCTAACCTTGGATAATTTGGATGACATTTTCCAAATGGAAGGGGAAGATTTTTCTCGTTTTGAATTTTCTAATAAAAAGAATGTAGATAAAATAATAGAAAAGCGAAACAAGGATTACATAAACAAAATGGTGGAAGGTATAAATACTTACTGCACACAGGTAATCACTATTTATGACGAAAATTATCCCATAGAATTGCAATTGATTGAAAGACCTCCCAAAGTATTGTTTGTAAAGGGATTGCCACTGGATGTTTCCGGTGTTAAGATAGGAGTCGTGGGTGCGAGAAAATGCACGGCTTACGGAAGTTACGCCGTGGAAAAATTCGTATCGGAACTTGCTAGAATGAATTGCACAATCGTCAGCGGAATGGCTCAGGGGATAGATGCCTATGCCCATAAAATAGCTTTGGAAAACGACGCCTACTCCATAGGAGTTTTGGGGACTGGAGTAGATAGCAAATTTCCAAAATCTAATCACAGACTATTCGACAGAATGTATGAACAAGGAACCATTATCAGCGAGTATCCCATAGGCGCTTCGGCAATGCCTTATAATTTCCCTGAGAGAAATAGAATAATTTCAGGACTTTCCGAAGGCGTAATCGTAGTGGAGGCCAAGGACAGATCTGGCTCCTTAATAACTGCGAGACTAGCAGCCGAGCAGTCCAAGGAAATTTGGGCAGTACCAGGTAATATTAACAGTATTTACAGTGTAGGTACTAATAAACTAATAAGGGATGGGGCAATTCCTTTAATCGAAATAGAAGATATAACCAGTGTAATTCCTGGACTTGAAGAAAACTCGTACGAGAATTTCAAAGGAGAGCTGGCTATTTCAGAAGAAGAGAAATTGGTTTTAGAAAAAATAGAAGAAGGCTTTGACTCTGTTGACTCTCTAGTGGAGGAAACGCGCTTAAACATTTCTAAAATAAATTCAATAGTTACGCTATTGGAGATGAAGGGATTTATTCAAGATTTAACGGGGATAGGTCTTAAGAAAAACTAGGGGGATTATGAAAGTGGTAACGACGCGAATTAGGATATTGAGCATTATTGGTTTGCTATCGGCTGTAATAATTTGGGGATTAAATTACGTAGCCCAATCCCATGGGGCACAAAACATGGATCCATTTACATTTAATTTTTTTAGAATGTCTATTGGATGTTTAGTGGTGTTTCCTGTGGTGCTATTTAGAAATTACAAACAAAGTGACAAAGTACAGTTTTGGCAAATTAATGATGACAAAAAGGCCACCATTAAAGGTGGAATTATATGCGGAACCTTTTTGTTTTTAAGTATATCCTTGCAACAAATGGGACTTAGATACACTTCCATAGGAAAGGCAGGATTCTTAAGCACTTTGAGCGTAATAGTAGTGCCTCTAATAGGTCTGTTTTTGAGGAAAAAAGTTTATCTTTATCAATGGATAGGAATATTTTTGGCGATTATTGGCGTAGGTTTTTTGAGTTTAAATGACGTAAGCGGAATACAATTGGGTGATTTGCTATTAATTCTATCTTCATTTTCTATAGCCTTTCATGTCATATTTTCAGGTCACTACAATAAAAATGTAGACAGCTTTCAATTCACCGTAGTGAGATTTATTTGGGGAGCTCTGTTGTGCCTTGTATTTATTTTTCTATTTGAAGATATTAATATAGAAGGAATTAAAAACTCTATTCCATCTATTTTGTTTGCGGGTATTTTCGCATCGGGAATCGCCTTTGCCCTTATGGCAGTGAGTCAGAGGAGTTTGGACAATGTTACCACTTCGGTAATTATGAGTCTGGAGTCGGTTTTCGCAGCTTTAAGTGGTTGGATAATCTTAGGGCAGAGTATGTCTACTCGAGAAATCATCGGAAGTATTATCGTATTTTCGGCGGTAATTGGAATGCAAGTGTACGGGGAATTGAAAAATAAAGGTAATACAGAAGATTTGTTTTAAAAAGGAGGCCTAATTGGAAAAATACAATGTTTTTCAACAACGTAAAATATCTTCATGGATGATGGTATTTGCTACTATGATTTGGGGGATGGGATTCATCGCGCAATCAGAAGGAGCCAAGCACGTACCGCCATTCTTTTTTAATGGAATGAGGTTTTGGATAGGTGCTGCAGTAATTTTGCCCATGGCTTTGTTTCGTACATATAAAAATACCGGCGTTTTGTCCTTTTGGGGTGACGAGGTAGACAAGAAAATTCTCTTTCGTGGTGCTTTAATTGACGGTGTAATTTTATTTGTAGCTATGTCTTTGCAGCAGTTGGGAATAGGACTTTCCACACCTAGCAAGGCGGGTTTTTTAGTTTCACTGAATATGATTTTCGTGCCTCTGATTAGGCTAGTTTTAGGTGAGAAAATAAAACTGTCCCAATGGATAGGAGTTATAGCTGCCATGTTCGGAGTGTCTCTATTGACGCTAAACGAACAGCTTCAAATTAATTCTGGAGATTTATTACTTATCGTTTCGACTGTGTTCTTCGCTCTTAACACCATAGTTTCTGGTCATTACAATAAAGCTGTGGAAAGTTTTAAATACACCATGTTTAGATTTATCTTCGGGGCTATTTTATGCAACGTGATTTCTTTTAGTACCGAAAGCGTAACTAGGGAGATGATTCTTGGCGCTCTTCCTTCTATATTATTCGCAGGTGTTTTTTCCAGTGGCGTGGCATTTTCTCTACAATCCTTCGCCCAAAGTCACCTGGATGATTTGAGCATAGCTTTGATATTAAGTATGGAATCGGTTTTTGCGGCGATTTTTGCGTGGTTGATAGTGGGAGATGTTTTAACTTCTAGGGAATTAATGGGATGTGCTATTATTTTTGTATCTGTAATTTTTATCCAAATAATTCAAGGAAAAGACGCAAACCCTCCCCAAATTATTTAGAAATATTAAATATTTAATTGCTTTAATAGATGAAATATGATATTTTACAATCCGAGGATGGTGGAAATGGCAAAAAATTTAGTAATAGTGGAATCTCCTACTAAAGCAAAGACGATTAAGAAAATGCTAGGTAGGAATTATAAGGTGGTTGCCACCGTTGGACATATCAGAGATCTTCCCAAATCTACTTTAGGAGTGGATATTGAGAACAACTTTGAACCAAAATACATTAACATTAGGGGTAAGGGCCCTGTAATAAAGGATCTCAAAAAGGAAGCCAAAGGTTCTGACAAGATATTGTTGGCGACGGATAATGATAGAGAAGGAGAGGCTATTTCTTGGCACTTGGCTTATATTTTAGGTCTTGATGAAGATGCTGCGAACAGAGTTAGCTTTAATGAAATTACCAAAGAAGCGGTAAAGGAAGCTATCAAAACTCCTAGAAAAATAGATAAAGATTTAGTAGATGCCCAACAAGGCAGAAGAATTTTGGATAGACTTGTGGGATATCAAATATCTCCTATACTTTGGAAAAAAGTTAAGGGAGGACTTAGTGCGGGTAGAGTACAATCTGCAGTAGTTAAAATAATTTGTGACAGGGAAGAAGAAATTGAAAACTTCATACCTGAAGAGTATTGGTCCTTGGATGCAATGCTTAAATCTGCTGGTGGAGAATTCAAAAGCAGTTACTATGGTGTCGTAGAAAACGGCAAGGAAACCAAAGTAGAGCTTAAGAAAAAAGAAGAAGTGGAAAAAGTCATATCTTCTTTGGACAAAAAGAATTTTAAAGTGGCAGATGTAAAATTAGGCACGAGAACTAGAAATCCTAGACCTCCATTTACTACTTCTACATTGCAACAAGAAGCGTCTAGATATATTAATTTTGCAGGAAGAAAAACCATGATGGTGGCTCAGCAACTTTACGAAGGTATAGCAATCGGAGAAGGCGGAGTTACGGGTTTGATAACTTATATGAGAACGGACTCTACCAATATTTCGGAGACTGCAAAATCCCAAGCTTATGGTTATATAGTAGAAAAATACGGAAAAGAGTATGCAAATACCTTTAGAAAATATAAATCTGGAGCAGGGGCACAAGAGGCCCACGAATGTATTAGGCCTACGAATGTATTTGACACTCCTTTAAAAATAAAAGAATTCCTCACCAATGACCAATACAAATTGTATAAATTGATTTGGGAGAGATTTCTATCTTCTTTAATGGAAAGTGCAAAATACGATACAGTAAGTGCATCTATTCACTCCAATGAACAAGTATTTAGAGCTAGTGGATCACATTTGACTTTCGATGGATTTTTAATTCTTAAGAGAAAGGCAGACGAAGACAAAGAAGAAAACATGCTTCCTAAGCTGGAAAAGGGCGAGATTTTAGAGTTGTTAAAGCTAATTGACGAACAACACTTTACGAATCCACCACCGAGATATACAGAAGCTAGTCTAATTAAAACTTTGGAAGAACTAGGAATTGGTAGACCTTCCACATACGCTCCTACAATCTATACGATTACTAGGAGAAATTACGTAGAAGTAGAAGACAAAAAGTTTGTGCCTACGGAATTGGGACTTACTGTAAATTATCTTTTAAATGAATACTTCCCTATGATTACTGACAAGGAATTTACCGCTAGAATGGAACAAGAATTGGACAAGATTTCCATAGGCGAAGAAAATTGGAAGGAAGTAATTAACGAATTCTACGAAGATTTTGAGAAAAAACTTAAGTTCGCTGAAGATGAAATGGAAGAAATTGAAATCGAACCTGAAGTGACTGATGAAATTTGCGAAAAGTGTGGGGCGAATATGGTCATCAAGATGGGACGATTTGGAAAATTCTTGGCATGTCCTAATTTTCCAGACTGCAGAAACACAATGCCGTTATTGGAAAAAATTGGAATCAAATGCCCAGATTGTGACGATGGAGAAATCATAAAAAGACGATCCAAAAAGGGCAGAGTATTTTATGGCTGTTCAAATTATCCAAAATGCGAGTTCGTATCTTGGGGTAAACCTATAGAGAAAAAATGTCCTGTATGTGGTTCTTTACTAACAGAACCTACAACTGCTAGAGGGAAAAACTATAAGTGTTCCAACAAGGAATGTTCATACGTAGAACCCATAGCTGAAGGAAAATAATTTATTTATAAATTTTTTAAGAGAGGAATATCAGCCTCTCTTTTTTGAATAAATTGTGTTTTAGTTTTTTAAATGGGGTAAAACCTGTTTAGATTATTCTATACTTGTCTTTTAGGGTATATATAATAAGTAGTAAATAATTTTGGTAACAATTTTGTAAAGAGTGCACGGAATGTATATGATATAATGATTTTTTGAAAACGGGAAAATAAACGAATATAGATAAAGTGAATTAAAAAAGGATGGGATGCGCATGGGATTTTTTGACAAAATATTTGGATCGTATAGCGATAAGGAATTAAAGAGAATAGATCCAATTGTCAACAAAATAGAATCCTTGGAGCCGGAGATGGCAAAACTCTCCGACGAGGATTTAAAAAATAAGACGAATGAATTTAGACAAAGACTAAGCAGTGGAGAAACTTTGGACGATATACTTCCAGAGGCTTTCGCAGTTTGTAGAGAAGCTTCCTATAGAGTTTTAGGAATGAAACATTATAGAGTTCAGCTACAAGGTGGGGTTATTCTTCACCAAGGTAGGATAGCGGAGATGAGAACGGGTGAAGGTAAGACCTTAATGGCTACCTTGGCTGCTTATTTGAATGCCCTTCCACAAAAAGGCGTTCACATAGTAACGGTTAATGACTACTTGGCCACTCGTGACAGACAGTGGATGGGAAAAGTTTACGAATTTTTGGGACTTACAGTAGGAACTATAGTCCACGGCATGAAAGCAAATGAGAGAAAAGAATCTTACAATTTCGACATCACATATGGAACGAATAACGAATTTGGCTTCGACTACCTTCGTGACAATATGGTCATCTACAAAGAGGAAATGGTTCAAAGAGATTTGAATTTTGCCATAGTTGACGAGGTGGACTCCATATTAGTAGACGAGGCTAGAACGCCTTTAATCATTTCTGGCCAAGGTTCTGAATCCACTGAACTTTACATGAGAGCAGATACATTTGCCAAGAGATTATCTTCTAGAATAATAGAAGAAAGTGAAAAGACAGTGGATCCCTTTGATAGAGAATTTAAAGAGGAAACTGTAGACTATTTAATAGACGAGAAAGCTAAAACTGCATCACTAACCGACAATGGCGTTCGAAAAGCGGAGGAATTTTTTAATATAGAAAACTTGGCAGACTCTGAAAATTTAGAAATCGCCCACCATATTAAACAAGCGCTAAAAGCTAACTCCAATATGAAAAGAGACGTAGACTATGTCGTAAAAGATGGAGAAATAATAATCGTAGACGAATTTACAGGTAGAATGATGTTGGGCAGAAGGTATTCAGAAGGACTTCACCAAGCTATCGAAGCTAAAGAAGGTCTGGAAATCAAAAAAGAATCCAAGACACTGGCTACTATTACATTCCAAAATTACTTTAGAATGTATAAAAAACTATCAGGTATGACAGGTACTGCCAAGACTGAAGAAGAAGAGTTTAGAGAAATCTACAATGTAGACGTCGTAGAAGTACCCACTAATAAGCCGGTAATAAGAGTAGACGAAAACGATGGGATTTATTCCACCGAATATGGAAAATTTTTGGCGGTAATAGAAGATATAAGAGAAAGACACGCTACGGGACAACCGGTTCTAGTAGGTACTGTCTCCATTGATAAATCCGAAGTGCTATCGAGCATGCTTAAAAAAGAAAGAATACCCCATAATGTATTAAACGCAAAATTCCACGAACAAGAGTCTGAAATAGTAGCCCAAGCAGGTAGATTTGGCGCAGTGACAATAGCGACCAATATGGCTGGTAGAGGTACTGACATCGTTCTAGGTGGGAATCCTGATCATTTGGCTAAAATGGAAATGAAGAAAAAAGGATATACTGAAGAAGTCCTAGAACACGTAGACAGTTTCGCAGATACTGCAGATGAAGAAATACTAGAAGCCAGAGAGGCTTACAAAAATATAGTAGAAAACTATGAAAAAGATTTAAAAGAAGACGCTAGAAAAGTTATAGAAGCTGGCGGACTTCACATTATCGGTACAGAGAGACACGAATCTCGAAGAATTGACAATCAGCTAAGAGGACGTGCAGGAAGACAAGGAGACCCAGGTTCTTCTAAATTTTATATCTCTGCAGAAGACGATTTGATTAGACTTTTCGCAGGAGAAAGATTCAAAGACGTCATGGACAAGTCCCAAGTTGAAGAGACAGAATCCATCGAGAATCCAATTTTGACGAAATTAATAGAAACTGCCCAAAGAAGAGTAGAGTCCAACAACTTTGCTGTTCGTAAAAACGTCTTGAAATACGACGACGTTATGAATAAACAAAGGGGAATTATTTACGCAGAACGAAGAAAAGTTCTAGATGGAGAAGATATCAGAGACGATATCCAAAATATGATTAGTGGAATAATCTCCGACGAAATAGACTTTTATATTTCAGG
>CANRJQ010000048.1:0-11590 GCA_947630985.1 uncultured Clostridia bacterium | reverse complement strand
ATTGCTGTGACCAAAAGTAGTTTTGAATGGCTAGGTCCTACAAATCTTCTCATAATATGAGGAATAATTAGTCCGACAAATCCTATACTCCCACTAAAAGCTACAGAGACACCGATAATCGCAGAAACGCAAATCATAATAGAAAGCTTCACTCGCCTTACGTCTACTCCTATATGGGCTGCATTTTGTTCACTGATGGCAAAAGCATCTAACTCTTGGGACTTAGAAAGAATAACTGAACCAAAAATTATAAGTACGATAAATATTATTAAAGCTCCCATGTAAGTACTACCTGCTAAACTTCCCATGGACCAAGAAGTGATAGATTCCAACTTATTAGTTGCAAAGACAATAATAAATGATCTTATACTAGAAGCAAACATGGAGTAAATAACACCCAATAGAATAATCGTATTGGTAGTTAGATTGAAATCCAATTTATATGACAATGACAAAATAATTAAAATGGATATAAATGCAAAAAGTATCGCCATTATGACGGTTCCGCCAAAGGGAATGCCAGGAATTCTAATATTGTAAGCTATTGCAATTACTGCACCCAAAGCTGCGCCAGATGTAACTCCAAGGGTTCCACCTTCTGCCAAGGGATTTCGAAGTAGTCCTTGCATCGCTGCACCAGATAATGCCAATGAGGCTCCCACTAGGGCTGTAGTTAAAACCCTGGGAAGCCTCACTGCTAAAATTATAGAAGAAAAAGCAGATGCCATCTCTTCACCCTTTATTTTGGAAAATAGAATTTCAAAAATTTCACCTATTGAAATGTTAACAGAGCCTACTCCTAAACAAATCGCCATGGAAGTTAGGAGTATCGCCGCAAATATTAAATAATGATGAATTTTAAATTTATCTATTTTCTTCATTTCACTCACTTACAAATTCACTTAATGCCTTTGCGCCTTCTATCAGTCTTGGACTTGGTCTGGAAAGACTATCATCAGTTAAATTCAATACCTTTTTATTTTGTACTGCATTTATTCCTTCCCATCCTGTTCTTCCGAGAATTTCATCTACAGGAGTTTCACCTTCAGTAGAGCCCATTGCTATTGTGACTATAAAATCTGGATTTCTTGCAATTACTTCCTCTTCTGAAACTTCAGACCATCCATCTACATCAGAAAAAATATTTTCAAGTCCCAGTAAGCTTCCTATCTCGTCCATAAAAGTTCCATTTCCACCAGTCCAAAGGCCATACTCTAGTGGAGAGATTTCAAAATAAATTTTCTTACCTGCATTTTGCTCTGCAGTTTTTGCCAGTTCTTCAAATTCAGATTTCATCTGAGAAATTAATTCTTGTGAATTATCTTTTAATCCCATAACTTCGCCAACTAAATCAATTGATTTATAAACTTCTTCGATTGTAGCAGCACTAGTTATCACTACATTTATTCCAGCACTTTGTATGGATTCTATTTGTTCTTCAGTTTGTGCCATATCGCTCATCAAAACTAAATCTGGCTCAAGGGCAATTATCTCTTCTGCATTCATATCCCTTCCAGTTGCTACCACTGGCAAATCCAAAACGGATTCTGGATAATCTACATAAGTTCCCCTTCCGATTAAAGTTTCAATTCCGCCAATTGCATTTAATATTTCTGCATCCGATGGTCTAAGTGCTATTACTTTTGTCGGAGTTTGCGAAAAAGTAATTTCTCTTCCCATCATATCAGTTACTGTAAACTCTCCATCTTCTTTTACTTCTTCAATTTTTGTATCGACGGGAGTTTCTGTCGTTTCTTTTACTGGTTCTTGTTTTTGGCATCCTAAAAATATTCCCAATGACAAAACTAAAGCCATTACCAACGCTAATATTTTAACTCTTTTCATTTAATCACTCTCTTTCTTTTTTTATATATACCCAATTAGAATTAATAGAAGTCCTTAGTTTCGTAGCTAAGGACTTCCATTCGCTTATACTCCAACCAGTTAGTTTAGAGGGATACTGGTTATATTCAATTCACGTTCACATTTTACCTAAGTTTTAGGAGGACTTAGGTCTTCGGAGTTCAGCATAAGTTTAATACTTCTTCTGGAAAAAAATATAAAAAGCGCTCCTCTGGGAAAGAAGCGCTAAAATAAACATGTCTACATGCCTCGCACCCAGGAGAATTTCCGTATGTACAGGTCTCCCGACTCAGCTTCACCCTCCAGACGCCTTCCCACGAAAATTCGCAGTGGCAATTGTCCTTCGTCAGCATTACGGTTACTGGGGTAGTTCAAGATTTAAACTCGATTCCCTTCGCATTTAGCTTCAGCACAAAGTGCATACACACGTTATTAAACTAAATTAATAGTATCATAAAGTAAAATATAATTCAATATATTGAGCGGAAAAACATTTCGTAAAAACAGTTACTTTAATAAAATCTCGATTTGAAAAATGAAAAATGCCTATCCAAAGATTCTTGGAAGACAGGCATTTTTGGCTCCTTTATATTTTTAATTCTTTTTTCTTTTCCTCCATTTTTTTTTCGTAAACTTTTTCAAATTCATCCATTAATGCTTCCAATTCTTCAGTTGAGAGAAGTTTTTTTGCTACTTTTGCAAGTTCATCTTCCTCTTCTTCCATATGATGTTCTAACACTTCTTTAAGTACAGCAAATTTTGCATCCCAGGTTTCATTTTCCTCAGAAGTCCTATTTATAATGCTAAACTGATAATTTCCTAAGTGATGCTCTTCAATCATCTCTCTGACAATTTCTAAGTCTTCCCCTTCAGCTTTTTCCTTTAATTTTGGAAAAACTATTTCTTCTTCAGCTAAGTGATGACCGTGAAGATTAGCGTAAAGCTCATAAAAAACTTTTACTTTTTTATTCCCACTTGATTCTTCAACTCGCCCCATAAGTTCTTTAAATTTTTTGTGTTCTTCAACATTGTGATTTATGTAGTTCATGTTTTCCTCCTTTATTTTGTTAGTCATCATTATTATACCATCTTTTCTATGATTAAATCATAAAAAACAAATGGCCTCGTTTATGAAGATTTTTTCTCACCTTCGTCCAATTTTATTATCTATTACTTTTATCGAATTCACAATTATTTCGCTTTAGATTTTATTGTTAAATACAAACTTTGATAGCATTTCAAATTTATTTCAACAGCTTTGTCTTTGATATGTATTTTGAACAAGGGGTATAATATTTATGTACATCCCTAGGAGGTGTCTATGAAAAAGCTAACTAGAAAATTTTTATCCATTTTATTGGTTGTGATAATTCTATTGTCGCCTAGTTTTGTTTTTGCAAGTGAACAGTACCCAGAAGATTACCTATCGATAAGCCCGTGGGCGATTAGAAATTTACATGATGGACAAATGATGGGATTACTTGCTATTACAAATGAAAATCTAACAAAAGACTATACTGATGTAGTTTCCTCTGGAGATATATTGATATTAAATGAAAATCTAAGAACTAAACTGGATGGATTACTGATTGAGAAAAATAAAAATTTTATTCCTGTAGATGTTCCAGACAACTCCACAAGGCTTGCAGTGGTTTTGAGTTTATATAATATTTTAGGCGTATATGACAAATCCATAAACGAGTTTACTGAGCCTATAGATTATCTAGTCGAAAATAATATTCTTTTAGGAAAAGAATCTGAATACAATCTAGATGATTTAGCTACTATGGAAGAAGCTATAACTTTTTATGTTAGAGGAGTAACTAATACATATTACGACAACGACTTAGGCGGGAAAGGCATATTTTATAAGATACAAAACAATGGAAATACGGTTTATTTATTCGGCTCCATTCATGTAGGAGATTTTTCAATGTATCCACTGGAAAAAACTAGAATGGCGGCATTTAATGAATCCGACGTACTTATGGTGGAATTAAATCTATTGGATCCTAAAACTATAGATGAGGTTAACAAATACCAATTTAGAAATGATGGAACAAAACTCGTCGACGATTTAGGTCCTGAATTATACAAGAAAGTAAAAACCATTATGAATGAGTACCAAGTCCCTGAGAAAATTTTAGAAAATATGGAAACCTGGGCGTTATTAAATACGCTTATTACACTTCCCATTCAGCTGGATAATCCACAAACCTCAGCTCTAGGAATTGACAATTATTTTCTAACTCAAGCTGCACTTAATGATATGGAGATAATCCCTTTGGAAACTGTAGAAATGCAGATGAACATACTGAAAGATTACTATTCTAAAAGAAATGAAAATCTTGTTGATGCTATAAAAATCGCATTGGAAGAATTAAAAAGCGAAGACAGCAAAAATAAAATCGTAAGGGAAATTAAAGAATTGCAAAAAATTTGGTCCGAAGGAAGAGAAAAGGACTTGGCTAAATCCTTTAGCGAGGAAGCTAGTTCTCAAGTTTTAGTAAGCACGAGAGATCCTCTAATGGCAGAAAATATAAAAAATCTTCTAGAAAAGAACACGAATAAAACTTATTTTGTAGTTGTAGGCGCTGGTCATTATGCTCCTGAGAATTCTATCTTGTATTATTTAGAAAAAAGCGGATTTGAAGTAGAGAATTTAAATGATTAATTAGTCTATATGAAAATAAAATTCTGTCATATTTTCTTAAAATATTAATAACTCTAATCAATATATTTTCTAATAGGAGTTTGTGATTTCACTTTTGAATCGATAGTTTTTTTGATATAATTGATGTAACTAATTTAAATGAATAAAAATTTAAAGTAATTATTAAAAGGAGGTCGTTTATGAATTTAGTTGAACAACATTTTACTAAGCAGAAAATGATGCGAACTGTTTTGAAGGCTTTATTAGTTATTTTAATAGCATCAGTTTACTTTAATGGACTTAGGGTACTGCTTTTGACAGCTGTTAACGTAATATTTGCTATACTAACAGAATACTTATTTGAAACCAAGATTTTAAAAAGGAAGAAGGTTTCAGAAGCTGTTTTAGTTACAGCAGTTCTGTATACCATGACTTTGCCAGTGGCTCTCCCTCTTTGGATGAGTGTCATAGGAATAGTATTTGGTGTATTTTTTGGCAAAATGGTATTTGGAGGATTTGGTAAAAATATTTTTAATCCAGCAATTGTGGGAAGATGCTTTGTTTACATAAATTTTCCAGAGCCTTTAACAATTCATTGGAACCAAGTTCCATCACTTTCTGATTTTCCAGGTGGATTTTCTACATGGTTATTCCCTGAAATTGATGCAGTAGCAACTGCAACGCCACTTCTAGCATTTAGAAGCGAAGGTGCAATCCCAAATATTATAGAATTACTTATTGGCAATGTACCAGGTGTAATTGGCGAAGCTAGCAAAATTTTAATTATACTTTGTGCAATTTATTTGATTTACACTAAGGTGGCATCATGGCAAATAATGGCAGGATGTATAATTGGATTCGCAGGAATCTCCTTGGCATTTAATGTCATGGGTGTAGATGCTGTGCCAAATCCTATAATCGGAATGTTATCTGGTGGATTTTTATTTGGAACAGTTTTTATGGCCACAGATCCTATAAGTGCCGCAAAAACTCCTGAGGGTAAGTGGATTTTCGGTATCATCATTGGAGCTGTTACCGTTATTATTCGAGGATTTGCCCTGTTCTCAGGGGGAGTAATGTTTGCCATTTTAATTGGAAATACTTTCGCGCCTATTATCGATTATGCAATAAATGCTCAAAAGAAAAAGGCAAAAGCTAAAAGCGAGGTGGCTAAGGCATGAATAAAAAATCTTTATCTTATCCAATCGTATTCATGGTAGGTATTGCTGCAATATTTACTCTATTGCTAGCTTTTTTAAACGAATCTACTTTAGCAATGGTTCAAGAAAACGAAAATTTGGATCTCAGGAGAAAAATTCTATATGTCTTCGATTTGTATGATAAAAACACTACAGACGATGAGGTAACCAGAGTATTCGATGAAAGAATTTCTGAGGAAAAAAATTCTGCTGACGAATCCATATATATACTTAAAGAAGGGTCTGAGACAGTAGCTTATGCAGTCCCCTTCAATGGACCTGGACTTTGGGGTTCTATAACTGGCTACATTGGAATAAATAGGGAATTAAATAAAATCACCGGAATAGAATTTATTACACAAAATGAAACTCCTGGTTTAGGTGGTAGAATTTCTGAAGCTCCATACAAAGAACAATTTAGAGGAGTAGAAATTTCTGATTCAACTAGCGAATACATTATCAGTAAGCCTGCACCTGGCGGAAATATTGACACTATTGCAGGCGCTACCCAAACCTCTACTTTCGTTCAAAATATGATAAATGATGGACTTAAAAGATTTATAGAAGGGGGTGGGCTAGATGGCTAAAAATGCAAAACGCAATAAAATAATTAGAGATGGAGTTTTAGATGACAATCCTATTATTTATCAAGTTATAGGAATTTGTTCTGCGTTAGCTGTTACGAACTTGATGCTCAACTCATTGATTATGGGTGTGGCTCTCATCTTCGTTACTGCTTTGTCCTCTTTCACTATATCACTTATAAGAGAATGGACCCCAAGTCATATTCGTATGATGGTACAAGTATTAATTATTTCAGCATATGTAATCCTGGTAGACATTTTCTTAAAAGCTTATATGCCTGAAATGTCCACGGCATTAGGTCCATATGTTGGACTGATAATCACAAACTGTATTATAATGGGTAGAGCTGAAGCTTTTGCAATATCCAATGGACCTCTCGATTCCTTAATAGATGGCGCTGCAGCTGGCTTAGGTTATACAATAGTATTACTTGCCATTGCAGTTATTAGGGAAATTTTGGGATTTGGAAGTGTGTTTGGCTTTAGAATAATGCCAGCAGGATGGACTGCTTGGACATTGATGATAATGCCACCAGGAGCGTTTTTTATCCTAGCAATTTTCATGTGGATTGCTACTAATAAAAAGTTGAAAAAAGAGGAGGCTAAAAAATGACAGATATACACCCAATGGTAATATTTTTCGCATCAATCTTCACGAGTAATATGATTTTTTCTAATTTCCTTGGAATGTGCTCCTTCATAGCAGTATCAAAGGAAATTGAAACTGCAACTGGTTTAGGAATTGCTGTTACCTTTGTATTAGCAATTACCACAGTTTTAAATTACTTTGTGTACCATTATGTATTGATTCCATTTGGATTAGATTACCTACGTTTTATTATTTTTATATTAGTTATAGCTGCCTTTGTTCAATTTTTGGAAATGGTTTTAGAAAGATATTTTGAAAATCTTTATTATGCACTGGGAATATTTCTTCCCCTTATTACAGTAAACTGTGCAATTCTAGGAGTTTCGTTGTTTATGGTAATAAGAAATTACAACTTTATCCAAACCGCTTTCTTCGGACTAGGCTCTGGATTAGGATGGGCTCTTGCTATTATTTCCATGGCTGGAATTAGATCTAGAATAAATGAAGATGCACTCCCCTTGGGATTAGGTGGTCCTGCTATAACATTGATAATTACAGGCATTATGGCGATGGCATTTATCGGATTTTCCGGAATCGTGCAGATATCATAAGGAGGAAGATATGACAATATTAACAACTGTTGCAATTGTCTCCTTAATATCTGGAGTGTTGGCACTTATACTTACCTTTGCTGACAAGTACATCGCTGATTACGGAGAAGTTCAACTGACGATTAATGAGGACAAACAATTTACAATCGAGGGAGGAAAATCACTTTTATCTACCTTGATGAATGAAAAAATCTTTATTCCCTCAGCATGTGGAGGTAAAGGTACTTGCGGATATTGCAAGGTTACAGTTTTGGAAGGTGGAGGACCTGTACTAGCTACAGAACTTCCTTGGTTGACCAAAGAAGAAATTGAAAACAACGTGAGACTTTCATGTCAATGTAAAGTTAAGCAAGATATTATTATTGAAATCCCTGAGGAATTATTTAATGTTAAAGAATACGATGCTGTTGTTGAGAAAATAACAGACGTTACTCCAACCATTAAAAGAGTTCGATTTAAACTACCTGAAGGTGAACACTTGGACTTCAAACCAGGACAATATATCCAAATCAAAGCCCCTGTTTACGAAGGAAATGATGAAGAAATTTTTAGAGCATATTCTATAGCATCTTCTGCAACAGATACAGGATATGTAGAACTATTTATAGGATTCACTGGTGGTATTGCTACGACATATGTGCACAAATTTTTAAAAGAAGGCGACGTAGTTAATCTTAACGGACCTTACGGCGACTTCTATTATAAGGAAGATGACGGTGGAGATATGCTCATGGTAGCAGCCGGAACCGGTATGGCGCCGATCTTTTCCATACTCAATCATATGAAAGACAATAATATCCAAAGAAAAGCTAGATTCTTCTTTGGAGCTAAAACTCCCGAGGATTTATTTGTAGTCGAAGAACTGGAGCAATTTGAAAAAGATTTATTTGACTTCAAGTTTATGCCTACCCTATCTCGTGTAACAGACGAAATGAATTGGAAAGGCGATGTAGGTAGAGTAAATAACTCTATAGAAAAATATGTAGAGCAAGATGGAAACTATACTGCATATCTATGCGGAAGTCCTGTAATGATAGATTCAATCGTAGAATCTTTAAAAGCAAAAGGAATCCCAGAAGAAAATATTTACTTCGACGCATTTTAAAATTAATTTACAAAAGCCTTTGATCGGAATTATAATTTCCAAGTCCAAGGCTTTTTACTTGCAAATGTTTATACTTGAACTGGAAAGATGTGGTCATTTTTACAAATGTTTATACTTGAACTGGAAAGATGTGGTATAATATTTTGGAGGAGGAATATATTATGTTAATAGAAAATAAATATGTACAACGCCAAGAATATTTTGAATTTCTAAAAGGTTGGAAAGATAAGCATATTATAAAAGTTATAACAGGTGTTAGACGTTCTGGAAAATCTACACTTCTGTTTTTGTTCAGAAAATTTCTTTTAAATAGCGGCGTTGATAAGAGCCAAATCATCTCGATAAATTTTGAAGATATAAATAACACCCATCTTACTGATGCAAAAGTCTTGCACGAATATATTCTACAAAATCTTAACCCTAAAGAAATGAATTATATATTTTTAGATGAAATACAAAATGTAGAAAGTTATGAAAAAGTTGTTAATTCATTATTTCTAAAAGACAATATAGATTTATACATCACAGGCTCCAACGCATATATGCTAAGCGGTGAATTGGCAACATATCTAACAGGCAGATATATTGAACTTAAAATTTTGCCACTTTCATTTAGGGAATATGTAACCTGGCACAAGTCACAAGGATTTAATATTGACAACAATATATTGTTTGAGAATTATTTAAAGTCTTCTTTTCCATATACATTGTTTATAGATGATGACAGGCAAAAGCTAGACTACTTGCAAGGCATATACTCTACGGTATTACTTCAAGACATCGTAACAAGATTAAATATTCAAGACGTGAGAATACTCGAAAGATTGATCCAAACACTATTCAGTTCAATCGGTAGCCTAATCACAGTTAACAAAATTAAAAACACAATAGTCAGCAGTGGTTTGAATATCTCAAACGTTACTGTAGACCGATATGTAAAAGGAATACTGGAAAGTTTAATTATGTATGAAGCTAGAAGATATGATATACGTGGTCGCGGACTATTGGATACTCAAAGTAAATTTTATGCAGTAGATTTAGGCTTGAGAGGCCTCATTGTTCCTGACCATGTGGAAGATTTTGGACATATCATTGAGAACATAGTGTTTTTAGAACTTCTACGTAGAGGTAATTTTGTGTACGTGGGAAGAATAGATAGATATGAAGTGGATTTTGTAACTATTGATGTGGAAAAAAATATAAATTATTATCAAGTTTCACTTACTACTCTAGATGAAAATGTTCTGAATAGAGAACTTAGATCCTTGAAATCCATCAACGACTCTCACCCAAAATATCTCCTAACTCTAGATACTTATAACAAAGAAGCCAACTACGATGGAATACAAAAATTAAATATAATTGATTGGTTGTTGAAATAAAATAGCCTACAGTTTAGAATTTACAATTCCAAGCTCCAGGCTATCTACTAATTACTGATTATAATAATTGTTTCGCTGATGATACTTTTACTTCCAATACTCTACTTAAGAAAGGATATTTTTCTTTCATCATTTCATAATCACTGCCTTCTGTTAAAAACGCAGCGGCTCCTACAATCTCAAAACCTGTTCATTGATAATTGTTATTTCCCAATACATCTCTAGAACCTAGAGCCAATTTAATCGTATTGTTTTTTTCTATATCTGCCTCTGTGCTTTTCATACCTGCAGCTGGAATCAAAATCCTTTCGTCCTCAGTTACTTCTATAAAAGAATTCCATGTGCAAGTAACGTGAGCTTCTTCCTCAGTCCAAGATACAATCGAAACCACGCCTTCATGATCCAATACTTCGTAAAATTTTTCTGTCAGCATAATAATCTCCTTTGATTAATTTTCAATATATTGATACCCATTTTGTAAAAATTGAATATAAAAACCCCCCAAATCCTTGTCCGGATTTAGGGGATCAGTTCATTATCAATCACAGGTTTAATAGGTTTTATATTTACAACAATTTTTTCCCATAGCACAACAGCAAGATAGCTGTAAAATATTAATACTAAACTTTTAACTAAAAATCTACGTCTTTTCCTTCGTAAATATATCTGAATAATTTTTCCATATTTGCAGGGTCTATGCTTCTTGGATTTGTTCCTGTGCAAGCATCACCTACTGCGTTTACTGAAATTTCAGCGATTTTTTCGTTGAACTCGTCTTCAATTATTCCAAAGTCTTTTAGATTTAATTTTATGCCAAATTTTGTGCTTAGTTCTTTTATTTTTTCTACTAATTCAGCTGTGATTTCTTCATCAGTTCCTTCTAGTCCGATGGATTTTCCGATTTCTCCGTATCTCTTTAAAGCAGTTGCATCAGCTTTATTGTATTGGATTACGTATGGAAGATACATTGCATTTGCGTAACCGTGAGTGATATGTCCTGTTGAGAAAATCGCTCCAGTTTTGTGTGCCATAGAGTGAACTATTCCTAAAAGTGCATTTGAGAATGCTTGTCCTGCTAGACATTGAGCATAGTGCATTTGCTCTCTGGATTCCATGCATCCGTTGTAAGATTTTTCTAGATATTCAAATACCATTTGGATAGCCTTAATCGCTAATGGGTCTGTGAATGGGCTGTTAGCTGTGGAAACATATGCTTCTACCGCGTGAGTAAGTGCGTCCATTCCTGTATTTGCAATTAGTGATTTTGGCATTGATGCTACTATTGCTGGATCTAGTATTGCAACGTCTGGAGTGATCTCAAAGTCAGCCAGTGGATATTTAATTCCTTTTGCGTAGTCTGTGATTACTGAAAAAGCTGTTACTTCTGTTGCAGTACCACTTGTAGAAGAAATAGCTGCAAATTTAGCTTTTGTTCTAAGTTTTGGGAAGTTAAATGGAATGCATAAATCTTCAAATGTAACATCTGGATATTCATAAAATGCCCACATTGCCTTTGCTGCGTCAATTGGAGATCCTCCACCCATTGCTACTATCCAATCAGGCTGGAAGTCTTGCATAGCTTTTGCGCCCTTCATAACCGTTTC
>CANRJQ010000047.1:0-11773 GCA_947630985.1 uncultured Clostridia bacterium | reverse complement strand
ACTAAATATATTTACTTAAAACTTAAATACTTGCTGAATGGCGGAAGTTATAAGGTGTACAGCGAATTAATACTAATTAGTAATAAATAAATTTATCACATAAGAATTTTAAGGCAAAAAGCATAGAGATTTAGAACATTGTTTTTAAGTTTGATTGAGTGAATTTATAATATTCCCCATAGTTTTCCAATGAAATTATTAACTAATAATTACTACCTAAATAAGTTGGGTATATTATTTACGAAATCAAAACAAAAGCAAAGGAGAATTATATGAAGAAAATAGCGATATTACTTGAAAATATGTTCGACGAGCAAGAAGTGATTTACCCATACCACAGACTAAGAGAGGATTATGAAGTCCATCTAATAGGAACCAAGGGAGACGAAGTTTATAAAAGCAAGGTTGGATTTTCCATGAAATCCCATAAAGGATCTGACGAAGTTTCGGCAAATGACTACGACGGAGTATTTATTCCCGGAGGATTCTCACCAGATTTTATGAGAAGATCAGAAGATACAGTTAAATTCTTAAAGGAAATGGACCAGCAGAAAAAGCCCATCGGTGCTATTTGCCATGGAGGCTGGATGCTAGCATCAGCAGTAGACATTAAAGGCAAAAAAGTTACCTCCTTTTCTTCTATTAAAGACGACCTAATCCACGCAGGTGGAGAATGGGTAGATGAAGAAGTAGTAGTAGACGGTCACATAATATCAGGAAGAACTCCTGTAGATTTGCCAGCAGTAATCAAAGCCTTTATAGCAAAACTTTAAAACAAACTCTAGTGCCAAGGAAATTAACCCTTGGCATTTTTATTGACAATCAAGGAAAAATAATATATCATTTTTTCATTATGGTTAAAAAGGTGAAAATATGATAATTGGTATTCCAACTGAGATAAAAGAAGAAGAATTTAGAGTAGCAGCAACTCCCGCTACGGTATTTCAAATAACCCAAGCAGGACATACAGTCCTAGTCCAATCAGGAGCAGGAGCGGGGATTAGCGCAACAGACGAAGATTATAGAAATTCAGGGGCAGAAATCCTCCAAACAGCAGAAGAAGTTTGGGGAAAAGCTGAAATGATTTACAAAGTGAAAGAACCCCTAGAAAGCGAGTATAAGTACCTAAGAGAAGGACTTATAATTTTTTGCTATTTGCATATGGCAAATAACGAATCCCTTTTGAATGCACTAATTGAAAATAATGTGGTTTCCATAGCATACGAAACTATAGAAGTAGATAAGACCCTGCCACTTTTAAAACCTATGTCAGAAATAGGTGGATGTATGGCGATAGTAGAGGGCTCGAATTTATTAAAACACTCTCAAGGTGGAAAAGGCAGACTACTCCAAGGCGTGCCAGGAGTTCCACCAGGACATGTAGTAGTAATCGGTTCAGGAACAGCAGGCCGAGGAGCCATCAGAACAGCAGTGGGAATAGGAGCAAGAGTAACGGCAATCGATAGAAACATCGACAAACTATCAGCACTACAAGATATCTATGGACCTAGACTAGAAACCCAATTCTCCAGCCCCTACAATATTAGCAAAGCAGTTAAAACAGCAGACCTAGTAGTAGGAGCAGTTTTAGTAACAGGAGCTAGAACTCCCAAAGTCGTAACAGAAGAAATGGTAAAATCCATGGAACCAGGAAGCGTAATAGTAGACATCGCAGTAGACCAAGGAGGATGCGTAGAAACCATAGACCGTTTCACCACTCACTCAGACCCAGTCTACATAAGACACGGAGTTCTACACTATGCAGTACCCAATATACCAGGAACAGTAGCAGCAACAGCAACCACAGCATTAAGTAATGCCACCAGCCGCTACGCCATAGAAATAGCCAACCAAGGCTGGATCCAAGCCAGCGACAATAACCCCGCAATAAAAAAAGGCATCAACACCGCCTACGGAAAAATAACCTACAAAGGAGTAGCAGACGCCTTTGAAAAAGAATATGTAGATTTGGATAATATAATCCACAGGATTCTAAAACACTGATCAGTTAACAGTTGACAATTAACAGTTTACAGTTGGGCTACGCCCTTATACGACAAACTGAATGTGTCCAATGTTATGATAAATTTAAATTTGTTTTTGTATTAATTAAAAAAACGAGCGACGAATTATTATAAATATTCGTCGCTCGATTTATTTTGTATATTTTAATCTTCTTTAATTGTTTTTATAATAGAAATTAGCATCTTAATGACTTCAGAATTATCACTGTCCAAAGATTTATACATTTCCTCTGTTATATAGTTAGTTTCTTTTAATAACTCTAACCAATATTCAGTTTCCGCAGCTTCCTTTAATGCAATATTCATTTTGTGTTGAAAATCTTTTCTGCTTTGAGCATATAGTGCTTCTTTTATATTGGCGCCGGTACTAGTTCCAGATTTTAATATTTGTTTAGATATAACATAATCTCTTTTTTCAACTTCCAAATATTTAAATAACTTTACAGCTCTAACAGAAAAATCGAAGCCTTTTTATAAACAATACTATTCTCAACCATACAATTCCTCCTAATTTGTTAGAATTTTTTTGCAATGCGAAGCTCTGTATTTTATTCTTTGCACCCCTCGGGTATTTCCAATTCACCAACAAGGGCGCAGCCAACTGTAAACTGTTAATTGTTAACTGTAAACTAGAAGTATTTTATATGCCTATGCGCCGCCACACTAAGTATCAATCCTATCATCGTAAGATTTGTTAGTTGAAAAGTTCCTCCTTGGGAGAAAAAGGGGAGGGGAATTCCTGTTATGGGCATTACTCCTAAAGTCATTCCTATGTTTTCCCAAATGTGGAATAAGAACATGGCTGCTATTCCCATAACCATATAGGAGCCGAAGTGGTCCACTGAATATTTGGAGATTTTATACATTCTGAGTAATATAAATAAATAAAGGGCAATCAACGCAAATCCTCCCACAAATCCTAGCTCTTCTGCCAAAACAGGGAAGATGAAGTCGTTTTGCTTTTCTGGAATGAAATTAAATTGGTTTTGGGTACCTTGATATAGACCTTTTCCTAAAAACTTACCCGATCCGATGGCGATTTCACCTTGGATATATTGGTAGGTAGTTCCCGTAGGATTTGAATAAGGATCTAAGAAGTCGAAGATTCTATTTTTTTGGTAATCCTCTAGTGTCAACCAAATTATGGGAAGCATAATCAAAAAAGCTCCCACAGCGATGGCTATATATTTCCAATGAATTCCTGCGATAAATAGCATCATAATCATGATGAAGATATAAACCAAAGCAGTTCCCATATCCGGCTGAAGTAAAATCAATGCGATGGGAAAAAACCCAAAAGCCAAAACCTTCACTAAAACCAAAGGCTTGTTCAGCTCCTCTCCCACCTCTTCCAAATAAGCCGCAAAGCAAATTATAAAAGCGATCTTCACAAACTCCGAAGGTTGAAAACTAAATCCAGCGATAGAAACCCAGCTTCGAATATCCCTAGTCATACCAGGACCGAATCCAGCGATTAAAGTGTAAATCAAAAGGACTGCACTCACCAAATAAATTAACTTATATACAATTTTCCAATTTCTATAATCTATAGTAGCTAAAACTATTAACCCCACAAAACCTAAAATCGTCGCCGCTTTTTGGGAACGCATAATACTAGCCCCAGTACGAAGACTCATGCTGGCGCTATTTAAGATGACCAACCCGAATAAACAAGCAGCCACCACAGCTATCAATAATCTATAATCTATATCCTTTATAATATCTCTTCTTTTGCTCATGATGATATTGTATTAAAAAAATGTGTTAAAGTAAAGTTAATGAGTTGTTAAAACTAGATAATTTGTACTATAATATAACACGAGGTGCATATGAGAAAAATATTAAGTATAAAAAATTTCCTCCTCACATTAGGCATAATCATACTAATAATAATAGGAAATCAATTAATTATAAATTATACCCAAAAACCAGTGAAGATGGTAGAATTGCAATCCATCTGGACAGACACAGAAATCCAAACATCCAACCTAACCACTAAATCCATAGTAACCTGGGATAATAACAGACTTAGAATGTTTAATTTCACAGGAGAAACTACAGAAGAAGTTATAGGAAATGGATTTTTTACCAATATTTATTACTTTGGAGACGATATAGCGGTACTGGATAAACAGCTAAACGTACTTTATACCTATAACTCCACAGGAGATTTAAAAGACAAGACCCAGCTTACGAGAAGCGTCTACTCCATATTTAAAAAAGGATCAGACATCTATCTTCACAAGAAAGAAGACCTAACGACGCAAAGATTAGAAACCATCTCCAAGTTAGAAGGAGACGGAAAAGAATCTCCCCTTTACCAAACCGATAAATTTATAGTAAACTTCCAATTAGAAGGCTCAGAACTTTTGATATCGGAAATAGCAGCAGAAAACTACGCCTATAAATCCACCCTCCACGTAATAAAAGGAGGCAAGACCAAAACCTACGATTTCGGAAACGAAACCATCTTAGATATGAAAAAATACGGAAACAAGATAATCGCAGTTTCCAATAAAAATCTCTACTCTCTCCAAGACTCCAAAAGAGAAAAGGTAGAGCTAAATAAATTTAAAGACTACGTATTTGAAAACAATCGAATAGGAATCCTCTACAACAATCGTCTAGTGTTCTTCAACGAAAATCTAGCCGAAAGAGAAGCTTTTGATTTAGGAATAACAACCACAGGACTTATACTCCACGACGGAGGATATTTCGTCTACGGACCTACAGATATGGTAGGATATATAGGACAAAAACGACAATTCAAAAAATCCTTCGATTCTATAGTTTACGGAGTCAGCAGCAACAATCGAACCATGTTAATTACTCATAAATACAACACGGAATTGTATGGATTTGAAGTTATAGAGGAAGGGACGAATTGAGCAAAATTATTAATAAAACAATCTTTGCAGGACAAATAGCAAACGAAATGATACTATTTATCATGGACATTGTCCTTGCTCTAGGGATTATTTACCTATCATCAAAAGTTCTAAAAAAACTTGTAAATCAAGCACTAAAGCGAACGCATGGAGACGAAAAGGTCATTAACACATTGAACAAATTGCTAATAAGCGTAATCAATGTAATATTTTTGGTAATGGTAATTTTCACTTTATTAGAAGCATTGGGAGTAAATACTGCATCACTAGTCGCTACAGCAGGAATCGGAGGAGTAGCCATAGGATTCGGAGCCCAATCCCTAGTGAAGGACATTATTTCAGGATTTTTCATACTCCTAGAAGGCCAATACTACGTAGGAGAGGCAGTTGTAATTTCTGGAATTTCAGGGACGGTAGTAGATTTTAATTTAAGAACCACAAAACTCAGAGACTACTCCACAGGAGCCATTCACATAATCCCCAACGGGACGGTTAATATAGTAGAAAATAGAAGTAGACTAGACCAATTGGCGAACTTGACCTTGAATATTCCCATAGACTACGAACCTGACGAAGTCCTTAAGATATTGAGAGACAGACTCGAACAAGTGCAAGACGAACGAATCGTAGAAGGACCCAAAGTAATGGGAATTTCCGATTGGAAAGAACGCTACTACTCCATTTTCATCTCCACATCAGTCATAAACGGAGAAATGTTCGAGATGCAAAGAGTCTTGAGAAAAATTATTACCCAAGAGTTAAAAGAAAAAGGAATCGAAATGTATAAACCCATATTCAATCTAGACACGGAGGAAAAATAATGCTTTATTACAAAGTAGGAGATATAGTAACTATGAAAAAGGGCCACCCCTGTGGCGAAAATATGTGGGAAATCCTAAGAACCGGAGTAGACATAAAATTAGAATGCACCGGCTGCAACCGCCAAATTTGGATGCCCAGAATAGACTTTGAAAAAAGAGTAAGAAAAATAAAAGTAGGCGAAAAATTCATAGCCATAGTACACCATAAACCAGAAGAAATAGAATAATAGATAACAGATGATAGATAGTAGATAGTAGATAGTAGAGGCCTGCGGCTTAGTTATGCAAATGGGCACATCCAGCATATTCCCACGACGCCATCAATACGCTAATTGTAGGGGACGCGTTCCCACGCGTACCGTGACGATATCAATACGGCTAACTAACAAAAGTGCTTAACCCATTCTATCTACCCAACAAAGGCGCAGCCACTGTACGCTGTACGTTAAAAAGTTAATTGTAGGGGACGCGTTCCCACGCGTACCGCGACGATATCAATACGACTAACTATCAAAAGTGTTTAACACACCTATCTGCTTAACAAAGGCGCAGCCACTGTACACTGTTCACTGTAAACTGTAAACTGTAATCCGCACCCCTAGGTGATTAATATAAAAAAATAAAAGGAGAATAATATATGACAGAAAAATTAGTATCACTAGAAATGATTCAAGAAGCAAGAGAATTTTTAAAAGGAAAAATTCATGAAACGCCAATCTTCACAGCAAGTAGAATGGGAGATAATATCTACATCAAAATGGAAAATCTCCAAAAGACAGGATCCTTTAAAATCCGTGGAGCCTATAACAAGATGAGAAGCTTAACAGACGCAGAAAAAGAAAAAGGCGTAATCTCATGTTCAGCAGGAAACCACGCCCAAGGTGTCGCGCTATCAGCTACCCAATCAGGCATTAAATCCTACATATGTATTCCATCTGTAGCACCACTAAGCAAAGTAGAAGCTACAAGAGGATACGGCGGAGAAGTTATTATAGTAGAAGGCACCTTCGACGACGCCCAAGAAAGAGCGTACCAATTAGAAGAAGAAAACGACCTAACCTACATCAGTCCCTTCGACGACGAATATATCATAGCAGGCCAAGGAACTATAGGACTAGAAATACTAGAACAACTTCCAGATGTGAAATACATCGTAGTGCCCATAGGAGGCGGCGGACTAATTTCAGGAATCGCAGCAGCGGTTAAGAATCTTCGCCCAGATGTGAAAATCATCGGAGTAGAACCAGAAAATGCAGCCAGCATGAAAAAATCCATAGAAGAAGGCTACCAATGCACCCTTCCTACAGCCAACACCATGGCAGACGGAGTAGCAGTAAAATGCCCAGGCGCTATCACCTTCAACCACGTAAAAAATTACGTAGACGATATCGTAACAGTATCAGAAGACGAAATCATCAAAACCATCCTTAGACTATTAGAAGAAGGAAAGGTTACAGCAGAAGGAGCAGGAGCATCCTCAGTAGCAGCAATTATCAATGACAAATACGACTTCGGCGGCGAAAAAGTTTGCGCAGTACTCAGCGGCGGAAATATTAACGTAAACACCATCTCTAGAATAATCACAAAAGGACTATTCGAATCAGGCAGAATGATGGAAATCTCCACCCTAGTAATGGACAAACCAGGAGAGCTTATAAGACTACTTCAAATACTAAAAGAAAAAGGAGCAAATATCCTAACCATAGACCAATACTCCAGCTCAGAATCCATGAACTTAGATAGAGTAGTGGTAAGAATCGTCCTAGAAACTTTCAACGAAGAACACAAAAGAGACATTTACAAAGAACTATACGACGCAGGATACAGAGAAGCACACGAATAAATTAATAATAAAAGACAAAACGCATAACGTACAATTACAACCGTACGTTATGCGTATTTCTTTATATTTTATTTACAAAAATTAAGTAATAACCAATGAAAATATTATGCTTTTCTATTATAATACTAATTAAGTATTATAAGGAGGGAGCAATTTTGCTAAACTATATAAGATCAGAATTATACCGAACCTTCAAAACACCTTTCTATTCTGGTTTTTTGATTTTTTCTATTTTTACAATTATAATTATGATTAGCATATTAATATTTAATAAGATGCCAATAGAAATATATTTTTTTATTATGAAAGGACTTAGCACCCTGGTGATATTTTTGATAACAGTCATCACATCAGTCCTAACCTATAAGCCCAAGGACATTAAAATCCAGATACTGGGCAAGGAACCAAAAGATATCAATTGATGGAAAAAGAACCAGGAAAAGAAGAAAGTATAAAATATATTAATATAATCAAAAACAAATCAGAAACTATACAAAAACTAGTAGAAGACTTCTACGAAGTCAGCCTCATAGAAGACAAAAACTACGAACTAGAATTAGAAAAATTTCTGCCAGCATATATAATAGAAGACACAGCCATGTCCTATTACAACGAACTAGAAGACAACGGCATAAAACTAGACCTTATAATAGAAGAAGATATGGAAATCCTAGGAAACCAAAACGCCCTAGCCAGAGTCTACTCCAATTTATTATCCAACATAAAAAAACACGGCTGCGAATACGCAACCATACACCACAGCATCCAAAACCACCAACTAACCACCACCATAACCAACAAAATCAAACCTCAAGCCACCCTAGAAGAAGACCGCCTCTTCGAAAAATTCTACACCGGCGAAAAATCCCGCCACCAAACCAGCAGCGGAATAGGAATGTACTCCAGCAAAATCATGCTAGAAAAAATGAACCACAAAATCACCGCCAAAATCCACAAAGGAAATATGATAATAACAATTATATATAATTAGTAAAATCTAGCCGTCCCATTGTATGAGACTTAAAGTCAAATACCTTCATTCGTTAAATATATGGCAGCTTTAGTTGCCAATCAAATTTGTTTATAAAATTCTTTCCATTTTCTCCACCCATCCTCACTCATAGACATAGGACATATCTTTCCGCTAGCATCAAAATGTCTAACAACATTCTCCTTAGGAATATTGTAAAATTTCATTAAAAAACGAATTAACTCTATCGCTTGATTGCAAGCCATTTCATAATTAGAATCCTCATTGACACAAATCTCTATCCCAATACTATTGCTATTCCAAATCCCATACTTACCACCACCATCACCACAATGCCAAGAAACCAAATGCGGATCCACAGTCTCAATAATATTACAATCATCCACGAAATAATGAGCACTAGCCCCGCGATACGAACCATTGAAATACGAAAAATGACTCAAAGCCCCAGCGCCCCGCCTCCTATTCCCAGTATCATGAACCACAATATACCTCAAAGCATTAATCCTCTTACTAAAATTATTAGAAATCGGCATCTTATTAATAACCATAAAAACTCCTCCTTTAAATGTAACGATAAAATTCTAAAACAATTTCGTTTCAACAAATCCATTCCTCCAATCGTGTGGAACCTGTACCCGCGGCATTATATGCCGCTTAAAGCTAACACCTCCATTTTGTCTCGACATAATCAATCACACCAATCGTAGGGGACGCGTTCCCACGCGTCCCGCCGACGCAAAGAAAATCATTAATAAAAATACAACGCCAGACAATTCCACTCCGTCAATAAAAGGCGTAGCCCAACTTTACACTTTTAACTTTCAACTCTTAACTGCACCAACGGTGCATACACTTTTAACTTTCAACTTTTCACTGTTTTTAAGTTTCCTAACCCCCTTACTCTTAACCTTAGAAACCCAAGAAGCACTTCTCCCCAAATCCTCCCCAATTTCCCTCAACGTTTTTCCCCTATAATAATAGAAGTAAATTACATAACGCTCCACCGAATCCAACATCCCAATCGCCCTCACTAACTCCCTCGACCATTGCAACTCCTCGAATACATCCTCCACCATCACCCCATCCGAAATCCCCTCCCACACATACACCTCATCATCAGAAACCGAATACGACATCTCCAACTCCCTTTTCCTCTTCTTCGCAAGGTCCAAAGCATAAAACTGCGACCTCTGCTTAATAAACCAAGAGAAATTCGACCTCTCATCCACATACTCCCCCAAACTATCTATCAATAACACCACCAAATCCTGATCCAAATCCTCACTAGACAAAGCCGGAAACCTAGCACAAACAGCCCTACGAATAGGAGCCAATCTCTCAATTAAAATCTCCAAAGCTCCCACATCACCATCCTTCGCCCTAACTACTAACTCGTTAATTTCCATCACATAACCTCCATTAATTTTTTTCATAATACAAAATAAAATAAAAAAAGTTAAAAGCAGACTTTGTAAAAAGTCCCACGAAATCCTAAGACTTTATCACGAAGTCCTAAATATTTATAAGACTTCGCCACAAAGACCACTCAAAAACAGATACTTTCACAAAAAGTCCCAAAGAAACAAATCACCCCCAAAATCTATTTACTATTAGAAGGAGGTGATAAACATGGCAGCAACAATAGAAAAAACTCAACTAAGACTAGAGTACGACAACGGAATGAAAGACGGCAAACAAGCTATCCAGGCGAGAACATATTCAAACCTGAAAAACAACGCCACAGACGAAGGGCTAAAATCCGCATCAACAGCGATCGGAACCCTATCTAAAAAAGACATCCTAAACACAAAAAAGATCGTCACAAGCAAGATAGAATAAGACAGTTAAAAGTTAAAAGTTGAAAATTAAAAGTTAAAAAAACCGTACTCGCGGCATTGTATGCCGCTTAAAGCTCGCTTCATCATTTTGTTTTGACGTAGAGGACGCGTTCCGCTGACGATATCAGTATGTAAAACAAAACAAAATGCCTGACAGATTCAATCCATCAGGACAAGGCGTAGCCAACTGTAAACTATTAACTTTTAACTATTAACTGCGCCGAAGGCGCCCGAAGGGAGGTGAAAATATGAACAAAAGACTATATCTTGAATTTCAAGACACAATCGGAGAAAAAGCCAGCATCGTAATAAACGATCCCAGCGAAACCCTAGACGAAGCCACAGTTATGGCCCAAATGAACGCCATAATCCAATCAAACGTCTTCGACTCCAAAGGAAACGACTACGCAACACCACTAAAAGCATATGTAGTAGAACAAGTTAGAACAGAATATCTATAAGGAGGTAGGCTATGGATATATGGATAAAACTAATATCAGACCTAGGATTTCCAATAACCATAACCCTATTCACCCTGTTCCGGCTAGAAAAAACAATCCAAGCCTTAACAGAAGAGATAAAAGTTCTGGCAAAAAAAATCGAGACGCTCGAATGAGCATCTCGATTTTTTTGCAGTTAATAGTTAATAGTTAAAAGTGTAAAGTTGCACCTACGGTTCAGTTAAAAACTAATAATAAGAGTAAAAGTATTCAAAAGTATCATTATATCTTGTAGAATATAAACAATACTGGAGGGATATATCATGATAAAGAAAAGTTTAGTATATGAAAAAGCATTCAACTTCTCAATAAGAATAGTAAAAATGTTTCAATATCTACAAGATAAAAAAGAGTATGTGATGTCAAAACAAGTGGTTCGTTCTGGAACTAGCATAGGAGCAAATATTAAAGAAGCTTTATATGCACAAAGTAAAAAAGATTTTGCTCACAAAATGAATATTGCATTAAAAGAATCAGCAGAAACCGAATATTGGCTGGAATTACTTAAAGAAACACAGTATATATCAAATGAAATGTTCAACTCTGCAATAGAAGAAAATCGTGAGATTTTAAAAATGTTAGCTTCTATAGTAAAAACATCAAAAGAAAACCTTGAAAGTTAATTCACTTGTAGTGCAGTTAAAAGTGAAATTTATTCCTAAGTTAGACAAAATCAACATGCTTTACAAAGGCGTAGCCCAACTTTTCACTTTTAATTTTTCACTTTTAACTGCACCGCAGGTGCATCCCGCTTTTAACTTTACACTTTCAATTGCATCACAGACACCCACAATCTGCAAGCCAAGGCGTAGCCCAACTTTTCACTTTTAATTTTTCACTTTTAACTGCACCGCAGGTGCATCCC
>CANRJQ010000046.1:0-12042 GCA_947630985.1 uncultured Clostridia bacterium | reverse complement strand
TAATAAGAAAAGCTTATTATGACTTGAACCTTAACAAAAGTTGTATTGAAATAAAATTTTTTCTATCTCTTGTGATGATAGAAGGTCCCTTGAACCATAATAAAAGTTGTATTAAAATGTCCTTGCAAGCTAATGCAGATAATAGAGACGGTTTGAAATATAACAATAATTTCATTAAAATGTTATGATTAGAAATTTTTCGAATTTTCAATTTAGTATTTTAGAAAATATAATCAATGATACTATACCGTATTTATGATATAATAATGTATCATTACAGAACCATAACTCATAGTATTGAAATAAATTTAAATTAAAATATTGTGTTTAAATTTTGAACCATAACAAAAGTTGTATTGAAATAGTGACATGGGATATGTCTTTGAAGAGCTTGTTAGCTTGAACCATAACAAGAGGTGTATTGGAATTTTAAATTTCCTATATTGGGGATCAATCCATCTGTCTAAACTATAATGAAAGATATTACTAAATTGTTAAATGAGACATCAAAAAAGCAGACTTAAAAAGTCTGCTTTACCATTTCCTATCTAAATACAATCATTCCATCTTCGAATTTTTCTATAATACTTTGGCTATATAATTTATATCCGTCGGCTCTTAAATTTCTTCCGCCGTTTTGGAATCCTTTTTCTACTGCAATATCTATTCCTACGACTTCGGCGCCGGCTTGTTCGACTATACTGATTAGTCCATAGACTGCATTTCCTTCTGCTAGGAAGTCGTCTACAATTAAGACTTTGTCGTTTTCATTTAATAATTTTTTAGAAACTGCAATGTCGTATTCGTTTTTATAAGTATATGATTTTACTCTTGAGATGTATTTTTCTCCGTCTAGATTTTCTGCTTGACTTTTTTTAGCGAAAACTAGTGGTACGTCGAATACTTGGGCGAATACCGTGGCGATTGCTATTCCTGAAGCTTCTACAGTAAGGATCTTATTTATTTCCACGTTATTAAAATATTCTTTGGCATCTTCTGCCATTGCCATTAGTAGCTTGACGTCGATTTGATGGTTTAAAAATTTATCTACTTGTAAGATGTTTCCGTCTAATACAGCACCTTCTTTTAATATTTTGTCTTCTAGTAATTTCAAAATCCTCACTCCCTTTTTCTTCGTGCATATATTATAAAGGAAAACCCGCTTCAATTCAATAAATTTAACTTTATGTTTCATTTTGATTGGCTAAACTTTTCCGGGGAATAATTACAATATCACTAATGGAGTTGGAGGTTAATATTATGAAAATCTTATTGCCGTATTTGACAGTCAAGAACGCCAATTCACTGATAGATTATTATAACAAAATTTTCGGTGTCCAATTGGAATATAAGACCACTTATGGAGAAATGCCTAGAGATGATGTGGGTTTCCAATGGAGCGAGGATGACGACGATCTTATCGCTTTTGCATCTTTAAAATTTCCCAATGGTCAGTTAATGTATTTGTCAGATTCTTTTCCAGGATCTTCTGAAATAGAAAATTCTAACGTCAGCTTATATATCGCCTTTGACGATAAGGATGAAATCAAAAGGGTGTTTGAGGAGCTGGCTTCTGAGGGCGAAGTCCTAATGGAGTTGGAGAATACGTTTTGGTCAGAATTATTTGCTAGCGTGAAGGATAAATTTGGTATTGAATGGAATTTAGAATATACTACAAAAATCCCTGAAATATCCAAAGTGGTAGAGAATCCTCGTCACTAAATTAATTGGAATAAATTATTATAAAATCTCGATATTAACCTATCGGGATTTTAATTTGTTTTACAAATACAAGATATTTAGCATCTCTCGTCTCATTTATAGATGTTGATAATTTACAGATTGTAATGTAAAATTGAAACTAACGAAGGGGGGATTATATGAAGTTATATAATAGTTTATCAAGACAAAAAGAAGAGTTTAAATCGATAGAACCGAATAAGGTGAAGATGTATAACTGTGGTCCTACTGTATATAATTATATACATGTTGGAAATGCTAGACCTCTTGTAGTTTTTGATACTTTGAGAAGATATTTTATATATAATGGCTACGATGTGGATTTTGTTGTAAATTTTACTGATATCGACGACAAAATTATTAATCGCGCCAATGAAGAAGGAGTTACGTCCCAAGAAATTTCCGAGCAGTATATTGAAGCTTTCATGGAAGATGCCAAGGCGCTTAATTTGTATGACTATGAAACTTGCAATCCTAGGGCTACTGAATATGTAGGCCAAATTGTTGAATTTGTCCAAGGGCTTATAGACAAGGGTGCTGCATACGAAGTAGATGGAGATGTATATTTTAATATAGATGCTGCTAAGGATTATGGGAAATTGTCTAAAAAAAATCTAGACGAACTTATAAGCGGTGCTAGAGTAAATGTGGACGAGAGAAAAAAATCACCTGCTGATTTTGCTTTGTGGAAGGCAAAAAAAGAAGGAGAACCTGCGTGGGATTCTCCATGGGGTGAGGGGCGTCCTGGATGGCATATTGAATGTTCAGTAATGGCTAAAACTCTCCTGGGTGAGACTATAGATATTCACTCTGGTGGTGTTGATTTACAATTTCCTCATCACGAAAACGAAATAGCACAATCTGAAACTCTACATGACAAAACTTTTGCGAATTATTGGTTGCATAACGGTTTTATTACAGTGGACGAAGAAAAAATGAGTAAGTCTTTGGGTAATTTTTTTACACTAAAGGACGTGGCTAAGGGTTATGACTTAGAAGTTTTAAGATTTTTTATTCTTTCTGCACATTACCGCCAGCCTTTGAACTTTTCAGATTTTGTAATGGAACAGATGAAAAATGGACTGGACAGAATTTATAATTGCAAATACAAATTGGAAGATTTGCTAGATGTCACAAAAGAAGGTGCGCTTTCTCCAGGAGATAAAGAAATCATCGAAATGTTTGAGAAGTCCATGGCAGAATTTTCTAAGGCTATGGACGATGATCTCAATACAGCTGATGCAATTACTGCTGTTTACAATTTAGTAAAGGATGTCAATACGTATCTCAAGGAAGACTCCAATAAACTAGTAGTTGAAGAAGCTTGGAAGACTCTAAACAAAATGACTGACATTTTAGGAATTTTGAAACGCGAGAGGGTTACCATAACTGACGAAGACATACTGGGTCTAATCGACGAGAGAGAAACAGCTAGAAAAACTAAGAACTATGCAAGGGCTGATGAGATTAGAGATGAGCTTTTGGAAAAGGGAATTCAACTGGAAGATACTAGAGAAGGTGTGAAGTACAGACGTGTATAATTTGTTTAGAGGAGTTAATGAAAAATTAACTGAAGAAGAGATAAGAATGATGAAGCCTCTTTCTCTTGCATATATTGGTGACGCAGTGTTTGAACTTCTGATTCGCACTGAAATTATGACGGGACAAAAAAACGCCCACAAGCTTCACAAGGAATCGGCAGGACTAGTTAATGCCAAGGCTCAAGCAAATTTTTTGGAAAGAATTAGAGAAAATCTCACAGAAGAAGAGTTGGCTGTGGTGAATCGTGCGAAGAATTCAAAGCTTCATACTATGCCTAGAAATGCTGAACAAAATGATTATCGATTCGCTACCGGATTGGAATCTTTATTTGGATATCATTATTTGACGAAAAATGATGACAGATTAATAGAATTATACAACATGGGGAAAATTGACGATGAAGATTGAACTGTTAAATTACACTCCCAATGGCGAGATGACGATTGCCCAGGCGGGCAAGCTTTGTTACTCGCCTGTAGGAGTAGATGAAATTAAAGAAAGTCTTGATGAAGAATCCATAGGGAAATATGTGGAGATGTTATCAAACCTGGGACATTATAGTCCTTTGGAACACGTAAGCTTTACTTTTGCTATTGAAGGAGTTTCTAGGACTCTTACTCACCAATTAGTAAGACATAGAATAGCTAGCTATTCTCAACAGTCCCAAAGATATGTGAAACTGGAAAGTTTTGAATACATTATTCCTCCTAGCATTGAAGAAAATGCAGAAGCGAAAAGAATCTTCATTGAAGCTATGGAAGCTGACAGGATAGCTTATGGAAAAATTGTAGATGCACTTTATGAAAAAAATTATGATGCTATGATTACAAAAGGTTATTCAGAAAAGAAGGCCAAATCCCAAGCTGAAAAAGCATCGATTGAAGATGCTAGATACGTATTTCCAAATGCTTGTGAAACAAAAATTGTAGTAACTATGAATGCTAGAAATCTAATTCATTTTTTCAGGGTTAGAACCTGTAATAGAGCTCAATGGGAGATAAGAGAACTTGCCATCGAAATGCTGAAGATGGTTAAAGATATTTATCCTGCACTATTTAAAAATGTCGGGCCTGGTTGCGTAATTGGACCTTGTCCTGAAGGCGTTATGACTTGTGGTGAAATAGTTACAGTAAGGGAAAAGTTTAGGTCGATGTGATGAAAGAAAATTATATTTATGGAAGAAATCCCGTTATAGAGGTATTAAAATCTGGCGGTGATATAGACAAGATTTACATGCTCAAAGGGGCAGATGAAGGAAGTATTAAAAAAATTCTTTCTATGGCCAAGGATGCAGGAGTAGTAGTGACTAGAGTGGACGAAAGAAAACTTTCTGATATGGCTGGTAATGTCAATCACCAAGGAGTAGTAGCTATGGTGACAGATTTTGAATACTCTACTATAGACGAAATTTTAGATTATGCAAAGGAAAAAGAAGAAGAGCCTTTTGTTTTAATACTAGATTCTATTGAAGACACTCACAATTTAGGTGCAATAATAAGAACAGCAGAGGCATCTGGAGTTCATGGCGTGATAATTCCTAAAAGACGTTCAGCTATGGTAAATGACACTGTCTATAAAACTTCAGCAGGTGCAGTGGAGCACATGAAGGTAGCTAGGGTTACAAATATCGCTAGAGCTATAGAAGAACTTCAAGAAAAGGGCTTGTGGATTTACGGAGCTGATATGGATGGAAAAGAGGTGTACTACGACGCCAATATGACCGGAAATATCGGACTAGTTATCGGAGGAGAAGACAAGGGAATCAGTCCACTTATAGGGAAAAAATGCGATGTTTTGGTAAAGATTCCTATGGTAGGAAAGGTTAGCTCACTTAATGCTTCCGTGTCGGCAGCAATTTTAATATATGAGATTATTAGACAGAGAAATAAGAAAATATAATGAATTATTGTTCGTAGACGGATACAATATCATCAACTCTTGGAACAGCTTAAAAAACACTTCCATGGACGAACTTGAAGAGTCCCGCAGAACTTTAATAGATATATTAATGGAATTCAAGCACTACACTCATGAAGGTGTAGTGTTAGTTTTTGACTCATACAATGTGAAGACTGATCGACAAGTTATTATGGAAGAAAAGTTGCTAATAGTTTATACAAAAGAATTTGAAACAGCAGATCATTTTATAGAAAGATCAGTTGAAAAATATGGTAGAAAGAAAAAAATCCGAGTTGCCACATCAGATAGATTGGAACAAGATATTATTCTAGGAAAAGGTGCAACTAGAATTTCTGCAAAAGAATTAGAATACGAAATTGAAAATTTCTACAGAGAAGTAAAAAAGATACAAGCAGTTGAAAAGATAAAAAACAAGAGACATTTAGGTAGTTTAAAACAAGACTCTCTAAAAGCTCTAGAAAAATATAAAGAAAAAATGCTAAAGAAATAAGGCTCACCATTTAAGTGGAGGTACAGTATGGATATAAATTCATTAAAAAAAGCTATAAATCTTAGACAAGAATTACACAAGCACCCAGAGATTTCTGGAGAAGAAGTCATTACAAAAAAGATTCTCATGGAATTTCTTTCTGAAAATACAACTTTGGAACTCTTCGATAGGGGAAAGTGGTTTTATGCTCTTCACTTCGAAGGAGAAGACTTAGAGACTATTGCATTTAGAGCAGACTTCGATGCCATTTTAGATTCCTCAGGACGTCCTTTTCACGGATGTGGACATGACGGACACTCAGCTATCCTTTCAGGATTTGCTTTAACTCTTGAGGGTCAAAAGCTGGGGAAAAATATCGTACTCTTATATCAATTTGGAGAAGAAGATGGATCTGGAGCGATAGAATGTAGAGAAGTATTCAACGAGATGAAAATTCATCGAATATATGGGCTTCACAATATGCCAGGATACAAAGCCAATACTCTTTATACAAAAAAGGGAACCATGATGTTTGCATCCAAGGGTATGACTATTAAACTTACAGGGACTCAATCCCACGCATCCCAACCAGAACTAGGATCGAATCCTGCATATCTAATTGGAGAGTTGACAGAAATAGTAAAACCATTATCGAATCACTATGGCCATAAATATTATGAGCTAGCAAATTTAGAAGACTCTACATTTGCAACTGTGATTAATATCGATGTAGGAAATAAAACTTTCGGAGTCAGCCCATCCTTTGGGGAAATCAGTTTTACTATACGTTCAGCTATGAAAGAAGACTTAAAATTACTAGAAGAGAGTTTGGAAGAATACGTCAAAATCAGATGCGAAAAATATAAAATGGAATACTCAATAGAGTTCGCAGACGTGTTTCCAGTTACTGCAAACGACGAAGAACTCGTAGATCGATTTGTAGAAACTATAGGCAAAAGCGAATTTGAATTAGAAATAATGGACGAAGCATTAAGAGGTTCCGAAGACTTCGGCTGGTATAGTGAGTATGCACCATCACTTTTTTTCTTCGTAGGAAGCGGAGAAGATCGCTCGTCTATTCACTCAGAAGATTATGAATTTCTAGATGAATTAATAGAAACTGGAGTAGACGTATTTAATTTAATAGCAAGAGATTAATTAGAAGATCTCAACATAACAAACAGTTTAAATTCAAAATTAAACTGTTTGTTTTTTATTAAAATAATTAAGAAATAAGAAAAATAAAAATGCATTTTACAATTTTTATAAAAACTTTTGGAATTGTGCTTGCATTTTGAAAAAGGATAATATATACTACTTTTAGATATTGATAATCATTATCAAACAAAGATATTAATCTATCAACTAATTTAAAAAATTAATTGTGTTTATGAAAGGGGGTTTTGTGCTTTAGGATTGGAAAAATAAAATAAATTTTTGTAAAAAACATATATTTAAATGAGAAAGGAGTAAATAAAAATTGATTAGAAAAAATAAATTAGCGTTAGCTATGCTAATAGTACTTAGTCTTATGTTATCTCTTGTAGCTTGTAATCAGGAGGCGAAAGCTCCTGTTGTTCAAGAAGAAACTAAGACAGCAGAAGAAACACATAACCATGACCATGACCATGAGCATGACCATGACCATGACCACGAAGACGATGGTGAAGATTCTCACATATCTGAGTGGGAAGGGAACTGGAATAACTTGCACGCGTATTTGAAGATGGAGGAGATGGAAGATTCCATTGAAGAAGGTGCAAAAAACGGAAGCGTTTCTGTAGAAGAATTTAAAGAAAATTTTGAGAAGAGACGTCATGTGGATTTCGACGGATTTGTAGTTGATGGGGAGCATGTTAAGTTCTTGGACGACTTCGATGCTAATGGCGGAAAAGTTATTTATGAAGATGACTACGAATTTCAAGAAAGACATATGGAAGACCACGGCGGACGTCAAATGGCTTGGGATATTTTCAAAGCAAAAAATGCAGATGCAAAATTTCCAATTCTGATGATGATGGAAGTTCACGGCGAAGAATCATTGCCGCATTTCCACATGAGATATGGGGATGACCTTGAGGCGATGCTTGCTATCGAAGGCTGGTATCCTACATTTGTAAGAAACACTTCGACACTTAGCCAGATAGCGGAAGAAATTGCGGAATAAAATTAGGAATTGAGGTGTAGATTTGATTAAAAGATTACTGGTACTTATTCTCATGGCGGCTTTGCTACTTAGCTCTTGTGAAAGGGCAAACTCTTCTGAAGAAGAAAGACCAATTGTCTATGCCTCCTTCTACCCCATTTACGATATGGTAGATTCCGTAGCTGGAAATCATTTGGAAGTGAGATCATTTCAGCCGACAGAAAAGGACCCTCATTTATGGGAGCCATCTCCTAAGGATATAAAAAAGCTTCAAGATGGAGATTTGTTAATCGTAAATGGTGCAAATATGGAAATGTGGTTGGATAACATTAAGACTGCCTTACCTGAACTGGACATTTTAGTATTGTCTGATGGGGTGGAACTAATAACATATAATGGGGCAGCAGCCATTGGAGATTTTCAGTATATGACGGAGATGAATTTGTCAAAAAGCGCTTACAAAATTTCATTCGGTCATACACATGAAGACTTGATGCGAGTAGCATTTTTTAAAAATGACGAAAATTATACGAAGGAGGAGTTGATAAAAAAGGGAAAGGAAATAATGAGACAAGATGGAAAACTTGTAAAACAAAGAGAGACGATAGAAGTAGAAGATGGAGTAGTTTATGGTATAGAAATGGGTCACGAAAGTGGAACTATATCATACAAAGTTCCGTCAGAAGGAAGCTGGATATTTGTTTCAGATAGAATTTCTGAGGAGCTGCTGACTTATAACTTGCTAGATGAAAAGGGCGAGAATATAAAAAACGAAGTCTTACTAGAACATTCTACTTCACAAATGGATAAGATTACTTATGACCCTCATTCTTGGTTGAGTATCGTCAACGCAAAATTATATCTAAATTCTATTCAAATGGAGTTATCTAATAGATTTCCTCATTTCGATAAAGATTTTAGAAAAAACAAGGTGAGAACTGTAGAACGACTTACGAGTCTGGAATATGAATACAAAGACAAATTTAAAGAAACAGATATAAAAGAATTTGTCGTCACACACAACGCTTATTCTTATTTAGCTAGAGATTTCTACTTAATTCAATTTCCCTTGCAGAACCTGGTAAGCATGGAAGATCCTAGCTTAAAAACTATAAAAACTGCGATTGACTTTTGTAATTACTATGGAATATCCATAATATTTTACGAATATGGCAATCAAGAAAAAGGAGCTAGGACTATAGCCGAAGAGATTGGCGGCAAAACGCTTCCTCTTGCGTCTATGGAATTTATAACAAAGGAACAAAGAGGTACTGATGAAAGGTATGTAGATTTAATGGAGAAAAATTTGGAGAATCTGTACGAATCTATGAAGGTAAAAAAATGAAGAGTATAAAAATAGAAAAACTAAACTTCGGTTATACAGAAGAAGTGATTATAAAGGATTTAAATCTACATATAGATAGTGGAGAAATGGCAGTTTTGGTCGGAGAAAACGGAAGCGGAAAATCCACATTGGTTAAACTGATTTTAGGAGAGCTTTCCCAAAAGTCCGGATCTATCCACATTCTTGGAGAAGATATAAAAACTAAAAATTCTTACAAAGAAATAGGCTATGTTCCTCAAATGAACATTATGGAAAAGATTGCATTTCCTGTAACGTGTTTGGAGCTTATAAGCCTAGGACTTTATGAAGATTTTGGATTTATAAAAATTCCAAGAAAACGCCACAAAGAAAAAGTCATCGAGATGCTAAAGACCATGGACTTGGAAGAGTATCAAAACGTACCTTTCAATGAACTTTCTGGTGGATTGCAACAAAGGGTTATGATATGCAGATCTCTTATCCACGAACCTAAAATTATTCTTATGGACGAACCTACATCAGGCGTCGATCAAGAGAGCAAGGAGAAATTTTTAAAACTTACAGACGAAATAAACAAAAAATTTGGTATAACTATAATATTAGTGACTCACGAATTGGAATTTGTAATGGAAATCCTAGAGTTAAATCACTATTACAAAATGAAAAATGGAGGTGTTGAGATTGTTAGAGTTTGATTTTATGAAGAGAACTTTATTGGTAGGATTGATGTTATCCATCATGGTGCCTATGATAGGCGTGGTGATGGTAAATAGAAAAACTTCTATGGTGGGAGATGCCCTTTCTCACACAGCTTTGGCAGGAGTAGGCGTAGGGCTTATTATGGGAATAGATCCCATTCTAGGCGCCATTATGGTAGCTATACTATCTGTCCTATCCATAGAAAAAATTCGAGAGACATTTCCCCAACATGGAGATATGGCTACAGCTATTATTATGAGTTTGGGGCTGGGAATCGCGGCGATTTTGTCAGACCTAGCGCCAGGTGGAAACACCTTTGATGCATATCTATTCGGAAGTTTATCTTCTGTAGGAGTGCAAGATGTAAGAAATGTATTTGTAGTATTTATCTTGGTAGTTCTGGTGAGTTTAATAAACTTCAGCGGACTACTGGACATGGCAATCGACAGGAATTTAGCGAGAATTTCCGGAGTGAATACTAGATGGGTTAACCTCTCATTTAATATACTATCAGCCATTACAATTGCACTCGCGTGTAAGGTAGTGGGCGCATTACTGGTAATGAGCTTAATAGTATTACCCGTCGCCACTTCACTTATAGTTGCTAAATCCTATAAACAAACTTATATCTTCGCGATAGTTTTAGGAATTATATACATGCTAGTAGGAATTACGCTCTCTTACTATCACGATTTAAAACCCGGTGGTGCAATAGTAATTTGCGCCATAGTGGGAATGGCTCTAACCTATATCTATTCCCGAATAAAAAATAAAATTGTTAAACAAACTATAACTAATAATTACGAATTAACTAAACAAACATACTAATATAATGATTAAATTCATTTACCCCTAATATTTAAGCATCCCTCGAACGATAGAGGGATGCTATTTTAATGTTTTCTAATTTTAATTTTCCCGAATGTTAAAATCAACAAGTATATGACAGCTGATAATACAATCATAAATTTAAAATCTCTAAATAAATCATAAGTTAGCATGCTGCCTCTAGGAAGAAATATTCCTATGTGAGCTAAAATATAGCTAAGGGGAAGTCCTAAAATCATATATTTCGTAAATATTTTAGGTTTTAAAATAAATACTACTAGAGAAAGAATCACACCTGTAATCATTGCAAACATTAGATAATAATTTTGTGCAAGTCTTGGAAGAGATAAACCTTTGAATTCTACTCCATTTCTTCCTTCTCTCAGTGCTATTGCAACTTTGCCATTGTTTTGGGAATATAATAATTTCGCAGGTCTTTCTATTTCTAAGTAGAGTGGACCTCTTGGAGGAATTATTGTATCCAAAGGAGTGCGCCACGCTTCTATCCAAACTTCATTTTCGTCCATAGTTTGGGTTTTATATCCTGTAACTTTTTCCGAAAAATTTATTACGTGTTTTTCAGAATCTGATTTAAGTTCGATTAAATCTTTAGAATAAGGAAGATACAAAGGAGAAGTTAAGAAGGAAATTAAAACGATAAATAGACTTAGCAAACTCAATCCTATCGCCCAGTTGTTTAGCTTTTTATCTTTTTTTATTTCTTCATCTAAAAACTCAAGGGGTTTTGTCTCTAAACTCTCTTCTATGTCTACATTAGATTTTAAATTTTGAAGTTCACTTTTACACTCTGGACAATCTTTTATATTTTCTTCGACAAATTTCCTAGATTCTGTTGTAAGCATATCTTCTACATAAAGTGGAAGCAAATCTTCTATAATTTTGCATTTATTTTCCATAATCTTCCTCCAACATTTCCTTTAATATTTTTTTCGCTCGGTGAAATGTAACACAAGCCCAATTATCGCTTTTATCATATATTTTTGCGATTTGTTTAAAACTCATCTCTTCCCAAATTCGTAGAGTTACAATTGTTCTATAAGGTTCCTTTAACTCATTTACTGCTTCGGATACATCTAAGTCTCTTTCTCTATCTATTAAATCCTTTTCTAAACTGTCTATTTTTTCTTCAAATACAGTAATGTCATCCGTATTTATTTCTCTTTTGGATTTTTTATAGTATGAGAAGTAAGTGTGTTTAGCGATTTGAAATAGGTATGTCCTTATGCTAGAATCGCCCTTGTAATCCTTTAGATTTTTGAGAGCTTTGAAAAAGGTTTCACTGGCGATTTCTTCTGCTATGTATTCATTTTTGGAAAGTTGTAGCAAAAAATAATATACTTCCTTAAAATAAAT
>CANRJQ010000045.1:0-12114 GCA_947630985.1 uncultured Clostridia bacterium | reverse complement strand
CAAAAAGAAAATAAATTACAAGAGATAAAAACTATAGAAAAAGAATTATCTAATATAGAAAATACTATAGAATCCGTAAAGGCTAGTTTCATCTCCGGTGCAGATATTGCAGAAATAGATGTGCTTCCTTCCAAAGACGGAGTATTTTATCTTTTCCACGATGGAGTAGAGCTTAAATTATTTGGAGAGAAATTTGACATCAGGGATTTGCATTCAGAAGAGATAGATAAGTTGAAATATTTTAACAGCCTACGTCATATAAAAGGACAATCACCTACGAGATTGGAAGACGTTTTGAATTCGCTACAAGGAGATGAGCTGATAAATATAGATCGCTCTTGGTTTTACTGGGAAGAACTCCTGCCATATTTGGATAAATTCGACAAGGCAAAACACATTTTGCTCAAGTCCAAAGTAGATAGAAAACTATTAGAGTTACTTAACAATCATAAAGTGAAATATATGTATTTTCCAATAATTTATTCCATGGAAGAATTGGACATTGTGCAAGAATACCCGGGAATAAATCTGATTGGAGCTGAAATGATAGCCTTCACAGAAGATGGAGAATTATTTAAAAAAGAATCCGTCAAAGAAGTGAGAAGTCGTGGACTTGATGTAATAATAAATTCAGAAAAGCTAGACGACGAGACAGATCTATTCGGAGATATCCATGACGACAACGCCATAATAAATGGATTTGACGTCTGGGATCTGGCTTTAGAAAAAGGAGTAAATATAATCCAAACAGACTGGCCATGGATCTTGGATGGATATAGAAAAAACTTATAAACGTAAATGTTAAATTAAAAGAAAGCTAAAATGAAATAAAATTAGCTTTCTTTTTGTTTGTACATCCAACTTAAAGAGTATAAAGTTAAATTTACTAATTACTTAATCTGATATATACTATTGTTAGTATAATTAAAAATTAATTATTCTGATTATTATGAAGGAGGAAAGGATATGATTTTTGGATTACCAGCAATATTGGGGCTAATACCATTATTAGTGTACATAGTATTAGCATTTAAAGGTAGAGATATTGCATTTGTTGTTCTATTGTGCACAGTTATTGGAGCTATTATGACTGGACAAACGCCTATTGAATTTGGCGCTAGTTTATATTCTGCACTAGGCTCGTTTATGGCATTAGTTGGCTTCATAATCATGATGGGTGCTGGTCTAGGCGAGGTACTTAGACAAACACAAGTAGCTGATACGATTGTAACTACAATTGTAACAAAATCGGGAGTTAAATCTAGAAATTCAGTTACAGTTGCTGTCATGTTCACATCTTGCTTATTAGTGGCATTATTAGGTACTTTAGCTGGAGCTAATGCTATAATTGCACCAATAATTATTCCAATTGTTGCGAGTATGGGAATTACCCCAAGCACTTTATCTGTATTACTCCATGGAGCAGGGGCAACGGGATTGTATTTAGGGCCGTTTACACCTCCTGTTGTAACTTATATGGAATTGACTGGTGTTTCTTATGGTGAGTTTTTAATAAACGCAGGAATACCCATTTCTATAGTTTTGTGGATTATTACTTATATTAATGCGAAGAAAACACAGAAAGAAACGGAAGGAATTGAGTCATATACTGCTGAAGATATGGCAGATACCAAACAAGTTAATATTACTCAACAGGCTAAAAATGCAACGCTTGTATTTTTGATAGCAATGCTAGTTATGATAGTCTATGGAATATTATTCAAGGGAGGAGCGGCTTTTGTATTGACAGTTATGCTAGTTGTCTCCTTCGTAACAGGATTAGTAGGGGGTATGAATCCAGGTGAAATTGTAAGTGCAATAATAACTGGCGGATCTAGGATGTATAAAATGTTCTTTATGTTTGTATTATATGACCCATTTATGGGATATATTACTGCATCAGGTGCTTTCACGGCAATAGCTGAATTGATGAATCCAATCATGTCACAGGTAGGGTCAGTTGGATTTATGATACTATCAACTTTAATAGGAATATTTGGAGTTTCTGGAGCAGCCGTTGCTCAAGCAAAAGTTATGAACGATATGTTTGCTGCATTTGTAAGTGACATGAATATACCTATGGGATTATGGGCTCTAGTATTATTAGTAGGATCTCAAATCACCTCGTTTGCATATCCTACAGGCGATATGGTTGGGCAGATGGGTTTAGCTCGTTCAAGTAGCCTTAAGCCAATGCTTAAGAATGGAATGATGATTGCAGTTTTCACAATACTATATGTAGTAGTCAGAGGTTTTATTTATAGTTCCAGTGGAATATAATGGGAGGCAAAAATGTTTGATGACAAAAAAATATTAAGAATAGCAAATAGCATACCTGGACGACAAGGAATTGCTGTAGAAAGAGATGATGAAACTGTGCTCATGGATTATAATTCCGATGAAATTTTTCCGTCGGCTAGTACTATTAAATTATTCATTTTATGGTCAGTATATAAGAAAATAAATGATGGGTTACTAAATAAAAACGAATTGATTCCTATAAATGATACACCAAGAGTAGTTGGATGCGGTATTTTACAAAATCTAGCAACTCCCGATTTGGAACTTACAGTTTCAGATATTGCTAACATAATGATTGTTCTGAGTGATAATGTTGCTACAAATTTAATGATTGATTTAGCTGGTATGGATTATATAAATTCAGAAATAAAAAAATATGGATTCAATAAAACTAAACTAGAAAGGCATATGATGGATGGAGATGCAAGGGAGCGTGGTTTAGACAATTACACAACGGCAAGTGAACAAATTAAAATATTAAAAAACATAGAACGCCACGAAGATATTTCTTTAGATCTTAGGAATGATATGTTAGAAATGTTATCTAATCAAATTTTAACAGATCATGCTGGTCAATATTTGCCATTAGATTATAAATTTGCTCATAAAACTGGAAATCTAGCAGCTACACTTCATGATACAGGTATACTGACAACACCAAAAGGAAAATATTATATTTCAATTTTAACAGATGACTTAGAAGATATTGTTGAAGGCAAAAAGGTGATGAATTTATTATCTGAAGAGATTTTTAATCAAATAAGGTTATACGAAGACAAATAACAATCGATATTCAAATGCCATGGGACAATCTGTGGCATTTTTATTTAGGTATTATTTATAAAATTGGGTAATAATTTAACAGGTGATAAAATGAAAGATATTAATCTAGAAATACAAGAAGCTATTAATGCGGCTGACGATGCGCTGCTATATCTGAAAGAAGCTGAGAAATTTGCGAAGTCTGCAGGTAATTGGGGGATGTTTGACATCTTAGGTGGTGGTTTTTTTGCGACTATGATCAAAAGAGAAAAGATGGAAGATGTGGAGAAAAATATTTCTAAAGCCCAAAAAGCTATCGAGGTTTTGAATCTAGAACTAAAAGACCTAGAGACCATCATAGATGTAAATATAGAAACTGGAGATTTTTTGACCTTTGCGGATTATTTCTTTGACGGCTTCATTGCGGATTTTATGGTTCAAGAAAAAATAAATAATGCAATAAAACAAATTGAAAATGCCATATTAAATATTGAAGAATTAAAAATTAGTTTAGAAAGTATGTTGAGGGATAGAATATGAAAGATAGGATAAAAGATATGTCAATTTATCTGACGGTGATAATTTTTTGTTTTTATTTTATGCCAATACTAATCAGAGACACAGGTTCAGCTATGTTTGTATTACTTTTATTAATTCCTTTGGTCATTATGATTGATGGGTTTGTGTTTGGTATGAAAAAAGGTTTTGACATTATCTTTCCTATAGTTGTGGGACTTTTATTTATTCCAACAGTATTTATTTACTATAATTCTAGTTCATGGCCTTATAGTATAATCTTTGGAGGGATTTCTTTAGTTGCCAGCTTTATAGGTGCAAGATTTTATAAAAAATAGCTTTACTTTCTAAAAATTTAGTAGCAAAGCTATTTTCCAAATTATTACATATTAACTTCTTAAAATTTTTTCCATAGACTTTCCTTTGGCCAATTCATCAATTAGTTTATCTAGCCAGCGAACTTTTTTGACTAATGGGTCCTCGATTTCTTCTACGCGAATACCACATACTACACCTTTTATTTTGTCCACATTGGGGTTTAGTTTCGGTGCATTATTAAAGAATTCTTCATAGTTTGTGTCTTGTTCTATGATGGCATTTAATTCTAGATTATTATATCCAGTTAACCAAGTTATTATCTCATCTACTTCTGCTTTTGTTCTCCCTTTTCTTTCTGCTTTTTGAACTAGAAGGGGATAGACTTTGGCAAAACTCATTTTGTATATTTTTTCATTATTCATTTATCATGTCCTGTTTTTTTACTTTTATTTCATACGAAAAAGTAAGTTTATAAATCAAGTTATAGTGGGGAAAAATTCATCCATATTTAATTCGTTATTATTACTTCTATCGATATAAGATTGTTTCATTTTTTCGTAATAAACTTCTGCTTTTTGTCTTAATTCGTTCAGATTGATTCCTGGGATTTCTCGATTTTTCATAACCCATTTGCCACCAATCATGACATCTCGAACGTTACTTCCATTTGCCATCATCAAAACTGTTTTTAGTGGATCGTCAATTACTCCTAGAGAGAAATCGTCCAGGGGAATTACTATTAAATCTGCCATTGCATCTTCTGAGAGCTGACCTAAATCTTCTCTTCCCAAAGCTCTAGCTCCTCCAAGAGTCGCTGACTCATAGTAAGAGGCGAAGTTATTTTCTTCCCTATCTTCATCAATATATCTTGCGTAAAAACTTCCTACTCTTATATTTTCAAAGAAATCTGGTGGGAAAGTATCAGTTCCCATGGACATTTTAATTCCGTGGTGTTTGTATCTTCCGAAGCTGTCCAATGCTGTTCCAAATCTTCCATACACGAGAGGGCAGTGAATTATGGATACACCTTTATCTCTTAAAATATCCATATCAGTAGTTGTATTGTCTTTGGTGAACTTCGTAGTTCCCAGGTAAAGACCATGGGGAATTAAAGTTTTTTCATCTAAAAATCCAATTGAATCTAAATACTGCACTGGAGTCATATTGTAATTTTTCTCTATATATTCATATTCGAAAGTTCCTTGGGTAGCATGAAGCCTAATGGGAACATCATACTTTTTAGCGATTTCCTTGGAACGCTTTAGGGATTCTGTGGTTTGTTGTTCTATTCTTTCTGGAACAACTACGGGATTTACTAAAGGATTGTCAATTTCTTTCCATTTTTTAACGAAGAATTCAGCGTTCTTAAGTCCCGATTCTTTTTCTTCTTCAGTCAGGGGAATTAAAACTTGTCTCCCATCTACAAAAACTGGCTTTTGCATAACAAAACTAGGCCCTAAATAAACTCTAAGTCCCAATTTAATTGCATTCTCAGCTGCGCCTTCGATTTCTTCCAAAGTTTCTCCATCTCGTTTACATATTACCGAGGTAATAGGCATCGCAGTAGTAACTCCATGGCGGATTAGTTGAACATATGCATATAAACTTTTAAAAACTTCATCTTCCAAGCTTAATTGCTCCGCTCTTTGGTCGAACCAATCTTGAGACCATCGTAAATCGTCAGATCTTTCCTTGGGGAAGTCTGTGGTGATTAGGCAGTGGTCGATATCGCCTAGAGCATCTAAATCTATAAAGCCTGGAGCTACAAGACTTTCACCCAAGTCTTGAAACTCTACTTCTATGTATTTATCTTCAGCATCTTTTATGCTTCCTGCATAGAGGATTTTGTCACCTTTATAAATTACAGCAGCATTTTCTTGGATATAATGCTTTCCATCTTTGTAAAACACTCCATATTTACTCTTTATTCCTAATAATTTTTCCAATTCATCACTTCTCATAAATAATTTTAAAAAGAAACTGAGAAAATCTCAGTTCCTTTAAGTCTTGCTATTAAAGCAATAATTCAAAAATTAGTCGATTGGAGAGAATTCGTCTTTTCCAACACCACATAGTGGACATTCGAAATCCTCTGGCAGGTCTTCAAAAGATACTCCTGCTTCTAAATCGTACTCTGGTGCTCCAATTTCTGGATCATAAATCCAACCACATGCGTCACATACGTATTTTTGCATATTAAACATACCTCCTAATATTTTATGATACATTATTACCCTATTCGGATAAGTACAAACTAAGATTTAAAAAATTAGTCTTCAGGATAAAACTGAGATTTTAATGCTCCACATACAGGGCATAACCAATCTTCTCTTATGTCTTCAAAAGCTGTTCCCACAGGTACATCACTGTCAGGATCACCAAATGCTGGGTCATACACATATCCACAAGGTCCACAAATATATTTCATATACATATACCTCCTTTTTTTTCCTTAATATAATTGTACCCTAAATTATATTAAAATAAAAGAGTTTCAAATCAAAAGTGTTTTAAATAATCTACACATGGGTATTTATTTTTTGACAAAGTATTTATATATAGCAATACACTTATACAACAGCAATTTTATTATTTAGAAAGATGATTATTATGGAATATCACTTTTGTGGTTGCGTAATTAGCGACTTAGAGAAAATTAAATATTTTATCGAAAGCAGAATGGAAGAGCTCAACAGATATATTCCAGATGATACAAAGATGTTTGAAATCAAACTGATTGTAAATGAATTAATCATCAACGGAGCACTTCATGGAAACGAACTTTCGAGAAAGAAGACAGTGTTTGTAAATATAGATTTTAATGGCGACATGCTTTTTATCAAAGTAAGAGACGAGGGTAAAGGGATAAAATATCGAATGGAAGATTATAATCCAGATGATATGCTCTCTTCTGGTCGAGGGTTGGTCCTAGTTAATGGATTAGTGGACGAATTAAAATTAGATAAAAATGCAATACAAGCAATTATTAATCTTTAATATTCATGATTACAAAAAACAAGTGGCAGAGGGCGGGATGCGTGCCACTTTTTTTCTTGTTAATAATATTCATATATTTACGTGTTATTGTGACGTTTGTGATAAATAAGCCGTTATGATATACTGAAGATAGTTAAAATTTGAACCAAAAATTTATGGAGGTGTTAAATGCATATAGCATTAATTTATTCAAGATATGAAGATTTAGTTGAAGAAGCAGCAAAACTAAATCCCCATGGAGCTGTACAAATGAAAGACACTGTTATGGCAATAGCAGAAGGATTGGAAGCTAGTGGACATAAGGTAACTAAAATCGAAGCGACTAACGCTTTATTAAGTACTTTGCATGATATCGAAACTCCAGATGTCATTTTTAACTTAAGTGCAGGGATAACGAATAAAAGATCCCAGGCTAATATAGTAGGTATGCTAGAGATGACAGGAATTCCCTTTGTGGGCTCAGGGTTATCGACTCACGTATTAGGCTTACATAAGGAAATCACCAAAATTTTACTTAGAGAAAATGGAGTTAGGACAGCAAAGTCCCAATTATTTACAGATGGAGATGAAGAAATTAGAGATGACTTCGTCTATCCTGTGATGGTAAAACCAGAACACGAAGGATCTAGTGTTGGGGTTACAGACGATAGCAAAGTAGAATCAAAAGAAGAATTACGAGCTATCGTAAAAGAAAAAATGGAAATTTACAATCAAGTAATTTTGGTAGAAGAATTTTTACCTGGAAGAGAATTTACTATGGGAGTAATGGGAAATTTGGAGTTGGAAGTTTTGCCAATTAAAGAATATCTCTTTGAAAAAGGTGGCGAATTTGAATTTTTAACAGTAGGAGCCAAAGCTGATGATTTAGTTCCTTCAAAAATTCCAGCGGATATTCCCATAGAATTAAAAGAAGAAATGGAAGAAATGGCTAAAAGAGCATTTAGAGCTTTGAGATGCCAAGACTTGGCTAGAATAGACTTTAGACTAGATAGCGAAGGTAGACCAAATGTAATAGAGTTAAATACACTTCCTGGAATGCAAAAAGGATATTCTGATTTCCCAATGACAGCAGAAGCAGCGGGATATAGTTATGAAGAACTTTTGAACAAATTAGTTAACTTTGCATTGTCGCCAAGAGGAAAACAATAAGAAGAGATTATAGATGAGAAATAATAGATAATAGAAGACTAGGATTATTTAGGTTTTACTGTACTAAAACATGGATTAAAAATATATACTTATTGAGGATTTAGAGTTGTGAAATCCTCTTTTGTAAGAAAAAGGTGAAATTTTATTTTAGTATTGACATTACTTATATAAGTAAATATAATATAAAAATGAATATAAAATATTTTAATAATTATTTTTGAGGTGGAAAAATGTTTGAACAATTAAGAGATGTTATAGTAGAGAATTTAGGAGTATCAGAGGAAGAAGTTACTTTAGAATCCAGTTTAATAGATGATTTAGGAGCAGATTCACTAGATGCAGTAGAACTTTCTATGGCTATTGAAGATGAATTTGACGTAGAGATTGAAGACGAAGAGTTTCAAGAACTAAAAACAGTTGGAGACATTCTTAGAGCAATCGAAGAAAAGAAATAATTATGGATTTAGATAAAATCAAAGCTATCCTTGAACTATTTGAAGAAAGCAAAATTTCTAAATTAGAAGTTGAAGATGAAAATTTAAGAATAGCAATGGAAAAGGGTGGAGGGCAAATGACTTACACCCTTTCTGATTCTTTAAATACAGTTCAAGCTGATGTGGCTCCAAAAATAGAAGAAGTTCCTGTTGCCTTAGAACCTTCAGGATATATAGTAAAAGCTCCCTTAGTGGGAACGTTTTATACTGCGCCATCTCCTGGTGCAAAGCCCTTTGTGGAAGTTGGACAAAAGGTTTCTGCTGGAGATGTACTGTGCATACTTGAAGCTATGAAAATGTTAAATGAAATAAAGAGTCCTGTTTCCGGAACTGTTAAAAAAGTTTTGGCCATAAACGGTGATCTTATAGGTTATGAAGACGAATTATTTGAAATAGAGGAACTATAATGTTAAATAGAGTGTTGATTGCTAATAGGGGAGAAATTGCTATTAGAATAATCAGATCTTGTAGGGAATTGGGGATTGAAACGGTCGCAGTGTACTCCACTGTGGATAGAAATCAACTCCACGTTTTAATGGCAGACTATGCAATCTGTATAGGTGGTCCTCGCTCCCAAGAGAGTTATTTAAATGTAGACAATATCTTAACAGCAGCTATAGAAATGAACTGCGATGGCATACATCCTGGTTATGGATTCTTGTCTGAAAATCCTAATTTTGCTAGGATAGTGGAAGAAAACGGCATGAAATTTGTCGGACCTTCTGGAGACATTATAGAATTGATGGGAGAAAAATCCAAAGCTAGAGAATTAATGATGGCTAGTGGAGTACCTACAGTTCCAGGTTCAGAGGGAATTATAAATACCCTTGAAGAAGCTGCGGAAGTATCAGAAAAAATCGGCTATCCTGTCCTAATCAAAGCCTCAAGTGGTGGTGGCGGCAGGGGAATGAGAGCTGTTTTTAGCAAAGAAAAATTAGAAGATGCATATAATAGTGCAAAATCGGAAGCTATGCAAGCTTTTGGAAATGACGAAGTGTATTTGGAAAAATTGATTTTAAATCCAAAACATATTGAATTTCAAATACTAGCAGACAGTTTCGGCAATGTAATACATTTAGGCGAGAGGGAATGTTCTATCCAAAGAAAAAATCAAAAAATGATAGAAGAATCACCCTCTACTTTTTTAAGTGATGCTTTACGAGAAGAGATGGGTCAAGTTGCTATAAAGGCAGCTAGGGCTTGTAATTACGAAAATGCTGGAACAGTAGAATTTATAGTAGACCAAGATGGAAACTATTATTTTATAGAGATGAACACTAGAATTCAAGTTGAACATCCTGTAACTGAAATGGTTACTGGGATAGATTTACTCAGAGAGCAGCTTAGGATTGCAAGTGGGTTGAAACTTCCTTATAAACAAGAGGATATAGAACTAAGAGGACACGCATTAGAAGTAAGAGTAAATGCAGAAAACCCCTTGGATGAATTTAGGCCTAATGTGGGAAGAATTGATTTCTTTTTTCAACCTGGTGGGTTCAGCACTAGATTTGATACGTTTTTATTCAGCGACTGCGAAGTTTCTCCATACTACGATTCTATGCTTGGGAAGATAATTGTTCACGGGCAGACTAGATTAGAAGCTATAAGGAGAATGCGAAGGGCTATTGAAGAGACGATAATTTCTGGAATTATCACAAATTTGGGAATTCAATACGCCATACTTCACGACCCTATTTTTTTAAGGGGAAATTATTCCACTGCCTATATAGAAGAAAGAATGGAATACCTTTTGGAACAAATAAGAGTGATAGGAGGATAAGTAATTGGAAAATTTAAAAACTCGTAAATCTCTCCTCTCTTTGTTAAGAAGAAAGAGAACAGAAGGAGATGGAGGAGAAAACCTTTATATCACGTGTGAAAATTGCAAAACTGATGTCTTGAGACAAAAAATGGTGGAGACGCATTTTGTGTGTCCCAATTGCGGATTTCACAATTATATGAACTCCCAAGATCGTTTAAATATGATTTTGGAACCAGGATATAGAATAATCAGTTCGAAACCAAGATACCAAAATCCTTTGGAATTTCCTGATTATCAAGATAAACTTAGGGAAAACAAAGCAAAAAGTGGAGCAGATGAAGGTGTCATATGTGCTCGTGGAAATATAAAAGACAAAGATTCGGTAGTTATAGTTTTGGACAAGGGATTTTTAATGGGAAGCATGGGAGCTTATGTAGGTGAAGAGATCACAAAAGCTTTTGAGTTTGCAACGAAAAGGCGATTGCCTGTTATTTCTTTTTCTGCTAGTGGAGGAGCTAGAATGCAAGAGGGAATTATTTCCTTGATGCAAATGGCTAAAACTTCCAACGCAGTTAGAGAACATTCAGAGGCTGGACTTTTATACATTAATGTTTTTACTAATCCAACTACTGGAGGAGTAACTGCGAGTTTCGCATCTCTTGCTGATATTGCAATAGCAGAACCAAAAGCATTAATAGGATTTGCAGGGCCAAGGGTAATAAAACAGACCATAGGAGAAGAACTTCCTGAGGGATTCCAAAGATCTGAATTTCAAAGGGATCATGGCTTCGTAGATATTATTTTGGAAAGAAGAATTCTAGTTGCCTATCTCCACAGGATATTGAGTATACATTGAGGGGTTTATATGATTGATAAAAGAGAACAAGAATATTTAGTCTTGGCAAATAAATATAAAGCAGCTCCCAATGGAGAAAGAGCAAAAATAAAAAGGGAGATGGAAGATCTTCGCAAATTGGCAAAATCTGAACTTGAACCTTTTGATAGAGTGTATTTGGCAAGACACAAGGAAAGACCTAAGGCAGATGAATTTATTGACCATTTAATAAGGGAAAAAGTTTATCTAGCTGGAGATAGATTATTCGGCGAAGATTATTGCCTAATCGGGGGAATCGGGAAATTTAACGGTCGTCCTGTTACATTTTTAGGCACAAAAAAGGGAAAAAATATCGAAGAAAATCTAAAGACGAATTTCGGTATGCCCAATCCTGAAGGATATCGAAAAGCCCAAAGGCTTATGAACCAAGCTAATAAATTTGGCAGACCGATTTTAACATTTATCGATACATCTGGAGCATATCCTGGATTGGGAGCTGAAGAAAGAGGCCAGGGAGAAGCTATAGCTCAGTCTATAATGAACTCCTTTGGACTAAAAGTTCCAATAATTTCTGTAGTCACTGGGGAAGGTGGCTCAGGGGGCGCTCTTGCTTTAGGTGTGGGAAACAAAGTTATTTTATTTGAAAATTCAGTATATTCTATTTTATCTCCAGAAGGTTTTTCTTCCATAATTTGGAAGGATGCTTCAAGGGCTAGAGAAGCTAGTAAGATAATGAAACTTACAGCGAAGGATTTGTTGGATTTAAAAGTAGTAGATAGAGTAGTAGAAGAAGATGTTTCGTTTTTAAAAGAAGATTTTGCAATAAATATGACTAGACTAGGCGAAGCTTTAGAAGAGGAATTAAAAAGCCTAGAAAAGATTTCAAAAAATAAATTACAAAGCGATAGAGTAGAAAAATTCAGGAGGATAGGTAGGTAATGGGTTTAAAAATTATAAAAACAAGTAAATATGTTCCTCCA
>CANRJQ010000044.1:0-12396 GCA_947630985.1 uncultured Clostridia bacterium | reverse complement strand
ACTTAGATATGATACGATAAATTTAGATGGAGTAGATGCAATAGTCCACGGAACATATCACTCTGGAACTGTAAGTACAAATAGCAAAGAGCCAGAATACTCTATAAATACGTTAATACAAAGAGCAGGCGAGAAAAGTATTCCTGTATTTGTAGGAGAAGTAGAGTCAGGCTTCGACCAATACGAATCAGCAGAAGCACTGGAAACTGCGGATAATTTCTACACAATCTACGACACTTCCATAGAGAATCTATATATGAAAGTATGTCTTGGACTTTCAAAATTTAAGGGAGAAGAATTGGTGGAGTATTTAAATACGGATATATTTTTCGAGAAATTTAAATAAAAGGAGTTACATGAACAAAGATAATAGATTTCGTAGGCCAACCTGGCCGGTTAAAATTCATTATAAAGGAAAGTATTACACAGGATATTTAGAAAATATTTCTCCATCTATTACTGTAAATTTAGAGGAAGAAACTAGTGTAAGTAAATTAATAGGAATTCTTATGAATGGAGAACAAGTAGATCTCATTTATTCGGAAAACAAAAATCAAGCTCACAAATACTTCGATCCAATATCAGAAGTTCTTATAAAAACATCGACTAATGAGAAAATTCCGGAGAATGAATTTCATCCAGTTAGATACAAGAATGGAATCGTTTATATTAATGAGAAAGCATTAATAAATAGATATAAAATTAAAGATTAAATTCAAAATGCAACGATAGGTGATATCGTTGCATTTTTTTATATTCTCAACTATGATTACAAAACAGTGCCATAAATTCAGAAATAAAAAATAAAAGAGATTTCCATAATTCAAAAAGGAAATCTCTTTTATTTTTAGAAACTTATTTTAACTTTTTCAAATATTAGTCTAGGTTCAACATTTTTTTCTTTATCCAATAGACTCACAATAGGAACTAAAATCATACCCACTATCATAGCCAAAACACCTGCGTTAATAGGAGATTGCAAAATAGATGGAAGCATAGGCCTAAATAGCATATTGATTAACATTATGCCAGGACCAACGATAAAAGAAGCCCAAACCGCCGATGTTGAAGTTTTTTCCCAGTACAATCCAAACAAAAATGGTGCGAGAAATGCTCCGGCTAAACTTCCCCAAGAAATTCCCATAAGTTGAGCGATAAATCCAATTCCGCCCTTATATTGAACAATTGCAACAACTGCAGATAGTAAAACAAATATAGCGGTAAAAATTTTCATTATTCTAAGTTTGTCATGTTCAGTCAAATCCTTTTTTAATTCCCCAATCAAATCCAAGGTTAATGTAGAACTAGATGCCAGTACCAATGACGAAAGGGTAGACATAGAAGCAGAAAGTACCAATACAACTGCAACAGCCACTATTGCCTCTGGCAAATGGGACAACATGGTGGGCACGATGGAGTCAAAACCAGAACTACTAATGTCAATTTGTGACTCGAATAATCTCCCGAAAGCTCCCAAGAAATAACAACCACCAGCTACTATAAAGGCAAAAATTGTAGATATTATAGTACCTTTTTTAATGGAGCTCTCATCTTTTATTGCGTAAAATTTTTGTACCATTTGTGGAAGACCCCAAGTACCAAAAGATGTTAGCAAGACTACACCGATTAAACTAATAGGATCTGGTCCGAAAATAGAAGTCATTACGCCTTTTGATATATTATCAGCACTGGAGCTGTATTGGCTTAGAGCTGTTAAGGAGCCTACTAGACCGCCATTTAAATTTAATACAGAAAAAATAATAATCACTATTCCAATTAGCATGATAATTCCTTGGATAAAATCATTTATTGCAGTTGCCATATATCCACCGACAATTACATATACTGCAGTTAATCCAGCCATTATCAAAATACAAAGTGTGTAATCAATGGAAAATGCCATGCTAAAAAGTCTAGACAATCCATTGTAGAGTGATGCTGTATATGGAATTAAAAAAATAAATATCAAAATTGCACTGTAGTAACGCAGAGCTTTGCTTCCAAAACGTTTTTCAAAAAAATCTGGCATGGTAGTAGATTGAAGTTTTTGAGAAATTAAACGAGTTCTCTTGCCCAAGACTAACCAAGCTAGGGCAGAGCCTAAAATAGCATTTCCAACTCCTATCCATGTAGCAGAAAGTCCAAATCTCCATCCAAATTGTCCGGCATAACCAATAAAAATTACAGCAGAAAAATAAGAAGTTCCATACGCAAAAGACGTAAGCCAAGGGCCGACAGCTCTATTTCCTAAAACAAATCCAGAAACGTCTGTGGCGTGACTTTTGCTGTAAAATCCAACAGCCAACATACTAGCAAAAAACAAAAACAATAATAAAAATTTCATAGTGGCCTCCTCAGGCTAAATTTTATGATTACCAAAAGGAGAATTAAAAAAACCGCCCTCTTGGTAGAGAGGACGGAAATCACCCGTGTTACCACCTCTTTTTGCAAAGAATCTTACAATACTTTGCCTCATTAGGTACGCTTGCCATTTTTGCAAGTTATACCATCCCACTATAACGGGCGGAACCGTCAATCCCTACTGTAATTTTCAGGAAGAAGCATAAAGAAGGTATTCGCATATTCTCAAACTCTTAATGCCTTTCACCTGACGACATCTCTCTGGAAGAGGATTATATGTTACTCTTTTCTCATAAGCTTTTACTATAAATTTATTATTGTTGCTAAGTATATAGGAATGAAAATGAATTGTCAATTAAAATTTACAAAATATTTCACTCTTGTAATAATTTGGGGCGTAGGATTTTTGATGCAAAGGCATATTAATACTAATATTAACAGCGGAATAAATATTTTTATATATTAGTTTTTTCTGGTAGATACTTCCAGTATCTTTTCGGCATATTATTTTGCATTAATTTTAAATTTTCCCTTTCATCTATTTTTATTGCGTTGTAAAATTCCACCCAACATTCTTCAAAGAAATTATCCTTCGAATCTTTGTCAATATACATAGATTCCACATCAAAATATGATATTTCACCGTTACTATATATACTACATTTATTTCTTTTTTTATCCAAAATAATGAATTTCTCTTTTGGAATTCTATTTTTAAAATGGAGAGTAAGCAAATCCAAAATGTCATTTTGAGGTTCCATTTCCCCATAATAATAATCTCCCTTAATCACTTTAAATCTTAGAAGACCCTTGTAGCTGTGATTTTCTGAGTAGATATTTTTTATTATTTGGTTGAATTTGACTGCTTCCTCAGTGGAGCCTCTCAAATATACATTGCCATATAGATATTTTCCCTTTAATACTCTAGCTATAGCCGTGCCTTTTTCTAAATCATAAGATCTAAATGCAGTTTTTATGCTGTTTAAAAAATTGTAATCAAAATTTTTAATTATTGAGTCTTTGACTCTTTTATAATATTCCTTTGAAGTTACTATTACAATTTCATCTCCCAAAAATGAAGTTTCAATAGATTTCGGATAAAAATGTGAAGTTTCAATATTTTTATATCCGACAAAAATTGCAGTAAATAATCCCTCGATAGTATCGTCATAGAAGTATTTCATATTACTTGAAGAAGGAAAGTTGCTCTACATTTGTTCCTTCTTGCCTCCTTATTATTTCTTTTAAATCCTCTTTAGAAGAAAATCTATTTCCCCGATATTTTCCGTTAACAGTTATAAAATTAATTGCTTTTTTGGTCGAGATTTTTAGGAGTTTTAAATCATCAAAACTCAAATTTGAATATTTTCTAGCGTGGATAATTCGCCATGCGTATGTAGAACCAATTCCTGGTATTCTTATCAGCTCTTCATAGGAAGCTTTATTTAATTCCAAGGGAAATAAATTCAAATTTTCCAAAGCCCAATTTGCTTTAGGATCTAAGGTCAAGTCAAAATAAGGATTTTCTTTTTTTAATATTTCTGAAGCACTAAATCCATAGAACCTTAAAAGCCAATCAGCTTGATAAATTCTGTGCTCTCTAAGAAGAGGCGTTTTTATTATGCCTTCTGTAAATTTAGATTTAACCACAGGAACATATCCTGAATAATAAACTCTCTTTAGTTTATAATCTTGGTACAAGGATTCTGCTTTGTTTATGATAGTCAAATCGTCCTCTTTGCTGGCACCTATTATCATTTGTGTAGATTGCCCAGCGGGTAAAAACAAGGGAGTCTTTTTATATTTATTTTTGTCCTCAATGTATTCAGAAATGGAATCTGCAGCATACCCCATTGGTTTTAAAATGCTTTCATAGGACTTTTGGGGAGCTAGTAAGTTTAAAGATTTTTGAGTTGGAAGTTCTATATTTATACTCATTCGATCAATTAACGAACCCAATTTTTTTACAAGTTCATCCGAGGCTCCAGGAATGGCTTTCATATGAATATATCCGTTGAACTTTTCTTTATTTCTGAGAATTTCCGCAACTTCGATGAGTTTTAACATAGTTTCGTCTGGACTTTTAATTATTCCGCTGGACAAAAATAAACCCTCTATATAGTTTCGCTTATAGAAATTAATTATTAAATCCGAAATTTCCTTGGGAGTAAATTCTGCTCTTTCTATATGATTTTCTTTTCTATTTATACAATACTCACAAGAATATATACACTTATTCGAAAGTAGAATTTTCAAAAGAGAAATACATCTTCCATCTTCAGACCAACTATGACAAATTCCTGAACTTGCACCATTTCCTAAACCGCCGTTGTTTGCCCTAGAAGAACCACTTGAAGAGCAACTCACATCATATTTTGCCGCATCTGTAAGTATTCGAAGTTTTTCTTTAACATCCACAAATCTCACCACCTTTGTTTCATTATTATATCAAACAAACGTTCTAATTAAAAGCGAAAATATTTTGTTGACATTACTACGGATAGTGATATAATAAAAATATAAATTACTACGTTTAGTGATATAGTGAGGTGGATTTATGGCTAGGGATAATTTATCTAGTGGAGCGTTGACTGAGACGACATTGCTTGTGCTTTTATGTCTATACAACGAGCTGCACGGTTACGGTGTAAAATTAAAAATTGAAGAAAAAACTAAAGGCAGGGTGATACTGGGAATGGGAACCCTTTATGGTGCTTTGACAAATTTAGAAGAAAAAAAATGGATTCGTGAATCTTCTAGAGAAGGACGAAGAGTGAATTATATTATTACCGAAGAAGGAAAATCCCAAATAGACAATGAACAAAACAGACTGAGAGAATTATTGGAACTAGTAAACAATATGAAGGAGAAATACGATGATTAAAATTAAATTCTTTTTAGATCCCATCGCTTCAATAAGTCCATGGCTGAATAAAATTTCTTCAAAAGGATATAGACTTGCATCTGTAAATAATTTTATATATAAATTTGAAAATGCAGACGAGAAGTTTACATACACGACTACATTCATAGGAGCAAATTCAGTAAAACAAAATAGGGGACTAGTGGATTTACTAGAAGATTCAAATACAAAAACTTTTAGAGCGCCACTTAATCAAGGAAATATTGCCTTTGGAAAGATGCGAGTTAGACCATATGTAAAAGACATGAGTAAAATAGCCACTACCTTTGGAGATTTTAACAAGGAAATTTTGATTATAGAAAATAAAGGTGAAGAAATTGAAACTTTTCTAAGCGATAATTGCGATATCGCTATGGAATATAAATCCATAAGAAATGCATATCTTCAAGGGTTAATTGGACTTACAATCTTAGTGGGATTGCTATTATATAAAAATATGGGAAACTTACTAGAAACCAGATTTATTTTGAAAGAAACAATCGCAATCGCGGCAGCAATATATTTATTTACGATAATAACTACAGCAAATAATAATTATAAAAAATACAAAGAATTGTCTAACGTAATTGAGAGGTAGAAATTCCACAAATATATGAGAATTTTAAAAATGGGATGGATGCAGAGATGAAATATATATTAGAAAATTATTAAATTACTGATTATCCTTGAATACTGCTCATTCTTTTGATATATTAGTTGAGGTTATTAACGCAAATAGATATTAATATAGAAATTGAGGAAATAAATGATTACAGTTAATGAATTGAGTTTGAGTTTTCAAGGATCCAAATTATTCGACGACGTGAATGTGGCGTTCACACCGGGAAATTGCTACGGAGTTATCGGTGCAAATGGAGCGGGTAAATCTACATTTTTAAAAGTATTGGAAGGTAGAATCGAACCTGATACTGGAAATGTCAGTATAGCAAAAGATTCTAGAATGAGCGTCCTGGAGCAAAATCACTTCGCATTTGATGACGAATTGGTTTTAGATACGGTGCTTTTAGGAAATCCAAGACTAGTGGAAATCCAAAAACAAAAGGACGAACTTTATGCAAAACCAGACTTCAATGAAGACGACGGAATAAAGGCTGCTCATCTGGAAGAAGAATTTGCAGCTATGGACGGATGGAGCGCAGAGTCAGAAGCAGCTACCCTTTTACAAGGAATCGGCATACCAGTAGATATGCACGATAAATATATGAGAGAGCTTAACGGTAAGGAAAAAGTTAAAGTACTACTGGCTAAAGCTTTATTTGGTAAACCAGAAATACTTCTACTAGACGAGCCTACAAACGATTTGGATATTCACTCCATTTTGTGGCTACAAGAATTTTTAAAAGACTACGAAGGAACAGTTATCGTCGTATCTCACGATAGACATTTCTTAAACGACATTTGTACACATATGGTGGATATCGACTATAGAAAAATTAAAATATACGTAGGAAACTACGATTTTTGGTACGAGTCTAGCCAATTAGCGGCACAACTGGCGAAAGATGCCAACAAGAAAAAGGAAGACCAAATAAAAGAACTTCAAGAATTCATCAGAAGATTCTCAGCCAACAAATCCAAATCCAAGCAAGCTACCAGCCGTAAAAAACTACTGGACAAAATCGAATTAGACGACATTTCACCATCTAGCAGAAGATATCCTTTTGTAGGATTTGAAATCGGCAGAACTTTGGGTAAAGATGTTTTGGAAGTGACGAATCTTTCCAAGACAGTAGACGGAGTGGAACTCTTAAAAAACATATCTTTCAGACTAGATCCATATGACAAGGTAGGTTTTATAGGAAATGAATTAGCTATTACGACATTATTTAAAATTTTAACAGGCGAGTTGGAACCAGACAGCGGAGAGATAAAATGGGGAGTTACCACAACTTTATCTTATATGCCAAAAGACAATAACGAATTTTTCGACAAAAACTTGAACTTGATTGATTGGTTAAGACAATATTCAGAAGAACAATCCGAAAGTTACATCAGAGGCTTCTTAGGCAGAATGTTATTTACAAAAGAAGAAGCCCTAAAACCATCAGACGTATTATCTGGAGGAGAAAAAATGAGAATGATGCTCTCCAAGATGATGCTCTCAGATGCAAACACGATAATTCTAGACCAACCCACGAATCACTTGGACCTAGAGTCGATTATCAGCGTAAACAACGGGCTGATTGCCTTTAAAGGAAACGTCTTGTTTACATCCCACGACACAGAATTTATGAACACCATCGCCAATCGAATCATAAAAATAGACGGAGACGACTTCGGCGATTACAATATGACCTATGACGAATATATAGAAAAATATATTGTATAAATAGTAAATTTTAAATAATAATGAATAAATGCCCTGTGGTTTTATTACAACACGTAAGATAAAACTATAGGGCATTTTTTTACATTCCTATAATAATAAAATGCTATAATACTTAAAGAGGTTGGAAATGAGAAAGTCGAAATTTTTCTAAAATAAAAGAATATTTGCTACGATAGGAGATGGAATATGGAGGGAATAATTATTTATAAATCAAAATACGGAGCGACGAAGAAATACGCAGACTGGCTTTCAGACAAGACAGGATTTGAAAAAGTCGAAGTAGATAAAGCAAAGATTGAAGATATTAAAAACTACGATACCATAATAATAGGTGGCGGCATTTACGCTTCTGGCATCGCAGGACTAAACTTCTTAAGAAAAAATATAGACTCATTAAAAGAAAAAAAATTTATAATTTTCTGCGTTGGAGCATCTCCATATGATGAAACTGCAATTCAAGAAATCATAAAGCAAAATCTAAAAGGTGAACTAGAAGGCATTCCATGCATTTATTGTAGAGGAGCATGGGACTTGGCAGGAATGAATATTGTAGATAGGAATCTTTGTAAATTACTTATAAAGATAGTATCAAAAAAGGACCCAGAAGAATATGAGACTTGGGAAAGAGCCTTAATGGCCGCAGGAAATAACAAAAGTGATTGGACAGATGAAAAATACTTAGAACCTATTTTAAAATTATTGTAGTAGTAATTTTAATCTATGATGTTCTAAAAATTAAATTAGAAATAATTATTCCGAATAAATAACTAGTAACTTTTAAAATATCATATAGAGAAGAATGATTTTTTAATCTTAATAAATAGCCTACGATAAGGTTGACGCATAAATTCGTCTAACTTGCCGTAGGCTTTATTAATTACTAATTACTAATTTCAAATTACTATCTATTATCTATCTATCTACATTTTGTTCTTTCATCAACATTGCGTTATAAATTCCATCTTGTGCCACTAATTCTTCATGGGTGCCTCTTTCGACTATGTTTCCGTAGCTTAAGACTATAATTTCGTTGGAGTCTTTGATTGTGGATAGTCGGTGGGCTATTACGAAGGTGGTTCTTCCTTCTTTTAGTTTATTTAGTCCGATTTGGATAAATTGTTCTGTTTCTGAGTCTATGGATGAAGTGGCTTCATCTAGGACTAGGATTTTTGGATCTTTTATAATCGCTCGTGCGAAGGTTATGATTTGCTTTTCGCCTTGGGAGAGAGTGCTGCCTCCTTCTGTAAATGGTGCGTCTAAACCATCTGGAAGTGTGCTTAAAAGCTTTTCTCCTCCTACGCTTACGAGTGCGTCTTTTATCACTTCGTCGTCGTATTCTATCCCTAGGGTGATATTATCTCGCAAGGTTCCTTCGTAGATAAATGGCTCTTGAAGAACTATGCTCATATTGGATCTTAAATCGTTTAGGGAGTACTCATCTGCGTTTATTCCATCGAATAGCACTTCTCCTTTTTGTTCTTGATAAAATCTAAATAGTAGATTTATAATGGAACTTTTCCCACTACCTGTTTGTCCCACTAGGGCGATGGTATTTCCTCTTTGGACTTTGAAATTGATGTCTTTCAAGACGTAATCTTCATCTTTATAATAAAATGAAACATTTTTGAATTCCACGTCTCCGTATATTTGTGCATGGGTGTCGGAGATGGTGTCTTCTTCTTCCATGTCGAAGATTTCAAATATATGATCAGCTGCCGCAAGGCTTCTTTCGATTTCTCTCAATCTTTGGATAATATGCTGAGTTGAGTGATAAATCCTCTGGGTGTAGTCTAGGAGAACGTACATTAAACCTACTGTGAATCCTGGAATATTTTTTTGATTTGCAATCCCAAAGACCAATAGTATTACCAAAACGTTGAAGTTAGATAGAGTCTGAGTAGCGTTAAAGCTAGTAAATGAATCTAGCCATTCTATTTGGACTCCGGAATTGAAATTTTCTTCGCTGATTATTTTAAATTCTTCAAAAACTTCTTCTTCCACATTAGATGTCTTTATGACTTCCATGCCTTTGATATTTTCATTTATATCTGAATTTATTTGGCTTAAACTTCTTCTATATTCCCGGTTGTATTTACTTGAATACTTGTTATAGAATTTCACCATCAATACTAATATCGGCAAGGGAACTAATAAAAACAAGGTCGCCCAAGGTTGTGTAAATAATAATATGATAAACGCCACTATTATATAAATACCTGAAACTACAATTTGTCCTAAAATATTTTGGAACAATACTTTAAGGGCGTTGGTGTCATTTGTAATTCTAGAGACTACTTTTCCAGCTGAAATATTGTCGAAGTATCTTTGGGGTAATTTTTGGATATGATTGAATAAATCCTGACGTAGCTCAATGGCGATTAAATTCGCAGTGTCCATAAAAGACATATTGCTAACATATCTAAAGAAGGACTGAACTATTCCCACTGCAAAATAACCTAAAAGAATCAGTGATATTCCTTTTATATCCGTCATAGAAATAGATGAGGATAGCTTTCCGTCGATAATTTGCCCTATCAAAATGGGAGCTAGCACTTGTAGTCCCGTCATGATAAGAACTAAGACCATGCCTTTTGCCAGTTCTTTTTTAACTCTCATAGCATATTCTAATATTCTATTGATTACACTTCCTGTGCTTCTTGTATCAATCATTTTCCACCTCCATCATCTGGATATCGTATTGCTCTTTGTACCAAGGTGAAAGTTCATAAACTTCATCGTGAGTCCCTTGGGCTTCTATTTTTCCATCTTCCAAGACGACTACATAATCTTTTGGTTTTATCACGCTGAGTCTATGGGTTGCGAAAATATTGGTCTTGCCTTTTCTTTCTGCTTCTAGATTTCTGATAATATTTTCTTCTGTCTTAGTGTCCACTGCGGAAAATACGTCATCTAGTATTAGTATCTCTGACTCCTTAATTAAAGCTCTAGACAAGGCGATCCTTTGTCTTTGTCCTCCTGAAAGTGCGACTCCTTTTTCTCCTGTCATAGTTTCCAATCCTTTTGGGAAATTGTCTATGTCTTTTTTGAAATCTGAAAGTAAAATTGCTTTTTCAATTTCTTCTTCGGAAAAGTCTCTGAAAAGCTTTATATTATCTTTAACAGATTTGGAAAAAAGATAATTTTCTTGGGGGACATAGGCGACTTTATCTATTAAGGATTTTCTTTGGTAATTTTCTATGGGAATATCATTTATTAAAAATTCGCCAGAGTTTTTATCATAGAGTCTTAGTAATTGTTTTAGCAAGGTGGTTTTACCAGAGCCAGTTTTTCCTACTAAGATAACCGTTTCACCTTTGTGGAAACCTAAATTAATATCTTCTAAAATAATTCTATCTGATGTTGGATACTTAAAAGAATAATCAGTAAATTTAAAGGATTCTGGATATTCTAAAATAACAGGATTTTCCACATCAACTATATCTTCTTTGTAATTCATAATTTCTTCTACTCTTCTAATGGAAGTTCCACCTTCTCTACCCATAGCTAGCAAATCTGATAACCCAAAGGCTGGCCAGCTAAGGTTACCCATATACATAGTAAATGTAATTAAAGAACCCAGTGTCATCTTGCCTTTGTTAATAAGATATACTCCACCGATAATAGTAAGAGTCATCAATACCGTATTGAATACATTTGAATAAGGCATGTAACGAAGGAGAACAGAATTTTTATCCATATCTGCGTCTCGATTGTTTATGATGTGATCTTTGAAACGACCTTTAAAAACTTTTTCTACATTAAAAGAGCGAATGACTTTAATTGAAGATATACTCTCCAAAGTGATGTCATTCATCCTGTCGAAGGATTCTTGTAACCTTCTGAACTTTTCATCCATCTTGATATCTGTCTTATACAAAACGTAAACAAAAGGAGGAAAGGCCAGTAAAGAAAACAAAGTCAATTCCCAAGATATTACAAACATAACTATGATTAATAGTATTGGATAAATAATAGCATCAAAGATGAGCATTACTCCATATCCTACAATACCGCTCATGGCCTCTACGTCGTTTGTAGCTTTTCCCATTAGAGAACCTGTAGAATTTCTTTCGAAAAACTCAGGGAATTGTGCCAAATATTTTTTCATCAAGTCATTTCTCGTGTCTCTGCTGATTAAATAAATATTTTTGAACAAATTAAAACTCCAACCTACATTGATAAAATAGGTTAGAAAAATTAAAACTCCAAAAATTCCCAGTAATTGATACAATTCTTTCAAATCGTAATTTCCTGTGACTATGGAATCGCTGATTCTTCCTATAAGATAGGGTTTGGAGAATGTAACAAAATAGCTAATTAATAGAAAAAAGATTGCTAAGAACTGACTCTTTTTATATCTTTTGAAAAATCCTCCAAGTTTGAAAAATGCATTAAACATATATACCTCCTGGACTATTATATCCAAATAAATAAATTTTTGCGATAGAAATAGTCAAATACTTTTGCGTATGTTTAAAAATACCCCATTTTAGGTATATATAACTACAAGAGATAAGGTGAGTATATGAAAGTTTTTAATTATTTAAAGCCCTATTGGAAGGAGATAATCATTGTAGTGGTTACTCTCTTTATTAATGTTTTAGGGGTATTATTTATTCCGCGGATTACTGTAAACATAATAGATATTGGAGTTACTAATGGTGATATGCCCTATATTTTAAAGCAGGGAATATTGATGCTAATAGTAGCTTTTTTGTCTAGTGTGTTTATGGTCATATCCATTAGATATTCTACACTAGTTGCTACTGGATTCGCGTCGGAT
>CANRJQ010000043.1:0-12751 GCA_947630985.1 uncultured Clostridia bacterium | reverse complement strand
AAAGTGAAAAGTTGCCTACGGCTAAGCGTACCCGCCGCATTGTATGCGGCTTAAAGCTAGGCATTTTCACTCGTCAATCATAAAAAATCCCATGTTATGCAAAATTAATTGCGAAACATGGGATTTTTTCATTAACTACAAATAATTATTAAGTAAAAACACACATGGAACCATGTATAATACGAAAAATATGACCAAAATTATATTTATTATCCAATATAGATTGTAAGAAGTGGGTTCTTCATCTTGGTTTGTGATTTTTAATATAGATCTTAGAATTAATGACAAACACATCAAAACGCACGCCATTAAAACTACGCTAATTCTCAATAAAAGTCCATATTGGGTAGGTTCTATCAGAGCATTTTCTATAATGGAGCTGGTCCAAATATCGCCTTTTACTATAAAATTGCAAAGCAAAGCCATAGGCATAATTGTCACCATATATATGAGTTTGTAATTTTCTAAAGGATCACCCTTTTTATTTTTACCAGAGATGAGTTCTCTCAAGAAAATAAATCCGATGGTGCCTAATAAATATAATAAAAGCCAAACAGAAAGATAGGTATCATAACCTAATAATTTCCAAATTAAATAACCTATACTTAAATTAATGCCATTTATATAATAACCTATTTTATCAGGGTATTTTCTTCCGCACCAAAAACTCATTACCGATACGAGAAATACTAATCCAAATAGTCCCACCAATCTATAAAAATAATTCACTCAATCTCCCCTCTATTTATGTAAAACAATCTCAAGTTTTATTCTGCAATCATATAACATCCGTCATACAATGACGCGACTACGCTTAGCCGCAGGCAACTTTTCACTTTTCACTTTAAACTTTTAACTGACTTGTCCCCAACGGCGTTTTCGATTTACCTAAATTGGCCGTAGGCACTGTACGTTGTCCGTTGTGCGTCGTACGTTTAAAAGCCAAACGAGTGAAAGTGCTTGGTTTTTAAGTCGCATGTAACTTTTCACTTTTCACCTTAAACTTTTAACTGCACCGAAGGTGCCTTATATATATAACGTTTGAAACTCGAAAAAGTGACACAATTTTTAAAAATATTTTAAATTATTTTCAAACTCACAATTATTAGATAGCCAAATAGACAAAAATTAAACGACTATGAGAGAAATGTCGCTCAAATGTAATATATTATCAAAAATCCCTAACCTTCATCAGCTCTTTAACACCTAGACTAACTACTTGATATAAAATAATTAGTCCAGCAAAAAGTACCATTACAGAAAAATAATCAGAAAAGAATATTCTCGTGACGATCAAAGTAATCACAGAGCCGGCTAAGACTTTAACACTGAATCCCTTATCCCAAGAATAGTAGGGGATAAATATAGGTTCATTTTTTAAATAATTTTTTATTAAGAATGCAGTATGAAAAATCGCCGGAACTAGAATCACTATAAGCTCAAGTCTTACATATTTATCAGCTATCATATGCCTAAAAATATCAAAACTCAGTAAAGGCATCCCATAAATTCCATTTTTATAAAAATATATATGAAGTACCAAAAAGACAGAAAAAATTATAAAACTTATCCCATCCACTTTTAGTTTATTATAAAAATAAATATTATTTTCCCTATCGAATATTTTTTTGACGACAATTTCCATAGAGACATCGTCTATCCACTCATCTTTTAGTCCCAAGGAACGAGATAATAATTCTTGAAGATACAATTTTTCTCCCCTAGGATATTTCACATCCAAAATATTTTCTTCAGGAAAAATGTAATTCATATACAGAAGACTCTTTTCGGAGTAAGGAAGTTTGGAAATTTTTCTCTCTAGAATTTTCTCTTCCGACTTAGAAAGGAGCCTAAAGGAAATATTACTAGTATCCATGCTATCGTATTTTGAAATTTGTTCATTAAAATATTGGAATATTAAATTATTTTTATTCATTGATTTCACCCCTAGATACTATAATTCTAAGTTTTTCTAAAATTCTTTGATGCCTTTTTCTAGCAGCAGCATCAGAGATTTCAAAATAATCGCCAATATCTTTAAAACTCCAATTTCTTCCGTACCTCAAACTTATAAGATCTCTATCCTCTCGAGATAACATACTCATCAACTTAGCAGCTTCTTCCTTATGAAGTATTTTTAAAACCCTATCCTCCGTTGAAGAATCATGATTTTTCCACAAAATATTTTCTACATCTTCCACAGATACGTAATTTTTGTTTTGGTTATAAATTTTATAACTTTCGTGTCTTAAAATGGTTAGACAATAAGGCTCCAATTCTCTTTGTTTAAGCTTGGAAATTTTATCCATATTATCAAAAATAATAACAAAAGTATTGGAGACCGCATCGTCTGCATAATAAGTATCCTTTAAAATACTAAAGGCTAAAGCATACATCTTATTTTTCAACTTATTATACAGTTTTTCCGCATTTAATTTCTCCTGGGAATTTAGAATTTTCACCATAAGAAGCTGCAACACTTTCATAATATCTCCAATAAATCATCCTTTATATACTAAAGTGAATTTTCTCAATAAATGTGACATATATTTTATTATACATTAAGAAATATTTTAATATGAAAAAATCTAGTAGAAAATTTTCTAATACTTGCAATTATAATTAGAATAAATGCTGTAATACAGACAAATTTTAATTTAAATTATAAACCTCAATCATTTCAAACAGAATGGATGTTGGAAATAGGAACTAATTTTTACTGTATAATAATAGTTTCTTTTGATATTATTATATGGGTGATATAAAATGAATGACGATAAAAGGGTTAATAGTAAAAAGCAATTGCGAAGATTATTAGTGAGTATATTAGTATTTATAATTTTATTGACACTAACGTATAAGACGTATTTCATATGGAAAAATGTAGACCATATACAACAATTGGGCTTTAAATATAAGCCAAGTAAGGAATCTTTAATCGCAAAAGAGTTTTCAGGAAATGAAGTCGATGGTCAAAGATTCGTAGCAGTATACCAAGAAAAAAATAAAATTATAATCAATGCATATTCAGATTTTAAAAGCGATAAACCTAATCAAATTGTTCATGAAATTGATTATAAAATAAAGCCAGAAGATATAAAATTTACTTGGATAGATTTTCTTGAAAATGCTGTTGATAAAAATGACAATAATATTATTTATATACAGGTGGACGTATTTAGAGATGATAAAATAGTTTTAACAGAGAAGTTCAGTTTTGTAGAAAAGTCAGTAGAAGCTGTTAATGATTACTTCAAAAAAACAAAGCCTTAAAAGTTGTATTTTCAATATTCGCCAAGGAGTTTGTTAAGGGCAACTAAATTTTACAAGTTTAAGATACACATTAATAAATAAGTTAGCAATTTTACACGCTATACGCTAAAAACATTTTATATTATTAAAAAATTGGGAATATAGATTAGCTGTTAGAATAAAATCTAACAGCTAGTTTTTTATTAAATAACATATTCAAGAATAAACATCCAATTTAAAAATAATCCTAGAGATAATAATCCAATAAATTCTATGTTGTAACAAAAATAATGAATAGCAATATATAAGACAATTTGTAAGCAAAATAATGGGCAAAATCTGCTCATTTTATTTTATTGTTCCAAAAACTTCAATGTAAATGCTGTTGCGGATTCAATTCCAACTGGAATACAGTTTTCGTCTATCACTAGGTGTGGATTGTGAAGTGTAGTTTTTCCTTGGTTCATTTCGGATTCCATTCCTAGCCACATAAAGAATGTAGGGATTTTCTTTCCAAATGCGGAAAAATCTTCTCCTCCAGATGCTGGAAATTCTGGAATAGTTATATTTTCTCTTCCCAATTGCTCGCTTAATGCTTCCATAGCTATTTCAAAAAGCCCTGGGTCATTTTGAGTTATGGAATATCCTCTAACTAATTCCACATCTGCAGTACATCCTAAGGATTCTGCTTGAGCCTTTACTATTTTATTGATTCTATCTGGCATTTCTTCTGCCACTTTCATGTCGAAAACTCTTACAGTTCCTTCTAGAACTACTTTGTCACAAATGACATTGTATCTATCTCCGCCTTTAATAGTTCCGATTGTAACTACAAGGGGCGAAAATGGACTTATATTTCTAGATACTATAGTTTGTAATGCTGTTACTATATGGGACGCAGCTACGATAGCATCTGCTCCTGCTTCAGGCTGAGATGCGTGGGAAGCTTTTCCATTTACCGTTACGAAAATTCTATCTGATTGTGCCATCATGGGGCCATTTCTAAAAGAGACGTTTCCTACAGGGGAATTCCATACGTGCATTGCAAATGCTGCGTCTACTTTTGGATCGTCCAGGACTCCGTCGTCTATCATGCCTTGAGCTCCGCCTTCTGGTGCCGCTTCTTCTGCAGGTTGGAATACAAATAAGACATTTCCTGCAAATTCATCTCGTATTTCGCTTAAAACCTTTGCCGTACCCAATAGAATAGAAGTATGTACGTCATGGCCACAAGCATGCATAAGTCCTTCTTTCTTAGAAGCAAATGGCAATCCCGACTGTTCCGTCATAGGCAGACAATCTATATCAGCTCTAAGTAGGAGGGTTTTACCTTCGCCTTTACCGCCTTTTAAAATACCTACTACTCCGTTGCCACCTACGCCAGTTCTAATCTCATCCAGATTTAGTTTTTCTAACTCTCTAACTATTCTTTTAGCAGTCTCCACTTCTTCGTGTCCGATTTCTGGATTCATATGAATTTCTCTACGAAATTCTACAATTTCTTCAAAAATATCTTGGGCTTTGTTTTTTATCAAATCCTTCATAATTGCCATCCTCCTACATTATTTTATAATTTAATTATATATGATATAAAGCAAAATGTATATAAATTTTAACTAGTATTAAGGTAAATAATATTAAATGAAAGACTATTAAATTTAATTAGTGTTATTTTATAATTCCAATATAAGTATTGAAGAGATTACATTGTGTAAGATATTTCTATTTTATATAAAACTTGTGTCTACGAAGGGATTGTATCCTAAGAGATTGAACATATGAAGGAATATTAACAATATTTTATTTATTTATCTTGGTTTTTGGTTATAATAGTAATGTGATTAGAATATGATAGCGAGGAGGAGGACAAATGAATAAAAGAATAATTAGTTTTGTATTGGCAATTATTATTCTTGTAGGATCCTCGGGCTTCGCATTTGCGATGACGTCTGAGGACATGAAAGTACAGTACTTGATAGATAATAAAATAATAGAAGGCAGAACCACTGATGAAGAAGGTGTAGTGGATTATGCATTGGACAAGACCCTAACTAGGGCTGAAGTGACTAAACTCATCGTATATATACTTAATTTGCAAGAGTTGGCAGAATCTATAAAAGGTTCTATATTGGCATTTTCTGATGTGGATAATAATCATTGGGCCAATGGATATATAAGCGTGGCTACTACAAAAAATGAAAATATTGCATATGGACGCAGGATTATTCTAGGATATCCAGATGGGAAATTCTTACCTGAAAAGGACATAAACTATAATGAAATGGCAGCTATGCTCGTTCGAATTGTAAAATTGGACTTGACCGAACTGATGGAGATGGAATCCATTTGGGCTACGTCTTATCTAAATTGGGCAAAAGAGCTGGGACTTTTGAAAGGTATAAATATAGAAAATTCCAACAAACCTATTAATAGAAAAGACGCCTTCATAATGGTTTATAATGCGTTGGAAATCAGAAACGAAACGAACAAAAACAATCCAGACTTCCAAGAAGTTATGGGAATAGTTTCTAAGTTTCAAGGTGGGATAATTGAGCTTAATCAAGACAAAGACAAGCAATATAAATTTACACAAAATACTCGCACAACTGATGGAACGACGTATGGAGATTTACGGGAAAATATAGTAACTCCAGGATCATTGGTGAGATTGATTGCAGATGAAAATAAAAACGTAAACTATATTATAGAATTGGGAAATCCTAAAGATTTAGCTATTCCCGGAAGATGGTTTGACGTAGCAGAAAAAACCGTATCTTCTACCAAGGACATTAAAATTTTAAACAATTATACAGAAAGCAATACAGTAGTGGTAGGGGATATTGAAGCTGAAATCACAGTAGATACTAGAATATTTGCTGCAGATTTAGATAAAAATGCCTTACGAGAAGTTAAGGCTCTCGCTGAGATTTTCGATATTTATGCGAAAAGAAGAAAGCCTATAAAAGACGTATATATGGGATATGATGAATACTTCGGCACTCACAGAGAAGCCAAAGTCATAGTCTTTGGAGATATAGAAAAATTCCAAGGGAAAGAAGAGATGCGAAGAATAGTAACTCCAGTAAATTCTAAGTTCCAATTTTCTGCCCAATCTATGATAGGAGGACTTACGAAAGTATTTACCCTAGAAGATGTAGGTCATTTCCCCACAGAATATAAATTTGGATACAATGACGTAGTCTTGATGTATTTTGACGATTACGAAAATTCTAGAGTAAAATTAAATCCACAAGTTTTGATAGACTATAGCGAAGATGACGTCTACGAAATTGCGAAAATAGATCACAATATGATAGTCATCAGAGACAAGGACGGATACGAATTTCCATTTGATATGACTACTTCTGCAAAATTCTTAACCGATGAAGTTGTGGAAGGAGCCCATGTGCAAATTCTCTGGACGCCACCCCAGTTTATTATTGACATAATCGGCAAGGATAATATTACCGATATGAAAAATATCGACATCGAAGAGATTTTAAAAGGTATCGATGTTAAAGAAGCTATAGAAATTATAAAAGAAATCAACTCAATTTCGGATTTCAACTTTTTGGTAATGGCCATTAGCGTAGTAGAGGATGACTTGCGAGGAAATCTACCCATAGGAATCAGAACGGGAACAGAAACTGGCTATATCGACTCTATCGCTGGGGATAGTGTCACGGTCGTGGATAAAATCGATGGAGTTAAAAGAAATCACAGGTCCTATAATGTTGCAGCTACGGATATTAAAATGGCCAAGATAGCAAATCTTTTGGACTTTGAAGTAGTTTTTGATATTGCTTACAAATATGGAAGAACAGAATATATTTACAATATCCAATATTATTTCGATCACTCCAGATTATACGGATCTCCAATGGATAACTGGATTTTCCAAACTCTATACACATCCTTGAAGATGGAATGGAATAAGCAAAAACTAGAAGAATCCTACGGAATGTTTAATTACATCATGGAATCCGACAACAAATATCCCATACTGTTTCTAAGCGATGAAATAGTTTTAATAGCAGTAGAAAGCTATAACAGCGCCAACGACATGTACGGAGGACCAGGAAGATTAAGTATTCCGCCGGGGTATTTTGAAAACTGGAATAAATAAAAAGCAAAAAACTCTGAAATTCAGATTACAGAATTTCAGAGTTTTTATAATTGTCATTATTATTAGATAGAAGGAATCTATCTATTATCTTTCATATATTATCCATCTATTCTATTCAGTCTTTTATGTTATAATAGATAGACAAAATCACAAGGGGACAATAGATGATTAAAGTACAAGATGTTTATTTTAAATACAATACTGAAGAAGAAAATGATGATTATGCGCTGAAAGGCGTCAACTTGGAAGTGTCAGATGGAGAGTTTGTGGCTATCATTGGACATAATGGCTCTGGCAAATCCACTTTGGCGAAACTTTTAAATGGTTTATACATTCCTACTTCAGGGGATATATACATTAAAGATATGAACACAAAAGACGAAGATAAAATCTGGGATATTAGAAGAACCGCTGGAATGGTTTTTCAAAACCCAGATAACCAAATGGTCACTACTATAGTGGAAGAAGAAGTGGCCTTTGGGCCAGAAAATATAGGGATTCCAAGAGAAGAGATAAGAAAGCGAGTAGATAACTCCTTGAAAATAGTGGGGATGAGTGAATTCTTATATCATGCACCCCATCTTTTAAGTGGTGGACAAAAGCAAAGAATCGCCATAGCTGGAATACTTGCTATGAATCCCAGCTGCATTATTCTAGACGAGCCTACAGCTATGCTAGATCCCATCGGCAGACGAGAAGTAGTGGAAACTATTTACAAACTCAATGAGGAAGAAAATAAGACGATACTTCTTATCACCCATAATATGGAAGAGACTGTTAATGCCGATAGAGTGGTGGTAATGAATGATGGAGAAGTTTATCTAGAAGGAACACCTAGAGAAGTTTTTTCCAAAGTAGAAGATTTAAAATCCATAGGCCTTGACGTTCCACAGGTTACAGAACTTGCATACGAGCTGAACAAGGACGGATTTTTAAAAGATTATAAAGTACTAAATATAGAGGAGTTAGTTGAAAAGATATGCTAATTCAATTAAAAGACGTAAGTTATATTTACTCCCCAGACACTCCCTTCGAAGTAAGAGCTCTAGATAATATCAATTTAGAAATCAACGAGGGAGAATTTGTTGCGATTATAGGTCATACAGGTTCTGGAAAATCCACACTGATTCAGCACTTTAACGGCCTAGTAGAGCCTACGGTTGGGGAAGTTATTGTAGAAGGAGAATCCTTAAAGGACTCCAAAGTTAACAAATCCAAAATTCGCCAAAAAGTTGGCCTGGTTTTTCAATATCCAGAACACCAACTATTCGAAGAGACAGTAGCAAAGGACGTGGCCTTTGGTCCTATTAATTTGGGATATTCTCCAGAGGAAATAGAAGTCATGGTGGAAGACGCCATGAATAGAGTGGGACTTCCCTACGAAGAATTTAAAGATGCATCTCCCATGGAATTATCGGGTGGAGAAAAAAGACGAGCAGCCATAGCAGGTGTTTTAGTTATGAATCCCAAGGTTCTTGTTTTAGACGAGCCTACGGCCGGACTGGATCCTAAGGGTCGTGACGACATTTTAGACGAGATCAAGAGCATCTACGAAAAATTGGGAATCACAGTTATTTTAGTTTCTCATAGCATGGACGACGTGGCGAGACTGGTGGATAGAATCATAGTTATGGAGGGTGGAAAAGTATTTATGGACGACACTCCTATAAATGTTTTTCGTCACGAAGAAGAACTAGTCAATATAGGTCTAGGCGTTCCCCAAATCACCACTTTTATGAAAGCAATAAAATCCAAAGGTATAGACGTAAATACTGATATTATCAATATTGAAGATGCAAAACTTGAAATAGAACGAGTATTAAGGGGGAGAGAAAATGCTTAAAGACATCACGGTAGGCCAATATTTCCCTACGGGTTCTGTAATTCACAAGACAGATCCTAGAATAAAAATTCTAATAATATTCATCTACATCGTATTTTTGTTTTTGATTCAAACCTTTATAGGCTATGGATTTATGGTACTATGGGTAATTGCAGTTACAAAGGCTTCCAAATTGCCAATAAAGATGATATTTAAAGGTCTTAAACCCTTGAGATGGATTATACTAATTACGTTTACTATAAATGTCCTATTTACACAAGGCACGCCACTATTTAGTTTAGGACCTATAAGTGCAAGTAAAGAAGGCTTCATTCTTGCTCTTAGAATGGCTGTTAGACTAGCTTTGTTAGTTTTAGGAACTAGTTTGTTAACTCTCACCACATCTCCTGTAACTTTGACAGATGGGATAGAAGGACTTTTAAATCCTCTTAAAAAGGTGGGTTTTCCTGTCCATGAGCTAGCTATGATGATTACCATAGCTTTGAGATTTATTCCTACGTTAATTGACGAGACGGATAAAATTCTAAAAGCCCAAATGGCTAGAGGAGCAGACTTCGAATCAGGAAATATTATTAATCGTGCAAAAAATATGGTTCCACTAATCGTGCCACTGCTACTGAGTTCCATAAATAGGGCAGATGAATTGAGTATAGCCATGGAAGCTAGATGTTATAACGGGGATAAAGGTAGAACAAAACTAAATCCTTTGGAACTAAAACCCAATGACTTTTTAATATTGGGAATTTCCTTGGCATATTTTGTTGCAATTATATTATTTGAAAGATATATATGGCTAATATAGCATTAATTGTACAGTATAAGGGAAAGCACTACTGTGGATTCCAAAGACAACCTGATGTTTTATCAATACAAGAAGTTCTAGAAGAAGCCCTTATTAAAACCTTTAAAGAAAAGATTTCTGTTGTCGCATCGGGAAGAACAGATGCAGGAGTCCACGCCCTTGGGCAAGTGATAAATTTTCACGTAGAAACTACAGTGGATATAGGAAATATGCCGAAAGTTATAAACTATCACCTACCCAGGGATATAAGCATCGTGGATGCGAAATTCGTAGGAGAAAATTTCAGCGCTCGTTTTGATGCAAAGAGCAAAATTTACAAATACGTAATTTACAATCACAAAAATCGCTCTGCAATCTACGAAGATTTTTCTTTTAATTTTCCACATAAATTGGATATAGAATTAATGAAACAAGGTGTTGTGGGTATAATAGGAACCCATGACTTTACATCTTTTATGGGACGGGATTCGGTCGTAAAAGATGGAATTCGCACGATTTATTCCATAGACATTGAAAGATGTGGAGATTTTGTAGAGATTACGTTTCACGGTAAGTCATTTCTTAGAAATATGATTCGAATAATCGCAGGAAGTTTATGTGATATCGGTCGCGGTAAATTGCCGGTGGATTTTTTGGAAAGTTCACTTATTCAAAAGGATAGAAGTAAAGCAGGATTTACAGCTCCTGCCCAAGGATTATTTTTAATAGAAGTTAAATATTAGGGAGTATTATGAGTAATTTTTTAGAAGCATTTTTATTGGTTTTTGTAGCGGAGATGGGAGATAAATCCCAGCTACTTTCCCTTGCATTTGCAACGAAATTTAAACTTTCCACAGTAATAATAGGGATAGCATTGGGAATCGGATTTAATCACGGATTAGCTATTATAGCGGCTAGCTTTATTTCCCAGTATATAGATATGGATTATATACAGATTTTGGCAGCTGCAATTTTTATAGTTTTTGGACTCTCCAATTTGAGACTAGAATACGATGAAGAAGATGACATTAAAAAAAGCTATTTCAGTCATCTTGGGCCAGTCGTAACAATAGCCTCTACTTTTTTTGTAGGGGAATTGGGAGACAAGACCCAAATTTTAGCCATGACAATGGGAGCTATGGCTGAAAATAAGCTTATGGTATTTGTTGCTACATTTTCTTCAATGATGGTGGTTAGCATCATAGGAATATTCGTGGGAAGAATTTTGAAAAAGAAAATCCCAGAAGTTACGATGAATATTATAGCCTCGGTTTTATTTTTATTTTTCGGAATGACGTCTCTTTGGGGAGTATTTGAAACCTTCGATATTAACAGAGTCTTTTATCTAGCCATATTAATAGGTATTGTAGGATCTGTATATATAATTTACCAAGGAAACCAAAAGAGAAAAGACGAATACTTTATTGCAGAAATTACTAGAAATCTAGACAACTGTGTGGGATGTACGGAAAAAACTTGTGACTGCTCAACTAGGGAAAATATAGAAAGACTAACCCAAGGATACCTAGGAGGAGAAGTGAAATTCCTAGGCAATATGATTAATTATATAGAAGATACGAAGAAGATTTCTCCGAAAAAATACTATAATCTTTATTTGAAAATAAAAGAGGAAAAATATGACGAAAGGATAATGCTTAGATGAGACCTAGAATGATATTTTTCGATTACGGGAATACCTTAGTCTATGAAGAAGTAAAGCAAAATATAGAGTCCTTGCGAGGAGTTTATAATTCTATTTTAGACAAAGAAAAAATAAATTTCCAAGAATTTTACGACCAATTTCTTGCTAAGAAGGAAATTTATAGAAATAATCATCATCCCTTCGACAAGGAATTTAAATATACAGATTTGTTTGAAAAGCTGTTTCAGAAGTTTCAGGCTACATCTGAATTATCCTTTGAAGAAGTTTCTGAAATTTATTTTGACGATTATGCGCCAGGTTATCCTATGGAAGGGGCCTGGGAGTTATTGGACTATTTAGAAGAGGAAAATATTAAATTCGGAGTCATTAGCAATTTATCTTGGAGCTCAAATATTTTGAGAAAAAGATTGGAAAAAATTTTTGAAAGGCACATGGGACCAGTGCTCACTACTGGAGATTACATTTTTAGAAAACCCGATAAAAAAATTTTTGAAATTGCGGCAGATATTAGTGGGTATAATCCTTTAGAAATATGGTATGTAGGAGACAATCCCCTATGTGACATTTACGGTTCCAATTTAGCTGGAATGACGCCAGTGTATTTTAGAGCCAAGACTGAAAATGTATTTATGAAGGATGCAGAGATGATAAATCTGGACTTTGAACATATAGATGTGGATCATTTATTGGAATTAAAAGAGATATTGGAAAAAAGATAGAGGTGTTAGAGATGGATTATAATAAATTGATGGATTCTAGAAACAATCAAAATGACTTTACAAATTTTTTAGGAATTAAAACTATAAAAATGTCAGAAGGCTATGCAGAAGGTGAACTGAAAATAAAACCAGAATATTACAACTCCCAAGGCATACTACATGGAGGCCTACTGTTTACTGTGGCAGATACAATTGGTGGTTCAGCAGCTAGATCCTACGGAAAACAAGTGGTAACGGTAAATGCCAATATGGAATATCTAGCAGCAGGAGAAAATGTAGAGACGCTTTACGTTTACGCAAAAACTTTGCAACACGGAAATAGAATTTCCAGATACCAAGTAGAACTCTACGACCAAACAAAAAAACT
>CANRJQ010000042.1:0-12893 GCA_947630985.1 uncultured Clostridia bacterium | reverse complement strand
TGTAAACTGTACACTTTTAATAATCGTCTGGATTTCCCCCTGCTTGTCTTATGCAGTCTCTGGCTCCTTGGATTATTCCTTTGCTCGTTGATGTAGCTCCGGATACTGCATCTACTTTTGCAGATTGATCCTGGAGTACTTTGTATGGTAGATCTGTCATGGCTCTTTTGGAAATTTGGCTGGTTTCGTTGTGCTCTGTTATTTCAAATCCTGTTATTCTACCATTTTTTACAGTCATTTTTACCGTTATACTTCCTACAAATCCTGGATTTGTAGATGTGTAAACTCCATCTTTCAAATCGTCGTTTGCATATCCTTCGTAATAATTGGGATTGGGTACTTCTGTCGCCACCACGTCTTGGGGCTTTTCATTTCCTATATTGGTCACTAGTATCACAAGGGCTATTGCCAAAGTTCCTAGGAGCAATATTAATCTTCTTCTTTTCTTCATTTTCATACTCCTTCAAACCTCTGGCTTACGCCTGCTAATTTATCTATAATTTCCAAGTGATATGGACATCTAGTCATGCAGTCTCCGCACTCGATACATTCTGATGCTTTAACCAAGGCATTTTCATATCTAGTTTTTGCCCATTCTACTAAATTGTACTTAGTCAAGTATAAGTCCAATGTAAATAACCCAGGTATATCAATTCCCACTGTACAAGGTGCGCAGTATTGGCATCTTCTACAGAAGTCATTTCCTAAGCTTTCTGCTTCTTCCATTAATTCTTTTCGTTCTTCTTCACTTAAAGGTCTGAAGTTTTTTCCAACTTCAGAATTTTTCATAATTTCGTCAATACTGAACATCCCAGGTATTGCAACTGTGAGATTTTCATTTTCTAGTATATATCTTAAGGATTCTTCTCCTTTGTTAAACAAAACTCCACCAGCTATTGGCTTCATAGCTATGGTTCCTATGTCTAGTTTTTTTGCTTTTTCTAGAAGTGGGAGTCCTTGGTACTCCACTGCATTTACTGGAAATTGCATAGTTGCAAACTCTCCACTATCCAGTGCAATATCCATTAAATCAGCACTATGGCTGGTTATTCCTATTTCTTTGATGTAGCCTTTTTGTTTCATTTCTTTAAAAAATTTCATAGCTCCATCTTCGGACATAACAATATCGTAGTCCGCCTTTTTCGCTAGATTATGAAATTGATAAAGGTCGATGGTCTCTATTCCTAAGTTTTTATAACTGGTTTCGAAATCTGCCTTTGCTGCTTCATATGTTCTGCCCATGGTTTTCGTGGCTACGTATACTTCGTCTCTATTAATTTGTTTTAGTGCATTTCCTATAAGTTCTTCGCTTATCGTATATCCTCTTGCTGTATCTATAAAGTTAATGCCTTGATCTAAGGCTGTTTTAATCAATTTATTTGCTTCTTCTTGAGTACATTGTTGGATGGGAATTCCTCCCAATCCTATAATCGAGACCTCAAAATTCGTTTTTCCAAGTCTTCTGGTTCTCACATTTTCACCTACTAAAAATTGTCACGATTGTGGTGTGCTTCCTACTATATATATTAACTGATGTTTTGAAGTTTTACAACTAAGTTTTCAAATTTATTTTTTTATATTTTATTTAGATGCTTTTATGATTACTATAAATCTAATTTTAGTAGTAGATTTAAGTTGAAAATAGAATATAAAAAAGATTTTTATAATTTTAGAGTAAATTACAAAGCCAGCAACTGAGTTTTACAGCAACTGGCTTTAAAATATTTTTGGTTTATGAATTTTTGTTAATAAATTCAATTAAGAAATTTCTACTTTTTTAGAATTTCCTCTTACGTCAACTTCGATGACCCTCTCAATCTTTTCTCCTCTGTGAGCGTATATATAATCCGTTAAGTTTGCAACGCTACAAGAGTGATTAGGTATTATCTGAATCCTATCACTGACTTCAAATGCTTTTTCATCAGCCTTCATTTTGCCAACCTCTTCAGATAAACTTTCGATAATTACACCTTCATGACCCACTACTTTACCATGTCCTACTATTGATGCGTTGCCATGCGCTCCCTTATCAAGTCCTAAACATTTTGCACCAGCATCAGTAATAAATTCGCCATCCCTAGGGTTTGAAAGGACCGAAGCTAGGACTCTCAATGCACAATCCTCTTCAGTAGCTACGCCAAGAGACATCTGAATAGCATCTAAGAATATATAGTTTCCTGGGTGGAAAACTCCTATAGAATCAGACTTTACCGCTTCTAAAAATGTAGGAGTAGATCCCGAAGTCAATAACTCATATTCAATTCCATTTTTTTCTAACTCGTTTTTCACAAAAGTTATAGTATTTATTTCATCTTCTACATATTTTTGAACTTCCGAGTGTTTTGTCGCTGAATACACATGTCCTGGATGAGTCGAAATTCCAACGAACTTTATTCCATCATAAGAATTTGCTTTTTTTACAAATTCTACTATTTTTTCTTTAGGAATCCCAAATCTATGAAGTCCAGAATCTACAATAGCTGTATAGTTAATAACAACTCCCGCAGCTTTTGCTTGATTGCTAATTAGTTCAGCTGCTTTTATATCATCGATTCTAATTATAAAATTATTGTTTTTTGTTAATTCTATTACTCTATCTATTGCATGACTATCAGATACAGGATAAGCGTACATGATTGAATCAAATCCAATTTCTGATGCAGCTTCGCATTCATCTAAAGTTCCACACAAAACTCCTTTGGCACCGGCATCCTTTTGTATTTTTAAAATTTCTTTTGACTTATGTGTTTTTACCATTGGCCAAATTTCTTTTCCATTATTCTTTGCAAGATCATGAAATCTTTTTATATTGTTTTCAAAACTATCCAAATCTAATATTACAGATGGAGTTGGTAAATCTTTTAAATACATTTAATCCTCCTATTAAACCAATAACATTTTTAATACAAATACAATTGCTAAGCCAACTAAAGACTGAGCCACTGAAATTATAGGGAAAGTTTTATATCCCGTTGCTGTATCCATATCAAAAGCTGATGTTGCTACCCAGAAAAAGTCATCATTTGCATGAAATATCATTGTTCCTCCAGAAGCACAAGCTAACATAGCAATTACTCTTCCCCAAACAGAACCCATTCCTAATGGATCTAACAGTGGTGCAAGCATACTAGCAGCAGTAACCATTGCTACAGTTCCTGATCCTATTGATGTTCTAAATATTGCACCTATGATAAATGGCGCAAGAATTCCTATATCTATGCCAGTGAAAGCATTTATTAAAATATCTTGAAGTTCTGAGGCTCTCAATACTCCACCAAAAGCACCCCCAGCTCCTACTATTAGTACAATTTGACCAGCTGTTTTAAGAGCTTCTCCAAATTCTCCATCAAATCCATAAACAGTTTTATCATTTGGATATATTGTAAAGTATCCAAATAGCGCAATAATCATACCAATCAATAATGCTATCATTGGTTCTCCAATAAAGTTTATTATACCAGTTAGTACATTTCCACTTCCATCAGCTGCAAGCATATCCGAAAATGTTTTAGATAACATTAATATTATAGGTAATACTATTGGCGCGAAAGACATAAACGGAGAAGGTAACTTTTGATTAGAATCGAACTCTATAATGTCTTCTGGCAGATAATAATACTTTTTACCAAAATAGTCGCCTATAAAGTGAGCTATTAACATAACTGGTATTGACACTAATGCACCAAAACCAATTACTTTACCTAGGTCGGCACCCAAGATTCCTGCTACAGCCAAAGGACCTGGTGTTGGAGGCACAAACATGTGCGTCGCATGTAATCCCATGGTTAAAGATATTGCCATAGCTGTCATAGAGATTTTCGTATCTTTTGACATCCTTTTTGCAATTGGAGCTAAAAGCACAACTGCAGCATCGCAAAATACTGGTATCGAGACAAAATAACCAGTAATCGCTAACCCAAGAGAAGCATGCTTCTTTCCAGTTATTCTGAGAATACTTTGCGCCATTGTTTCTACAGCTCCACTTTTTTCTAGTAATGAGCCAGTAACAGTACCAATTGCTATTACGATACCTATACCTGCAATAGTACCACCCATACCATCAGCAAAAACTGATAGTACTTGAGTCATTTCCATTCCCGAAACTAATCCAAATGTAAATCCTGCAGCTACAAGTGCAAAGAAAGGATGAACTTTTAGTCTAATCGTTCCAAAAATAAGTACAAATAGCGATACTAATAATGCAATAATTGTCAAAGTTGATGTATCCATTATCCACCTCTTATAAATATGTTCTTAAATATTCTTCCATAATTTCATCTGGAACTAGTTTTCCACCTGTTGCCCAACATACATGATTAATTTTAGAGCAATCTTCTAGAAGATTATTATCTATTAGATATTGTTTTGAAGCCTCGTAAATAAATAATTTCTCTGGTCCTTCAAAAGCAGCGCATGAAGATGGTTCAATTCTAATTCCCTCTGATTCATCAAGCATTCTCATGAAATTAAATAGTTCTTTATCTTCTATAGTAAAAATACCGCTCAATAAAGTATCCATAATTGATCCAACAAATCCAGAAGGGGTTCCAACCGCTAAACCATCTGCCTCTGTTTTTCCATCAATACCAAAATCTTGGACACTTACTTTTTCATTTAATCCAGTAGCCATTCCAACTAGCATAGCTGGAGCATGAGTTGGTTCGATAAAAAAGATGTGCGCACTATCGCCAAAAATCTTTTTAATTCCAAAACTAACCCCTCCTGGAGATCCTCCGACCCCGCACGGAATATAAAATACTATTGGATTTTCTTCATTAACTATAATTTCTTGCTCTTCTAATTGTTTTTTCAACCTAAGCGCCGCAACTGCATAGCCCATAAATAATGTTATTGAGTTTTCATCATCAACGAAATAGCTAGTAGGGTCCATATCTGATTGTTTTCTTCCTTCTTCTACAGCCGTGGTAAAGTCGCCATCGTATTCTACTACCTTAGCACCTTTAGAACGAAGCAAATCTTTCTTCCATTGCTTAGCGTCAGAAGACATATGTACAACTACATTAAACCCTAATGTCGCTGAAGTTATTCCTATAGATAGTCCTAAATTACCTGTGGATCCAACTTGAATAGTATGCTTAGAGAAAAACTCTCTATTTTTTTCATTTGATAATTCACTATAATCATCTTCAAGAGTGATAAGACCATTTTCAAGCGCTAATTTTTCTGCATAATACAATACTTCATAAATTCCACCACGAGCCTTGATTGATCCCGCTACCGCTAAATGAGAATCCATTTTCAAATATAAATTTCCACAAAATTCTGAATCTTCTTTAATTTTTTCTTCCATATTTGGTATTTTTTTCAAAGGAGATTCAATTATTCCATTAGTTTCTCTAGTATCTGAGAAGTACTTCATCAATAATGGAGCAAATCTTTTTAATCTTTCATCAGCTTCTTCAATATCTTCCATTCCAAACTCAATTTTTCCCCACGCTTCTGAATCATTTTTCTTATTGGGATTGATCCATACAGTAGGTTTAAGTTTCGCGACGTCATCTAACACTGGCACTTTCTTAATCCACATATCCTTATCCATCGTTTCTGACCTCCTTATTTTATTAATGAAAGTGTAATATATTTTCAACAAAAAGTCAATTATATTTAATTATAAAGTGCAGTTAAATATAGTTTTAGGGACAATCCTTATTTGTATTTTGGCTAATATACTACTCCACGTCGAAATATATCACGCTTTTTATAATTTGGCATTTAATTTAACACCTTTGAATCATTAATACAATTTAACTTTTTAATCTGAAGTATCTTTCATTTAAGAGTGAATATTGTGGTATAATATTTAACATGAAAGGGTGATTAACATAGATTCTTATTTATTAGGGCAACGAATAAAGGAAATTCGTTTAGATAAAAATATGTCTATAAAGGAATTAGCAGAAAGTATTGACGTAACATCTTCTCTATTGAGTCAAATTGAAAGGGGTTTAGCAAATCCTTCTCTTAATACTTTAAGGAATTTGGCAGATAGTTTAAATATACCAATGTTTAGTCTTTTTGTTCATGAAAACACAAATGAGAACAATGCAGTAATTGTGAGAAAAGATCAAAGAATAAGAATCCTTGCAGGAACAACAAATTCAAATGATATAGAATTAGGATATGACCTATTGAGTCCAGACTTAAAAGGTTCAATACAAATGTGTGAAATGGTACTAGGACCAAAGATGACCAATTCAGAAACGCCTAATGCTCACAATGGAGAAGAAGTAGCAGTATGTATAGAGGGAACAATTGAACTTATTCTCAATAATAAAGCGTTTATTCTTGAAGAAGGGGATAGTGTAAGAATCGAAAAAGGGGCTTTCCATAAATGGAATAACCCCTCGAATAAAAGATGCGTTTTAATTTTTTCAATAACACCACCTATTTTTTGATATTTCAATAAGGCATTGTAGTTAAATTAAACCTCTAAATCTTTTTGGATTTAGAGGTTTAATTTAATGTCTATTTTTTTATAAGTTTATCCTAATCAATTAAGTAGTCTTGCATAGCCACGGCTTTTCCGTCTTTTATATAAACTCTTGGGACTCGTCTTCCTACTGTGGAGTGGATGTCGATGTTTCCTGTGTTTAAAAGCGCTGCTAGTTCTGCAGTTGTCGGAGCATTTTCCACATGTCCAAATAGGATTATTTCGTCTCCAGCTTTGCAGTCGATGTCTGTAACGTCTATCATCATTTGATCCATACAGATGGAACCTACGATTCTTGCACGTTTTCCATTTACCAAAACATCAGCTTTTCCTGTAAGCGCTCTTTTGTATCCGTCAGAATATCCTACTGGCAAGGTTGCAATAACTTGTCCTTCTTTTTCCGTTACATAACTAGAATTATAACTTACTCCTGTGCCCTTTGGAACTTTTCTTACTCTAGCGATTTCTGTTTTGAATTGGCTTACGAGTTTGATGGGCAGTCTGTCTATATGGACTGTATCGTCATGCATTCCAGTTAGATTATATCCATTTCTAATTATGTCTTCGTTGTATTCTGGAAGATCTATTACAGCTGCACTATTGGCTAAGTGCTTCTTGCCATAATTCGCTTCCCTTTTGTCCAGTCCTTCAATAAATCCGTAGAACATTTTCGCCTGCTCATGACTTTTAGTCTTGTCTATTTCTTCGCTGCTGGTGAAGTGGGAAAAGATTCCGTCGATAACAATCCCTTCTAATTTAGAAATTTCTGCTACTTTATCCATGGATTCTTCACTGGTATCGAAACCAATCCTAGTCATTCCTGTATCGACTTTTATGTGGATCTTAGCATTTTTTCCTGCTGCTATTGCTAGCTCGGATAATTTTTTTGCATCTTCCAAATCGAACATCGCTGGCATTATATCGTATTCTAATAACAATGGATATTGGCGCGGGGATGTGTATCCCAAAACTAATATGTCCTTTTTAGTTCCCAATTTTCTAAGTTCTATTCCTTCGTTTAAAGTAGCTACGCTATAGCTATCAGCGCCATTATCATCTAAGTATTTCCAAGTTTCTCTTATTCCAAGTCCGTAAAAGTCTCCCTTTACAGTCGCCATAAGTTCCACATCATCGCCAATTTTTTCTTTTAACAATTTCAAATTGTAAAGTATGGCATCAATATCCACTTCCAAATAAGTAGGTCGTACATTTTTAAAATCAATCATTCAGTATTCACTCCTAAAATATTTACGTTGTAATTTTTACATAATCTTTAAGTACGGGCTTTTTCCAATCCATATTAAGAACGTTTTGCCCAAAAGCACGGAATTGATAAATCCTAGTTTATTAACATCAATCAAGAGGCGCCTGGACTTTAAGCCGCATACAATGCGGCGACTACGATTGGTTTGCCAGGCAGCCTCTACTATTTAATACTTAATTATATTAAAACTTATTTCCACAGCTTGGGCAGAAGTTTGGTGTCTTTTCTGGGTCTGGATTTTCCCATCCACAATTGTTACACTTTGACCCGTCTAAGGACTCTGGTTTTTTCGTGCCGCAATTAGTACAGAATTTTCCGTAGTTCTCTGTACCACATTCTGGACAGAACCACTTAGCTCCTGATGGTGCTGGTCCTGGTTGTCCTTGAGATTGTTGTTGTTGCTTTTGTTCTTCGGCCATTTTGTAGAATGCATCTGCGTTAGCTCCGCCTGCGTCTCTTGCCATTCCCATTCCTATGAAGCCGCCCATAGCTCCTCCAGGATTTTTAGCAGCTTCTTTCATAGCATCTGCTTGGGCGCCTACTATGGCAGCTCCTGCCATTGATGGATCTCTGTAGACTGCACTTCTTTGGAGTTGCTTAATCATCTCTTCATCTTCTGGTGGTGCGGTTATGGAATTGATGGAAACTGTTATGATTTCTAGTCCACGAAGTTCTCCCCATTTCCCACTCAAAACTTCGTTCATTGCATCTGCAAGTTCCATAGTATGTCCAGGAAGTTCAGAATATCTAATTCCCATCGCAGAAATTTTTGCAAAAGCTGGCTGTAACGCCGTCAAAAATTCAGATCTCAACGTAGCGTCTATTTCATCTCGTCTATATTCGCCCGCCACATTTCCAGTTACATTTGTATAAAATAATAGAGGATCTACGATTTTATAGGAGTAAAGCCCGTTAGCCCTAACTGAAATATCCACGTCTAAACCAATATTTCTATCCACTACTCTAAAGGGTACCGGATTTGGAGTTCCAAACTTATTTCCTGGTATTTCCTTTGTATTAAAATAGTAAACTCTTTGGTCTTTTCCTGTATCTCCCCCATAAGTAAATCTCTTTCCTATGGTTCTAAAGGTTTCTATGATGGTATCTTTTAAGTCTCCTTGGAAAATACTCGGTTCTGTAGAAGTGTCATAGGTGTATTGTCCAGGTTCTGCACAAAATTCTATTACTTCTCCTTGTTCCACAATTATCATACATTGGCCGTTGGCTACGGCGATACCGCTGCCGTTTGAAATGATATTGTCAGATCCAACATTTGCAGATCTACCAGATACACGTTTTTGGCCTTTGGTCACTAAAACATCTGCGCTCATAGCGTCAGAGTAAAAAAATTCCTTCCACTGGTCACTGAATGTAGAACTTACAGCGTCTAATCCTGCTTTAATTAGTCCCATACTTCTCCCTCTTTCTTGTAAATTTTTATTAATTCTATTATACCCCAAACAAAAGGCAAATTACATCAATTCTTAAATGCAAAATCACAATTAATTAAGAACTTAAAACAAAAAAGCTCGTAGGAAAATCAATCTCACTACAAGCTTTTAAAAAATTTTCTATGCACACAGTATCATATGACACTGCGTTCCTAATTCCATTATCACGTCACGACATATTTAACTTGTCCAACAAAAGCGTAACCAACCGTCAACTGTTAAATGTATTTTCTAATCTAATATCCAGTGAATCCCGAAAAGTCAAAATCCACATCGTCTTTAGAAATCCAAACTGAATGTCCTCCTCCAGCTTGTGCAATTAAAATCTGATCATCTTCTATTTCTAGGGCAGTCGCATAGCTACCACCAGAAATTTCTATTTCGTTATTAGTCACCGTTTCTTTTGCACTAACTTCTCCTGGTTTTATATGGAAAGTTATAGCTTTGTCTTTATAATCTTCTTCAGTAGGATTAAGAATTAAATTTTCAGCAGGTATATAGCCTCTGAAAGAATCGTAATTAAGAACCACATCTCCGAAATCACGAATTATATCTATAAAAGCCAAGCCATTTTCAATTCTGTGAATATAAACGACTCCACCCTTTTGAAGATTTTCTGGTTTTTGTAAGTTTTCATCGACTCTAGAAAGATCCACATCAGATATGATAGCATATCTCTCCCCTTCTAGCTCAGAAACTCTAGGTTCCTCTTTCGGCTCTTCTATTTCCTCAGGTTCTTCTTCCACAACAGTAGTTTCTTTTGTTTCAGGTTCTTCTGGTTCCACTTTTGTAATTATATCCCCACAAGATGTAAGTACAAGTAAACCAACTGTCAAAGTGCTTATTATTAAGATTAATCTATTAAATTTAAAAGTTTTCATATCTACCTCCTATTAATTAACTATTACCCTGATTATAATTTAAATTAACTACATTTGAGTTACAAAAAAGTTAATATTACTTTAAGATGGGATAATAGAAGTTATAATTATAGCTTCTTAGTTTTCGTTTATTTTTTCATATACTTTTCAAATGTTTTGTAAAATTACTATAATTCACAGCTTCCATTTTATCATTTCCTCGTATATTTGTTGTACAATAACTTGTATCAGTTTGTAATGTCTCCAAATAAAAAACAACTAGATTTCTCCAGTTGTTTTTAAAAAGGAGGCCTGAGCCATTTATTTTAATTGTAAGATTCGAAAGTAACGTCCACTTTATTTGTCTCTCGATTTCTCACATATTCTAACTCTACAGTATCTCCAAAGTTATATTTCGTAAGTTTATTTTGAAGATCCGTTACATTTTTTATTTCATCTCCGCCAATTTTAGTTAATACGTCATTTACTTGTAAATCAGCTTTATTAGCTGGAGAACCTGAAACCACTTCCAAAATAATTACGCCGTTATCCGGAGCTAAATCCACCTTATATAGTTCTTCAAATCTTTCCAAGTCCATAAGAGTAATGCCTAAAGTAACTCTTTCAAATGTACCAGTTTTTATTACTTGTTCAATAATTGGTTTCGCTGTATTCACAGGAATCGCAAAACCCAGTCCTTCTCCTGAAGAAATTTTCATGGTGTTAATTCCGATAACTTCTCCCTTTCCATTTAAAAGAGGTCCACCGCTATTTCCTTGGTTAATAGATGCATCGGTTTGTATAAGATCTTGCATCGTGGTGCCTTGTCCTCGTAGAGTTCTGTTAAGTCCAGAAATATATCCAGCTGTAACAGTTCCGTGGAATTCTAAAGCAAATGGGTTTCCTATAGCTATTGCCTGCTCACCTATTAATAACTCGTCTGAATTTCCTAGTTTTACTGCCTTTAATGGAACCTCTGGCTCTACTTTTAATATCGCCAAATCAAGTGTGCTGTCACTCCAAAGTATTTCTGCAGGAAGTTGAGAGCCGTCATTTAAAACTACAGCTACTTGGTCTGCGTATCCTCCTCCTGAAGAATATCCCGTATCAGAAGTAAGACTAGCTATTACGTGGTCATTGGTCATTATATATCCATTTTCATTTACGATAAATCCACTCCCCATAGCTTGGGCGCCTACTTGGCGATTGAATATATCTCGCATAATCGTAGTCGTCGTAATTCCAACCACGCTATCCAAATTCGCAGTTGCAACTGCTGAAACTGTAGTAACTTCATCTTTTGTATTAATAGTATATGATGGCGGAGTTGTTCCTGCAGTAGTATAGTCTATCTTGTATCTGTCATAAGCTAGCTTCGCTCCGAAAGCTCCACCAATTAGAGACCCTATAATTGAAAATACCAAAGCCAGAACCACCAAAGATCCTCTGCCTTTAGATTTTTTTTCGTTCTTATAATTGGAATCATATCTGTTTTTATCTTCATAGTATCCATTGTCGTAATTATAAGAAGGCTCGTCGTAAGTTCTTCTATCTCTCTTATAAGACTCTTCCACTAATCTATAGGTGTTTTCTTGGGATTGTTCATCTAGTTTAGTGTCTTGTTCATATTTATAATCGTCATTCATCTGTATTCACTCCTTAATCAACTCGCGATTACTTTATTTACTAAATTATATTTGGATTATACCCCTTAAAACTGAACTACAAATGAATTAAAGATGAAAAAATAATGGTATTTATGTTATAATCAATTTTAGAGGGGTGAATTCATGAAATCAAATGTTGAGTATATTAATCATAGCGGATATTTAGTAGAGACAGAAAATCACATATTGTTAGTTGACTATGTCAAAGGTGATTTGCCAGAGTTCGACAAACCAACCCTTATTATAGCGACTCACAGCCATCCTGATCATTTCAACCAGGATATTTTAGGTATCGAAGGACCAGTTAGAATTCTTCTAAGCTCAGATATAAAAGAGGAATATAACTTACCTTACCAAAGCAACGTATTTTATATAGAACCCAATGCCAAAAGATTTATTGGGGATTTTCAAGTAGAAACTTTCGGTTCTACTGACAAGGGAATTAGCGTATTCGTTTACGTAGATAATATTGGAATCTTCCACGCAGGAGATTTAAATCTTTGGATTTGGGAAGATGAAGATACCCAAGAAGACAAAATGGAAATGTCAAAGGACTTCGACAAAGAAATTAAAAATATCAGAAGAAAAAATGTAGAAATTGCAATGTTTCCAGTAGACCCAAGATTGGGTAAATATGCTACTAGTGGTGTTACTTATTTTATTGACATAGTAAAGCCAACATACTTATTTCCTATGCATTTTTGGGGAAATGTAGAAATACTTCACGAATTAAAAGAGCACAACAGAAGTTTAAAGACAGAAGTGTTTGTACCTGAACACGATAACTATAAGTTTAATATTGAAACTTAAGGGATAATATAATATTTCTATGACAAGGTAATTCAAGTGAATTTACCTTATGTTTTTGTAACTAAGTTTGCGTAGCTCAGTAGGATAGAGCGTTCGCCTCCTAAGCGAAAGGCCGTGGGTTCGATTCCCGCCGCGAACACCATTATGAAATTGTGCTGAATCAGATGGTTCAGCTTTTTTTATTTAAACTAAAATATAATTGGCATTTTAGGATATGGCAACGCTTCCGGAAGGGGCAGGCTGTGAGTTCGATTCTGAACGAGAACACCATTATAAGATTCGAAGAATGGTTAGATAACTTGTCTAGCCATTTTTTGTATTTTGGCGTATATAAATTTTAATTGGCGAGATTATTAGATTAAAATTCAAAATATTTCATCTAGTTTTTAC
>CANRJQ010000041.1:0-13141 GCA_947630985.1 uncultured Clostridia bacterium | reverse complement strand
TCCCCTACGCCTACGGTAACATAACTCATATCCAATCTGCCAAATATAGGCGCAGCCAACTGTACACTGTACTCTGTAAACTGTACACTGGTTTATTGTTGCTCAAATGCAATTACTATTCCTTTGTCTGCTGCGTATCCAGAGGAAAGTCCTCTTGCTTGTACTATTTCAATTACTGAGAATTCGTAGAGTTTTTTGATATTTTCCACTACTCTTTCTACTTTTTCTGGTGCTCTTACGTGGGCTATTACAATGGTTTTTCCTGCCGTATCTTGGACAAAGGTTCCGATGCTTTTTACCATTTTGTCCAGGGAATTATTTATTCCTCGAGATAGCTCATGGAGTTCTATTTCTCCATCTGTCGCTCGCATAACTGGTTTTATAGAAAGCATATTGGCGATTAGGCCTGCAGTTTTTTTGATTCTGCCGTTTTTAATTAAATTGTTCAAATCTTCTAAAACGAATAGGGTTCTGGAATTGTCTACGAATTTCGTGATTTCCTCTACTATTTCTTCAAATGCAAGTCCTTCGTCCATAAGTTTTGTAAGTTTGATGTAGACATTGGTCTCTCCTGATACCGCAGACTTTGAATCTATTACGTGAACTTTTCGTTCTGGGTGTTCTTCCAAAAACATATCCCTAGCGACCATAGCGCTCTCATATGAACCTGATAGCTTACTGGATATGGTGATGATAAATAATTCTTCTGCATCTGCTTCTTCCAAGGCTGCTTTAAATTCTCCTGGGGATGGGCATGCAGTTTTAATGGGATTTGGAGATGAGTTCATGTGGTCTATATATGCATCCAAGTCCAAATTCTCATCGTCTACATAGGTGACGTGGTCCACGTCGATTTTAAATGAAGCAAAAACCACTCCGTATTTTTCTGTTATCGACTCTGACGTCTCGCAAGATGTATCTGCAACTATTCCATATTTTCTCATTTCGGCCTCCTACTTTAGTTCTTCTTCTATAATATTTGCAAGTTCTGTAGCTACTTGAGTGATTTCTTCTTGATTCTCTCCTTCGATCATTACCCTAACTAGTGGCTCTGTTCCCGAAGGTCTGATGACTACTCGTCCAGTTTTTCCAAATTCATGCTCAATCTTTTCTATTTCATTTTTAACTTTTTCATTTTTCATGTATTTATACTTCTTGGAGTTTTCCACTTGGGCATTTATCAAAATTTGGGGATAATTTTTCATTAAGTCGTTTAATTCCGATGGCAATTTCCCAAGGTCTCTGATGGCATTGGCTAGATGAATTCCTGTGGCGATTCCATCTCCTGTGGTGTTGTGTTCTAGAAATATTATATGTCCAGATTGCTCTCCTCCTACGACGTGACCGTCTTTTAGCATCTCCTCTAGTACATATCTATCTCCCACCGCCGCTTTTATAACCTTGGCTCCAATGCTTTCTAGATAAACATCCAGTCCCATATTAGTCATAACCGTGCCTACGACTGTATTGTTTTTAAGTTCTCCCTTTTTTACCAAGGACTTTGCAAAAATCGCCAGCATATGGTCGCCGTCTATGAAATTTCCTTTTTCGTCAGCTGCAATAATTCTATCTGCATCTCCATCGAAGGAAAATCCTAAATCCGCGCCAGTTTCTTTTACTAATTGGGAAACCAGTTCTGGATTAGTGGAGCCACAGTTGTCATTTATATTCAAGCCGTTTGGGTTTGTATTTATGGAGATTACTTCTACTCCCATCTCTTCAAAAACTCTAGGAGCCATTTCAAAAACTGCTCCATTTCCACAATCTAGTGCTATCTTCAATCCTTTTAAATCCCTGCCTAGGTGAATAAGATAATCCTCGTAATCTCTTACAAGATTTTTTCCTTCTTTTAATATTCCGATTTTGTCGTGGGTTTCTAAGATGACTTCTCTATCTTCTTTTATCATTCTTTCGATTTCATCTTCTTCTTCGTCAGTGAGTTTAAATCCCAACTCGTCAAACAGTTTAATTCCATTGTATTCAAATGGATTGTGAGATGCGCTGATTACTGCGCCACCAGAATACTTATTTTCCTTTACCAAGTAAGCTACTGCCGGTGTGGAAATCACTCCTAAGTCTATGACATCTAATCCTGCTGCCATAAATCCTGAAGCCAGGGCAGATTTTAACATCTCCCCAGATAATCTCGTATCTTGTCCTACTAAAATTCCCTTGTCATTTTTCTTTTTAAAAATTTTTCCACTATAAAGTCCCAATTTATATGCCAATTGGGGAGTCAATTCTTCGTTAGCCACTCCCCTAACTCCGTCTGTTCCAAATAATCTGCTCATTTTTCCTCCGATAATTTCTCTCTCGCTATATTTAATAAAGTTTCCTTTTCATTTAATTCTTCATCATCCAAAACCAGCTCCATTAAATAGTCTAGGACTTCGCCGATTTCTTTACCTTGATTATACCCTATCTCGATTAAATCCCTTCCATTAATTACTAAACCGGATTTGTCTATGACTTGTTTCGACTCTAGGATATTTTTTATTTCAATTTTTCTGTTTTCTAGAAAGCTTACGTCCCTATCATCTCTGGTGCACATCATATCTGCTATCATTAAGTCGTATAAGTCAAAGATTAAATCTTCACCTACTCGTCTAATTTGTCTTTTCAAGCCCTTCTCTCCCATGCCAGGACTGACTTTCATATGCTGGCCAATTAGAGTTTCCACTCTGCTGATGGTCTTATTATCATAGCGAAGTCTTTTTAAAATCTTCACCACCATATCAGCTCCCAATTTGTCGTGACCGTAAAAATGTCCCACGCCATCTTCGTCGATGGAAAGTGTATGAACTTTTGCTATATCGTGGAATAGTCCGGCTATTCTAAGATGCAACTTCGCTGGAACGTTATCCAAAGTGCATAGCATATGGTAAAAAAGATTCTTGTGATGATATGGACTCATCTGATCATAGCCTATGGTGTCCATAAGCTCTGGGAAAATATGGGCCATGAGATTCGTATCGTATAGTAAGTTTATTCCATTTCCAGGGGTTTCGGATAAAAATATTTGATTTAGCTCCATCTGTATCCTCTCTGGGGCTACTTGGGTGATATTATTTGCAAACTTACGTATCGCCAAATGGGTTTCGTCTTCGATTTGGAAATTAAATCGATTAGCAAAGCGAACTCCCCTTAACATTCTCAGTTTATCTTCTTCAAATCGTTCCTCTGGAATTCCCACCGTTCGAATCCTACCAGCTTCCAAATCTGAAACGCCACCGAATTCATCTATAATATTTCCCTTTACATCCATGGCCATGGCGTTTATAGTAAAATCTCTTCGTTTTAAATCTTGGGTTAAATTCTTAGAAAATTCTACATTCTCAGGATGCCTACCATCTAAGTAATCTCCATCCTTTCGATAAGTAGTGGTTTCTATAATCTCTTCGCCTACCATAATTCCAATAGTACCATACTTCTTCCCCAGGGTTATAAGTTTTTTGTCTGAAAAAATCTCCATAATCCTATCGGGATTTGCAGAAGTGGTCACATCAAAATCCGAAGGAGTATTTCCCATTAAGCTATCTCTAACGCATCCGCCTACGAGAAATCCTTCTTCGCCATTTTCGTTTAGTCTATTTAAAACAAATTTCGCACCTTTAGAAATAAAGAACTCATTCATAATAAAATTATACCACAAGGGCTATTTGATAGGTTATAATATATTTAGATTTACACTATATAATAGATACATTTTCGTCATTAAATGTTATTTTTTCATTTTGTATTTGTATTTTTTAAAATTCCTGTTATAATTATTACTGGAATTGTTAGTTAATTATTTAATAAGATTAGTTAATTAAAAAGAGGGGGAGACGATGATAGAATCTATGGAAGAAATAAGACTGGAAAACGAAGTCAGAGATTTTATGGTAGACAAAACTGAAACTGATTTACTTGAAGTTTTGCACGTGGTACAAAATAATTTTGGGTACATTCCTAGAAAAATGGTGACCACTATTTCTAAAACGTTAGACATACCAGTTGCTACAATTTATGGAGTTATTACATTTTACTCTAGATTTAGTTTAGTACCCAAGGGAAAATACGCAATAAGCGTGTGCATGGGTACTGCTTGTTATGTTAAGAATGCTGAAAAAATTCTCGAGGAATTTTCTAAACAATTGGGAATTGAAATTGGAGAAACTACTGAGGATTTAATATTTTCACTGGTGGAAACTCGTTGCGTAGGAGATTGTGCTGCTGCACCTGTGGTTACAGTAAACGATACTCTCTACAAACACGTAAAAACTGAAGATGTTAAAAGCATATTGGCGAATTTAAAAGAGGTAAGCAATGGAAATAATTAAAAAGTTAGATTCTACAAAAGACAAAAGCTATAAAGAGCTAATCGATAGACTGAGTTCAGATGAAAGATACGACCTATCCAATGGCCAAGTCAAATTGGCAGGAGATTTTTACAAAAACCAATTTAGAATAGCTCTACAAAATTATGACGTTATTAACCCTGAAAGTATAGAAGAGTACATAGCTTTGGGGGGATATTATAGTCTTTATAAAGCTATCTATAAAATGACTTCCCAAGAGATAATCGACGAGATTAAAAGCTCCAACCTAAGAGGTAGAGGTGGTGCAGGATTCCCTACGGGAGTTAAAATGGAAGGAGCTTTCTTGCAAGATACTGATGTGAAATACATCATCTGTAATGCAGACGAAGGCGACCCAGGTGCATACATGGATAGATCCATCTTGGAAGGAGATCCCCATTGCATCATCGAAGGTATGGCAGTTATGGCTAGAGCAATCGGCTCACAAAAAGGATATGTCTACGTTCGTGCAGAATATCCAAAGGCTGTAAAGATGCTACAACACGCCATCGAAGTAGCTAAGGAGTGGAACTTCCTAGGGGATAATATAATGGGCTCTGACTTCTCCTTCGATTTGGAAATCAGATTAGGAGCTGGAGCATTTGTTTGTGGTGAAGGTACTGCCCTTATCCAATCCATCGAAGGTAAACGTGGGATGCCCCAAGCGAAAGTATATAGAACAAATGAAAGAGGACTTTACGACAAGCCTACAGTTTTAAATAACGTAGAAACTATTGCTAATATTCCTCACATTATAAATAAAGGTGCAAAGTGGTTCAAATCCATAGGAACAGAGGACTCGCCAGGAACCAAGGTTTTTGCATTGGTAGGAAAAGTTCAAAATGCAGGTCTAGTGGAAGTTCCTATGGGAATGACTATAAATGAAATTGTAAACGATATTGGCGGCGGTGCCATTGAAGGACATACTACTAAGTCTGTGCAAACTGGTGGACCATCAGGTGGATGTATTCCTGTGGAACTATTCGACACTCCAGTGGATTTTATCTCCCTTGAGAAAATCGGCTCCATCATGGGCTCTGGCGGTATGGTAGTTATGGATGAAACTGACTGTATGGTAGATATAGCAAAATTCTTTATGAAATTTACCGTAGACGAATCTTGCGGAAAATGTACGCCATGTAGAATTGGAAATATGAGGGTACTAGAATTATTAGAAAAAATTACTTCTGGCCAAGGGGAGATGGAAGATTTAAACAAGCTAGACGACCTGTGTGAAGTAATAACCGAATCCAGTCTTTGTGGCTTAGGCAAGACCGCTACGACTCCAGTAATCAGTTCTATGCATTATTTCAAAGACGAATATTTAGATCACATTCAAAATCACAAATGCGTAGCTTCAGTTTGTAAAGAATTGTTAGATTACGTCATTAACGAAAGATGTGTAGGTTGTGGAATTTGTTCTAGAAATTGTCCTACTGATGCTATAGTGGGAGAAAGAAGAAAAGTTCATTCTATAGATCTGGCTAAGTGTATAAAATGTAATGCATGTTACGAAGTTTGTCCTGTTAGTGCAGTAGAGATAAGATAAGGGATGGATAAAATGATAAATTTAAAAGTAAATGGAAAAAGTGTAGAAATTGAAGCTGGCGCTACCATTTTGGACGCAGCAAAAAAAGTAAATGTAAAAATCCCTACTTTATGCCATATGGACTTGCACAATTTGGGATTTGTAAATAGAGATGCTAATTGTAGGGTCTGTCTAGTGGAATCAGGAAGATGGGGTAGCCTCGTTCCTGCTTGTAACACTTTGGTAAAAGAAGGAATGGAAATTCGTACCGATACCCTAAAAGTTATAAAATCTAGACGTACCAATATAGAGCTGCTACTATCAAATCACCCCAAGGATTGCTTAGTTTGTAGAAGTAATGGGGAATGCGAATTACAAGACTTAGCAGCAGATGCTAATATAAAAGAAATTAGATATACGGGAATTTTAAATGCCCACAATATAGATGACAGCAGTAGATCCATAGTAAGGGATCCCAATAAGTGCATACTTTGTAAAAGATGTGAGACAATGTGCATGGAGGTTCAAACCGTTGGAACTTTAACTGATATAGGCAGAGGATTCCACACTGTTGTAGGAACCCAATATGAAAGACCTATATACGAAACCAATTGTACCTTCTGCGGACAATGTATAGCAGTGTGTCCTACTGGAGCATTGGTAGAAACCAACTGTATAGAGAAAGTTTACAAAGCTTTAAATGACCCTGAAAAAATTACAGTAGTTCAAACAGCTCCTGCAGTTAGAGTAGCTCTTGGAGAAGAGTTCGGAATGGAGCCTGGAACTATCGTAACTGGAAAGATGGTTACAGCTCTTAAATCCATGGGATTTGACTACGTATTCGATACGAACTTCGCTGCGGATTTAACTACTATAGAAGAAGCATATGAATTTGTGGAGAGGTTCAAAAACAAGGAAAATCTTCCTATTTTAACTAGCTGTTGCCCAAGTTGGGTTAAGTTTATCGAGCATAACTTCGCTGATATGTTCCACATACCTTCTACTTGTAAATCTCCTCACGAGATGTTCGGCTCCATTACGAAAACCTATTTCGCAGAAAAAATGGGCATAGATCCAAAAAATATCGAAGTAGTTTCCATAATGCCATGTGTAGCGAAAAAATACGAATCTGCTAGACCGGAATTGGGAATAGATAACGACATCAGTGATGTGGATAGAGTAATAACTACAAGAGAACTGGCAGATATGATAAAAGATTTTTCAATCGACTTTGCTGGATTGGAAGATAGTGAATTTGACAATCCTATGGGAGAATCCTCAGGAGCAGCTGCAATTTACGGAGCATCTGGAGGAGTTTCCACATCGGCTCTAAGAACTGCATATAAAATGCTAACTGGAGAAGAGCTTGAGACTTTAGAATTTAAAGATCTACAAGGGCTTCAAGGCATCAAAGAAGCTGAAGTGGAAATAGCTGGAGAAACTGTTAGAATAGCTGTTGCAAGTGGACTTGGAAATGCTAGGCAAATTCTAACTGATATCAGAAAAGGCACAAAAGAATACCATATTATAGAAATAATGGCGTGTCCAGGTGGATGTATCGACGGCGGAGGCCAACCATATCTTCACGGAGATGTTTCAATCCTAGAAAAGAGAATGAAAGCTATCCAAAATGTAGACAGAAATAAAAAAGTGAGACTAGCTCACGAAAACGAATCAATCCAAAAAATTTACAGCGACTACCTAGGAAAACCAGGAGGAGACAAAGCACACAAACTCCTTCACACCCATTTGGTTTATAGAGAAAAAATGTAGAAGACAGTTAGCAGTTAACAATTGACAGTTAACAGTTGGCTACGCCTTTGATTGGTAGATTGGATATATTTGACGTTGTGGTTGGTTTAAGTTTATCCCTGTGCCAGCGAGGCACATGGAATATGAAACCTATAATCTACGAATTTTTCGTAGGGGACGTACTCTGTGCGTCCCGGGGAAATTTGAGTCGCATTCTCAAATTTCCCAAACTAACCTTCTGTCAGTTGACAATTGACAGTTAACAATTGGCTACGCCTTTATAGTAGTATGTAATAATTTAAATAAAGTCCGATATTTTCTATTTACTTATAGAAAGTATCGGACTTGTTTTTTAATATCTTAAATTTAATCCTCGAGTAATTTTTCAATTTCTTTTTTCATATACTCAACTAGAAGTACTAGCTCTTCCTCTTTGTCATTCCAATTTACTTTGAGATTACCTAAATATTCTTCTTTGGCCAAGTTTAGTAATGCGCCTTGTTCTTTGGGAAGTATTGCCATCGCCCAATTGGCTGCATTGTCCTTTGAAGTGATTTTTTCAGTAAATACTGTGTACCAAATTCTAGCGAGAGTCAAAACTGTATTTTTCCCTTCTTCCCTTACGCCTTCAAGTAAAATGGGAATATCTGCTTTTAAAGCTTTTATAATGTATTCCATGCCTATCTGTGGAATAATCTCTTTTATATCTTCTCCAAAAAGTGTAACACTATTTTCTCTAGCCTGAGCTAACAATATCGTCCCATCAGGGTCATATGTCGTTTCTGGAAGCTTTCCACTTTTGTAATCTTCCCTATCCCATTCTCCATATATATATTCGTATTTTGGTGGATAAAAAAATGGATTTAGAGAATTTTCATTAAACACCGTCACCTCAAGAAATCTTTTCCCTAATTTATTTCCAATCTCTCCTGAAATTCCCATCAATCCATGGGTTAAGTCTTTTCTATCTTCTGTCGTCAAATCTGAATTTGTAATAACTAATAAATCTAAATCGCTTTCAGGTTTTAATCCCCCCAAGACAAAAGAACCATATAAATATATTCCAACTAACCGATCTTCAAATACTTCTTTTATTAATTCAACTGCTTCTGATGCTTCACATGGTATATTTAAAATATAAATCACCTCGAATCTATTTTATTTTATGAGCTGTAATAATGGTAAAGCTATTTGCATTTACAGTTAAGATGCAATCATCAATATCGACGTACCAATTCTTCCCTTTTCTTTCGATAATTGCATCTGGCGAATTAATTTTTATTTTGCACCAATGAACGACATCCTCAGTGTCCAAAGATAAATTTCTTTTAATTCTTTCTACTCCTAGTTTTGTAGTATGTAATTTATTCAAGTTTTGTAAAAGTTCATCTTTTTCATATTTTCCTCTATCCATTAGTAATTACCTGAATTCGCAATCTACCAAATGGTCGTTTACCATGCCTACAGCTTGCATAAAGGAATATATTATTGTAGGTCCTACAAATTTAAATCCTCTTTTTTTTAAATCTTTACTGATTTTTTCTGAAAGTTCTGTACTAGAAGGCACCTCGTCTATAGATTTCCAAGAATTAACTATCGGTGTGTGTTCTACGAATTTCCAAAAATATTCGTCAAGTGAACCAAATTCTTCAAGTATTTTATAATATGCCTTTGCGTTGGCAATTACCGAATTAATCTTTAGTCTATTTCTGATAATGCCTTCATTTTTTAATAATTCTTCCACTTTGTTTTCGTCATAATCTTTAATAATTTCAGGGTTGAAATCATCAAAAGCCTCACAGAGCGCATCCATCTTTTTAAGAATGGTAAGCCAACTCAGTCCCGCCTGTTTTCCTTCTAAAATTAGCATTTTAAAAAGTAGATGATCATCGTGGACCGGCCTTCCCCACTCAGTATCGTGGTAGTGCGTTAATAATTCATGATGATTAGCCCAATCACATCTAGTTATTTGATTTTTATTCGAAATCATAATTTACTCCTTAATGTAATATGTACCCGCGGCATTGTATGCCGCTTAAAGCCATATACTTTCATACTGTCATACTATCCAATTGTTAACTGATAGAAGGTGTCATTTGGGAAATTTGAGAATACGACTCAAATTTCCCCGGGACGTACAGAGTACGTCCCCTACGGCAAGACAAATCCAATTTGTCAATCATACAAACTCGTACCCGCGGCATTGAATGCCGCTTAAAGCTTGCTACATCACTTTGCTCTAGCATATTCAATCATACCATAAAAGGCCCACTGTACGTTGTCCGTTGTACATTGTACGTTTGGAAGCTTTACGAGTGAAGGTGCTTGTTTTAAGTCGCATACAATGCGATGTCTACAGCATCTATGTACTCTGACCTTCTTAAATATTTCTCTTTATAAAATCTTCAAATTTAGGCATTTCGTCAACGGCCCAATATAAACTACAATCCGTTGTTCTATGTATTAGATAGTAATCAAACATTTCTCTTCTGAGTGTAGCTGGGTCTTTAAATTCTGTCCAATTATTTAGAAGTTCGTTGATTTCTTTTTCCGAATACTCTCTTCCTTTTTCTAGCTTAGTTGCCAGATAGTAAATCGCCATTAGTTTCTTTTTATTCTTTCTAGGGATAGCTTTAAGTTTCATCTCGTCATTTATAAAGGGTTCCAGTTCTTTTACATCTTCTATTTTAAATTCCATTTTTTATCTCCTAACAGATTTCTACAGTTCTATACTTCTATCTATTTTAAAATCTTCCAAATCTTCTAAATTGTGGCTGATTAAAATAATACTTCTGTCCTTTGAAAACTCTAAAATTTTTTCAATCACCACACGTCTCGTATCTTCGTCTAGTCCTTGTATCGGCTCGTCAAGTAATAATAAATCGCTGTCATAGATCAGCCCTCTAGCTATGGCGACTCTGCGCTTCATTCCGCCACTTAGATTTCTAACCAACTCAAATGGATTTTCTATCTTCAAATCTTTTAGTAAATTAAGTAAAATCGCTTCCTCTTTATTCGTTACTAATTTTAAATTGTCTAGAGCAGAGATTTCTTCTATCAGTCGATTTTCTTGAAAGACTGTGGATATCTTCTCGAAATTGTTGATAACTTCTCCTCCGTCTGGTGGAGTAAAACCTAAAATCAAATTAAAAATCGTAGTCTTTCCAATCCCCGAATCTCCTAAAATTCCAAGACTTTCTCCACTTTTCAATTTAAAACTCAAATCGTCTATTACAACTTTTTCATACGCCTTAAATACATTTTTAAATTCCAGCATTTTTATCACCTAACAAAATTTCAATCGCCTTTTCAAATATCATGCTCAAAACTAAAATCGTAATGGTCCAAGCGAATAGCTCTGGCATATTGAGATAGATTTTGGCGTTGTAGAGATTTTCTCCGATGGAATTTCTTTGTAGTCCAATAATTTCAGCTGCCACTGCAGATTTAAAGATGAGTCCTGATGCCGTCATTATTCCAGCTTGGAGATATGGTAGCACTTTTATTTTGTATATGTATTGAAATCTTTTAGAACTCCCCACATCGAAACTATCCGCCATCTCTATAAGTTTTTCGTCTACGCTGATGATTCCTCGATATACATTTTCAAAAATTATGGGCATTCCCATAAAAAATGATATGTAAATTGAAAGGTACGCAGAGTTAATCCATACCAACAAAAATATTACAAAACTAGCCACAGGAATAGATCTAAAAAATGAAATCATAGGATGAGTTAGTTCTTTGAAAATTGAAGATAAGAAACTAAAAATTGCAATTATAATTCCCAAAAGTATGGACAGAAATAGTCCTAGTAAAATCTTGGATAAAGATGAAAAAATAGCCATCCAATAGCTTTCGGTGACTATTAATTCAAATAGTTTTTTAAATGCACTAAGAGGAGATACCAATAATATCTCCTCCGAAATGATTACACTTAACACTTGCCAAAGTATTAGCCAAAATCCTGTAACCAATACTTTTTTCAAAAATTTATTTTCCGAGATAGAAGAAATCTTCACCTGGGATCTTTCCTCCTACTGATTGGGGATTAGCATTGAAAAGAATTGTCAAATATTCACTCATGCTATCTCTCAATTCTTCTTCGTCCATATAATATAAATTCATATTAGGAATGGATTTAAGAGCCACTTCTGTTTTTATTATATTATATTTACCCAAAAGTTCGGAAGTTTTTTCTATATTTTCTACAGCATCTTCTATGCTATCTTCATACTCGTCTAAGAATTCATCTACGTCAATATTTTCGATAAATTCTTTTCTGCCTACTAATACGCTTGTAATTTGTGGAGTTTTGTTTAATTTGTTCCACTCGTCTTCAAGACTGATAGCTATACGAGCATTTTCGTTTTGTCCTAGAACTGTAGTCACCATAGGTTCAGGCAGAAGTGCTATCGTAGCATTTCTAGCCATCAAGTTTTGTACCACTTCTGTAGCTTCAGATTTGAAATCGAAATTCCAATCTTCACCTTGTACCAAATTGTTTTCTGCCATTATATAATTTAATAGAGTTTCTGGAGTCGCACCCTTTCCTGTAGAAAGGATAGTTTTTCCTTTTAAATCTTCTAGAGTTTGAATCTCATCTCCGATTTCAACTATATAAAGCACGCCTAAATTATTAGTCGCTAAGGCTTGAATCTTTCCTTCTGTCTTATTGTACAAAACAGACGCAAGGTTCGCCGGCACTACAGCCATATCCAAATTTCCACTGACTAGAGATGCTACTATTTCGTCTGCTGCACCTACGATAGTTTCATGGATTTCAAATTTAGAATTGCCATTTTTGCTATTTTCGATTAAGTTTACAGATCCTACGCCAGTAGGTCCTGTCATAACTGCGTAATTTACAGCTATTTTTTTGCTATCATCTTCTGGTTCTTCAACTATTTCTTCAATAACATCTTCTATTTTTTCTTCTACAACCTCTACAGGTTTTTCTTTCGCCTGATTATTCCCACAACCCACCAAACCAACAATCAAAGCAAATACAATAGTTAATAATAAAAATTTGTTTTTCATTTATTCCTCCCTTTATTTCGTTATTATTATAACATAGGTGGGCGTAAAATAAAACTGCTAAGGCAGTTAAAAGTTTAGAGTTAATAGTTAAAAGTTGCACCTGCGGTGCTTTTAACGTACAGTGTACAACGTATTATGCAGTTAATAGTTGACAGTTGACAGTTTACAGTTGGCTACGCCTTTGAATTACAGATAGAATATGTTTTGCTGTAGGGGTCGTACTCTGTGCGACCCGGGGAAATTTGAGTTCCATCTCAAATTTCCCAAATGACACCTTCTGTCAGTTAATAGTTTACAATTAACAGTGTACAGTTGGCTACGCCTTGTATGACAAATAGGATATGTTGGCATTGTGATTAGTTTGGATTTTATTTTTGCGTCAGCGGTACGCGTGGGAACGCGTCCCCTACGATTGGCAGATTCAATATGTCTTGCTGTAGAGGTCGTACTCTGTGCGACCTGGGAAATTTGAGTTCCATCT
>CANRJQ010000040.1:0-14004 GCA_947630985.1 uncultured Clostridia bacterium | reverse complement strand
AAATTACAATAACAATCACACACTTAACACAAATAATAAAAAATTCTAAAGTTGATAATATATTTAACGAAGACAAATAAAAAACACAGGCCGCCAATCTGGTTTCCTGTGTTCATATTATCTTAATATTCTAGATAAAAATTCTTTCGTTCTTTCGTGTTTCGGAGCGGTAAATATTATTTCTGGACTTTCATCTTCTACTATAATGCCCTTATCCATAAACAAAACTCTATTTGAAGCTTCCCTAGCGAATCCCATTTCGTGGGTTACCACTAACATGGTTAAGCCTTCAGTTGCCAAATCCCTCATAACCGCCAAAACTTCTCCCACCATTTCGGGATCCAGTGCCGATGTCGGTTCGTCGAACAATAATACTTCAGGGCCCATGGATAAACTTCTAGCTATGGCGACACGTTGCTTTTGTCCTCCCGAGATTTGTCTAGGTTTTGCGTTTATATATTGGAGCATTCCCACCTTGTCTAGGAATTGCTCAGCAGTTTTTGTAGCATCAGATCTGGATTTTTTTAAAATCTTCATCTGCCCAACGACGCAATTTTCTAAAACAGTCATATTGTTGAATAAATTGAACTGTTGAAATACCATTCCTACCTTTGTCCTGTATTTAGAAAGGGAGGAGTGCATCTTTTGGATATCTTCGCCGTGGAATTTTATGGAGCCGCTAGTGGGAGTTTCCAATAAATTTAAACATCTAAGTAGGGTACTTTTCCCAGAACCAGAAGAGCCGATAATGGCAACTACTTCTCCTTTTTCTACACTGAAATTTATATCCTTTAAGACTTCGTTGTCTCCGAACTTTTTTTCTAAATGTTCTATACTAAATATATTTTCTGACATATTATCCCTCACTTCCTGTTTTTATCGTAGCTTTAAAATCGCTTTGGGAACCGTGGATAGTGTAACTATCTGGTCCATCCATTCTCTTTTCCACAATCTCCAAGATTTTAGAAATCGTAAGAGTCAAGAACAGATATATACACGCAGCGATAAAAAAGGATTCGAAGTATCTCAGATAAGTTCCTGCAGCTGATTTTGAAACGAAAAATAGCTCAGATACAGAGATCATATTTAAAACTGAACTGTCCTTTATATTTACTATAAATTCGTTGCCTACAGATGGGATAATATTTCTTACTGCTTGAGGCATTACTACATTTGTCATAGCTTGCCAATGGGTCATACCAATAGAAAGAGCGCCTTCTATTTGTCCGCTATCTATGGAGATGATTCCTCCACGGATAATTTCAGCCATATAAGCTCCGGTATTTACCGAAACGATAATTATCGCAGCTGGCATAGATGGAATATCTATGTTGAAATACTGAAGGGCACCGTAATAAAAGAGCATGGACTGCACTATCATAGGCGTGCCCCTGAGAACTTGTATATAGATATTTAAAAGTATATCTATTGCTTTGTGGAAGAATTTTTTTGTTTTGGAATCTCCTGATTCCACAGGAATAGTTTTCAAAACGGCTACTAACATTCCAATAAAAAATCCAAATACTGTACCCAAAATCGCTATAATAATTGTATTAATTGTCCCTCGTAAAAATAGATTGCCGTATTGATCTAATAAAAAACTAACCCATTCAAAAAAACTTCTTTCCATTTATATCTCCTAGTTTGTAAGTGGTTGATTATTTAAAGCATCTTCCATTAAAGATTCTCTTTGGGCGTTGTCGATTTCAGCAAGTGCATTGTTAACTGCTTCTAATAGCTCTTCATTTCCCTTGTTAACCCCAACAGCGACGGATGCATCTTCCATGCTAGCTTCGAATCCAGATCCTTCTGGAAACTCTACATAAGTTAAATTTGGATTAGCTGTTACAGCTGATTTTGCAGCAGGTATTTCAGCTATATATCCATCGATTTTTCCTGATTCCAAAGCTACCATAAGGGCTGAAAATGTTTCTAGTGCTTGTTCCTTTTGCACACTTGGAACTTGGTCAACTAACTCGTAGTTGAAAGTGTTTAACTGTGCAGAAACCTTTTTATTTGAAAAAGCATCTAGAGAAGCAGCATCTGCAAATTCTCCATCATTTCTAACTACCATTACATATTCACTTACGTAATATGCATCTGAAAAATCTATAGTAGTTTTTCTATCTTCAGTAGGACTCATACCTGCGATGATAAGGTCGATTTTTCCTGATGTAATAGCAGGAGTTAATCCATCCCAAACAGTTTTTACAATTACCAATTCTTTATCCATAGAGTCAGCAATTCTTTTTGCAATTTCTACGTCATATCCACCAGCGAATTCTCCTCCGCCTATGGCATATCCGCCATTTGCGTCATTGGCTTGGGTCCAGTTAAATGGAGCGTAATCACATTCCATACCTACTTTTAGTTGTTCTTTTCCACTAGACTTTCCACCGCCACCTGAACAAGCAGTAAACGCAAGTGCAAGTACCAACACCAAAATCATTAACGACATTCTTCTTAACTTCATAACTTCCTCCTTGTAATTTGATAAGAGGTGGTCTCGATGATGCTACTAATTTAAAAAAGCTCTGGAGCATATCCAAAGCTTTAAATACATTTAGTATCATAACTTTTGATAGCTCATCACGATAAGACTCATGACAGTCATTTAGATATTCTCCAAATGCCCAGTAATACCGATCCCATTTTCGGTACCCTTCGGCGAATGAACCCTTTCTATCTTTTATCTTAATCTTTGGGGAGACATTAAAGATATACTCTTGTACTTCGCGACCTCTATCTGCATTGAAATTCAATGCAATCATTATTTAGTTTCAACTAACTATATAGGAAAAAGAAAGATTAGTCAAGGATTGATAATATATTTTCTTTATGGAGCTTAAGGCTATTGCGTGATACTTATATTAAATTTTGATACTCTCTTCTTTTTATTTTCTAAAGATTCACGAAGCTCGTTTATAGATTCTGTCATTGAACCTACTCTTCCATTTATGACATCATCTTCTGCATCTAAAAGAGTTTGAAGTAATTCTAGATATTTACTTCTTATATTTACTGACGGTTTATATTTAAATCCATATAGCACCTCTTTTCACTTTATTAATACCATTATTATATCGCAACTAGCCTATTTTATAAATTTAAATATTTTTCCACAATATTGAATTTGTTATACCATATTATCCAAAGTACTGACTATTTTGTGTTTTATACAATATAATCGAAACTTTAAAAGTAGCAGGAGTATAAGTTATCTTCATATCCCCATCGTATTTTTTTATAATAGTTTGGACATTTCTAAGGCCCATACCGTGACGGCGTTCATTGGATTTTCTAGTTAATAATCTCCCGTCTTTCTCTTTTAAAACACCATCAAAAGAGTTTTCTATACTGATATACACTACCTCATATACTTCCTTGATTTTAATATCTATCCATTTACTAGAAACTTTGGAAGTGGCTTCTATTGCATTATCCAAAAGATTTCCTACAATTACCGCCAAGTCCAAACCATTTACAATTTCATTACTAATCTTTGTAATCTTCTTTTGAAAATCTATTCCGATTTTTTCGCCCTCAGAGAATTTTACATTCAAAATACTATCCAGTTCTAAAACTCCAGAGTCTTTAAAAATTTCCATAATAGAAAATTCGCCAATAATAGATTGGATATGAGAATTTAGCTCCTCAAAATTTTCTTCCTTAGCCATAAAATAAATGGGAGTCAGTTTATTTTTCAAATCATGCTCAAATTGTCTTAGCTTTTCTGAAGATGCATTTATATTGTCACTTTGAAATTTTATCAATTCGTATTGTCTCTCTACTTGAGAATTGTGATATTCCCTTTCAAACAAGGAAGTTAAATCGTAATAGATTAAAAAGAAAATTAAATTTACTAATAGAGATAAAATAGATATCGTAGCGCTTAAAAAACTCATCTTGCTAAAAAATATAGTAGTTATAAAAACTGTAAAGGCTGTTATCATTGAAATTAAAATCAGCAATATGTAATATTTTTGTGGAATGAAATCCACTTTGTCATTTTTATAAAACAAGAAAATGATGTTAGAAAAAAGAAAAATCAAAGTCTTAGATATAAAAACTAACCCAATGCTATCCACAGTGATAGATTTCATTAATTCTAGATTAGAATTACCAAGTAACAAAAATACAAAAGTTTCAATAATAAAAAGGAAACTATAAGACGCTAAAAAAGCAAAAATCTTTTTAATTAAATTTTCCTTATAAATAAATGTCAACAATAAAAACCCTAAAAGATTTGATAATATAACAAACAAAGGAATATTTACAAAAAGATAAATAAAAGTTGTTAGAAAGTAAAAAAGAGCATAAGAAAAAAACGTTATTTTGTTATTAAATTTTTTCTCTTTTAAAATTGCCCCGTACAACATATAGATGGCATAAGGATTAACAAGATTTAATAATATTTTAATTAAAATTTCAAATTCCAAATCATTCACCTGACATATTATTTTCTAAAAATTTCAATAAACTATCTCCATACATTTTTCCAAGTGGAATCAATACGTCTTTTTTCAAAACCACAGATGATTTTTCTATAACAGAAATAAAATTAGAATTTACAATAAAAGATTTATGTACCCTAAGAAAAAAACTATCTGCTAAATCCTTTTCCAAATCCGAAAGCTTTCCATAAAATTGATCCTTGTTATCTATTGTATAAATAATTACTTCTCTATTATCACTTTGAAAATACAAAATATCTTGTAATGGAACTCTAACAGTAGCGCTACCTTTTTTATAAACAAAATGAGTATTTCTTTTTTCCATTCGACTTATAGAAAGTTCAAGAGCCTTTATAACATCACTTTTTTCAAAAGGCTTGGATATAAAATACAAAGGTTGAAATGAAAAAAGTTCTCTGTCATAGCTATTAGAACCAGAGACAAAAACTATATCAGTATAGACGTCATCCTTGAGATCTCTAAGATATTTTCCAAACTCGATTCCAGACATATTTGGAAATTCTATATCTTGGAAAATAAGATTAAATTTCTCGCCATCTTCTATTTTTTCCACAAGTTTTTCGACGCTATAAAATTGAAAAACCTCAATAAAAATTCCAATTCTCTTACCATACTCATCCAAAACATCTTCAATAATATCACAAATTTTATAGTCATCATCACAAACAGCGACTTTCATAACTCACCTCATATCAGCTAATATATTATATATTTTACCAGCAATAACTGATATAAGACAATAAAAAGACTCATTTTAAATATTGTATATAATAAAAGGATTGTAAGATTTCCAACGTAGTAAACGGTCGATTAAATGTAGTGAACGACAAAAATTGAATTTCACAACATTAAAATGAACGTTTACTGCATTAGGATTTTATGGAGGAATAAGTATGTTATGATTTGTGTAATATAATTAAGGACAGGAAAAGTTATGGTGATAAATAAGGAGAATATGATGAAAAAATTTATTTTGATAGAGTTTATTCAACATCTTGGGAGGGAACTAGATAGTGGAAAACATGCAAAATATAACTTATAACATTTTATTTACTATATTAAAATTATTATTGTTTTTAGCAATATTAAAGCAAATAAAAACAAAAAATAATAAATATGCGTTAATACAAATAATTGCTTATTTTGTATTTGATTTTATCTTTTTATCATCTTTCTATAACTTGAAGTAAATTACGATAACTTATCTAGACATTTGATTTAATTTATCAAATGTCTAGATAAGTATATAAAATAATATTTGGGATAGGAAAATAAATGATAATATTGCTTATTATAGTTACATTAACATATTCAATTCTTGAAAAATACAATGACCAAATTATTCTTCTTTGGCAAAGGAATTTTAGACCTGGATTCACTGAATTAACATTTCAGATGAGTGAAATAGAAATTTTAAGGAATTTTGTTTGGAATGAAAATATTCCAACGATAATAATCATCCTTATAATTATTAATTTATATAAAGGATTTTCTTCGAAAGAAAGTCATAAAGAAGACTATTCAAGTTGTATTGACTTCAAGTGTTTCTTAAAAAGATTTAACAAAAGAAAAAATCCAATAAGAAATGCACTTTTAGTTTCGAATTCTTTAGTTTTATTTCACCAAATATACAAGCAAGTAAAATATCGATATGGTTTTCCATACCTATATGGACCATTATTTATTATTCTTCCTATTATTTATATTTTAATTGATATTGTTTCATCATATGTAATTTGGAAAAAATCAACTTAGATAATAGAGTTATAAAGGGAGTTACTTATTTTAGTCATCTACCCATTAAAATGTAAAAAATATAAAACAAAAATCCTCTCATTTAAAGTAAATTTAAATGAGAGAATTTTTATTTTAGAAAGCATATGAGTCCTTTTTATCTATCTTCTACTCAATTATATGTTAAAATATCATTAGCTTATTTAATGGAGTATATTAATGGATGAAAAGACGATTTTAGTTTTTAAAGACTTGACTAGAAAAAAGCCTAAAGAAAAAAGGCATTATGATATAAATACTTTGGATGATGAACTTAGAAACTTATCCAAGGGGGATTTAATTTCTCATATTAAATTTGGAGACGGAATTATAATCGAAATCGAAAATGGAATTATCGATGTGAGTTTTTCTGGAGATGTGAAAAAATTTCCCTTTCCAGATGCTTTTTTGGGCGGGTTTCTGATTTTATAATCTTGAAAATAATTATACTTGGTGTTAATCTTTTAGTGTATATATGATGGGGGATGAGTTTTAAAAGTGATTAATGATATTATAAAAGTAATTATTCTTTCTATAGTGGAAGGTTTTACGGAATTTTTGCCGGTGAGTAGTACGGGACATTTGATTTTGGTGAATGAATTTGTGAACTTAACGCCGGAGAATTTTTCCAATGCTTTCAACGTAATTATCCAATTGGGTGCGATCTTCGCAGTTATTAGACAATATTTTTATAAACTAAATCCTTTGGATCTAGGAAAGATTAGCTACAATACGGATATGTTGGGTTATGAATTTTTAACGACTAAGGAAAAGCTGAAGTTTCGCATTTCTCATTTTCATAAACCGACTATAAGGCTTTGGATTAAAGTAATAATCGGTTTTATTCCTGCTATGGTTTTGGGGTTTTTGTTTGACGATATTATAGATGCTTATCTTTTTAGGCCAGAAGTGGTGGCGGGAGCTTTAATATTTTGGGGGATTGTGATTATCGTTTTGGAGATGATGCACAAGACGGAGTTCAAGGTAAATTCCATTTCGGATTTGACTCCTATGCAAGCTATTAAAATAGGATTTTTCCAATGCTTGGCTATGATCCCTGGGACTTCTAGATCTGCTGCTACGATAATAGGCGGTATGGCGACTGGGGCTAATAGAACTGTCTCTGCAGAATTTTCATTTTTCTTAGCGATTCCTACTATGCTAGGTGCGACTGCTTTAAAAATTTTAAAATTAGGTGCGGTTTTTACCAGTGCACAATGGGGATTGATTTTGCTAGGTTCTGTCCTTGCGTTTTTGTCTGCTGATGCTGTAATAAATACTTTTATGAAATACATCAAAAATAATAGCTTTATAGCTTTTGGAATTTATAGAATAATCCTTGGAACATTAGTATTTGTGTATATTTATCATTGATTAAACATTTATTTTTCACACAAAGATTATATTATTTAATAGAGGTGAAGTAATATGAGTAGAATTCTCGTTGTAGATGACGAAGAGAGAATCCGAGAGGTCATTAAGACTTACGGCAAATACGAAGGTTATGAGGTGGACACTGCCCAAGACGGCTTGGAAGCTATAGAATTGGCGAAGGAAAATGACTATGACGTAATAGTTATGGATATTATGATGCCCAATTTAGATGGCTATTCCGCCCACCAAGAAATAGCAAAATTCAAGGACATCCCAGTGATTATGTTAAGTTCAAGGGGAGAGGAATACGATAAGCTCTTTGGATTTGAAATAGGAATAGATGATTATGTAGTTAAGCCTTTTTCTCCTAAGGAGTTGATGGCTAGAATTAACGTGGTAATAAAAAGAAATTCCCAAGAAAGAAAACTAAACAAGGTTTGGCAGATGGAAGGTTTGGAAATAGATTTAGACGGCCATGTCATCAGTGTGGACGGAGAGCCAGTAAGTGCAACTCCCAAGGAGTTTGAACTTTTAACATATTTTATCCAAAACGAGGGAAAGGCTCTATCTAGAGATCAACTTCTCAGCTCTGTTTGGGGATATGACTTTTTTGGTGACGATAGAACTGTAGACACCCATATTAAAATGCTTAGAAATACTTTGGGACAGTACAGAAAGTTTATTATTACCGTTCGAGGAGTAGGTTATAAATTTGATTCGGAAAATCCGGAAGTTAAAAAATAAAGATTTAGGTCCTGAAAATCAAATTGAGCATTTAGGAAGTATTCGAAATAGGATTTGGAAGTATTATGCCATATATATCGTGATAATTTTGCTGATTATATGGCTGATGCAAAACGTTTTTTTGGCGGCTTTTTACAAAAATATGAAGATAGCCGAAATCGAAGAGACTGGAAAACTAATCACCAACGAATACCTTCAAGAAAAATCCATTACTTCCATTATCAGATCGAAAACTTTGGACAATTCCACTAGAATTCAGATAGTGGACGGAGATGGAAATGTCATTTATCCTAATGATTGGATGGGCATATTTTATTCCACTTCATACAATAAGAAAATTATTAATAATATATTGGCAGGAATTCCTAAAGTGGAAGGGGCAAGCGATTTATACGATCTTAAGATATATGATGACGACTATCAAAGCTTCATATACGCCAGCTACTTAGGAGAAGAAAGAGGATCGGATCTCTATCTCATGATTGTATCCATGGTAGAGCCCATAGATTCCACTGTCTTGATTATGAGAAGGCAATTTCCCTACATAATAGGAATAGTTTTTGTCCTAGGGATGATTGTCAGTTATTTTGTTTCTCAAAAACTTAGCGAGCCCATTTTGGAACTTAACGAAATTGCAAAAGAACTGGCGACAGGAAAATACGACATCAATTTCCCAACTTCAGGGGTCTATGAGGTAGACGAGCTTTCCAAGACTTTGAACTATGCGACAAAGGAGCTATCAAAGATGGACGAGATGCGAGTGTCCATAGTCGCCAATGTCTCCCACGACTTGAAAACCCCATTAACTGTAATCAAATCTTATTCTGAGATGATAAAGGATATAAGTGGCGGGAACAAAGAGATGCGAGATAATCATCTAGACATTATTATTTCTGAAGCAGATAGACTGACTGAGATGGTAAATAGCATACTAGATATTTCCAAATTGGAAATGCAGATGGACGATTTGAAGATGGAAGAGTTAAGCTTAAGAGAGCTTACTGAAAATTTAATTTATAGATTGGATATTTTACGTACGAGACAAAACTACGAGTTTATAATCGAAGGAAATTCTGAAGGAGTTATAAACGGCGATAGGTCCATGATGAATCAAGTGTTGTACAATTTCGCATCCAATGCAGTAAGTTTTGTAGGACCGGACAAAAAGATAATATTTAGAATAGAAGAAGACGATGAGAATATAACTTATTCCATAATAGATCACGGTAGAGGCATACCCGATTCGGAAAAAGAAAAAATTTGGGAAAGATACTACACCGACCATCACAATCACGTGAGAAACGTAGTGGGTACAGGCATAGGACTTCACATAGTACGAGTAATTCTTCAAAAACATAATTTTAAATTCGGAGTAGATTCTGAACTAGGAAAGGGCTCTAGATTTTACTTTATAGCACCTAAAGCCAATAATTAATTTAATTTGTGGATATAAATTTTATTTTGGGTATATGAATATATGTAAAAGATTTTAAACTATGAACTGGAGGATTTAAATTATGAAACTTAGCGAAAAATTAAATGCGGAATTTAACAGACAAATTCAAATGGAGTATGAATCAGCGTACAAATATAATGGCATGAGACTTTATTTCAAAAGCTTAGGTATCCCAGGAGCTACTCACTGGATGACACTACAAACTCACGAAGAAATCTCTCACGCAGAAGACTTCATTAGCTTCGTTCTAGATGTAGACGGAGAAATAGAAGCTCAAGGACTGGCAGAACAACCAACAGAATACAAATCCATTCTAGATGTTTTTGAACAAGGATTAGAACACGAAAAAGAAATTTCAGCTAGTATCATCAGCATTCTAGATTTAGCTATCGAAGAAAAGAACTACGCAGCAGAAAACTTCCTAAGAACTTACGTAGACGAGCAAGTAGAAGAAGAAGACCACTTCAGAGGCGTAATCGATATGGTTAAAATGGCAGGAGACGATCCAGCAGCTCTATTTAAAGTGGATGGAATCTTAGGAAAAAGAGAATAAGAAACCAGAGTACAGTTTACAGAGTACAGTGTACAGTGGGCTACGCCCTTTGTAGGGGACGAATTCACAAAGCTAAGAGTTTTTTAATATTTACAAAATGGGATATATTTTGTTTAACAATTAATGCAAAACAACGGAGATACGTCCCGTGTTTTCCAAAGAAAATGTTAGATTTCTTCTATGTAAACTATTAACGAAAAATATTTATGCAAATTAAAATAACGCCAAGTTCAAATTTTTGAACTTGGCGTTATTTATTTTATAAATATATACCAGCAAAAGGCGTAGCCAACTGTTAACTGTCAACTTTTAACTGTTCACTGGTTTCCATCATTTACCAGTTCTATAGCTTGTTTTCCTGTAATATGTTCTATGGTCATTTCTATCATATGGAATCTATCGAAAGTGGAATTTATCTCATCATAGGATTCCTCTTTCATTTCTGGAAAATATCTATCGGAGAGAATCGAAATGGTCTTTCGTTTTTCCTCTTCATCTTCAATTACCCTAGCTCTTCCAAAGGCGATTATGCTCATAAAGTAACTGGTGAATTTTTCTGCTACTAGATTATCTTGTAGAATTACTGTAAATGAAACCTTGTCGTTATTTTTAATGGCGTCTAGTTTATGTCCCGATGTCGCCGTGTGAAAATATAATTTTCCGTCATGATACACGTAACTCAATGGCACACCATAAGGATACCCATCATCACCGTGAACTGATAAAACGCCAGACGAACCCCTATTTAATGCATCCTTTGCAAAATCCGTATCGAGCAATTGTCTTACCCTTCTCATTTTTCTAAACATAATTCCCTCCTAATAAATGATGTCGTCAATAAATCTAAACCAATTATAACATTAGACAAATTCAATACAACCGAAAAAGGCGTAGCCACTGTATGTTCTACCTTTCATGTTGTAAACTGAACCGCAGCTCAACTTTTAACTTTTCACTCTTAACTTTTAACTGAATTCATACGTCTTCCCATTTAATTCTCTCTCTAACTTCTATATATGAAGTTATCAATGCTCCACCTAGTAAAAGTGTAAACACCAATAAATAAAACCACAACATCAAAACCATTATAGAACCTAAAGCTCCGTACATGGCATTGTTTTGGTTTAAGTTTTTTATATAAAAGGAAAACAAACTAGACCCGATTATCCACCCCAAAGTTACAAAAACAGCGCCTAAGAAAGCTTCTTTTATTTTAATCTTTTTTCTTTTCCTAAAATTAGGCAGAAGCTTATAAATTATCGTCAAAAATATTAAAAGATAAATTACCGGAGCGAAGTTTTTCACAAAATTCCACAAGAAAAGACTATCCAATTTAAATCCAAATAGAAAATCCACGAACATAACTATGGGATCTCCACTTATAAAAAATACAAAAAATATTACCAAAGATATCAACAAAGCCAAAGTAAAAAGCATGGAGTATCCAATAAATATTCCCTTAGCCACGATACCCTCTCGTTCCTCCACGCCGAAAATCAAATGGAAGGTTTCGATAAGTCTTTGGGAAGCTTTTGAAGAAGAAAAAAGTGTAGCCAAACCACCGACTATGGCGAAGGTGGAGTCATTTGTAGAATCCAAATATTTTAATATCGGCTCAGCGATTATCCGAGCATCTTCATAAACCTTCTCCAAAATTCCAATTACTGAATCCATATTACCAGCAAGAAAATAAGAAAGCAAACTGAAAGTCAAAACCAAAAATGGCCCGATAGAAAGGAGAAGATAGTAAGTAATTATAGCGCTTCTATCAGGTAAATTAAACTTGTCATTTTTTTCTATTAAATTTAAAAGGATTTGAATAATTTTATTTTCAGAATTTTTAATTTTTTCCATTAAAATCACTCCTAATACGTATAATATAGCCAGTTACTTACAATAATAATCATTTTACTATGACATATAGCAAATGGATAGAATTAACAGAAGCAATATCAATCTAACCGATTAAAGCAAAACCAACTATTAACTTTAAACTGTCAGCTGTATTTTATTGACATTTCCTCCTTATAATTGTATCATTACTAAAAGATTTGTAAGAATTTTTAGTTTATTACAAAAAAAGGGAGGACTTTAATGAAAAAGTACAATGTAGCAGTAATGGGTGCAACAGGACTGGTGGGCGGAACTATCTTAAATATATTGGAAGAGAGAAATTTCCCCATTGAAAACTTATACTTATTTTCGTCCAAGAAATCAGCTGGTCAAAAAATCGAATTTGCTGGTAATACTTATGAAGTAGAAGAATTGACAGAAGCTGCTTTCGACAAGGACATCGATATTGCAATGTTTGCAGCAGGCGGTGCTACTAGTACGAAGTACGCTCCTCTAGCAGCGCAAAAAGGCATCAAGGTAGTAGACAACAGTAGTGCATTTAGAATGGACGAGGATGTTCCTCTAGTAGTTCCAGAAATCAACGGAGATAAGGTTCTAGAAGGAAATGGAATCGTAGCTAATCCAAATTGCTCCACTATCCAATCCGTACTGCCTTTGAAACCCCTTCAAGATGCTTTTGGAATCAAAAGAGTAATTTATTCATCTTACCAAAGCGTTTCCGGTTCAGGAATGGGCGGACTAAAAGATTTGGAAGAGGGCAATGTAGAATTTTATCCATACCAAATCCAATACAATCTTCTACCTCACATAGATGACTTCTTAGAAAATGGATACACCAAAGAAGAAATGAAGATGATAAACGAAACTCACAAAATTCTAGACGATTATGATATTAAAGTAACTGCAACTACAGTAAGAGTTCCTGTAAAATACGCTCACTCCGTTTCCATTAATGTGGAATTTGAAAAACCATTTGAGATGGAAGAGGTGTTTGAAGCTTTGAAAAATTATCCTGGAATTGTAGTAGAAGACGATTTGGAAAATAAAGTTTATCCAATGCCCCTTAACGCAGAAGGAAAAGACGAAGTTTTCGTAGGCAGAATTCGTAGAGATTTCAGTGTAGAAAATGGAATAAACTTCTTCTCAGTAGCAGATAATATAAGAAAAGGCGCAGCGACTAATGCTGTACAAATAGCAGAAGAATTGGTAAAGAAATTAGATCAATAGATAGTAGATAGAAGAGAGTAATTAGTAGAGAGCCTACGGCTGAGTTAACAGATTGAATTTGTTAGTCATAGTCGTAGGCTTTATTAATTTGTAAATAGTAAATACTTTTCAACTTATATAAAGTTGTAGTCAGAAGGAATTTATTGCTGTACAAAATATTGTAGATAAACACAACTACTATCTAAATTCCACCGTTTATTATCTGCCATTTTTATGATAAGATAAGGGATAACGAATCTTATAATTTTGTTTATTTGATTCCTTGATTGGAGGTATGTTTTGGAGTTTAAGGATCAAGAAAAATATATGGAGCTTGGGAAACTAGGACTATTTGGTGTAGTTTTGGGTTTTCTGGGATATACTTTTTTTGGGATTTTGTATATATTTTTTCCGATGTTGTTTATGGAGTCTTCTGTAAAAAACGGAATTTTGTCCACTATGGGTGTTATGTTAGGAGTAAGTTTAGTCATTGGCTTGGTATTTAATATGTTAGCCGGTTTATCTTTGTTTTTTGTATTTGCTCCTATGGTTTTGGCTTTCCATTATAT
>CANRJQ010000039.1:0-14551 GCA_947630985.1 uncultured Clostridia bacterium | reverse complement strand
ACCCAATTGCAATTGATGATATTGGATGCTTTGAAGATATTCCATTCATACTTTTAAAGCAAAAAAATAACCTGTTTTCAAGAAGTACTGAAATCATTAAAGAATCTGGTTACACGCCAAATGTTATACAGTATGTGGAACAGCTAGCTACCGCTTATAGATTTTGTCTAGATGGCATAGGGGCGACATTTATCGGATCCAAATTATTAGAATCAGAAAAGAAAATAGATGACAGAATTACATTATTTAGCTTTAATACAAATACTGCTGTGAGAGAATTTTCTGCAGTAATAAACAAAGATAGGTATTTAAGTAATTCGTTAAAACAATTTATGGCTTTTACCCAGAATTATTATTTATAGAATTTCCATAGTAGTTGTCAAATTATTATAACATTTAAAATTCATGTTCCACAACGTGAGTAATTAATATATGTTTGGGTAAAACCTTACTAAGAAGAATATAACTATATAAATATATACGGAGGTATGCTTATGAGACTAGAAAACAAAGTGGCAATTGTAACAGGTGCAAGTTCGGGTATTGGCAAAGCAGTAGCTGCTCTATTCGCAAAAGAAGGTGCTAAAGTAGTGGCTGCTGCTAGGAGAGCAGAAAGATTGGAAGATTTACAAAAAGAAATTGCTGATGGTGGTTTCTCTGGAGAAATTTATCCCGTTTCTGCGGATGTAGGAAATGATGAAGATTTAAAACATCTAGTAGATGCTACTCTAGAAAAATATGGCACTATTGATATTCTAGTGAATAACGCAGGAATATTAGATGAATACAAATCTCTAGAAAATATTGAAGAAGACTTGTGGTTAAAAGTTTTCGATATCAACGTACACGCAGTCATGAAGCTTTCAAAATTAGTTCTTCCAACGATGATTGCAAACAAAAAAGGTTCAATTATAAATACCTCATCTGTAGGTGGACTTCATGGTATGAGAGGCGGAATGGCTTATGTAGCTTCTAAGCATGCTGTTGTTGGTATGACTAAAAATATAGCTTACACTTATGCAGATGATGGAATTAGATGTAATGCAGTGGCTCCTGGTTCAGTTGGAACTGAAATCGGCGAGAACGTCAAAAATCCTGATATGAAAACATTAGGAAAGTTGATGAAAGGTTTTGAAGTATTCCCTAACGTTGGAAAACCAGAAGAATTGGCTTATGCATTTTTGTATCTAGCATCTGATGAGGCGTCATTTACAAATGGCCACGTGATGGTAGTAGATGGCGGATGGACAGCTTATTAATTTAAAATAAATACTTTGTCGAAAGCTTGGGAGAAATTCCAAGCTTTTATTTTGTATTGACATACAATCTCATGGGGTTTTCATAGAAAAAAATTACTTTATAAGTTATAATGTTCATTGAAAATATATTTAAAAAAGGAATAAAATGAAATTTAAAGAAACGAAGGCTTTTGGATTATTAATAATTGTACTTGCAACTATTATGTGGGCAGTAAATGGTAATGTGGGAGCTTTTTTAATTGCTAACAAAGAAGTTTCTCCTGAACAATTGGTAACTACTAGATTGATAATTGCAGGTGGCATCCAATTAATTGCCCATTATTTTGACAAATCTAAAAAGTTTTTTAATGTTTTTAATAATAAGAAAAGTATGATGAGGTTACTAGCATTTTCCCTTGGGGGACTTTTGATTATGCAATATAGTTATTTTAACGCTGTGAAGTACTCTAACGCTGCAACAGCAATAGTTCTTCAACAATTTGCTCCTTTTTTTGTAATTCTTTTCTCGTCTATTATAAATAGAAAATTGCCACCAGTTAAGACTATGATAGCCTTAATTTTTGCATTGTATGGAGGTTTTTTACTTATTACTCACGGAGACGTGAAGAGTCTTGCGATTTCCCAAATTGCACTGATGTTTGGAATGATAGGAACCTTGGGCTCAACCTTGTTCAATATACTTCCCCATCCCTTACAAAAGGAACACGGAATTTTGGCAGTAAATGGCTGGGGGATGCTAATAGCTGGAATTACCCTTGGCGCTTTATCCCAACCTTGGAGAGTTCCATTTATTGTAGATACTGTAAGCATTTTAGGAATATTGTATGTAGCAATTTTGGGGACTTTGGTTCCATTTATACTTTATATGACTGGCGCTCAGATATTAAGCCCCGTAACAGCAAGCATACTTAGTTTATTAGAAACAGTAATCTCTACTTTAATCGCCACGACATTTATGGGAGTTAGGTTTATAAAATTAGATTATATTGGAATAGGACTCGTAATCGTCGCACTCTTCTTGATAATGATACCGAGAAGATCCAGACGTCCTGAAGATCAACTGTAAAAAATCACCGGAGGAAAATTTCCCCCGGTTTTTTATAAATCTTCTTCTTCTGATATAGGTTCTACTTCTTCTAAATTTTCTTCAAGTTCTACAAGCTCAGTGTCTTCATTTGACTGAGTTTCTTCTGTAGATTCTATCTCTGTTAATTCTAAATCTGGAACTATTTCTGGTTCTATTTCTTCAAAAGTATCATTTGATTCTTCTTGTACTAATTGTACTATCCCACTGGGAAGATTTTCTTCTGGTTTTTCTTCTGTTATATCATTAGAACGCGAAGTCGGTATATCTTCATTTTTATATATATACTCTTCATCTACCCCATCAAAATCATACCCAAATATTTGTGTTATGTGGTATCTTAACACACCTTCAAAATCAGTAATTGCTACTCCAACTCCAATTTTTCTAGTAACATTGCCTCCTTCCATGTCTCTCAACATATTTGCATTGTGCCCTGGACTATTAATAAATTGATCTACGCCATATTTCCCAATATCCTCAGATGTTAAGCTTTCTAGGTTTTCTTGTGTAACTTTATCTTGCGCATCAGGACTTCCATAAAATTTTTCCGCCGCAACATGGACATCTGCAAAAGTTTCAATGTTTTCTGATTCAGCATAAGAAAAGTCCAGTCCATTATTTCCATTTGGTCTACCGTGAGAAATCTCACCTGCCATTTCAAAAAAGAAAGTATTTTCTGCACTTCTCATTCTTGCAATTTCATCTAATCTCGCATCCCTTACTAACTCTGTCAAACCATTTTTTCTTCTATGGATATTTACATAATTATAATGATGGGTTGCTATATCTTCGTCAAATTTTGCAATTACTTTTGTAGTATAGTTTTCGTGTAAGTCTATTATCACAGGAACAAATCCTGGCTTTTCTTCCTGATTTGTTCTTGTTACTTTAAAAGTTTTAATATTATCTATGTTGTTGTATTCAAAGTTGTAGGTCATTTCACTTGGCATATTGACATCTGGATCTGGCGGTAATGGTATTTCTACTGGCACCACGACCATATTGTCACTAAATCCATTTTCAATATCGACGGCACTTATAACGAGCACATCGCCTCTTTTTATTCGGCTTGATAGCTGAAAGTTAACATTCTTACCAAGATTACCAAACTCACTTCCTAATCTATATTCTATTCTACCTACCCTACTATGGATAGTCACTTTTACCATTTTTAAATTTGTATCACTTTTAATTCTAATATTCTCATTTCCAACAAAAGGAGTTCTTACAGAAATGCTAATGTTAGGTAAAGGAGAAAGATTTGTCGATGTAGACCTTTCAACTGGAGTCCTTCTATCTATAATAGTCTCTTCGATAGGTTCTTCTATCTCTACATCTTCTAAATTTGACTCTTCTATGTTTTCTTTTAATTTTATTTCAACTGGAATAAATGACTTAAACTGTTCTTGACTTTCAACTGATAATGGCTTAAGAGAAAATATCATGTCCAAAAACTTTTCACTTATCATTCCATTTAAGTACGGAATTTTATTTTTTATAAATTTTTAGCAATTTCGTCTAGTTGTTCTTCATCACCGGCAACTAACTTTTGCTTTGATGCTTCTAATAAAATAGATTTGTAATCGGCTCCGTATTTTTCAGCTGCAATTCTTGCTGGTTTCATAAATGAAGAGTAAGTTCCTGCATAACCTAGCATGAGGACATCTTCAGAGTTTTCCACAGTTACTCCATGCTTGTTTACAATTGGCGTCAAAATTTCACAAGCATCTAGGATTTTGAAAACATCCCCTTTGATTTCATACCCTTCTTTTTCGACTACAGCAGCTAGAAATTCCGTCTTAGTGTTTCCGCTACCTGCTCCTAGTCCACAAAGTGCTGTATCTACAAAACTAGCTCCAGCTCCTATAGCTACAATAGAATTTCCAACCGCTATACCCATATTATCGTGAGAATGGAATCCCACTTTTATATTTAGATTTTCTTTCAATACGGAAATTTTATTTCTAACTTCTGACGGCGTCATCGCTCCAGCTGAATCAGTAACGGTAATGGAAATCGCCCCATATTCTACTGCTTTTTTTGCTTCTTCTAAAAGAATTTCTTCAGTAGCTCTATGACTCATCATAAAAAATGCACCAACTTCAATTCCATGTTTTTTTGCCATTTCGATATATTCTCTTGAAGGCTCTGCATTAGTAGCTTGTACAGCAATTCTAATTAAATCTACTCCTTCCACACAAGCTTCCTCCGATTCTTCCAAAGTCGCCTTGTTTGGAAAAACTAGAATTGCGATTTTGGAATTCTTAGCTGCTTTTTTAGCAGTTTTAATTATTTCAATATCACTAGGTTTGTTTTTGTCCTTATAACTTCCTAGACCATAGCCATATCCCACTTCTATAAAATCTATACCCGCTTCATCCATAGCTCCCACCATTGTAGATATATCATCTAAAGAAAAATTATTTCCCACAGTATGATTGCCATCTCTAATAGTAGAGTCTATTATTTGTATTTTTTTCATATCTTTCTCCTAAATCTTCTCCCTATATACTTTGTTATTTTAACAGCGAAACCGCGACTACTTCACCTAAATGTATTTTCCAGTTACTTTGGCAATGTATTTTTAATTTAGCTTTAATAATAACAAATTTTCTTCAATTATTCCAATATGTATTAGTAATAATACAAACTGCTACAAATTATATCCTACTATTAATAAATGGCAAGTAAAGATTTTATTCTCTACTTGCCATTTATTAGATGTTTTATCTATTGCACATTGGACCGTATCCGTTTCTTAATCCCATACCAGTTCCATTCGCTAGTCCTCTACCTTGGTTGGATCCACCTCTTGGTCCCATTCCTGTTCCATCTTGAAATGCATGTCCTCTATGATAGTTTCCATACATTCCACGAGAATGTCCCATGAATCCTCTCATGCCTCTTCTTCCTCCTAGACCCATTCCATGATCTAGTTCAGAAGCAACTGCTTCTTCTACATATGTTTTAATATCTGAAATTCTTTCATTGGCCTCATCTTTTGTCAAGATGCCATCTTCTACATGTTCATTTATTCTCGCAGTGTAGAAATCTATCAATGCCTCTTTGTATTCTTTTAACTTGCCTTTACCTTCTGCAATTTCTCCAGAAGTTTTTCCATTTGCCATTCTTTCGATTCTGATTTCTTCCCAAGTCAATCCCGTAACTTCTTCCAAAACCTCAACTGGTCTAGTAGCAGAAGCTGCCAATGCTCCTACCGAACTTACCAAAACTAATGCTAACGCTATAACTAAAATTCTTGATGCTTTCATATTGTTTCCTCCTTAGGAAATAAAATTTTTCGAGACTTCTCTCATTTGTTATTTCCATTTTAGCCACGGATTATGTCAATACTGTGTCATCATTTGGACTTTTAGGTAAACAAAATTTTAAAATTAATTTTCATGCACAATTTTATTTCGCAGCCCATAAATATTTTGGATTTCACCAATATACTAAAAAAGACCCAGGAGTCGCCTCCTGAGCCTTGTTGGTCTTATTGTAATTCTTCATCAACACTATTTGACAAAGATTCTTAAAAAACAGCAACAAAAAAGACCGATTCTTTATCAAATATGATAATACCAGAATCGGTCTTAAAAACCTTCCAAGCTACACAGTAAATGTTTGATCGTATCTATCACCTATTTTACCTTTCTTATGTTTAGTTACAGACTACTGAAATCTCTGTCTCAAACATCCTATAACTAAATCACCGGTTTATTATTTTGAGTCTTTTTAAGCCTTTTGGGTTTCTCTTCTTATTACTTAATTCTTTGTTTCTAAACTTTAAGTTTTCCAATTTTAATTTTTCAAATATTTCTTAAAATGTAATATTTAAAATCTTTCCCAATCACAACTTTCAACGCGAATTTTATTTTCCAACCTAATTTATCTTCAATTTATAAACTTCTTCCAAATTCTAAATCCCATAACATTCATACTACTTTCACTGCTCTACTTGAATGTTCTGTACGACTTACAATTCTTCAACAATAAATCTTCAATAACTATGTTTTCTAATAAAACTCTAAGACCAAGTTGCAATCTTTTAAAATTTTCAATATTAGAATTTTTTAAGATTATCAAATTACAATTTTCAAACTTATATTAGAAATTCAAAGCTAAACCTAATACCTCTACTTAATAGTTACTCTAAACCTTCAGAATATAAGCCATTCTGCAATCTATGATAAACTGTATAGCACAATATTTAGTTGTGCTCCGCTCTCAATTACCAGTTTTTCAATTGAGAGGTAAACCAATTTTTACTACTCTTTAAAAACATCATCATCCTCTAGTCACTTCGCTAAATACTTCTTAGCTTAGATTTTTATGATATCCTCAGTGTAGCTTGGTCCGGTTTTTAATTACAAAGAGTCTTTACTTCTTTGTATGAATATTATACCACAAGTTCTTTTTTTGTAAACACCTTTTTGAAACTTTTTTTAAATTTTTTTTCATATTTTATTTTATTTGGTTTGAAATTAAAAGAGAGTCAGCTAATTACAACTGATTCTCTTAGTTTAAAATTTGTTCTTTGAAATTCGTTTTCTTTATTTCTTCATTTTCACGTTGTTTATCAAAAATTTAATCTCTTATATAATCAGCAAACTTTTCAAAGGCTCTTCTTCTATGGCTTATTTGATTTTTTTCATGAGTTCCCAATTCTGCAAAAGTTTTATCAAATTCTTCTGGAATAAATAATGGATCGTATCCAAAACCTTCTTCTCCTCTTAGTTCTTCTGCGATATGTCCTTTAAGTATTCCCGTGACGAATTCTGGTTCTTTTCCATCTTCCACGATTGCTACGGTAGTTCTAAATTCACAAGTTCTTTTTTCGTATGGCACGCCGTCTAATTTTTCTAACATTAGAGCATTATTAGCTGCATCGTCGTGATCTTTTCCTGCGAACCTGGAAGTGTGAACTCCTGGTTCTCCATTTAAATAATCTACAAAGAGTCCTGTGTCATCTGCTATTACCATGTATTCAGAGCCGATTAAATCTTTTAAGCCTTGGGCTTTTAATAATGCGTTTCCTTCTAAAGTATTTTCAGTTTCTTCTACATCGAAGTGTTCTTGTCCCACTTCTGATTTAGGTAATATTTCTATATGCAAATCACCAATGATTTCTTTTATTTCTTCTATCTTATGTTTATTATTAGATGCTAGCACTATCTTTTTCATTTTTGATATCCTCCACTAATTCTTCCAGTTCTACATTTTGGTCAAACATTATCTCGTGGACGCCTGATTTTGCTAAATTTAAAAGTTGGCCAAATTCTTCTTCGTTAAATGTACCTTGTTCTGCACTACTTTGGATTTCAATAAATTCGCCCTTGTCGTTCATGATGACATTCATATCCACTTGGGCTTTGGAGTCTTCAAAGTAGTTCAAGTCCAAGAGCAAATTGTCTTGTACTTTTCCGACGCTAACTGCACCTAAGAAAAATTTAATTGGAAATTCTTTTAAGTTTTCCTTTTTATATAGTTTATAGACTGCATCATAAAGAGCGACAAATCCTCCGGAAATAGCTGCACATCTGGTGCCCCCATCTGCTTGGATTACATCTACGTCTATCCAAATCGTCCGCTCGCCGATTTTTGTAAGATCGATGCAAGTTCTCAGCGCTCTTCCTATAAGTCTTTGGATTTCTATTCCTCGCCCATCTTGTCTACCTCTAGTGGAGTCTCTTTGTTTTCTTGTGGATGTAGATGCTGGTAGCATAGAGTATTCACAAGTAAGCCAGCCTTGGCCTGAGCCTTTTAAAAATATTGGAACCTTATTCTCAATCATGGCAGTTACAATAATTTTCGTCTTGCCCATTTCTATAAGTACACTGCCATCAGGATATTCCAAAATATTTCTTTTTATATTTAACGTTCTAAGTTCGTCATAGTTTCTGCCGTCTATTCTCATATTACTTCTTAAAAAATCCTCCAGTCCATTGCTTGATACTATTCACCGTGATAAATGAGTTAGGTACTATTTTTTTAGTTACATATCTCAATTTATCATATTCTTTTCTTCCTATTACTGCTATTAGTACGGAGTTTTTCGTTTCATATCCATGTCCTTCTAATACTGTAACTCCGTATCCTCTTTTTCTCAAAGCTTCTGTAAGTTCATGTTCACTCTCTTCGCGTATAATAATTTGGACACTGATGTATCCTAAAGCCAGTTTATCTTCTATGCTTATTCCTACGAAGTTCCCAGCAGCGAATCCCAAACCGTATGCTATGATGTTAAAAACATTGTCCATGCTTTGCATCAAGGTATTCAATATCATAATGTAGATTACTACTTCAAAAAAACCCAATATGGCAGCGGGAATTTTCCTACCCTGAACCACCAAAATCGTTCGCATTGTAGATAGAGATACGTCACAAATTCTAGAGAAAAATATTAATAAGTAAGTCAATTTACACCTCTATAAAATTTTCTTTTAAACATTACTATTATATCAAAGTTAATCTTCTATTCAAATAATTAGTTCTTTCCTTCATAAAAATGTCATTTGCGTGTATAAATCTTCGTCTAAGTTGGACATAGAAAGCCCAATTAATCTCACGTGCTGCTCCAAAGGCAAATCTTCTAAAAGTTCCACTGCAATATCGTAAATAATACTTGGGGAATTTGTATAATTTTCCATGGTAAAAGATCTCGTATGGGAAGAAAAATCCTCATATTTTATTTTTACATTTATCGTCTTTCCTACAATACCTCTAACTTTCATATCCTCCGAAACTTCATTGGAATAAGATTTTAAAAGATTTCGCAAAATCTTCTTGTCCCTTATCATTTTAAAAGTTCTTTCTGTTCCGATGGATTTTCTTTCTCTATGGGGATCTACCACTCTATTGTCTATTCCCCTTATTCTTTCATAGACTTCCTTTCCCATCTTTCCTAAAAATTTAACCAAAAATTCTTCAGACAAATTCATCATATCTGAAACCGTAAAGACTCCAATGTTATTGAATTTCTTTTCGGATTTTCTTCCTATTCCGTAAACTTTTCTCACAGGTAAGGGCAAAAGTATTTCTGGTACCATATCCTCGGTTATTATCGTCAGCCCTTCTGGTTTTTCCCAATCCGATGCCAGCTTTGCTAAAAACTTATTATATGAAATTCCAAAACTCATGGTAAGACCGATTTCGTCTTTGACTTTTTTTCTGATATAATTCACTATTTCCAATGGAGTTTGATCCACATCAGATACGTCTAAAAAGGCCTCGTCTATGGATAATTTTTCCACTAGATCTGTAATTTCGTATAAAATATTAAACACTTCTTTGGAGACTTCAGAGTACCTATCCCTTCTAGTAGGCAAATAAATTCCATGGGGACATCTTTGTCTAGCTTGAAACAGTGGCATGGCCGAATGGATTCCATATTTTCTAGCTTCGTAATTCGCCGTTGTGACTATACCTCGCTTACTAGTTCCCCCTACTATTACAGGTTTTCCTTTCAAGCTAGGATTGTCCAGTTCTTCCACAGCTGCATAAAAGGCATCCATATCTAAGTGGATAATATTTAAAGCTTCCCAATCCATAAAATCATCCTCAATTCTAAATACAATTATATCAGAAAAACTACCTTAAACTCAAAGTAGAAATGAAATCATATATGGCCTTTTCCCTTTGGATTCCTCCTAAAAATTCATCCCAATCGTCGATTAAACAATCGTGAGTCTTTCGCTTTTCGTCCTTTACTTCATCAAAAACAAAATCCCTCATATAATAAAAATTATTCCATCTCTTATGCTCAAGTGCTGTCATATAATTCATATATCCATCGGATTCTATAATATTTAATTGTTCCAAAATATTTTTACCCTCAAGTCTTTCATCCCAAAATCCTATTAGTCCACTTACAGAATTAGGAAGTCCTTCAAAATCAATAAATGTTTTCAGGATTTTTCGTTTTGTATTTTGGTGAGCACTTTGGTATATGCTGGATTCTTTTTTTATATTGGAAAGTCGTTTCCATTGTTCTTCTTGAGAAGTTTTTTCCACGTCCCAACCCATCAATTCAGAAGAAATTTTATTGTAATAGGCATTAAAGCTCTTTGCGTTTTCGAGAAGCTTTTCATTTACGATAATATCCATCGTCAAAACATCTTTAGAATCTCCAAATACCGTAATATTATCATGGCGAAGGAAAAGACTTTCAACTAAGGTCTCAATAATTTCAAACTCTTTAGAATAAACTGCCACTGGCAAGTCAGTTATATGATCAATAACCCTGTCGATTTTTAAAATATTGTCATAAATATCTTCTGATGCAAATAGCATTCCGCTGAAAGGATTTTCTTCATGAAGTTCTTTTACCAGTTTTCCTATTTCCCTTTCACTATCCAAATCTATTAAGTTGTAATCCATAACCTTGTGGATCATAGTCTTGTAGTCTCTGTATTTTTGGAATTTTTTCGTGGCATTTTGATCTATTATAGTGACTTTTAAATTTTCCAATGGATTTATCGTCAATAAATTAGAAGTTTGATTTAGGAATTGTTCTCCGATTTTTGAAAATCCAATAATTAATAAATTGTAAGTTCCCATTTCCTTTGCTATATCTTCCATATTCTCATACTTTTTCTTTTCAAAACCATTTTCTAATCCTTTTGGAGAATTGAAAAGGAAGTTTTTATTTTCTAATAAATCCGTAATTAATAATTCCTCTATACTAAAGTAATGAATGTCAAAATTATCTAATTCGTCCATCTTAAGTTCTACCAATTCTTTTATGCGATAATCTTGGGTTTTAATATAAAAATCTATTTCTTTATTATTGTTGGAATACATCTGATTTAAAGCTGATACGCGCCCATAGTTTTTAGGCTCTGGTTCAAAAGAAATGATAATCCCTTTGTTTCCAATTTTTTTATCTTTTATTTTTAATAAATTTATTTCGTTTTTAGGATTGGAATAATCTAATCGAATTACTTCCACATTTAATTCTTCCAATCTTTTTTCGTCAAACTTATCCCCTTCGCCAAGGAGGGAATAAATTCTAATTCCAGGTATATCCCGTTGAAGATTTTTGATAAAGGTAATCGCATCTTCATCTGCTCCCATAAGGACAATATGTTCCTTCTTCACATGATACAAACTAAGGCTTATAGTCTTATATAGCTTATCAAAAATCGAAAATATTCCCACCATTGTGGACAAGGGCGCCATCCAAATTGCTAGTTCATATGCTAAAGGCGCCTCATTTAAAAGACCATTTGTAGGCGAAAATGTAAACAGCTTCATTACGGATATTAGAATTACAGTGAACTCTTTGAACACATTAGAGTAGCCTCCGCCGTATAGTTGAATAGAGCCTACAACACTTAGTATCGCTGAAAGTAGAAAAAAAGGCGTACTAATCTTTTTAAAATAATATAAAATTTTACTCCTCATTTTCCACCGCCCTATCTATTAGTCCTATGTCGTTTCTTTCATCATCAGTCAGCTCTCGTTCTTTGGTAACCTTAGTGGCCATATCTTCCAAATCTTCTGTAGAGTAAAACTCTGTAATGACAACTAGATTTTCATCATAGTCATATGCTATCTTGCTATTGTCTTTGTTCATAGTTCCCATAGAGTTGAAAATATAGTTTTCACTTTTAGGAAGAGTCCGAACTCGGTAACCAGTTTCCAAATCTGTAACGATAGTGGAATTGCCCGCTACATTCGTAATCAAGTATTTTCCATCATAACTTACATAATTTTCAATTCTATCTTCTGTGGTGAGGCCTTTTCTCTCGTCATTGGAAGCGTAAAATCCTATTCTTCCATTTTTATACTCAAATAACCTTTTGCCCAATTGCCCAAACACTCTGTCTAATTTTCCGTCTGTTCCAAATACCTTATACACATCCCCTTGGATATGATCTAAGGTCTCTCCTGTCTTGGTGTTTATCAATGAAACTTCTCCATTGTAGTAAACCAAAGCCATGATAGTTCCATCATCGGATAGCACAAAATAACTTCCCAGTTCCTCCTTATCCTTTATGGTTTTTAAAAATTCTCCCGTTTTTAGATCCGTGGCATAAACTTCTCCTTTAATCCCCAAGGTGTATAGAATTTGGTCCACTTCTGAAATAGCCATATACTCCACCACACTGTATTCATCTATTTCACTGTGATTTTTTGTGGAATAAAGCACTTCTCCGTCTCGGTTCATAACTTGGACATTTGTAGTGGAAACATTCGTTATCCCAATATAATTTCCATCGTTTGAAATCACATACTGATTTACCATCGTAGTAAGTCTTGGGTCAGAAATATTTCCCAATCTAAATTCTTCATCAGTTTCAAAATTATATATTTTAATATCTCCATCTTCATCTATAATCAGCACTAAATTATTGTCCTGGGAAACTCCCTTTATATTCCCAATAATACTTCTTTGGGAAAGCGTGGACTCACGATTGATTATTCTAATTGTGGAATCCACTGAGCTGGTTATAATATATTTTTCATCTTCAGTCATAAAAATCTCATAGACATTATCTTCATGAATTGAGCCAGGACTTTCAAGCATTTCAAAGAGCCCAAACTCTGGTATATTTTTAATATCTTCAAAAATCCCAATACTGTGATCTTTAGCAAGTGCTACTACCATCGTGTTTCCATCTTGGGATATTTTCAATTTCTCTATATTAGACGGAGTAGAGAAGTATGCGTAGACGCCTCCTTCTTCTACATTCCAAGATGTTATGCCATTTGTGGTAGTACCAAAAAGAATTTTCGAGTCTGGACTAAAGTATAATCCATTGACATAATTATCTATCTCAAATTTCTCACCTGTATGAGTGTTGAAAATTTTTACCGCAAAGTCGTCAGTATATGCATAATATTTCGAATCAGGAGAAAGTGTGGTGTTTCGATAAATACTTTTGTCTGCCGTCGCCTCTATAACTTCCACATAACTATCCTCATCTAAATCATAAATCATAATCCGTCCCTTGCTATCAGCGACTATAAATTTCTTCTCGCCAGTTAAAGAGCTGACATTGGTGATGGTTTCTTCGTAATTATCTAATTTAAATGATCCTGCTAATTCGTAATTACTTTTGTCTAAAATTATTACATCTCTCATACCTGCAATTAACATCAGATAATTTCCCTCTTTGGTAAAACCCATTTCTTGGATAGGTGTTCCAGCATTGGAAAAAATCTCTTCAGATTCCAAAGTGTCCAAATTGTATTTTAAAATTTCACCACCTCTAGTGGCTATATAAATGTGTTCGTCTTCTTTGTCTATAGTTATAGCATTTATAGGAGAGTTTAGTTCTAGTTTTTTTACTAATCTTCCGTTGGAAATGTCCCAAATATTTCCAGTACTTAATTCCCCTCCTGTTACCAAGTATCCCCTCTTATTGGATACAGAAAATCTAGGAGTTGTACTATCTGCATCTATTACTTGCATAGTGCTATATTTTGGACTCAACAGGGCGTCATTTAATATTCTAGTGTAATTAGCCTCCAGTTGATTGTAATTTTCCATATTGGAGGTGATTCCCTTCATAGCTTCTTTGGAAACTAAAAGTGAGAAGGCTCGATCACCCTTTGCAATAGCTGCATCAGCTGATTTTAATACCATCATAGAAGTCTGTTGAGTGGCAGTTTGTTTCGCCCTTTCTGCTTGAAAATACAAATTGGTCATGGAAATTCCAAAAGCCAAAAGTATTACCGCCGCTGCTATCGTGCTGGCGATAATTGTTCTAAGTCTTCTTTCTTTGTGTCTTTGTTTTAAATCTCCAAAATTTACGCCCAAGATGGTAGCCATAATTCTATAAATCTCAGATTGCTTTAAAGTTTTTACAGATTCACTTTTTAACGCTTCAAACTTAGCCTTGTCGCTATTTTCCAAAGCTTCGTATCCAATAAAATTGAGTTTTTTTACTTCTTCAGGACGTAAATCTGCCGCAAGTAATTCCAAATCTCTTGTCTGACTTTCTCCCTTGTCGTCGATGAATATGGATTTTAAATTTCTTAACTCTTCATTAAAGGATTCGTGGGGCTCACCCTCAATTAGAATTGGAATTATTTTAGAATCATCGTGATATTTTTTAAATTCTCTAACTTCCCTAGTGCACCAAGGAGAATCTGGAGTTCGTTTAGAGCACACAATTATTAAATATTCAGATTCCCTAAGAGCTTCGTCTAGACTTTCTGACAAGTCCTTAGTCGTCAACTCTTCTCGGTCTCT
>CANRJQ010000038.1:0-14635 GCA_947630985.1 uncultured Clostridia bacterium | reverse complement strand
ACTATTAAGAATGTGTTGAAAAAGAATCATTAAAAGTAATGGGGTGTACTTATATGGCTAATAAAATGAATGTGAATTATACAAAACTTTGGAAATTTCTGCTTGACAAAAAAGTTAAAAAGACAGAATTAAAGGAAGCAGCATGTATATCACCAGGAACATATACAAAGTTAAATAATGATGAATATATTTCATTAGAAGTTCTTTCAAGAATATGTTTTGTACTAGATTGTAACATTGGAGATATTATGGAATTTGTTCCCATAGAAGATTAAGCTTTAATGAAAATCTTAAACAATTTTGTTGTAGTTATTGTAGTTGCTGGAGGTGGAAGTGTTGGCAAAAGTTAAGTCGTCTAATAAGGATCAATATCTTGACTGGTTATTAGAACGTATGGAACCAACAAAAATTAATGATATTTGCAAAACATATGAAAGAATCGATACATATTGCTTAAACAACAATATCATACAAGACCCTTTATTATGGCATAAAGATAAAAAAACAATAAAAAGAGTAAAAGAAACTGTTGAGAAAAGTAGGGTATTTAAATTTTATCATAGAGGAATTATAGAAGAGACAAAAGAAGCTATCAATTTATTTTATGCATATTTAGCTAAAGAAAATAAAAGATATAAAAACCAACCCTCAAAATCGAATTCCAATTATTTGAAAGATAATAGGAATTTAGGAGATACCTCTGTAAAACATTATCATATTGTTGATTTTAATGAGATTGGTGACTATTCGTATAGCAAACCATATTCTTATTCATATTTTGGGGAATCATATGATAATTTTACAACCTGGAAAGGAATGTATGTAAGTTTTATCAATGTTTTGATGGAGGATTATGATTACATAATTGAAGATTTTAAAAACAAGTCATTTAATAGTAGAAATGGCAGGATGGATATTGTAAATAAAAATGATAAAAATAAGTTAGTTTCTCCTAAAGAAACAGCGAATAATTTGTTTGTTGAAACTAACCTAAGTTCAATCGATATTATTAAAAAAATTAAATCATTATTAGAAATCTGTTTAGTAGATTATGAAAATGTAAAGATAACCTATATCCTCAATGAACAATTAAGACAAACAAATAAAGAAGTTATGAAAGAAGTCGTTGAAGAAAATACAGATACCGATAAAATGGGAAAATATCGAAAAATATTAATTGATAAATTTCCTAGAAATTTCAGATATGATTCTGGACTAGAAATAAGAAAATTTAAAACATTTTGGGCAAAGGAATTCACTGATAACTTACTGGATAGCGATTTGGAGATAGAAAATAATATAAGTAAGATAACTATTCTATACACTGAAAAGGATAGAAAGTTTGCTTTAATTCCAGAAACGATTTTGAAAGAAAAAAGTAAGCAAGATCTATTAGCCTATATTGAATATTTATTTCAATCTGGCAAAAATGCAATTTATTATAATGCTTTGTATGAGGAAGTAATAGATATATTTTATGGTAGTAAAATAAATAATGCTGATATGCTCAGGGAATATTTAAAATATATTTATGAAGATAGAATGATATTTAAAGCATCATATTTTTCACCAGAAAATATAAAAATAGACCCTATATTTGAAGTTAAAAACTATTTGGTAAACAAGGAAGAACCGATTGAACAAAAAATAATATGTAATGATTTGTTGCACATTCCAAGGAGTAGGATAATTAACATCTTACATAGTAATAAAGAATTTATTAGGAACTCACCAGGAGTTTATCTTCATCCTGATAGTATAATTATTAGTGAAAGTGAATTAATCGAAATATCAAGTTTTATTGGATATAAAATAGAGCGAAATGGTTTTTTAACAGAAACGGAATTTATTAAATTTATAAAAGATCAATTACCTGGAATAGTTGAAAGGTATTATCAATTAACAGATTTGGGTTTAAGAGATGTTATTGGTTATAAGTTGCAAAATGACTACTCATTTAATTCTAAGATTATAAGTGAGAAGGGAAAAAATTTATCAGTAAGTGATGTTTTTAGACTCTTTTGTAATAATAATGAAAGAATAACTTTGTCAGAATTGAAAGCTTTAAAGAAAGAATTAAATTCTGTAATATACTTTGATATCATATATAATGAAAAATTAAGAATTACTGAAGAAGAATTTGTATCAAAGGAGTTAGTGAGTTTTGATATTGATAAAATAGATAATGCAATAGATGAATTTTGTTATGATGATTACATTGCTATTAAAGATATAAAATATTTTTCTTCATTTCCAGAGTGTAGGTTCAAATGGAACTCATACTTATTAGAGCATTATGTAGCAGAGTATAGCAAAAAATATAGACTAGAACATATTAATTTCAATGAAGATAGTTGTGTTGGTGGAATTGTAAAAATTTCTTCTAAAATAGAAAACTTTTATGATTTAGTAGTTAAAGTATTATTTGATAGTAATATCAGCCTCGACACTTCAATAGCGTTGGATTACCTTTATGAAAAGGGATATTTGGGTCGTAGATCTTATAAGGATATAGATAAGGCTATAGTACAGGCTAAAGCAATGAATGAAAAGAGAGGATGATATAAAGCATATGTATTCGTATAAATGGGACAGAGAAACAGGTGGTATCTTACTAGAAAGTACACCTTTAAATTTTAGTAAAGAACCAAGACCAGTATATTATAAAGAACTGGATTCTTTAGGTTTTGATAAATATTGGGATTATCAGAAAAATGATACTTATCCATACATGTGGGCTGAAGCTAACAATTACTGGTATAGAGGCTCTAAAATAGCTAAAACCAGGGGAGGAACTTTGAATTGCAAACCAGAATTAATTATTTTAGAAGAACCTATGAAGAATAATAAACTACAGTTTGTTGATATACCTGCAATGATTAGCAAGAACTATGATGTTTTAGAAAGCCTCGTACAAGAAACTATAAAAAAAACATACAATATATATAGAGAGTACAAAGATCGTGTAGATGTGTTTTATGTAGCTTTTAGTGGAGGGAAAGATAGTGTTGTAGCACTTGATATTGTGCAGAGAGCATTACCACATAATGAATTTAAAGTTTTGTTTGGAGATACAGGTATGGAATTTTCAGACACTTATGATGTTATAAAAAGAACATCTAAATGGTGCAAAGAAAAAGGAATAGAATTTTTAGAAGCAAAGTCAAAATTATCGGCAGATGAAACTTGGGAAAAGTTCGGACCACCAGCAGTCACTAATCGTTGGTGTTGTGGTGTTCATAAAACTTCTCCCCAAATAACATTATTAAAAGAACTGACAGGAGTAAAATTTTTTACTGGTATGGCATTTACGGGTATTAGAGGAGATGAAAGTGCTTCTAGAAAAGAATATGATGATGTAAATTATGGCGGTAAACATCAGGGGCAATTTAGCAGTCATATTATTTTGGATTGGAACTCTGCAGAATTATATTTATATATTTATCAAAGAAATTTAATTTTAAATGAAGCTTATAAAAAAGGGAATGCACGTGTTGGTTGTTTAGTGTGTCCCATGTCTTCTGGGAAACATGAATTTTTCAAAAATAAATGGTATTCTGATGATGTTGATAAATTAGTTAATAAAATAAAAGATACAAGTGGCAAAACATCATTTACAAAAGAAGAGATAGATGAATTTATAGAAAAAGGTAACTGGAAGACAAGAAGATCTGGGCGTGAACTTAATTTTGGTTATGACAAACATATTATTGATGTTGACAATGGTAGCACTATTGCTACAGTTTTTAAACTGAATAATGGTTGGAAAGAATGGGCGAAAACAATAGGGAATATTATTGAGTATGATACGTACAATTATACCATTGATTATAATGACAAGACTTATGAAATTAAACTTAAAGAAACAAAACAAGGAATGCAATTTAATTTTCCCAATATCACAAATAAGAGACAAGATATAAAATTTTTATCATTAATTAAAAGCTGTATCATAAAGAGCACTTATTGTGTATCATGTGGTGTTTGTGTTGCGGAATGTCCATATGGATGCATTGACATGACTGATGGAATTAAAATATCTGAAAGCTGTAAGCGATGTCATAAATGCCATGATATCCCAGAGCATTGTTTACGTTACAATTCAATAAGAAATAGAATAGGAGCTGAGAAAAAGATGAAGGGTTTAGGGCATTATTATACTTTTGGCATAAGAGAAGAGTGGTTAGATACATTCTTTAAATATGAGGGAAAAGCAGAGTTTTGGGACACTGATGGAGATTATATGCTGGGAAAAAAGATGAAAGATGCATTTTTGAACTTTTTAAAAGATGCTGATATTGTTACTCGAAACAGGTCAGTAGGACATGATAAATATACAAGAAATGAATTAACAACTTTTGGGGAGAAAATGCTAGACTTATATAAAAATGAAGAAAAAGAAGTAATATGGGCATTAATACTTTCAAATTTAGTTTATACAGCAGATTTTAATTGGTTTGTTAAAAACATACCCTTTGATGAAACAGTAACTCAAGATAGGATGAAATTACAACTAGAATCAGTTATGGAAGGCGATACTAAGGGTCTAGGAAAAAGAAATGTAGTAAGTGCATTTAAAATTTTACTTACAAAAACTCCTCTTGGAGAAGACTTAGGACTTGGAATATGTGATTATGATACAAAAGTAAATTCAGCAGGTATGGAGACAATAACATTAAACTCTTTTTATAGGACTTCATGGAAAAACCCTGATTCAAGGGTATTGTTATATTCATTATATTTATTTGCTGAAAAATGTGAGGACTATTACTCTTTTACACTTACAAGATTAATGGAACATGAAATAGATAGTACAGGAATAAGCCCAACAGAAATATTTGGAATAGATAAAGAATTAATGGCAAAATTATTGAATGGATTAAGTGTTAATTATCCTGAATTTATAAATGCTTCATTTACACATGATTTAGATAATATAACATTACGTAATGATAAGTTTTCAGAAGAAGTATTAGGTTTATTTTAAAGGGGGATCGCAACAATGGCTTTTGAAAATTATAACCACTATTTTGATATAGACCCAGAGTATTTTCCGCAAATAAACAAAGCAATCATAAATAAGGAACCAGAAATCTGGAAGAAGTTTTATCCTCATGAAACATTTGTACAATTGCTTAGTGATTCAGTAAATGTATTGTCAAGAAAGCAAAGGGTTTCAATATGGGTTGAAGGTGCTTACGGTACAGGAAAATCACATGCTGTATTAACATTAAAAAAACTTCTTGATGCTAATGAAAAAGATACTAAAGAATATTTCGAAAAATTTGATGAACAGTTAGGGAAAGATTTATTTAATAAATTTCAACGAGTAAAAACTGAAGGAAAAGAAATTTTGACAGTTCATAGATATGGATCTTCTTTTATAAGAGATGATAATGATTTAGTATTTGCTGTTCAAGAAAGCATAATAGAAGCTATGCGAGAAAAAGGAATTGAATATCATGGTGAGAAAGCATTAAAAGATTCTACAATAAAATGGCTATCAGATGATATTTGGAAGAATACATTTAATGAACTTATAAATAGCAAGTATTCAGAAATGTTTTCAGGTGATGATGTAGATTCAATTATTGAAAAATTAAATATCTACGAAGATGATGCTTTAGCAACGCTTATGCAGAAAATCATGAAAGTTGGTAAAGATAATGGAATTACGGTATTATCTATGAGTACAACTGATTTATGTAATTGGATAACTGATATTATAAAAGAAAATAATCTAAAAGGGATTGTATTTATTTGGGATGAATTTACTGAGTATTTCAAAACTAATATGAGATCATTGACAGGCTTTCAAGAACTTGCCGATTTAAGTGGAAGTGATCCTTTTTACTTCATATTGGTAACTCATGATGTTAGTCATATGTTTCCTGAAACAGATAAAACTTGGAGACATCTCCAGGGAAGATTTATTGTACCTAAATGTAATATAGAGTTACCTGAAAACATGGCTTTTCATCTTATGGGTGCAGCTATGAGTAAGACAGATGATTCAGTTTTACTAGATGAATGGAATGATACTGTTGAAGAACTTTATGATAGAACTCAAGAGTCACGAGAACTTATAAAAAAGAAAGCTCGTATAACTGATGATGAATTAAAAAATATTTTACCAATACATCCTTACACCGCATTATTATTAAAACATATATCATCAGCATTTGCTTCCAATCAAAGAAGTATGTTTGATTTTATTAAAAATGATAGTGGAGAAAAAATTAAAGGTTTTCAATGGTTTATAAAAAATTGTAGCCCATATGATGATAATCCATTTCTTACTGTAGACATGCTATGGGATTTCTTTTATGGAAAAGGCAAAGAGGATTTATCGCCAGAAATACGATCTATACTTGATTGCTATGGACGTTCATCTACTCAGCAACTAGATAGAGATGAAAAGAGAGTATTAAAAGCTGTTTTGTTATTACAAGCAATTTCGCAACAAGTAGGAGATACTGTAGAGCTATTTATTGCTAATGAACAAAATATAGATAATATTTTTGAAGGTTCAGATTTGGATGTTGGTGCACCATCATCTATAGCGAATAAATTGGTAACAGATAAAATTATCTATAAACAACCACTAGGGGCTGGGAAATATCAATATTGTGCTTATAAAAACGTTGTTGATACAGCTGCTATTGATAGTATAAAAGAAAGTGTAAGAACTGAAAATACTTCTAAGCTAATTAAAGATGGTGAATTAAGTACATTATTAAATTTAACAGGAGCTTTACGATTACGATATGATATTGAATATGTTGCTGAAAATGATTTTAAATCTACAATAAATAAAATAAGAGGACAGAAGAAAGATGATGATAATAAGCTTTCTGCCGTTGTATCTTTTGCAAAAAATGATGCTGAAAGCAGATTGATATCTGAAAAAATATCTGAAGCATTAAAAGATAATAGCTACGATATTATTTTTATTGATACATCAACAAATCCTATGGGGTTAGATTTATATGAGCAATATGTTGAGGCTATAGCTAATGCACGTTACCAAAGAAATAAGGATCCGAAGCAGGCGGATCAACATTTAGAAAATGCTCAAGAAGTGTTAGAAAAATGGAAAAACAACCTTGGGAATGGAGAATTTATTGTATATACAAAAGAAAAACAAAATGGCGAAAGAGTCATGGGATTAGAACAGTTATATAACTTATTAAAAGAAATAAACAAAAAAAATTATAGACAGAGTCTTGAGACAGGTCTACCTGTTACTGATACTATGTGGATGGCTAATTCTTTACCCAGAGGTGTTGAATATGGTATTGAACAAAAAACTTCAGCTCAATACAATAAACGACTTATAGAATTTATTGGTAAAGATGCTTGGGGAATAGAAAAATATTGGGAGAAGTCACCATATTTATTAATATCTAAGATTAAAATAAAGGTTGAAGAGATAATATCTGAGTCATTTAAAAAAGATGGTAGAGTATCAATAAGCGAAATTTATAACGAACTAAAGAGAACTCCATTTGGCTTTATGCCATGTAACCTTACAGCTTTTACATTAGGATTTGTTTTAAAAGAATATGCAGACGAAACTTATACTTGGAGTGATGGCTTAAGAAATGATGTATTAACGGTAGATAAAATTAAAGATATGGTTTCTGATGTTATAAGATTGCAAAACACACCATCAATGAGATATAACGAAAAATATATTGTTACTATGACAAAAGAAGAAAAAGCTTTTAATCAAGCAGCTTCAAAAGTGTTTAAAATTCCAGAAACATCCTGTACTTCTATAGAGGCAACAAGAGAAAGAATTCGTCAAAAGATGAAAGAGTTATCTTTTCCATTATGGTGTTTGAAATATGTAGTAGAGGAACAAGTACCAGAAAATGAAAGAATCGAACTAAATAAGCTTATAGATTATTTTGTAGGCATTGCTAACAATGAAAATTATGAAGATGATTTGACAGATAGTGATATTGCCTTAGCTATAGGTAAATTATGTTTGAAAAATAAAAATTTAGATTTTAAACTAAGTAAGTTTGTTAATGTTGAGAATTGTCAAAAAGGTATGGAAATATATTTAAAAACTTTTGAAAGTGGATTATTGATCGAACTGGCAAATGACATTCAAGACAATGGACAATATATTAATGAGGTAAGGAAAAGATTTGATGCTGATGCTGCAACTTGGGTTTGGAACATGGAAACTGCAAAGCAAAAAATTTCTGAGGTTATTTTAGAATATAAAATAGTATCAGAAAGTAATAAAATTATTAATAAAAATAAAACATTTGATGAAACAGTAAGCGAGTGGTGTCAGATAAGTGATAACATAAAGATTTCCTATAAATATGCACAAAATAATTGGGGTGATCTTGCTGATTTTATGGAGATGTTATATAAGGTTAAGCGATCGGCTACAATTTTAGATTCTCAAAAAGATAACTTTTTAAATTTGATAAGAGCTGATGGTGCTAAATTTCAGGTTTTTTATAATAATCAAGTTGAAATGTTTAAAAAAGTATGTAGTTTTTTTCTAGATAATAAAGATTACAACTTTACTGACATGGATATTAAAGAGATTTTTTCCACTATACCAAGAGGGCAATTTGATATTCAAAATAAGTCTGACTATCAGTCCACTGTTCAAGGGCATATAGATAGATATTTAGCAGAAAATCGAAATAAGCAGTTAAAAGATATGTGGTATGAGAAAACTAATACTATTTCTCCTAAAGAATGGTCTGAAAAATATAAGATGCCAATATTATATATGGTTCCAGATAAAGAATTTAATTTTGCTAAGGAAAATTTTGCAACAATAAATGAAAGGCATCCTAATAGTCAGGCTATTGAAAAAGCAATAGATTATCTATCGAAAACTGACTATTTTGATAGGCTTTCAAGTCGAGAAGAAAGAGATAATATATTTAAAAATAAATTTATAAAGGACTATGCTGTAATACTAACTGACATAGAAAAGGTTAAAGATTATTTAACCAATGCGATGGGAAATATCTCACCTAATGATTGGTATGGAAATCCATCTGTAGATAGTAAATTAAGAGCAATGGCAGAAGCTGAATATAATGAGACGGGCTCTGATAAAGCACTTGACAAAATAGAGGCAATGGATGAAAAAAATGTAAAACATTATCTAAAGAGACTGATAAAGGATAATATGGTAGTGGGAATTGAAATTATAAAAGATAATTAGGGGGTGTGGTTATGAATTTAAATGAATGCATTAAAAGAGTAGAAGCGTATCTTAATAAATCAGATAATCATCCCAGAGTTATCAATATAAACGATATAGAATACTTAAAAGTTTTTAAGAAGCACTTTAAAGTAGGAGAAAATATCTTTTTAGATGTATCTAAATACTCAACGGACGATGAAAATCCAAGCATAGATAAATTACTTAATGATTTATCTATGCTTGATAAGAGTATCTTTTTAACGGAAATTTCAACATATTTGAAGTTGAAGGGTAATGATGAAGTTAGTTGGTTTTTAAATCATGTGTTACACTCATCTTTTAATAATAAGGTTATTGTAATCTGTTATCAATGTGATAGAAATCTTCAGGTATCTGATGGAAGACTAAAAAGATTGATTTATAATGTTGAGAGTAAGACTACAAGAACCCCAGACTTAGTTTTTGTAAAAGATTCCAAATTTATTCCTGAAAATCAAATTCATGTAGTAGGAATTGAAAATTTAGCTAATGCAATTGAGAGTTATGATGTTGATAAAATTTATATCAATACTAAAAAAAATAAAGATAATTATAAGCATGCTATATACAATATTATTGAACAAGATAGTCCATTTAAAGTTTTATGCAGTAAAGATGATAGAACAAATTTACTAGACGAAGGCATGGGCTCATATGAACAGTGGATAAATGCACTAGAAAAAATAAATATGTATGGATCTTGGTATTCTTGTATTTCAAAAATCTTTGGTTCTTGTAATGGATTAGATAACTTTGCAAGTAACTGGAAATATTATGATGAAAACAAAAGATGGGTATATTTTATTGCACTAAAATTATTTGGAGTAGAAAACAATTGGTGTCTATGTAAAGCTGTGAGAAATTCTAAAAGTGAAAATGAGCTTGAAAGAAATATATATAGGTGTCTATTAGATGAACAATTTGACTATAAATCCAAAGACTTTTGGGATAAGTATAATGAAAGGAAACAGCTATTGGAAGCATGGGGCAAGAATGCAAAAGAGACAAATGCTTATTGCAATATAATAAAAAGTAAAGGTGAAGATATTATATATTTCTTAACAGATATAACAGAAGAGGAAAAACAACTAATTTTTGAATATCTAGATAAAAACGCAGATGATTCTAATGAAAAAGAGATATTAGAAATTTTAGAAAAAGTTTATCTAGACTTATTTTATTACTTAAGTCCATTTTGGTTTGATAATGGCTTACTAGATGAATATTTTCAAAAATATAAATATCAAAAAGTAGCAAATAAAATATTTCCAGAGTTCAAAGAACTTGTTGAGAAACAAGCTTTGGAAAGAGAATTCAACTTATTGCCAGCTCGATCATCAAAGATTGAAGAAATAGAAAGAGAAAATACAGCACTGTATTTTATAGATGCTTTAGGTGTTGAATTTTTAAGTTACATAACAGAAAAATGCAAGGAAAATAATTTATTGACAGTAATAACAGTCTGTGTATGTGAATTACCATCTTTAACAAGGTATAATAAAGATTTTGTCGAATACTTTTTCTCAAAAGGAAGTAAGTTGATTGGCGGAAAAAAAGGAATTAAAGATTTAGATGATATAAAACATAATGGAATTAATGGATATAATTATGAGAATACAAAACTACCAATACATTTAATTGGTGAATTAGAAGTTATAGAAAATATAATAAAAAGAATACATTCAGACCTCAATCAGGGAAAATATGATAGAGTAGTAATAATTTCTGACCATGGTGCTAGTAGACTAGCTGTAATCAATAAAAATGAAAATAAATGGGAAATGCAAACTAAAGGAGAACACTCAGGAAGATGTTGTCCTAAAAATGAAATCGATGAAAAACCTGATTTCGCAATAGAAGAAAATGATTATTGGATACTAGCAAATTATGATAGATTTAGAGGTGGAAGAAAATCTGATGTAGAAGTTCATGGAGGAGCATCTTTAGAAGAAGTTTTGATTCCTATTATTGAAATAACCCCTAAAAAAGATAATATTGAAATTACAATGATTACTAAAAAAATCAAATTCTCAGTAAGGGATAAAAATGCATTCATTAGGTTCTATTCTACATATAAAATTCATGATGTAAAAGTGAGGATTAATGGCACTATGTATAAAACTATTACTGAGGATAATCAAACTTTTCAAGTTAATTTGCCTGATTTAAACAAAGCTATGAAATATAAGGTAGAAGTCTATAGTGGAAACAATTTACTGCAAGATGATTTAGAATTTGAGGCAGAAAAAGAAGGATTTGCTACAAGAAAATTATTTTAAGGAGGGATATTATAGTGGAAACACAAGTGAAATTAAGAGAATATTTTGATGAAATGGTAGTATATAAAGATTTGAAAAAAAGTAATTTTTTTTCAGCTCTTAGTTTACCCTCTTTTTTAAGAGATTGGCTTTTGCATGAATTTCAAAATGAAAATGGGGACTTTGATTATACTGAAATTTCGAACTTCATAGACACTTATTTACCCAAAAAGGATGAATGGATAAGTATTAAAGATCGTATAGTTGTAGAAAATGAGAGAGTTAAATTGCTTGCTAAAATTTCTGTGGATATAGACATTAAAAATCAAGAAATATCATTTGCTTTACCAGAATATGGATTAACTAACAAAGAAACAATTATAGAGTCCAACGTGTGGGATAATTGTAAAGAGTATTTGGTTAAAGGTAACGAAACTTGGGGAATAGTTGAGCTAGGATATAGATTTCCAGATGATGAACTGAAATTGAAAGGGAAAATAAAACTAACTAATTTTCAAGATTTTTGTCCCTATATTATTGATTTAGATTACTATAAAGATTTACGTTCTGATTTTACAACAGATGAATGGATAGATATTTTATTAGGGGCTATAGATTATAATGCGAATGGGTATGAAAGCAGAAATCAAAAATTGACGATGTTGACTCGTTTATTACCATTTGTAGAAAAAAGATTAAATCTTATTGAGTTAGCTCCAAAAGGAACTGGAAAATCTTATTTATTTGGAAGAGTAAGTAAATTTGGATGGTTATCTTCAGGTGGAGTTATGAGTAGAGCAAAGATGTTTTATGATATTAGCAAACGAAAGCCAGGGCTTGTATCAGGTAATGATTTTATTGCTTTAGATGAGGTGCAAACTATTTCGTTTGCAGATGTAGATGAGATGAGAGCAGCGTTAAAGGGTTATATGGAATCAGGTGTTTATACTGTAGGTGATTATGAAGGAACTGCAGACGCTGGAATTATTTTATTAGGGAATATTAGTAGTGATAATTGGAATATTTATGAGAATATGTTTGAAGAGTTACCTTTAGCTTTTCATGAAAGTGCTTTAATTGATAGGTTTCATGGTTTTATTAAGGGTTGGGATATACCAAGGATGCATGATGATTTAAAAATATCAGGTTGGGCATTAAATTCTGAATATTTTTGTACAATACTTCACATGCTTAGAGAAGATCCTAGTTATAGGGTTATTGTTGATGATTTAATAGAAGTCCCAGATAGAGCTGATACAAGAGATACGGAAGCCGTAAAAAGAATTGCAACAGCGTATTTAAAGCTTTTATATCCCAATGCTCGCTCAGCTGAAGAAGTAAATGTTTTAGAATTCAATCGTTATTGTTTAAAACCTGCAACAAAAATGAGATATGTAATAAAGAAGCAACTAGGTATACTGGATAAGGAGTTTAAGGGAAAGGATATACCTAAATTTACTATAAAGGAAATATACTATGATAAATAAATGTATAGCATGCTTAAAAGAAAATCTTGATAATAATACGATTGGCATTAATAAAAAACTACTCGGAGAGAGTGTGAATACATTTTATTGTATAGATTGCCTTTCTGATTTTTTAGATACAACAGTTGAGGAGCTTAAGGATAAGATTGAGGAATTTAAAGATGAGGGCTGTGATCTATTTGAACATTAAAAATAGTCTAATTTATGCTGATAATGCAGCAACAAGTATTCTAGATGAAGAGGCATTAGAAGCTATGAAGCCATTCCTTCTTGAGGAATATAGCAATGTATCACAACCATATTCTTTTTCTAGAAAAAGTAAAAAGGCTTTGATTGAAGCTAGAAATACTATAGCAGCTTGTATAAATGCTTCTCCTGAGGAGATTTTTTTTACATCTGGCGGTACAGAAAGTAATAATTGGGCGATAAAGGGAATAATGCTTTTTTCAAAAGAAAAAAAAGGAATTATTACAAGTAATATAGAGCATTTAGCAGTATTAAAACCATGTGAAACAATGAAGGAATTTGGTTGTAGAGTGAAATACTTAGAAGCTGATACAAATGGATATATTTGTCTTGAAGAATTAAAAAAAGCAATTGATAAAAAAGATAGATTAGTTTCTATAATGATGGCAAATAATGAGATAGGTACTATACAAAACATAAAAGAGATGAGTAGAATTGCTCATGATGAAGGAATTCTATTTCATACTGATGCTGTTCAAGCATTAGGTCATCTAGAGATAGATGTTCAAGACTTAAAGATTGATTTATTATCTGCCTCTGCTCATAAGTTCAATGGACCAAAAGGGATAGGATTTCTTTATATTAAAAACGGCACAAAAGTTAGAAGTTTAATAGAAGGAGGTTCACAAGAAAATAAACTTAGAGCCGGAACTGAAAATGTTGCATATATAGTAGGTATGGCTGTAGCTTTAAAGAAAAACTGTGACAAACTATATGATAGTACTATATATTTGAAAGAGTTAGAGTCTGCTTTTTATGAAATATTAGATGACTATGAAGTAGAATATAAGATTAACGGTGGGGGAAAAAGGATACCAGGCAATATTAATATTTCTATAAAAGATAATGATGGTGAAATGATATTGCATAGACTAGATCTTATGGGAATATGTATTTCTACAGGCTCAGCTTGTGATGGAGGAAATACAAATATTTCACATGTAATCGAAGCTATTGATGTACCAAAAAATTATGCAAGAGGCACTATCAGAATTTCTTTAAGTAGTAAAAACACAAAAAAAGAAGTAAATGAAATAGCTAATAGTATTGTAAAGATAGTAAAAAAGAGGTAGAGAGCATTTCTTATCGTTCAACCTCTTTTCCCATATAGTTATCATAATTTTTCTTATACTGATATAGCCTATCCTGCTCTTGGCGGGATTGATTGAGTTTCTCAATGAGGGACTCTTTTTTTGTATGAAGTTTTTCAAGGTCTACATATATTTGCTTGGTGGTGGGTAGAACATTAGAGTCCTTAAAACTTTCAGCAACTGCCTTTTTATAAAGCATAAGTTGAGGGGTATATTCATTAATGAAGGCCTTGTCTTCAGGGTGTGACTTAGCATATTTATGGATTTCTTTATATTGTTCTATAGTATAGCGGTTCTCCATAATCTTCTTTTTTACTTCTATAA
>CANRJQ010000037.1:0-14712 GCA_947630985.1 uncultured Clostridia bacterium | reverse complement strand
CCGTCAGATTTTTTAATTAGCATCGGTGGCATATTGTACTCTTCCAAATCTACAATTTGTGCATTTTTAGATTCTACTAACATATTTTTGTCGTCAATTTCGTTTATTATTGGCTCCATCTTGTCTGAATAGGATGCTTCTCCTGCAAAGGAGTCAAATTCTATTCCAAGCATTTTATAAACTCTATCGAATTCAATTAAAGATACTTCTCTAAAGAATGTCCAAAGTTCTACTGCTTCTGGGTCTTGATTTTCTAATTTTCTAAACCATTCTCTGGATTCTTCATTTAGGGATTCGTCATTTTCTGCTTCTTGATTTATTTGTACGTATAATTTCAAAAGTTCTGGAATTGGATTAGCTTTTACAGCCTCTTCATCTCCCCATTTTTTGTACGCGGTGATTAGCATTCCAAATTGGGTTCCATAATCACCTAAGTGATTTATAGCTATGGTATTAAATCCTAGAAAATCGTAGGTGTTTCTAATGGCGTTTCCAATTACTGTGGATCTTAAATGTCCTATGTGAAATGCTTTTGCTATATTTGGGCTAGAAAATTCTACGATAGCATTTTTTCCTTTTCCAAAATCTGATTTACCAAAGTCAGATTCCTTTTCTAAAATCTCATCGATTACCAATTTAGCCATTAGCTCTTTGTTTATAAAAAAGTTTAGATATGGTCCTTTGGCTTCTATTTTTTCAAAGAATTCGCTTTTAAGTTTTCCTGCTAGTTCTTCTGCTATCATATTGGGAGCTTTTCTTAAAACTTTTGCAAAGGAAAAAGTAGGGAAGGCATAGTCTCCCATATCTGGTGATGGCGGAACTTCTATTAAAGTCTCTAGAGTTTCTACCTCCACTTCATCAAATTCTCCTGCTATTATTTTTATTATCTCGTCTCTAAAATTTATCAATTCAATTCTCCTCTATGTTTATTATGTAATACTTTACTTTGGAAATTTAAGTTTATTTACAAACCTTTCCAATGAATCGTCAATGTCATAAATCAGATTGATTAAGTGTAACAGACTGAAAGTATGTTACGTTAAGCGGCATAAAATGCCGTGACTACTTATTTGTGATTATAACATATTGAGATGGAATTTACGAAAAAAGTTGTTATAGATTTAATAGTAAGTAAAAAATAAATAATTAAGATTTGATTACAATTTAACATAAGTATTAATTCTGTGAAATATTTATGATATAATTGTAATATTCAAATCAAGGAGGAAAGAAATGAATAAAAAACTATCATTAATTTTGGCGTTTGTACTTATGATGTCATTATTACTTACAGCATGTGGACCTAATACGATTGCGTATATGGAAAAAACAGCTGAAACTGAAAAATGGGAAGCAACAGAAGGTAAGATTACTGCAAATGTAAAAATGAATATGGAAGCTGCAGATGAAGATTCTAAAGAAGCTATAAAGTTTGAAATTCCTATGGAAATGGATCTTTACATGGTAGGTCAAGACAAAGGTAAAATTGATATCAAATATGATTTTACTGGCTTAAAAGCTCTTGCGCCATCTGATGAAGAAGCTAAAGCTTTACCAGACAATATCAAGTTAACAGTTTATGTCGATGGAGAAAAAGCTATTATGCCTAAGGAAATGTTTACTATGGGTATTCCTGGAGCGACACTTCCAAAAGTTTTAGATGGACCTGAAAAATATTTTGCGTTGGATATGTCTGAATTTGGAGTAGGCGCAAAAGGATCTGAAGACTCTATTACTAACTTTGCAAAAACTATCGAAAAAATTTACGAAGGGTACAAATCTGACTTCGATATGAAAAGAGAAGGAGACAAATTCTCCTATGATATGACAATCGAAGATGGAGCGAAAGAAATAAAATCTTTGATTAAATTCACCCAAGAAAATTCTGAAGCTATTTTCACTGCACTTGATGCATTCGTGGTTACAATCGATAAGGAAAATGCAGAAACTAATAAAGCTTTGCTAGCTCAAGTAAAAACTTCATTAGCTGAACTTAAAGAAGCTGAGGTTGAAGAATTTACTGCTGAGATGAGTAAAGCGTTAAAAGGTTCAAAAATTTCTGAAGTAACAGAATTTAAAGAAGGCGCTGTAGATCAAAAAGTAAATTTTGTATTAAAAATTGAAGATTTATTCGACATGACTATGGATATAACTTCAACTATAAAAAAAGCTGAAGTAAAAGAATTAGAAATTCCTAAAGATGTAAAAGTGGTTAAATATTCTGAATACATTGCAGCTATGATGGCAGAAGCTATGCCAGCAGAGGGGGAAAAAGGAGTATTTGTAACTTATAATTACGAGCCAATCGAATTTGATACAGCAGCAATTATAGAAGATGGAAGAACTCTTGTACCTGTAAGAGCATTCTTAGAAAAATTAGGTGCTACTGTAGAATGGGACGAAGAAACTCAAGTTGTTACTGCAAAACTTGAAGAAAAAGAAATCAAGCTTACAATCGGATCCAAAGTTGCTTTAGTAGATGGAAAAGAAGTAGAGTTAGACAAAGAAGCTAAGCTAGTAGAAAAGAGAACTATGGTTCCACTAAGATTTATTTCTGAAAGCTTTGGGCTTGAAGTAGAATTTGAAGACACTCCATTTGCATTTATGATCTCAGTAATGACACCAGAATTTGCTGAAGAAATAAAAGCTATGGGCGAAGACGTAGAATAAGCAAAGCAAAATAAAAAGAGACCAAATGGTCTCTTTTTTGATTATAAGTTAAATGCCATACCTGTACTTACATAGTGAATTTGATCTTTTAAAACGTCTTTTAGAATCTCAAAGGCCTTATCTCCTGTACAGTGACAGGTATAAAACTCTGTGCCACATTCTTTAAGCTCTTTTCCCAATTCCAAAATAAACTTATCATCTTCGTACACCATGGTACTAGGATTGTATAAGTGGAATCCAGATATACAGGCGTCTATTTTTTCTCCAATTAAATTTTCAGCAGCTTTTACAATATTTAGTATTCCCTTGTGGGCACAACCTGAAATTAGAAAGTTCTTTCCCTCTTCTCTAATAATTAAATATTGCTCATGGGAGAAGTCGTCTTTTTCATAACCATCCTCCACTTTTTTATATAAACTGTCATTAGATTTTGGGAAAAACAACTTGGTATCTACTTTGGAAAACAAAATAAAATTTTCATCTATTTCATAATGCTCGGGCACTAGCTCTACTTGAGGATGATTTTCTAGTTCTGGATTCAGCCCCACAGGCTTATGCTCCGATAAATTTTTGGATGTATATTCCATAAAAGCATCTTCTCTAGCGTAAATTTTTGCAGTATCGTTTATATTTAAAAATCTACTAAGAGCTCCACCATGGTCACCGTGGCCATGGGAAATTACTGCAAAATCCACTTGAGATAAATCTATTCCTAATTTTTCAGCATTGTTGATAAAAAAGTCATTATCTCCAAAGTCTGACAGTATCTTTTTGCCATTTCCTTCAATATAAAAGGACAGTCCGTGTTTGTGTTCGAATTCTTCTGATATGGCTGTATTTTCCATTAAGACAGTAACCTTCATTTAAATCACCTTCCATATAGGATAAATACCCAAGGGAAGAAAAATTAGACTGCTTCGTTATAAAAAGTAATCAGAGTTTTCTCATCGATATCCTTTGATTTTATATCTAATACTATTTCTCCATCTTTTAGCATAATTATTCTGTCTGAAAATTCTATGGCGTGTTTTAGATTGTGAGATATCATAAGTGTAGTGATTTTCTCTCTCTTAATTAAATCTTCAGTTTTTTCCATTATAAGCTTGGAAGTTTTAGGATCCAGTGCTGCAGTGTGCTCGTCTAAAAGTAATAATTTTGGACTTTTTATGGTTGCCATTAAAAGTGCCAGGGATTGTTTTTGTCCTCCAGAGAGATATTTCACTTGGGTATTTAGCTTGTCTTCAAGTCCAAGTCCCAGTTCTTTTAATTTCTCTACAATTAGCTCTTTATTAGAATTTTTTAATAAACTTCTAAGTTTAAAATTTTCTCCCTTTTTTAGTGCGATGGACATATTTTCTAATATATTTAGATTAGATGCCACGCCCATAGCTGGGTCTTGGGAAACTTTCCCAATATATTTTGCCCTATCTTCTTCTGGGAGGGAATTTAAATCCAAACCGTTTATGGAAAGACTTCCTCCGTCAGCTTCTAGTGAGCCGCTGATTAGATTAAAGAGGGTAGATTTTCCACAACCGTTAGATCCGATTATGGTGGTGCAGACATTTTCTTCTATTTCCAAATTTAAATCTTGGAATATAGTATGTTCTTCTGGGGTTCCAGGATAAAAAGTTTTATTTAAGTTTTGAATTCGCAGCATGTTTATCTCCTCTTATGAAAAGTTTTCCTATTTTAACATTGTTATATCCGATAAATGCAATCACAATTATCGCAGTAATTAATTTCAAATCCGTTGGATTTAATCCTATATAGATGGCTATTCCCGATATTAATCTGTAGATTATAGCTCCGATGATGGCTCTTGAGGTGAAGTTAAGTCTTTTTGAATCTTTAAAAATTGTATCACCAATTATTATGGAAGCCATAGCAGTAACTATCATAGCGACGCCCATTTGAGCATCTGCGAAGCCTTGGTGTTGTGCCATAAGTGCTCCGCTGACAGAAATCAATCCATTCGAGAGCATAAGTCCCAGTAAGATATAGCTATCTGGATTTTTCCCCAGAGATTTTACCAAAGTTTTATTATCGCCAGTAGCTCTTAGAATATAACCTTTTTCTGTATTTAAAAATGCATCTATGGCAAATTTTATCAGTAGCAAAATTCCCAGTATAACCAAAACCCTTGGAACAGATGAAAATATTTTGAATACCGAGTCATATTGGAATAAAGGTACGTTGTTTTTACCTGTAATTCTAATATTAATGGAATAAAGCATGGTCATGGTTAGAATACCTGAGAGCAGAGGTTCTATTTTAAATTTTTTGTATAGAAAGTAAGTTACTGAGCCGGCAATAGTTCCTGCGAAAAAACTTACGACTATGGCGATTATAGGATTTACACCTGCAAGTGCCATTTTGGCAAATACGAATGCTCCTAGGGGGAAGGTTCCTTCCACAGACAAATCGTAAAAGTCTAAAATTTTGTAAGTCATCACCACGCCTATTGCCAATAGTGAAAATATAAGTCCAATCTCTACAGATGATTCTAATACGGGGAAAATTCCTTTTAACATTTCTACTCCTTTTAATTTCTCCGGGAGATTTTACTCTCCCAGAGATAAATTAATTTATTCTACAATTTCTGCATTTGCAAAAATTTCATTATTCAAATCTATTCCCAAAGCTTCTGCCATTTTTCTATTTACTAACTTCTTACTATTTTTATAATACTCCACAGAAATATCCTTAGGTTCTTCGCCGTTGATTATTCTAATTGCTATATCAGCAGCTTGTACGCCTTGTTCTTCGTAGCTAACTCCCTCACTCATGAGCAAACCATTTTTCACTTGGCCTTCTTCTGATGACAATGATGGAATATTATTTTTAATCAAATTCTCTGCAACTATTGGAGCAGCGCTAGCTATCATATTGTCAGTTAAAGCGAAGTATGCGTCTATCTTAGGTGACAGAGCTGAAACTCCTTGGGGAATATCGTTGATATTATTTATTCCTATAACTTCTAGTGACAATCCTTTTTCTTCCAATATCTTTTTCAAGTCATCCACTTGTACTTGGGAGTTTTGTTCCGACGTGTTATAAAGTGTACCGAAAGTTTTTATCTCAGGATATAAAATCAAGAATTCGTCTATTTGGTCGCTGGCGTTTACATAATCCGATACTCCAGTGACATTTCCGCCAGGATTTTCTATAGAATCAACCAACCCTGCTCCAACTGGATCAGTTACAGCCGAGAAGATAATTGGCTTATCTGTAATTGCGTTTTTAGCGCCTTGGGCAGTTGGAGTTGCGATTGCGTAAATCAAATCTATTTCATCATTATTATATTTTTGCGCTAGAGTAGGAATTAGGGAGATGTCTCCATTTGCAGAAACTTCATCTAGCTCGTAATCAATTCCCTTAGCGTCCAATTCTTTAACGAAACCATCTCTTGCAGCATCTAGTGAAGGATGCTCTACAAATTTTATAATTCCTATTTTTACACTTTCATTATTTTCTGTAACTGTTTCAGCAGTTTGTGGTTTTTCTTCTTGACCACTATTGGCATTACAGCCTGCTAATAATACTAAACCTAACAATAATACTAAAATCTTTTTCATTTCTTTCCTCCGAAAATGTTTTTTCGCTAGAAATGCTAATCTTGAGAATAAAAAAACCTCCGCCCTGTAATAGGACGAAGGATATTCGCGGTACCACCTATTTTTATAATCAAAGATTACCTCTATCAGAGTCTAGCAACTCTTCATCTTTGGTAACGGAGATTTCCGGAAATAGTCTACTTAGTTTCAACTATTCTGCTCAAGAGGGAATAAAATATTTCACTTTACGCCGGCTTCCACCTTTTCCGACTCTCTAGAATAAAGATTCACATTTTTCTTTCTTTCAAAGCATTTGTAATATAAATCATATTCTAACCGGTCGAATTACATTTGTCAATAATTATTTTGAATAATTTCATTCGTAATGTAATACTAATTTGTTTTTAATGAAAAATAATATAAATATCTCGAAGTTTTTCATCATTTGAGTAAATTATTTTTATATTTAACAGTTTTATATAAACTTTGAGGTGTAAATGTAATATAATGAAACAAGAATAGGGGAAGCAATAATGGATAAAATTTTTATATACAAACAAGATAATTATAATTTACAAGAAATAAAGAGAATAGTAGAAAAGATTTTTCAAAAAAGTGGATTTGCCCAAGAATTATTACCTGGCAAAACTGTTTTCTTGAAAGTGAATTTACTAAGGGGCTCTCACCCCGACAAGGCTGTCACGACACATCCCGTTTTTGTAAGGGCAGTTGCAGAAGCTTTATTAAAATATGGTTTAAAGGTAATAGTAGGAGATAGCCCCGCAGGTCCATTTACGATATTTTCTTTAAAAAACATTTATAAAGAATGTGGTTTAATCAAAGAATTAGAAAATATTGACGTAGAACTTAACTATAATACGGAAGTAATAAATATTAGATGCAACAATTCTTTAAAGCTAAAGGAGTTCGAAACTTTTAAAGCCCTTCTAGACGCAGATTTAATAATAAATCTTCCAAAACTAAAAACCCATACCATGATGAGATACACTGGAGCTGTAAAAAACATGTTCGGCGCAATAGTGGGACTTACCAAGGCGAATTACCACATGAGATTACAACGAGCAGATAATTTCGCCCACCATCTTGTAGACTTGGTGGAGTGTATAAAACCAGATTTCAATTTAATGGATGGAATAGTGGGAATGGAAGGCGACGGACCATCAAGTGGCGACCCTATCAATTCGGGAATCATTCTCGGTGGGAAAAATCCTCACGCCATGGACAAAGTTGCAATCGATTTTATGGGATATGAAGAAGAAGATATTTACACTGTAAAATACGCTAGGGATAGGAAGTTATTTGGTGAAATTGATTTAATAGGAAATAGAGTAGAGCCTATGAAGTTCAAAGAACCTAAGGGAACTCAAGTTACATTTTTACCAACTTCAATCCCAAAATTTTTAGAAGAAATTTTACTGGATTTATTAAAAGCAAATATTATATTTGATAGAAATAAATGTATAAGTTGTGGCGATTGCAAAAGAAGTTGCCCAGCAGATGTAATTTTTTATGACAAACAAAACCTACCTTACTATGATAAGCAGGGCTGTATAAGTTGCTTTTGCTGTCACGAGGTTTGTCCAGTAGAAGCTATAGATGTAAAAAATCCAATTCTTGCAAATATATTACGAGGATAAAATAGAAAATGGAAATCTTATTTAGAAGGAGAATGAATATGGAAAGAGAAAAAATTAAAAGCATTATAGAAGCCAAAAAGGATTCTGTAATTGAACTTTGGGAGAAATTAGTAAATATCGATAGTGGAACATACGATATCGAGGGAGTTAATAAAGTGGCTTCTGTATTTGAAGAAAAATTAAAATCCCTGGGTTGTGAAACTAAAATTTATAAATTTGAAAATGCAGGAAATACTCTTATAGCTACTTTAAATCCTGATGCCAAGGACGAGCCCATTTTGTTTATTGGTCATATGGATACCGTATTTAGTTCCCAAGATTCTAAAGAAAGACCATTTAAAATTGAAGAAGGCAAGGCGTACGGACCTGGAGTTTTGGATATGAAGGCCGGGGATGTAATAGCTGTGTTTACTTTGGAAGTTTTGAAGGAAATAGGATATAATAAAAGACCAATTAAGATTATTTTTTCAGGAGATGAAGAATTAGCTCATATAAATTCCACAGGAGACGAAGTAATTTACAAAGAGGCGATAGGAGCCAAGGCCGCACTTAACTTTGAAACAGGAAGAGTAGACGAGGGAATCGTAGTGGGCAGGATGGGAACTCGTGGATATGATGTAAATATAGAAGGAGTTAGCGCCCATTCTGGAAACAATCCCGACCTAGGACGAAGTGCCATCTTGGAAGCGGCTAAGAAAATAGTAGAGCTGGAAGGATTAAATGATATTCCAAGGGGAAAATTAGTAAACTGTGGCCTAGTCAATGGGGGAGTTAGCAATAATACAATTCCAGGCAACTGTACCATAGGCATCCTCACCAGATATGTGAGCCAAGAAATAGGAGATGAAATCAATAGGGAAGTAGAAGAAATATTAAATCAAACATTTGTAGAAGGTACCAAGACCACATTTGTAGCGACCAAGGGCATTCCTTCTATGGAGAGAACTCCAGGCGTGATAGAGTTATATGATTTAGTAGAAAATGTGGCGGTGGAATTAGGTTTTCCAAAACCACATCCAGTGGAAGTAGGTGGAGGATCCGATTCAGCCTTTACAGTATCCGCAGGCATACCTACTGTGTGTGCTATGGGAGCGAAGGGCGAATTCAATCACACTGACAGAGAATATGCTGTGGTAGATTCTATGTTTGAAAGAATAGAATTAGCAGCTAATACCGTACTTGCTATTGATTAAATCTTTAGACTTTATTTTATAATCTGAATATAATTTTAAAAATAAAAAAAGGCAGGAAAAATTTGAAACTAACAACCAAGGACTTAACTCAAATATCTTTATTTGCAGCATTAACGGCCATAGGGGCTTATGTAAGTGTACCCATAGGACATATTCCCATAACATTACAGTCTATGTTCGTATTGATGTCTGGCGTAATTCTAGGATCCAAAAGAGGAGCAATTTCTCAAATTATTTACATGACTGTTGGATTAATCGGTCTTCCAGTTTTTGCAGGAGGTCGTGGAGGCATAGGTACGATGATGACTCCCAGCTTTGGATTTATTTTTGGTTTTATAGCTATGGCATATATAGCAGGATATTTATACGAAAGAGGAGTAAATGTATGGATTAGTTCTTTTGTTGCAACAGTGGTATTATATTTAATAGGACTACCGTATATGGCATTTATTTTAAATAATATAATGGGGAACTCCTTTGAACTATTAAAAATTTTAAATATAGGTTTGATTCCATTTATTCCAGGAGATAGTATAAAAGTTATAGCAACCGGAATGAGCTTAAACGCATTGAGAAAGAAAATAGATTTACCGATTTAATTTAAATATCAATATATATTACAGGAGGTATTTTATGAAAATAGTTGTAATTGGAAGTTTGAATGTAGATACTACATATTCTCTTCCTCACATTCCTAAAGAAGGAGAAACTATCCTAGCTACTAATAAAACGGTACAAAAGGGTGGAAAAGGACAAAATCAAGCTATACAAATGGCTAGATTAGGAGCAGAAGTTTCCATGATTGGAGCGGTAGGCTCTGATGGAGAAGGCAAAGAACTTATAGATGGATTGAAACAAGAAAATATCGACACAAGGGGAATGATTGTAAAAGAAGGACCATCGGGAACTGCTTCTATTTATGTCAACAGTGAAGGGCAAAACAATATCGTAGTTTATCCAGGAGCGAACTTCAAACTTACAAAAGAAGATATAGATTCCAAATTGGATATTTTAAAAAGTGCTGATATTTGTGTGATGCAAAACGAGATACCTCTAGATGTAATATATCACGTATTAGAATTATGTAGAGAAATGGGTATAACTATGATACACAATCCTGCACCAACTGTAAAAGATTTTGACAAAAAATATTTAACCTTAATAGACTATTTCGTACCCAATGAAACGGAAATGGAATTGATATTAAATAGAGAAATAGATTCAAATGTGGAAGATATGGCCAGGGAAGTTTTGGAGCTAGGTTGCAGAAATGTTATTGTCACTCTAGGATCTAAAGGCTCATTATTGGTAAATGAAGAAAAAGTTCATGCTCAAAAGGCCATGTTAGTAAAAGCTGTGGATACGACAGCAGCAGGAGATTCTTTTATCGGAGGATTTGTAGCAGGTTTAGCAAGAGGATTTGATTTGGAAAGAGCTATGGAATACGGAACTCTTTCTAGCGCTTTAACAGTAACAAGTCCAGGGGCGGTAGACGCTCTCCCTTATAAAAAAGATGTTGAAGAAATGGAAGAGAAAATAAAAGGATAAGGAGAATCAGCGAGAACTCTTAGCTGAAAAATAAATGATACAGGATAAAGAAAACTTTTTGAAACGAGTCATCCTCGTTATATTGGGGCAATTAATATGTGGTATAGGTGTAGGATTTTTCATGTTTCCAGGTCTAGGCCCAGACCCCAACAGCGTTTTTATTGAAGGATTCGGGTTGATGTTTGGGCTTACTTATGGAAAAGCTTCCTTCATTTTAAATGGGGTTATTGCTTTGGCTATATTTTTTATGGACAAGCGTTTTGTAAATATCGCATCCATATTTGTATTGTTCACAGTTGGATTCGTAGCAGATTTTACTAGAAATATTTTATCTAATGGAATTGCCATAGAAAGTGCTAGCTATCCTTTTAAATTTATTTTTACAATTTTAGGCGGAATAATTTTAGCCATCGGAGTTGTAATCTATACGAACCAAGAACTAGGAGCAGGGGCCTTCGACGCCATGGCTGAATTTGCCACATTTAAATCCAAGGTGGAATACTCTAAGGTCAAAAGAATATTGGACTTTGTCATGCTAGGTATAGGATTTTTACTAGGAGGAACTGTAGGCTTAGGAACGGTTTACTTAGCATTTAGCACAGGCCCAATTATCAGTTTTATTAGAAGGAAATTTTTATAGATAGACGATGAAAGAGGCGAGTTTGCCTCTTTTTAGTTTCACAAATAATATCTTGACCGAAAATTATCAGTGGGATATTATAAAGTTAAATAGGAAAAGATGTTTATCAAAGATATGAAAGGAGTCAACATGGAGAAAGAAGCCTCTAAACTCATGACGAAGATGGAAATGATTCATTACATAATAGAAAACTTTGACTTTTTTGAAAATAAGGAAAATTTAATATGCGAAGAGATAGGCGATGGAAATATAAATTATGTATTTCGAGTTAAAGATATAAACTCAAAAAAATCATTAGTAGTCAAACAAGCCGACGTCCTACTAAGAAGTTCAGGTCGACCCTTGGATATCTATAGAAGCAAGATAGAAGCAGAAGTTTTAAAGTTAGAAAACGTGCTCAGTCCAGGATCTGTTCCAGAAGTATTTCATTATGATGAAGAAAAGTCACTAATAATTATGGAAGACATTTCTGATTATAAAAATCTAAGAACGGAATTATTAAATGGAAAAACCTATAATCACCTATCTGATTCACTGGCAGACTTTTTAGGGAAGACTCTTATACCTATGACGGATTTGGTGATAAGTCGGGAAGAAAAGAAGAAAAATGCAAAAAAGTTTACTAACCCAGAACTTTGCGACATCACTGAAGACTTAGTCCTCACAGAACCGTATTATAATTACAAAAATAGAAATATAATTTCTGAAGGATTGGAAGATTATGTAAATGAAAGCTTATATGAAAACGATGGGCTTCATTTGGAAGTACTTAAATTAAAAGATAAATACCAAAATTATTCTCAGACACTAATCCACGGAGACTTACACCTTGGAAGTATATTTGTAAATGAAAATGGAATAAAAGTTATTGATCCAGAATTTGGATTCTATGGACCAATGGCCTATGATATCGGAAATGTATGGGGCAATTTATTTTTTCCACTTGCACATCATCTTGTTGTAAAGGGAGATGAAAATTACGTATCTTCTTTAAAAAATTTGATTACAGAAACGATTGATAAAACCATTAAAATGTTGGAAATTTCTTTTGATGAAAATGTAAAAAATAAATTCCTAATGAATCAAGAATTCAAGGAATATTATCTCAAAGAGATTATATCTGACAGTTTCGGTTATAGTGGTACAGAGATAATTCGAAGAGTAGTAGGTGATTCCAAAGTAATTGAAGTGTCTTCCGTTGAAGATTCTAAGCAAAGAAAAAACCTAGACAAGCTTTTAATAGATATGGGAATAAAATTGATTTTAAATAGGGAATTACTTAATCAAGGACAAGATGTAATCGAAGTATTTGAAAGTTTGGCATAAATAGAAGATAGTCTGCAATAACAATATAAATAAATTTGAACATCAAAAAAGAGGCACGTCCGCCTCTTTTTTGATCATTAATTTTAGGGAGAAAATTAATTGTTTGTCTGTATTATAGACTGAAATGAAATCGCTTACATTTCGGGAACGATTTCCTTATCGTTCGTATATATATTACCCAAAAAAAAACCTTATGTCAAGGAAATTTAAAAAATTTAAAAAACTCGCAAAAGCTTGTAAACAACTAAGACATAGAAGATATTCAAATTTAAATTCAAAAATATATTTATAACTGATAGAATAATTTCCAAAGCAGAGAAACGTTTTCACAAAATATCAAAAATAAAGATTATATTAAATTTTAACATATTTACTATTTATATCCATTTTCGGGTATAATTAAAATTGACTAATATATGATAAATGAATCTTCACATAGAGGGTGGAAAGCAATGTCAAGAATTGATTTAGAAGATAAAATTAAAAAAGAAAAACTACGTAAAGACCTAGAAGAGTTGAGGCGTATTGAAAGAGAAGAAGAAATTAAGGAATCATTAGAAGTAATAGGAAATTCTTTACTTTCTGGTTTGGCATCTATAACTAGCGTTTCTGCATCTGCAATAGAAACTGCAGTGGAAAAAACTAAAGAAGCCAATAAAGCATCTAAAATTAACGAAGCTGAAAAGATAAGAAAAAGGCTTGAGTTGAGACAGAGACAAAAGGATTTACAAGCTATTCAGAAAATCAAAAAGAATAGAAAAAGAAAAATTAATAAAATAAAGGGGCAAGTGGGAGCAGTAGTGTTTTTAACTTCTTTTTTCATTTTAGGTTTGGGTATTTTCCCCAGCATCGCTCTTACTATTATATCTAATTTAATTACGGATAGAGTTATAGAGTCAGGGTTTAAATTTCCAAATTTTCTTACAAAGAGAAATGAAGAACAACCTGAACTAACGGGAAAGCGCGAGACTAAAGATGAAGAAGTTGATGAATTTGTACAAATTATAACTACAGCAAATAATCAGCTAGATAAAATTTATGACGTAGTTGAAAATGCCAAAGACGAAGAGATAAAGGAGCAAGCTACTAAGCTTTACGAAAGAGGAATCCAAATACTGGATTATTTAAAAAAACATCCAGAAAAAATGGCGAAATCCAGTAGATTTTTATCTTATTATCTAGAAACAGCAGGGAAAATTTGCGAAAAATATTTGGACTTTTCTAAAAACAAGGTTCAAAGTGAAGACATAGATGACGTATTAGAAAGTACCAAAAGGGCTATGATCCTATTGGAAAAAGCTTTCGACAATGAATTTTTAAAACTTATGGAAGACGATATTATAGACATAGAGACAGATGTAAAGGTCTTAGAAAACTCTATGAAATGGGATAATTACATGGACTAAGGAGGAAGCGATGGACTACAAAGACATTAGTTTGAAAGATTTGGCAAAAAGTAGCGCTCAACAAGAAGAAGTGCAGCTAGATGTCCAAAAAGAAACTGAGATTATAGAAGAAAAGGTTCAAGAACTGTCACCGGAAGATCGAAAACGAGTAGACGATATTAAAAGGGAAATAAATCTTACGGATTCAGCTCTTGCAGTGGAATTTGGAGTGGGTGCACAAAAGCACTTATCTGAATTTTCAGGAACAATTTTATCTAACGTAAGAAACAAGGACTCTGGAGAAATCGGTGAACTTCTTACAGGCCTTATGGGAGAGATTAAGAGCCTGGATGTAGAAGAACTAGGAGAAGAAAAAAAGGGATTCCTGAAAAATCTTCCGTTTTTTAAAGAAGCTCAAAAGAAAATGGACAATATGATGGTGAAGTACGATACTGTAGAAAGCTCAATTAATAAAATCGAGAGCCAACTAGAACAATCCAGAACTGGCTTGGTAAAAGATATCGTCGTATTTGACCAATTATACGAAAAGAACTTGGATTACTTTAAAGAAATTCAATATCATATTGTGGCAGGAGAAGAAGTTTTGAGAGAAACTAGGGAAGAAGTTATACCAAGACTTCGCCAAGAAGCCATCGAATCTGGAGAGCAAATGGATGCCCAATTGGTTAAGGATTTCGAAGACAGTTTGAATCGATTTGAAAAGAAAGTTCACGACCT
>CANRJQ010000036.1:0-15334 GCA_947630985.1 uncultured Clostridia bacterium | reverse complement strand
AATAAATTTTCCATCTTCCATATAACCAAGCACTCTATTTTTAAAGCTGAAATATCCGTCGATTATTTGATCCATTTGCTCTATTCTAGATCCTAAATGAACTTCTATTTCGTCATAATCGTTTCTATAAATCACATATAGGCCTTGAACTCCTACATCAAAAATAAAATCTATCGCTGAAGCGAAGTTGATTGTTCCGTTGGATATGTCCATGTCTATTGGATGATTGGCTCCTATCATAACTATTGGAACGCCTTTGTTGGCAAATAACATGCTAAAAAGATTTGCAGAATACGCCATGGTATCAGTTCCATGAACGAATACCACACCTTCATATTTCTCATAATCTATAGAATTTAACGCATCTAAAATTACATTTTGTGTGTCATATGTCATATCTTCACTGAGCATGAAAATCGGTCTAATCACTTCAAATTCAAAATTATATTTTTCTACCCTTTCAAGTATTTCAGGTTTTGCATAAATTCCCTTTCCAGCTCCAAGAGATCTTACTCCGCCAACGCTCTCAGTAGCAAAAGTTCCACCAGTTTCAATTACCAATATTTTTTTCAATTTTACACCTCTTTATATGTATTTATTAAGAAATGGCTAGCATTTGCCAACCATTTCCATTAATTTTTTATACTTTCTCTTAATGCTCTATCCACTCGTCTTTTGGAATCCCGCTCTGCGATGGAATCTCTCTTGTCGTAGAGTTTCTTACCCTTTGCAATTGCTATTTCCATTTTGACTTTACCTTTGCTTAGATAGAGCCTGAGGGGCACTACCGTAACTCCTTGTCTTTGGACTTCGTCGTGTAGTCGTTTTATTTCTCGTTTATGGAGTAAAAGCTTTCTTCTCCTTAATGGATCTTCGTTAAATATATTTCCTTGTTCATAAGGACTTATGTGCATATTTTCAATAAATGCCTCTTCATTTTTAAAGGATATATAGGCATCTTGGATATTGGCACTTCCTTTTCTTATAGATTTTACTTCTGTTCCCTTTAAAACAAGACCCGCTTCGTAAACATCCTCGATGAAATACTCGTGGCGGGCTTTTCTATTGGTCACTAGATTTCCGTCGACTTTTTTATTCTTCGCCATGTTTCATATCCTCAGTTACTAATATAAAATCGATAATGCTCTTTTCCTTGTCCACGTGATAAACTTCTACTTCTACACTATCTCCTAAAGAGTATATCTTATTAAAATTCTCTCCTATGGCCACTAGCCTATCTTCGTCAAATATATAGTAGTCATCTTTCATGGAGTTATAGCTTACTAATCCCTCCACCGTATTTTCCAATTCTACAAATAATCCAAAGCTGGTAACACCTGAAATAAGTCCTTCGAATCTTTCTCCGATAAAGCGTTCCATGTATTCAGCTTTTTTTATTTTTTCCACATCTCTCTCAGCTTCTTCTGCCGTTCTTTCTGTTTTAGAACTATGTTCAGCTACCTCTGGTAAGATTCTTTCATAATGTTCTACTTGTTTTTGATTCATTTTACCAGTAATATTTTCTTTAATTATCCTGTGAATTTGAAGATCTGGATAACGCCTGATTGGAGCTGTGAAGTGAGAATAATATTTTGAAGACAATCCAAAATGTATGTCATTTACTTCAGAGTATTTAGCTTTTTTCAAAGACCTAAGCATCATTCTACTAACTACTGCTTCTTCTTTTTTTCCTGCTACATCTTCTATAATATGTTGAAGCTCTCTAGGGTGAATTTCGTTTTGAACTCCCTTTACAGAATATCCAAGCCCTCTGATGAAATGCAAAAATACATTTAGCTTCTCTTCATCAGGGTATTCGTGAATTCTATATAAGAATGGAATCTCAGCCCAAAAATAACTCTCTGATACAGTTTCGTTGGTAATTAGCATAAATTCTTCAATCAATCTATTGCTAATACGCCTTTCCAATTTATAAATATCTACGACTTTTCCATTCTCATCTACTTCTATATATCCTTCTACGAAGTTAAAGTCTATGGAACCCTTATCATGGCGTTTTTTGTTTAAAATTTCCATGAGTTCTGCCATAATATCCAAAACACTTGCCACATCAGAACCTATCTTTTCTAAAGATTCTTGGTCTTTTGTTTCTAGATAATCTGACACATCGTCATAAACTAATCTGGCTTTAGAATTTATTACCGATTCCACAATTTGGCTTTCGACGACTTTTCCTTGTTTATTTATTTCCATAAGTACAGACAATGTAAGCCTGTCCACATCAGGATGAAGGGAACAAATTCCATTGGATAATTCTGGTGGAAGCATGGGGATTACTCTATCCAAAAGATAAACAGAGGTTCCACGAATTCTAGCCTCTTTATCAATAGGCGAGCCTTCTCTTACATAATGAGCTACGTCTGCTATATGAACTCCCAGATAATAATTTCCATTTTCTAGTATTCTTGCTGATATAGCATCATCCAAATCCTTCGCATCTGCTCCATCGATTGTAAAGATGAGTTCATCTCGTAAATCTACCCTGCCTTTAACATCTTCAGAATCTATCTCTGCAGGCATCTCTTGTGCTTGATTTAAAACTTTGTTTGGAAATTCCATACGAATTCCATGACTATGGGCTATAGACAAAACGTCTACTCCCTTATCTCCAGGATATCCTAGAACCTCTAGAACTTTTCCTTCAGGATTTTTCCCGTTTTCTGGATACTTAACGATGGACACCAAAACTTTTTGCCCGTCTTTGGCATCTCCTAAGTTTTTATTTTTTATAAATATATCGTAATTGGCAGACTTATTATCAGGAATTACAAAACCATACTCGTCCTTTTGCATTATGGACATGGTGCCTACCAGTTGTGTAACGCCCCTTTTGACTATTCTCTCTACATAGCCTTCTTGTTTAGATCTTCCACTTTGATCCTTTTTCAAAGACACAATTACAGTATCGCCATCCATAGCTCCACCCAAATCATCTCGGGATACGAAAATGTCATCCCTTCCTTGTAAAACTATGAAAGCAAAACCTTTTTCTGCCATATCCACAATTCCTTCAAAGGAACTGTCATTGTCGATTGAAGAATATCTTTCTTTTTTATCTCTAAAAATTAGTCCTTCTTTTTCCATGCTTTTTAAGCATTGATAAACGGCCTTCGTATCTCTTCCACGAATGCCCAATATATCAGCCACATCTTCTCGCATTAATGGAGTCTGTGATTGATTCACTATCTCTAGTATTTTTTCTTTTAAGGTCATATCTTACCTCCAATTGTATTATATATGAAACGGCTTATAATTTAAAGAAATTTGAGTAATCTAAGATTCCACACTATTTACGCAAAAATTTTATTCCGTATATTCAAATAATTATTACCCATTTTAAGTCTCTAATTGCAATTTTTATACCTATAAGATTATACTTTCTGATTAAATTATCCAACAAAAAAACCGAGATCTCTCTCGGTTGCAATTGATTTTAATTTTAGTCTAGAACGTAAACTTTTACATTTCTTCTTCCAAAGGATTTTACTGTACTTGCTGATTCGAAGAATAAGTCTATTCTGTTTCCTTTGATTGCTCCACCTACGTCTTCTGCTACTGCTATTCCATAAGATGGCCATCCATCTGTGGATTCGATATAAAGTCTAGAACCTAGTGGTATTACACTTCTATCTACAGCTACTACGCCAGGTCTTAACTTCGTTCCCAAAGCTGTAACGCCTGCCCATTGTCCATTGGATGCTGGGGATGCGTCATATGCTGTCGCTTGCATGGTTATTACTCTAGAATAGTTTCTACCATTTAGTGATCCTCCGCCGCCTACTTTAGTTGCTGCAGGTTTTGGTGGTTCCTTTGTTCCAACTTCATTTACTTGATTTATAGGTGCCTTTACTACTTCTTCACTAACTTTTGAACTAACTTCTTCGCCGTTCAACACTGTAGTTTCTGTAGTAATTACTGTAGTTCCTTCAATCCCTGGAGTTACTACTCTGGATTTTCCTTTTTCTAACTCTGCATTTTCTTGAGTTACTGTTTCAAAAGGTACTGAAACTACGTCTGTTACAGTTTTGTCCAAAACTCGATTTATGATTATAAGCGGTTCACTCTCATCTTCGAAGTTTATTTCTGTATCAAGTGTCGGTATCGCATAATCTTTTTCTTTCAATTCATATCCATGTTGTTTTAAAATGTCTTCAACAAGGATTTCTCCTGACTCTACAGTAGTTTCCACACCATTATCTAAGATAATAATTTCTCTTGGGCTTCTTACTGTTATGTCTAAGTCATTAGATATTGCAGTGTCTACTGCTGGCTCTAAGTAAATATTTTCTACTATCTCTATTTCTTTCTCTGCTAAAAATTCTCCTACTGTACTTGCAGTAGTATTATATGAGATTTCTTGTCCATCGTACACTAGTGTAACTGATTTGGAAAGCAAGGTCGTGGAACCCATTCCTATCACTACAAGTGCCATCAGTATCAAAATGGTGCGGAATTTCCCACCAATTCGTACTTTATTCTGGTCCATCATTTCCCTCCTAAATTATGGTCAATTCAATTTTTTGTAATTAGATTGTAACTACTTGTAACTGTTTTGTAACTATTTGACCATATTCAGAGTTTATGACATTCTGAGCATTTTGTCAATGAAAATGTACATTCTCTGTGTTTCTGTTATTTCAAAGGATTCAACCATATTGTAAATTCCACGTTAAATTTTCGCTGGTTCAACCTTAGTGATTTCAATGTGTTCGTCGATTGTTACAGAAGTATTACAAAATGAATTATATGGCATTTTTCCCAGTTTTTTCACCAAATATTCCCATTAATGGTGAGCTTTGCATCAATTTTCTTGGTTTTTGTGGGTGGTAATACTTATCTATTCAAATTTACAAATCATTTGACTACTTGTCTACCTTGTGATAGACTTTCTCATAAGATAAAACTAGAAATGTGAGTATGGGGATGCGGTTTTTAAGAGTAGATTTCGAAAGGAAAAATCGCCGAAATGCCAATCTGGCGTTGGGATCATGCTGAACAAGTATGATACTGTCAAAGAAGAGATGCCCTCTCTTTATTTGGAGTACTTCTCACATTTGGGCAGAAGGATTTCTATAACCACGAGGCCTTTTGCTCGTGGTTTTTTTGTATCTAATTTCAAAATGAGGGAGCGAAATTAATGAAATTTTTTGGAAGTATGGAAGCAAAAAACGATGAACTCCATATTGGTGGAGTGGGAGTAGAAAGACTTCGAGAGGAATTTGGAACGCCTTTATATGTAATTGATGAAGGATATTTCAAAAGCAATGCGCAAATCTTTTTGGATAATTTCAAATCAGATATTTTCGAGACTAGAGTAATATATGCTTCAAAAGCATTTACCAATCTCTATATGGCAAATTTAGTGTCTGAACTGGGATTGTACACAGATGTAGTAAGTGGCGGCGAGCTTTATACTGCATTAAAAGGTGGAGCGGAACCACAAAAGATTTATTACCACGGAAACAACAAGCTATATGAAGAATTGGAAATGGCAATTGAATCTGGTGTAGGAACTATAGTCGTGGACAACGAAAATGAATACGAACTTATTTCTGAAATCGCAAAAAATGATAAAGTAAAAGTCTCTGTACTTCTTCGTGTTAATCCTGGAATAGAAGCTAAGACTCATAAATACATTCAAACTGCAAAAGACGATTCTAAATTTGGAATGAGCATTTTCAACGAAAAAACTAAAAAGTTAATAGAAGAAATGCAAAGGGATGAATTTATAGATTTAAAGGGAATTCACTGCCATATTGGTTCTCAAGTCTTCGATGAACAATTCTTCTTCGCCAGTGCAAATGCAATGATTGAATTTGCCTATGAAGTGAATGAAAGTTTTAATTTAAATATTCGCGAGATAAATCTAGGAGGAGGATTCGGAGTCTACTATACCGAAAAAGACAACCCCTTTGAATTATCTGAATTTTTGAAAAAATACATCACTATAATAGAAGAAAAATTAAAATCACTACAATTTAATGTGGAAACTATCAGCATCGAGCCAGGTAGATCTTTGATAAACAACGCTGGTTCTACTATATATACGATAGGTTCTGTGAAAGAAACTATTACAGGATTGCAATACATCTTTATAGATGGAGGTATGACTGACAATCCTAGACATGCGCTCTATCAGGCGGAGTACGAGGCTGGAATCGCCAACAAAATAAATGCCAAAAAAACACAAGAATATACTGTAGCTGGAAAGCTTTGTGAAACTGGAGACATATTAATAGAAAACGTAATGCTTCCAAAAGCAGAGACTGGAGACATATTAATAATCCCTTCCACAGGAGCTTACACTTACTCTATGAGTTCTAATTACAATAGAATGCAAAGACCAGGTGTTGTCTTTGTAGAAAATGGTGAATGTAGATTGGCAGTTAAAGCAGAGACCTATGACGATTTAATAAGAAACGATGTGGCAAGAACATGAAAAGAATAGTTATGAAATTTGGTGGTTCATCAGTAGCTACCACAGATAAAATAAAAGACGTAGCTCAAGTCATTTTAAATAGAGAAAAGACTTGTGACGAGATAGTAGTTGTAGTTTCTGCAATGGGAAAAACTACTGACAATTTAATTAAAATGGCAGAAGAACTCTCTGAAAATCCTAGTTCACGAGAAATGGATTTATTAATGAGTACGGGAGAGATGATTTCTGCATCACTATTAGCTATTCATTTCCAAAGTCTAGGCGTGGATTCCATAGCATTAACTGGATTCCAAGCAGGTGTCCAGTCCATTGGAAATCATAGAAAATCCAAAATTGACACAATTGATCCTAAAAGAATTAAAGAAGAACTGGCTAGTGGTAAAATCGTAATCGTAACTGGATTCCAAGGCATTAACGAAAAGGGAGACATCACTACTCTAGGCAGAGGTGGTTCTGACACGTCTGCAGTGGCTTTGGCCGCAGTTTTGGGTGCAGAGTGTGAAATTTATACTGACGTCACAGGAATCTATACAGTAGATCCTAGAGTTAGAAAAAATGCCAAAAAAATAGACAGACTTACTTACGAAGAGACTATGGAAATGGCTAATCTAGGGGCTAAAGTAATAGAACCTAGGTCGGTGGAAATGGCAGAAAAATTCTCTGTTCCCCTTTACATTGCCTTAAATACAGGGGATGTGGTGGGAACTTATATATCGGAGGTAGATACTTTGGAGAAAAATGTAATAACAAATATTTCAAAAAAAGGTGATGTACTTTTAGTAATTATAAACGAGAGTTTCAATACTCCATCTAAAATTACAGAATGTTTTAAAAATTTAGCGACAAATGATGTCAATATAGACTTAATTAGTCACGCTAGAGATAAAGAAGGAAATCAAATATCTTCGTTTACTACGGATTTGTCTTCCAAAGGGGTCGTTAGAGAAACTTTAGGAGAAATGGAAATGGATTTTCATTTTATAGAAAACTTATCCAAAGTCTCTTTAATCGGTTCGGCTATGAGAAATCAAGTAGGGGTCGCAGCGAGAGCCTTTGACGTCTTGCATAAAGAAAACTTCACATTTTATGAAGTCTCTACATCAGAGATTAGCATCTCGTATATTGTCGATGAAGAAATTGGAAATCAGCTCGTTAATGCTTTTGCAGATGAATTTAATTTATAGGAGGAAAAGATATGTTATTTAGAGGTTCGGGAGTTGCTTTAGTGACTCCATTTTTGGAAAATGGCGATGTAGATTTTGCAGGTTTAGAAGAATTAATTAATTTTCATTTAGAAAATTCTACAGATGCAATAATCATAACAGGTACGACAGGCGAAGCTTCTACCATGAGCGATGAAGAGCAACTGGAAGTTATAAAAAAATGTGTAGAAGTTGTAGATGGAAAAATTCCCGTAATCGCTGGAACTGGAACGAATAACACTTTAGCCAGCGCAGAGTTTTCCAAATTAGTGTCTAATTCTGGAGTAGATGGATTACTGGTAGTGACACCATATTATAATAAAGCTAATAGACAAGGTTTGTACGAACATTTTAAAGCTATTGCCAATGCTTCCAGTGTTCCTGTAATTTTATACACGGTACCAGGAAGAACTGCAGTTCCAATTCCAGTGGACTTAGTCGTGGAACTAGCTAAAATAGAAAATATCGTAGGAATCAAGGATGCAACAGGAGACTTAGCATATACTGTAGCTCTTAGATCAGCACTACCAAATGATTTTGCAATTTATTCTGGAAATGACGACGTAGTAGTTCCCTTGCTTTCTGTAGGTGGTGATGGAGTTATTTCAGTTTCGGCTAATGTATGTCCCCAAGAAACCCACGATATGTGCCAAGCTTTTTTCGACGGAGATACTGAAACTGCAAAAAATCTACAAATTAAATTGTTCCCGCTTATAGATTCTCTGTTCGTTGAAGTAAATCCTATTCCTGTTAAAGAAGCCTTGAACCAAATGGGCATGCCAGCAGGAGCATACAGACTTCCCCTTTGGGAACCTACACAAGAAACAAAGGATTTGCTTTCTAAAAATTTAAAGGACTTGGGAAAGATATAAAATGAGTAATTTGAAAATAATATTAGTAGGTGCCACTGGTCAAATGGGAAAAACTATTTCCAATCTAGTAGATACTCTAGATGACGTAGAAATAGTTTACGGTGTGGCAGATGATGACGGAAAGAATCTCAGCTTTCCTATCTCAGAAGAGTTGCCCGCAAAAAAAATTGCAGATGTATTGGTGGATTTTTCCACTCCAAAATTATTAAAAGATATTTTAAATTACGGAATCTTCACAAATACTCCACTCGTTCTGGCTACCACTGGTTATTCTCCAGAAGATCTGGAAAAAATAGGAGAAGCATCTACTGTAATTCCCATTTTACAAACTGGAAATATGAGTGTAGGTGTAAACGTCATGGAGATGGTCGTAGAGACCTTATCTCGTGTTTTGGAAGGCTATGACATAGAAATAGTTGAAAAGCACCATAAGTACAAGGTAGACTCTCCTAGCGGCACTGCCAAAATGCTATTTGAAGCTGCAAACCGCGGAAGGGACAATAAACTCAATGCCTTAGAAGGCAGAGCTGGATTTTATGAAGAAAGATTAGATACTGAGGTGGGAATTTCTTCCATAAGAGGCGGAAATATCGTAGGAGAACACAGCGTCATATTTGCAGGTGTAGACGAAATAATAGAAATAAAACACACAGCAAATTCCAAAACCATTTTTGCGAATGGAGCTATCAGAGGCGCGAAATTCTTAGCAGACAGTCCTCCAGGATTATATTCCATGGACGATGTCTTGGAGATATCAAATGAATAAAATTAAAATTGGAATTTTAGGATATGGAAACTTAGGCAAAGGTATAGAAAATGGACTTAAGAAAAATCCCGATATGGAATTAGTGGGAATTTTCTCCAGAAGAAATCCAGAAGATTTAAATACGCCCTCTCCTACTTACCATATAGAGGATTTAATAAATTTTCAAGAAGAAATCGACGTTCTAATAATGTGCGGAGGTTCTAAATCAGACATACCTACCCAAGCACCTGAAATGGCAAAATTTTTCAATACCGTAGATAGTTTTGATAATCACGGCAAAATACCTGAATACTTTGAAGAAATGGACAAAGTTTCCAAGGAAAATAAAACAGTATCCATCATATCCACTGGCTGGGATCCGGGATTGTTTTCTTTAAATCGCCTAATTGGAGAAGCGGTATTGCCTGAAGGGAATACTTACACTTTTTGGGGAAAAGGAGTGAGCCAAGGTCATTCAGATGCTGTAAGAAGAGTTTCGGGAGTTAAAAAAGCTGTCCAATACACTATTCCCAATGAAGACTTAATAGAACAAATTAAAAATGGCGAAGAAGTTGAATACAATAGCCATAACGCACATAAGCGAGAAGTTTTCGTGGTAGTCAAAGAAGGGTTTGAAGAAGAAAAAATTCGAAATGAAATTGTAAATATGCCGGATTATTTTAAAGGATACGAAACCATCGTCCACTTTATAGACGAAGTGGATTTTGAAAATAATCACCAGGGAATTCCCCACGGCGGAAAGGTAATTCGCCAAGGGAAGACATCTGATGATAATATCAGTATTTACCAATTCGAATTGAATCTAGCCTCCAATCCAGAATTTACGGCATCTGTAAATATTGCATACGCTAGAGCATGTTACAAACTTTCTAAAGAAAAATCCTTTGGTGCAAAAACCGTCCTAGATGTACCACCAGGATATTTGTCTATGCATACCATGGAAGAGTTAAGAAAAAAACTCTTGTAAAATAAAATTAGTATGTTGACAAATTGATTCTGTCTGCCTTTGACCCAGGCTTTGTACTTTGCACAATTTCAATTCATCCCACATAACTATTTACTATTTAAAAGTTGAAGGTTTGTGGCTTTAAGCGTCATACAATCACGCGGCTATAATTTTAAAACTACTAAAATGCTAATTATTATCTACTAATTAGCATTTTTATGCTATAATAGCCATAATATTTTATAAAAAAGAAGGAGTGTTGGTTTAATGGGAATTGACCCCGTGCCCCAGATTATTATTGCTTTTGTATCATTATCTTTTAGTGCTTTTTTTACATTGCTAAAGTATTCTTATGAAGATTTAAATAAATTTAAATTAGAAAAGATGAAAGATGAGGAAATTATCACTGAGAATCAAGCTTTTAAACTCAATCATTTTATCGAAGATTTATCCAGTGTCCAAAGTACATTTATGATATTTGATTACCTGTCAAATGCGTTTTTTGCTGTGGCTTTTGGAAGAATTGGATATCATTTATACGGAAATATTGGATTGGTGGTTTCAATAATTATTGGAACTATGTTAATTCTGGTATTTGGAGAGAGTGCTCCCTATTTCATTTCTATTACTAAGGGAGATATTGTAGCTGTAAAGTTTTTAAAATTTTCAAGAATCTTCACTAAATTAGCTTCTCCTGTCATTATGATTATCAGAATGATTTCTAGAGCAATAGGCTCTCTATTCGGTTTGGAAAGAGATTCTAAGGAGCCTAAAATTACTGAAGATGAGCTCTTCACTGCTATGAACTTAAGTAAAGACGAAGGTCTCTTAGACATGGAAGAATTTGGAATGATTGAAAAGGTAGTGGCTTTTAGAGATTCCTTTGTCAAAGACGTGATGACACCTAGAACGGACGTAATTGCTGTGGATATTGATAGCACTGTTGAAGAAATCGTGAAGCTATTCAATGAAGAAGGGTTCTCTAGGGTTCCCGTATATGAAGAAGATATAGACAATTTATTGGGAGTCTTGCATATAAAGGATTTACTGCCTCATTTCGTTGGGCATGAAATAATAAACATAAGAGAGTCTCTTAGAAAACCAATTTATACATTCGAGTACCAAAAAACTGCAGACTTATTTGAACAAATGCGTAGAAATAATGGAACCTTCGCAATAGTTTTAGACGAATATGGCGGAACCGAAGGAATAGTAACCATGGAAGACTTAATTGAAGAAATCGTAGGAGAAATCGAAGACGAATACGATGACGATTCAGAAAGCGATGGAATTCTAACTTTGAAAAACAATGTCTTTATAATAGACGGAATGGTACGCTTAGATGAACTAAGTGAGGAAACTAATTTGGACCTGGAGTCAGACGAAGTGGACACCATAGGGGGATTTGTAGTAGAGATATTCGACAAGATTCCTGAACAAGGGGAAGTTTTAAAATACGAAAACTTGGAATTTACTGTACTTGAAATTGAAAAAAATAGAATTTCTAAACTAAGAGTGACTGTTAAAGAAAAAGAAGACGATAATGAAGTAGATGAATGATCATCTAGGTGTAGCTAATGGCTTCACTATCACCTCTTTAAGACTTAAGTAAATAAAGAGGTAAATATTTCGTAAATAAATTACTAATTATTAATAAATTTTCGAAAAATCCCTTTACAAATATAATAATATGATATACAATGTTTACGATAACAGTTATCAATGATAATTATTATCACAATTATTGTTTTACCTCTTATTAATTTTGTTAGATAATTGTGCAAAAAACTGGGAACCCCACACTTCCCAGTTTTTTGCCGTTTATAGATAAAATTATAAAGTATTAGGAGCTTCTGCCCATGCAGATAGAGTTCCTGGACCTACTTCAAAGTTTCCATTTCCTTCCTCGTCTATTATTACTTCGTTTTTATTTCCTCCTGTTAAATCTACATAATGTTTTCCCGCTTGATCTGCTCCAACATTCATTTGTAAAGTTTTCATATCACCAGTGGAAATCACCACTGCTAAACTTCCAGGATGTTCTTCATCTCCTGTTCTCACCCACCCTATTAACTGTGGTTCTACAAAATAATCCACTTGATTTCCATAAGCGTAATTATTTCTAATCCATAATAGATTGTCTATCATCCCTTGTTGCCCTTCTATCCCGTCATGTTCAATTCCAAAATAATCCCCGTAGAATATACATGGATAGCCGTCCTTTCTTAGGAGAATCAATCCATATGCAATTTTTTTGAACCAAGGTTCTACGAAAGATTCCAACGATTGTCCCGGTTGGGAATCATGATTATCCACAAATGTTACGGCTAATATAGGATGTTCTTGAACAATAGTATTATCAAAAATCTTTCTCATATCGTAGCCTTGTCCATTCATAGATGCTTCATGGAAATTAAAATGCAAAACCGTATCTAGCAAATTAGTCTTGTATTTAGTCTCATACAAATACTTATTGTTAATATCCCTTGAATTAACCCAAAACTCCCCAAAATAATATAAATCTTTCTCAGATTTCTCCTCTAAATTGACGATGAAATCTTTCAAAAAAACGTCGCTAATATGCTTCAACGCATCAAATCTTATTCCATCTATATCTACATGATTAATAAACCATTCAGACCATCTAAAAAGCTCTTGCCTCACATCTTCATTTTCTAAATCTAAATCTGCAAACATTAAATAGTCGAAGTTGCCCATTTCAGTAGCCACTCCTTCATTCCAATCTTTGTCATTACCTAAAACTTTAAAAATTCCACTGACTCCTGCTTTTTGATCAAAGTCTACTCCAGAAAAGTGGCTGAAGTTCCAGATGAATTCTGAGTACATTCCATTTCTACCTGGAAAATTAAATCCCGTCCACGCTTCAATATCATGGGCTTCAGAAATCTCTTTATTCCGATCGTATTCGTCAACTTGAACTGCCATAAAAGTCTCTGGATAATCTGCTCCAGCTTTGTGATTCATTATCACATCTGCGTAAACCTTAATGTCATACTTGTGTAGTTCTTCAATGGCTTCTCTTAGTTCTTCTAATGTTCCATATTTGGTTCGTACACTTCCCTTTTGATCGAACTCACCTAAATCGTATAAATCATAAACTCCATACCCCACGTCGTTAGTTCCCGTAGCTTTAAACATCGGTGGTAGCCATAGAGCGTCTATTCCCACTTTTTTTAATTCCTCTGCACGTTCTTTTAATCTTTTATAATACTCACCATCATCAGGCAAGTACCATTCAAAACCTTGCATCATTACTCCATTTATCATTTGTTTCTTACCTCCATATATTTTTTAATTATACCCAGTTTATTAGTAATAAAAATGGACCCATTAAATTAAATGTGGGTGCATTGTGGTCATTCTTTTAAATTTTTAGACTTGTTTATAGCCTCGTATTTATTTTTTACGCCTAATACTTTGTAAATTCTAGTCAAATTATTTTTTATAGTCTTTTCGCTAAGATATAATCTTTTTCCAATTTCTTTATTGCTCATACCCTTGGATAGAAGATACAAAATGGATTTATCCCTATCAGATAAATTGTACTCTATTTCATCTCGTACCTTGATTTCCAACATATTTTTAAGTTCGTCAACAGTTGAATTTCCGTTGATTACTTTTATGTGAGGATAGTAGTCTTTGGGCTCTTCTTCATCCAAAGCTACTAAAACGGGATTCTTAACTAAGATTTTTGTCTTTTTAGAAATTTTGGTTCTATATTCTTTCAGGTAGTTCATATCAAAGAATAAAAAATCTAACTCTTCATCTAGAAGATAATCCATATCGTACTTTCCAACTAGATAAATTCCCTCTATTTCCGTGAGATACTCCTTTACCAAATTGTAAATTCCCTTTGCTCTTATCTCAGAACCGGAAACAACTACGTATTTCATAATTTAAATTTCTTTTACACTTTCTCGTTCAATTATATAGAAAGGCAAAATTACAGTTTCTTCTGGCATCTTCTCTTCGCCTTTAATAGCTTTGATAATGCTTCTTATGGAAACAGCGCCATAGTCGTATAGGGGCTCTTTTAAAGTAGTGAGCTTTGGCCTATATTGTTCAGACATTTTAATGTCTCCCACTCCTGTTACGGAAACATCTTCTGGAACTTTTATGCCATTGTCTTTTAAAATATTCATAATTTTAATCGCCGCTTCATCTGAATAAGCCATTATAGCTGTAATATTTTCTTTTTTAATACTATCAATTAGCTGACTTTCTATGTCCAAGAATGCTTCATCAGAATTTTCTGACAATTCCAAAATTCTTTCTTTTAAAGCAAACTTCTTCATAGCTTCCTTGTATCCCCTTTGTTTAAAACGTTCCACTGTAATATCGAAATCCTTTTCAATTCCAAAGTATCCAATATTGCGATGCCCCTTATTGAATAAGTATTCCACCATAGCTGCTGTGGATCGTATATTGTCTATGGTTATAGTCGCTACATCTTCATTTCTATAGTATCTATTCAAATAAGATACGGGAATTTTTAAATCCTTTATATTTTGCAATCTGTTTTTGTTATTGCTTTCTGTTATTACTACTATTCCTTCTACTTGTTTTTGTAAAAGTAATTTCATATATCTATCTTCCATTTCAGAATCTCCATAAGTACTAGAGACTAAAATGTCGTAATCATACATCCTAGCTACTTCTTCCACCCCTCTTAATACCTGTGATACAAAGGACAGTCCAAAGTCTTCTACGATTACTCCAATTATATTACTCTTTCTGGTTACTAAACTCCTAGCTATTTCATTAGGCTCATATTCCAACACTTCTATCGCGTGAAGCACTCTCCTTCTAGCATCGGGACTTACGGGTTTAGAGTCATTTACCACTCTGGAAACTGTGGATATGGAGACTCCAGCCATTTTTGCAACGTCTTTTATAGTCGCACTCAATTAAATCACCTCAAAAATTTATCTATTTATATTTGTCATTCATTAAAATCTGTTATCGTTTACATTTTAATTATGTAACAAATGAAATGCTTTGTCAATTGCTAGAAATGCAAATTTTCCCGAATTTTCCTAATTGTAATACAAATTTAATATTTAAAAA
>CANRJQ010000035.1:0-15986 GCA_947630985.1 uncultured Clostridia bacterium | reverse complement strand
AACGTTACAAACCAATCCTGCACCGAATCTTGATCCATTCTTAATATACAGGACAAAACCATCTGGGCCTCTTTTGTAACATCAACTAACTCAAAGTCTTCTAAGCAAGATGAGCAGTTCATACAAGGATTAGGATATTCTTCTCCAAAGTAGTTTAAAATAAACTGTCTCAAACAATTTATTGTGTTGCAATACCCTATCATATCGTTTAATCTTGCCATACTATAAGGATCATCACCTTGGCTGATTAAAAATTTAGCTGTGACGATATCCGCTTTGGAAAATAGTAATATGGCTTTTGAATCTAGCCCACCTCTTCCACCCCTACCAGCTTCCTGATAATAACTCTCTAAGTCTTTGGGCATATTATAGTGAATAACTTTTCTCACGTCAGGTTTGTCTATTCCCATACCAAAAGCATTAGTGGCCACGATAATTTTTGACCGATCCATAATAAAATTATCTTGGGATATTTTTCTAGCTTCGTTATTCATTCCTGCGTGATATTTTTCTACAGAATAATTATTATTTTTTAATAATTCATATATGCTATCTACATTTTTTCTAGTGTTGGCATAAATTATTGAGGATTCTTCTTCGTCTAAATTGTTCAATAAGTATTGGTTCTTGGACTTGGGTTCTTCTATAATAAATTGGATATTAGGTCTGTCAAAGGATCCAATAAAAATTTCTGGATTATTTAGTTCCAAAAAATTTACAATATCTTGTCTAATTTTTTCAGTAGCTGTTGCAGTAAATGCAACGACAATTGGCCTTTTTCTCAATCTAGAAATAAAGTAACTAATCTTTCTATAACTAGGTCTGAAGTCATGTCCCCACTGACTGACGCAATGGGCTTCATCTATTGCCAAAAGAGAAATACTAAATCTGTTAATCCAATTAATAAAATAATCAGAATCTAATCTTTCTGGAGCTATATAAAGTATCTTAACTTCTCCATTTTCTATTTTGTTTTCTATCTCCTTGGTTTCCTCCAGAGAAAGAGTAGAATTTAATAACTCAGCTGCTATTCCCTGTTCTCTTAATGCATCCACTTGGTCTTTCATCAAGGATATCAACGGAGAAATTACAATCGTCAAGTCTTTTAACTTTATTCCTGGAAGCTGATAGCATAAGGACTTTCCGCCACCTGTTGGTAGTACTCCTAATACGTCTCTGCCAGATAAAATACATTCTATTATTTGCCTTTGATGAGGTCTAAAATCGTCAAATCCAAAATACTTTTGAAGAATTTGTTCTATATTCAAAAATTCACCTACTTTAATTGTCATATTTTTATTATACCCTATGTATAAATTTTTAGAAGAAAAATGTCTAAAAAAAATAATCCAACTGCTTGGATTACATTTATAAATAAAAGCCACTTCATTTCAAATGCGTCGTTACGATTTGTATAAGGGAAAACAAATTGTAACAGCCGTATCTCGACTTTAACCTCACTGTGAAGTGATTGGGGTATCTGAGAAATCCATTAACTTAGTTCAACTAATTCCATTGGGGTGTAAATTAGTCTCTGGGGGTAGATTAGAGGCTATATATAGTCTTTTTGGGGTTTTAGACGTTTAGTATATAGCATAAGAACTAAATTATTCTTCTCATCTTCATTAGAATATATTCTGATGTGAAGTCGTCGTTACTAGCTTGGCATCTTGATAGAGTGGCCCTTATTAACATATTTAGTCTTGCCATTTAAGGCGGTATATTATCTGGTTTTAGAAAATCGCTTGGAATAATGTGGAGAAAAATCCATATAGACCATCTCCAGCTATCAGTCCTGCGTCTCTAATTTCCATAAATTCATTTCCAAAAATAATTCTTGCTACTGCAGCTAATAAAACACCTATTCCGTAAATAGGATTATCTATTAAAAGTCCTGTAGCGAATAGTACGCCTAGCATATTTGAGTTTCCTCCCATTAATTGTAAAATTAATCCAGGAATAGCCCAAATTACTAATGTATTTATAAGCGAAGTGTCAGCTGCAGCTTGTACTGTAGTTGCAAATACTTTGCTGACAGGAGGTATAATATTGTAATTGAAGTAAATATTAATAGTGATTAATGCAACTGATATTCCTATTAGTCCTCCAATGGTTTCGCTAATTACTTGTTGTTTTCTGCCATAAATTTCTTTTTTGACATCTTTTCCGTATCCTCTTATGATCCAACCGGATTTTAAATCATATCCCATATCTGCAAAACAAGGTCCCACAGAAGATATAAATCCTGTTAAAACAGCTAATGAAATGGAGTCAAATCCAAGAAAAATTCCTATAGTCATAAATATAGTAGTTATAGCAAAGGCAGGAAACCAACCTGAATGCATAGCTGCCATGCCTACTAATAGCATTGCAGATGTAGCAGATATCGTAGACCATATAATCCACAATATTACACTAGGAATATTCATCCTCTTAGTCACGCCAGTTATTAAAGCCAAAACAGTAGCACATATTGCATAAATTATTATCGATTTTAGCAATATGCTTTTTGTTTTTTTGCCACTTACTGTCAAATTATATTCTTCGTAAGCATTCACATCTTTCTTAGTGATTACTAACACTGACTGGACTAGAGCCATAAGACCAGCTCCAATCATAATGCCATGAGGAATATAAGTGGTTCCCAAGTCAAAGCTAAACAGTAAATGAGAATACCCTCGTAATAATAATCCAGTACCTAATGCAATCATAGAAAATATATTTGCAATAAATACAATTCCTATCCCAGCAGCAGGAAGTTTAAAATAACTTGCAACAATTCCTACAACTAAACCTTGTATTAATCGTTTTCCTTTATCGCCGCCTTGATCACCAGCTATAATAGTATTTGCAGTAGCTACACCTGGTGGCCATGCTTCTTGGGCGGGGAAAATTTTGGAGTCAAATATATTACCTAGTACTTGAATTGAAACTATCACTCCCATCGATACGCCAATTGCCATAGGTATGATAAAATCTGTTTCACCCATTATGTAAAAAATCGTTAAAGACAAAAACGCACAGTTAGCTGCTGAAAAGCCTGCACTTGATGCTGCTGTTTGCAATAAGTTTTGCCTTTCTAATGTCTTGAATTTTACGAATATATCCAGGGGAATCCTAGCAATAATCATAGCGACTATGGCCCCTATCAATGAAGTATTAGGCGTTACACCCACTTTTCCTATTATCTGCATACAAATAATGGCAGATAAAATTGCAAGTAAACTTCCAATTATCAAGATAAGAGGTTCTAAAGCTGATACTTTTTCGCGATTACCATCCAAATTACTTTCCTCCACTAAACAATTATATATAAATTATGATTATAATAGTATAGGAGATAATCAGAAAAAAACTTCTCATTTTTATGAGAAGTCATAAGGACGCCTAATACTATTAATTTTCATTTTACAAGTAATGATATAATTCGGCAGCTATTAAGATAGCCATTAAGTCTTTACTTTTATTTAAATTTAATCCCGTCAATTCTTCCACTTTATTTAATCTGTATCTTAAAGTCTCTATATGAATATGCATAACATCTGCTGTTTTTTGTCTTTTCAAATCATTTCCTATATAAGTAATCAAAGTTTCAAACAATTCAGTTCCATGATTTTCGTCATAGGATTTTAGATCATCTATAATAGTTTTAAAAAGTCCTTTTATTTGTTGATTTTCAGCTATATCTAAAAGAAATCTTTCTCCAGGTAAATCTTCTAAGAAAGAAATTTTTCTTTGTGCAATTTTAGCAATCTGTTTAGATTCGTCTAATGCAGTTTGCAAGTCTTTGAAGCTATCTTTTTCTAGTGAAATACCTATCTTGATTTGTTGATATTCAGAGTTAAACTTATTATCTATTTTCTCTACTAAATTTTTTATATCCATTTTACTAAAAGGAAGATATACTACTATCCCATCATTACTACGGTTAAATAAAAATAGATTGCCTACCAAGTATTCAATATATTTTCTAATTTCTTGGGTTTCCAACGTGGATTCTTTTTCCGTTAAGAAGTACACACCATAATACTTAGGTTCTCTCCATTTTAAGCTGATTAAAATACTTTCGTAAAAACTTTCGTCAAAATCATGATTTCCTAAAAGTAATTGGGTTAGCATCCTGTGATTTTCACTTATGGAATATAATAAATCTTTTTCTAATAACAGTTGATTGTTTATTAGTGACATCCCATAACGAATTATATTATTTTGAAACTCGTCACCGTCTTTGTGTCCTTGGATTAATAAAAAACCTAAATCTTGAGTCTGGCTAATTCCAAGGATTTTGCCACCTATAAGTTTATCATCTGTATCTAAAAATCTTTTATATTGTATATCTAACCCACTTAGATTTTCTACTTCTTTTATTATATCTTGAATCGTAGCTTTATTTATTTGTAAACTTAAAAGTTTATTATAGGCAGAGTTTATCTCCAATAAGTTTTCATTTTTCTTGTTGAATAACAATTTATAGAAATCATTAATCAGCTCTGTGTAGTTAGCGCTTTTGTCTAGGACAATAATAGGAATTCCCAACTCATCTGCATCTTCAATTAATTGATTTTCTATTTCGCCAAAATATCTGCCTATTTTAATTACCAAGGCAGCTGCATTCATCCTGTGAGCTGATTTAATTAAATCTCTTTTAAGCTCTTCTCTGTTAATATATGCATGGCCAGCTGTAATGACAATTTCGTTTCCCTTTAGCCAGTCCATCCCTTCAGGGGTTTCTAAAATCACGAAATTATTAGCTTTATTAACCAAGCCTTTAGATCCTGCAAGCAAAGTCGAACCTTTGAAAAAGTTCATTTCCAGTAATTCTCTTATGGTCAAATAGTCTTTCATTTCACTGCCTTTTCTAAATTTTATAAATTGAACAAATCGTTAAAGGATTCTGCCATAGTGGGATGAGTATAAATATTGTCTCTTAACACCGTATAATCTGCATCCATGTCCATAGCAAGTTTAACTATATTTATTAATTCATGAGCATTTTCACACAAAAGCATAACCCCTAAAATTTTATTACTATTTTCATCCACTAAAGCTTTGAGCATTCCTTCCGGTTTTCCAATTACATGAGCCATGGGAATCTCAGCAGTTTTCATCGTCTTTATCTTATAATTTATGCCATTCTTCTTGGCTTCTTCTTCACTTAATCCAACTCTAGAAAAAGTAGGAGTTACATACATAGAGTATGGCACATTTTTTCTCTCTTCCAAATTATAAGATCCATCACCTGCTAAAGTGGATTTAATTATTCGATAGTCATCTAGAGAAATATATGTGAATTGTTGTCTCTCACAGACATCCCCAATAGCCCAAATATTTTCAGCTGTCGTTTTAAGATGCTTATCCACTTTTATTAATCCACTTTCTGCAATTTCAACCCCTGCAGCTTCTAGGTTTAATTTTTCTATATTGGGCTTTCTTCCAGTAGCTAAGAGTATTATAGTGTCTTCAATGTATTTCTCTTTGCCATCTTGTTTATAAAAAACCTTATCATTTTCAATTTTTGTTGTAGATGCATTTTGATATATCGAAACTCCTCTATTTTCTAATTGAGATTTAATTTCTTGTGCAATGTCTCGATCTTCTCTTTTTAAAAATTCATCCCCTCTATCCAAAACGACAACTTCACTTCCAAATCCTGAAAAAATTGAAGCGAACTCTATGCTTATATAGCTAGCACCTATGATCGTAAGTTTTTTAGGAAGTTCTTCAAGCTCCATTATACCTTCACTATCGTAAACGAATTTATTGTCTTTTATTCCTTCTAATTTAGGAAATGAAGTCTTTGCTCCAGTGTTAATAAAAATTTTCTCTCCTAATATTTCTATGTCTCCGTCTTTCGTTTCTACCTTAACAGTATTTCTATCCACAAAAGATCCGAATCCATCTATAACATCCACGTTATCTAAACTAGCAAGTTTATTGTAATTTTTTTTATTTAACATGGATACCATTTCAGACTTTTCTTTTATAGATTCTTTAAACTTTATATTCTTTTCTTCATAGGATAAATCCATTTTGCTTACCTTGTCGGAATTTTTCACCAAGTTTTTTGATGGAAGACAAGCTATATTAATGCAGGTTCCTCCATACATTTTGGGAGATTTTTCTATCAATGCAATTTTCTCACCTTTACTAGCAAGAAAACCTGCCAAAGTTTTTCCGCCTTTTCCAAATCCTATTATTATAGAATCGTATTTCATATTTCTCGTCACCTCTTTCATATCATTATTTCCTATATACCCTAGATGATAGCGAGTAATTATTACAATATTAGCTAGTTTTTACTTGATGTGAAAAGGTTTTTACAGTTATGTGTTATTTTTGTGTAAATATATGGTATATTAGATATATAATAAATAATTTAGGAGGTTTTTATGAGTAAAAAAAGAATTATTGGTTTAATGTTAGCATTTGTAATGATGTTATCGGTATTCGCTATGCCAGTGGAAGCACTAGCTGCGAAAGAGCAAACTGTGATAACAATTTTGCATACCAATGATGTTCATGGTAATGCACAAGAAGACGAAAAAGGTGGAAAACTTGGATTTGCAAAACTTAAAACTTTTGTGGATTCTAAACCAGGGGCTATCCTTTTAGACGCTGGGGATATGACCCACGGAACTACATTTGCTACAATTAGCAGTGGCGTTTCCATGGTGGAACTTATGAACTCAATTGGTTACAAGGCGATGACACCTGGTAATCACGACTATAACTACGGAAAAGAAGGCCTTGCAAAACTTTCAGAAGTTGCAAAGTTCCCTATTCTACAAGCTAATGTAGTAGATGTAAAGGGAGAAAAAACTCTCAAGGCTAATACTATTATTGAAGTTGACGGAGTGAAAGTTGGAGTTTTTGGAATCGCAACACCAGAAACCAAAACTAAATCCAATCCGAAAAATACTGAAGGACTTACTTTTGTAGATTATATCAAATCAGCTGAAGAACAAGTAGCTGAACTAAAAGAACAAGGCGCAAATGTTATAGTAGCATTAGTTCACCTTGGACTAGATCTTTCCAGTGAAGAAAGATCAGACGTATTAGCTGAAAAAGTAACTGGAATCGACGTTATAATTGATGGACACTCCCATACAGAATTGCCAGAAGGCAAAGTAGTAAATGGCGCACTCATAGCCCAAACAGCTTACCATCTTAAAAACGTTGGGGAAATTACTATCACAGTTGAAGAAGGAAAAGTTGTTTCAAAAGTTGCAAAATTAAACACTTACGAAGAGCTGAAGGCTTTAGAGCCAAATGCTGAAATTGTAGCTGCAATTGAAGAAGTAGAAGAAAGCAATAAACCTTTCTTAGAAAGAGTAATTGGAAAAACTGAAGTTGAATTAGACGGAGTTAGAGAAAAAGTTCGTGCAGGCGAAACTAATCTAGGAAATCTTTTAACTGATGCAATGCTAGATATTTCAGGCGCAGACGTAGCTATCACCAATGGTGGAGGAATCAGAGCTAGCATAGATGCAGGGGATATAACTATGGGCGAAATTTTGCAATCTTTCCCATTTACTAACTATCCTGTAGTTTTGGAATTGAAGGGCGCTGAAATTCTTGAAGCTTTAGAATTCGGTGTAGATTCTGCTCCAGAAGTAGTAGGTAAATTCCCTCATGTAGGTGGAATGACATTCAAATATGATGTTAACCAACCAGCTGGCGAAAGAGTATTCGATGTAAAAGTTGGAGAAGAAGCACTAGATTTAGAAAAAACTTACAAATTAGTTACCAATGACTTCATGGCAGTAGGTGGAGACGGATATGAAATGTTTAAAAAAGGCGAAAAAGTATCTGAGTTCCCACTTCTATCAGAAGTATTGGCTAAATTTATTGAAGCTAAGAAAACAGTAAAACCTGAAATAGAAGGTAGAATAACTGTTGGGGAAAAACCAGAAGTAGCAGAAAGATACAACGACATCAAAGGACATTGGGCAAGAAAATATATCTTGGCTATGGCAGATGCGAATATCTTTACTGAAATAAAAGAAGCTAGTTTTGAACCTGATACTAAGATCACAAGAGCGATGCTATTGACTACACTTCACCGTCTAGATGGAGAAACCAAAGCCAAAGGAAATGCAGATTTTAAAGATGTTGAAAATGGCGATTGGTATGAAAAATCTATAGCATGGGCAGTGGAAAACAAGATTGCACTAGAAAATAATGGCGATAAGTTCAAACCTGATGAAGACTTGACTCGTGAAGAAATGGCAGTAATTTTAGCAAACTATCTTGATTACAAAGAAGTTGTCCTTATTCAAATAATGCCAAAAGATTTTGCAGATGAAGGGGATATCTCTGACTTTGCACAAACTTCGGTAGACAAAGTAGTAGTTGCTAAAATTATGGAAGGAAAACCAGGAAATGTTTTCGAACCAAAAGGAAATGCTACTAGAGCAGAACTTGCTAAAGTATTATATGAATTATTTGAAATGATAGAATCACTAGAATTAAAACCAGCAGCATAAGTAATTAACAGAAGCCTAGGGCTGAATTGTACAATTCGTGCCCTAGGCTTTTTTATTCGTTTCTTATATTTTATTGTAATTTTTAAATCATTTATTCAGCTTATTAATTTTCCCTAACCTAAGAGGGCATTTTATTCTGCATTCACTGCAATTATATAAATCCCACCCTCTTCCAACTTGGAAAAAGGATTGTTTTCTACATAATTTTTGATTTACAGAATTGTTTTCTATTGCAGAAACAGGACACGATGTAATACACTTTTTACAACCAGGTATACAATCAAAGTCCTCCATTAGTTCATCTTGTTCTAATTCGGCATCTACCAATACAGCCCCCAAATACACCATATTGCCATAATCGGGATTCATAAAAATAGTATTATGTCCCATAATTCCAAGTCCGGCTTGTACCCCAGCATGTTTCAATGAAATGATTCCTTTGCCCACCATATTTTCTGGATCCCAATAGATATAAGGAGTATCAGAAGGAACGATTACCGCATCCGCACCTAAATCTTGACAATATCTTAAAATCTCCATAGAAATATTGTCTAGTTCATCATACATTTTATATGCAGCATGAGTATATGGAATTGAATTTTCTGCCAGAATCGCTCCTGATGGCATTTGCTTAAATATGGAAATGACGCTTTTACATCTAGAAAATACATCTTTTGGAGAAAATCCTTGAGGTGCATTATCAAACCTTTCTATATTTGCAATACCACATCCATGTGCTCCTAACTCCATTGCACGTTGTTTTATACCATACGACTGAAGTTCCATATTATCAACCCCTAAGATTTATTATTCTAATTATAACATAATTAATTTACTTCCATCATATATTAAATTAGAGCACTAACTTATTTGCATATATGAACATAGATCTTTTATTATTTTTCGATTAATTTTTTTGCATGGATAACTAGTCTCTTGTCATTTTCTATACATGTTTGTAGCGTTAGAATTTCGTTGAAGTCTTCTGGAATTTCTCCATCTATTTCATTTTTTTCATTTATTTTCTCAATTAGTAAATTCAATTCTTCATCGGAATAATTTGGCGTTCTGAATTTTTCCATTGGATCTGCTGAATAAACTGCAAAGATTTCATATTCATCATATCCACCCATATGTGTAATCTCTATAATATTATTTTCTTTTACAAACTCAGATTTTCTATATTTTGTGGTCAGTTCATGGAAAAATTTTCCCGTTCTTATATTATGGCCATAAAGAATTGTATTTTGGTCAGAAAAATCTATATCGTTGTCTTTCTCCATAAATACTGCACCAAATACATTGTAATTTCCTTTGTAGTCGTGATTTAAATAATATTCGTTGTCCGCACCCTTTACAAAGGGATAATCTATATTGGTTCCAGGTATAGTTATCCATCCTATTATTTCTGGATATTCATTTTGTAAATAACTTATTCTAGAGATTGCTAATTCATCTTCTTTTGATTCTATTTCTTTTTCCTCAAAAATATCTGCTTTGTCTATTTTAACTACTTCTTCCCATCTGCTATTTATATTTACGATTTCTTTGTGCATTTCGTTATGGGATTTATAGGTTTGATAATAATCATGTATCTTATAAGATGAATAAAGTACCACCAAAACCAATGCAATTTGAATAACGCGTATTATACTTTTCTTCATCTTCTCACCTCACAATTAATATATTCTTTTATTATATCATCATAGTTAACTCTTTTAAACAATTCTATTTTTTTGTAAACTCTAAGTAATTTATATACATTTAACAATTCCCTATTCTACCCTTTACAATTTTACTTTATAGTTAATTAGAAATATTAATACTCTAGGAGGAATTTTAATGAAGAATTTCAAGAAAATTATGGCATTGGTTTTAGTTTTTGTCATAATGGTACCTTCTTTCGCTATGGCGGCAGAAGTAAATTACGGAACTGCAAAAAATGTAATAATGATGATTCCAGATGGAATGAACATCGAAGCGTCTACTATGGCTAGATGGATGACAGATGATTTCAAATTAGTTATGGATTCAATGGCTACAGGACTTGTTAAAACTAACAACGCTAACACTCCAATCGCTGACTCTGCACCAGCAGGAACTGCAATGGCTACTGGATACAAAACCCAATCACCTTACGTTGGAACTTATCCATCAGTAGCAGGAATGCCAGGAGCAGAATTTGACAAGTCAAAAGCTATGATGCCTATTGCTACAATAGTAGAAGGCGCTGAAAGAGCTGGAAAAGCTACAGGAATAATTTCTACATCTAACGTTCAGCACGCTACACCAGCGGATTTCACATCTCACAACCCTAACAGAAATAACTATGAAGACCTTGCTGAACAACAAGTTTACCAAGGAATGGAAGTAGTTTTAGGAGCAGGTAGCAAGCACTTAGATCCAGTTGTTAGAAAAGACGGCGAAGATCTAGTTGGAGTAATAAAAGAGTTAGGATATGACTATATAACAACTCCAGAAGCTATGAAGGCTTCAACTGGGGACAAGCTTTGGGGAATGTTTGCAGAATCTGCAATGGCTTATGACATCGACAGAGACCCTGCAAAAGAACCATCTCTTGCAGAAATGACTGAAAAAGCTTTAGAAGTTCTTGCTAAAAATGACAAAGGCTTCTTCTTAATGGTAGAAGGTTCTAAAGTAGACTGGGCAGCACATGCTAACGATCCAGTGGGTGTAAATTCTGACGTTTTAGCATTTGACAAAGCTGTAAAAATTGCTAAAGATTTTGCTGATAAACACGGAGATACTGTATTGATAATTGCTTCTGACCACGGTACAGGTGGACTTACAGTAGGACATAGACAAATTTCTTCAGGATATGACAAAGCTCCTCTTGAGTCATTTACTCATATCATAAAAGATGCAAAACTTACTGGAGAAGGAGTAGCTGCTAAACTAGATGAAAATAGAACTAATATCGCAGCTGTAATGAATGAAGCATATGGAATAGCTGACTTAACAGAAGCTGAATTGAAATCCATAAAAGATGCAAAAGATGTTCAAGGAGCTGTAGGAACAGTTGTGTCTAACAGATCCAACATTGGTTGGACTACTGGTGGACACGTTGGTGGCGACGTAGCACTTTATTGCTACTCTACTGACTCCAATGCAAAAGTTCTTTCAGGAACAGTTCACAACAGTGACATAGGAAAATATGTAAGTGGATTACTTCAATTAGATTTGAATTCTCTAACTTCAAAATTATATAACGTAGCTAGACCAGGATTCGAAGCTAAGGGAGCAACTATAGAATTCAACTTCGCAGAAGATACAAATCACGAAGTTAAAGTAGTAAAAGGAGAACAAGAAATCATACTTCCTATCTCTAAAAACTATGCTTTAGTTAACGGAGAAAAAGTCGACATAGGCGGACTTACAATCTTCAACACAAAAACAATTTATGTGCCACAAGGAGCATTTGAATTAGTAAAATAATTTTAGGGAAAATAAACAACATCCGGAAATCTTCTGGATGTTGTTTTATTATTGATGATTTTAATTTGTCACTATTAACAAGCTAAATTCATCAGGTATATTATTTTATATAGTCACAAGTATTAATGCATGTCAAAATATTTAATTATCTTGACTGTGCCATTTTTCTAATCTATCTACTATAATTTTCATGCTATCATGGCCAGCTTTTCCATTTCTCTTGATGTCTCCACCCAAAGCCATATTCATATTGCCAGCGTTAAAATACCAGTCTGCAAAAAACACATGACCTGCTCCTTCGTATATCAAAACCTCAAAATTTTCTGGTCGCTTGTCGTAGATATTTTGAGCAGCCACATCGGATTGCCACATCATATCCTCTGTACCAGCGATTAACAAAATATTTGCATCAGTATCTTTTACTTTTATTCTAGCCTGTTCCCTATTTGGGTCATTATTTGCCGCTGACTCATAACTATTTCTAAATGAAACTGGAGCAAAAGTCGCCATATCGTAAAACATTTTAAACCCTGATAAAATATCTCCCTTTGTCATGTCTATATAGGAAACTTCCTCATCTTTCACCTCGAACTATTTATTCTATTTCAATAATTCTTGCCGACTCCACCGCTCTATTTACAAGCCCTTCTATATCTAGCTTTTCTTCTTCAGCATTAATTTTCTCTTCAGTAGGATTCAAGTTAGGATGCTTTGGTGCAAATATCGTGCAGCAATCATCAAAAGGTAGTATTGAAGTTTCATAGGTTCCTATATCCTCAGAAATTTTTATAATCTGTGTTTTGTCCATGCTAATTAAAGGCCTAAAGACCAACATGTCCGTAGTTTTGTCTATAACTTTCATAGCCTTTATGGTCTGGCTGGCTACTTGTCCTAAGTTGTCTCCTGTAATTAGAGCATCATAATTATTTTTCTTGGAGATTTCTTCTGCAATTCTCATCATAAACTTCCTAGAGATTATGGTCATATTGTTTTCGTCACAATTTTCTGCAATGGCTCTTTGTATCTCTAAAATATTTACAGAAAATACTTTCATAGATCCAGAATATCTAGATACAATTTTCGCAAGATCCAAAACCTTTTCTTCTGCTCTTTCTGATGTATATGGATAAGAATGATAGTGAACTGCATTTATTTCCAATCCTCGCCTAGCCATCATAAACGCAGCAACTGGACTATCTATTCCCCCTGAAAGTAAAATTAAGCCTTTACCGTTTGTTCCCATAGGCATCCCACCTAGTCCATCAAATCTATCGGCATATACGTATGCATAGCTTCTAATTTCTAAAAATAAGTTCACTTCAGGTTTGTGAACATCTACTTTTGCATTTTCATAATTTTTTAAAACATATCCGCCGAATTTTTGATTCAGTTGTGGACTATTTAGCGGATAATTTTTATCTGCTCTAGAAGAAATAACTTTGAAAGTGAACTCTTTATCCGTATCCTTCCAGCTCAAAACTTTGTCTATAGCTTTTTCTATATCTTCAATGTTTTTTTCGCATCGTACTACTCTGCTGACATATACAATCCCAAAAACATTTTTTATTCTATTAATGGCTTCTTCGATATCTTCTTCGCGACATTCCACATATGTCTTACCGATTTCTTTGTAAATTCTTTCTATTTCTAAATCCTTCAATGCCCTTCTAATTTTAGAAATCAAAGCATTTTCAAAATATTTCCTATTCTTGCCCTTTAATACAATTTCTCCTGAACTAATTGATATAACTTCTTTCATCTTTTCCTCATCGTAATCTTTCTAATATCTTCCACAGCAAAGTGGAGTTTTTCCATAAATATCTCAATATCTTCCATTGTATTTTCATAGCCTAGACAAATCCTGATAGAACCATCACAAATTTCCGTAGATTTGCCTAGTTTTTCCAAATTGGATTTGGTCTTACTATTACTGCTACAAGCCGACGTCGTGCTTATATAAATCTCATCTTGCTCTAAATAATGTAATATAACTTCTCCTCTAGTATGGAAAAAGCTCACATTTAAAATTGAATTTGGACTGTTGTCTAAGGGAGTATTAATTACATAATCTGTAAAGTTTTTTTCCAATAGATTTACCATTTGATTTCTTAGCTTGTCTTTAAGTTCATCTTCTTCAATAAAATTCTTCTTTAAAATCTCCACGGCTTTTCCAAAGGCAAAAATTCCAGTCGTGTTTTCCGTCCCAGAGCGAATACCTTTTTCTTGATTGCCACCAAAGAAAATTGGAGAAATTTGAATGCCCTTTCTTATATACAAAGCACCTATGCCCTTTGGAGCGTGAATTTTATGACCAGATATGGAATATCCATCTACGCCCAAATTTTTTAAATCTACAGGAATTTTGCCAAAAGCTTGAACCCCATCCACGTGGAAAAATGTATTTTTGTTTGCACTTTTTATTATTTCTGAAGCACTTCTAATATCGTTAATCGTCCCCAATTCGTTGTTTACATGCATTATAGATACCAGTGATACATTCCCATTCATCTCTGATCTTAATTGCTCCAAATCCACTTTTCCATTATCATCTGAGGATAAATAGACTACTTCATAACCATCACTTTCTAAGTTTTTAAAAACCTCTCCCACCGCCGAATGTTCCAAATGAGTAGTGATAATTTTATTTCCAATTTGCTTATTCCTTTTTACTGCTCCATTAATAAATATATTATTAGACTCAGTCCCACCGGAAGTAAAGTACAACTCCTCTGGCATTACATTCAAGAACTCTGCGATAATACTTCTAGATTCCTCTACCTTTTTTTCGATTCTATGTCCAAAGGAATGGAGACTAGATGGGTTTGAGAAATCTTCTTCTAAACTTTTTATCATTAAATCTACAACTTCTCTCCTAGGTTTAGTTGTAGCACAATTATCTAAATAAATCATTTTACACCTCTGAAATATTATACTATAAAGAAAATATCTTATGTACAAATTTCTAGACTGCAAAGGATAAATTTATTTGATATAATATTTATATGAAAATAATAGAAAAAAGATTAGACTTAATTAACGATAGAATCCCAAATAATTCCATATTCCTTGATATAGAAACTACAGGATTTATGAGAACAAAAAATAGAATTTATCTCATGGGAACTCTGGCAAAAGAAGGAAATAAGTTTATATTTCGCCAATTTTTAACTGAATACAAAGGTGAAGAAAAGGAATTATTGGTAAAAACTAAAGAACTATTAAATAATTTTGAAACCATAATTACATTCAACGGCGATGCCTTTGACCTAGGATTTATAGAACAAAGAGCCAAAATTAATTCCTTGGATTTTAATTTTCAAAATTTTAAATCTTTGGATATATACCGAGAAATTAAAGACAAAACCTTCATGCTAGATTTAGAAAATCAAAAACTTAAAACTATAGAAAAGTTTCTAGGAATAAACAGAGAAGATATATTCACAGGCGGAGATTTAATCCAATTATATTACGAATATGAATCTGGAAACAAAAGACTAGAACTCCCCTTGCTTTTGCACAACGAAGAAGACGTTTTAAATATGCCAAAACTCTTTGATATATTTGATATTATTAAGGACAAAAATAGAATAATTGTTGGAGATAATCTCTTTGATGTAAGCAAAATATTACTAAATAGAAGATTTTTAAAAATCACTGGAGATTCAACGATCAATAAAGCATATTTCAATCATTTATCTTCTGAATTTACAATTAGAGACAATATATTTGACCTGAGTACTTTTACTAAAGAAGATAACTATTCAAAAAATATTAAATGCACATATATAGAAAAAAACGGACTAGATTTAAATTGCAATTACAATTTGAAATCCCCTCAAGAAATATTATTAGTTAAATATGACAAGGAAATACTTTATAAAAATGCCTTCCAATATTTAAAAAAATATTTAGAAAGTATTATATAAATAAAAAAGCAATCAATTCTTATAGAATTGATTGCTTTTTTATTTGGCAGGGACGATAGGACTCGAACCCATGACATTCGGTTTTGGAGACCGACGTTCCACCAACTGAACTACGCCC
>CANRJQ010000034.1:0-16347 GCA_947630985.1 uncultured Clostridia bacterium | reverse complement strand
AAAATATAAATTCTGTCAGACAAAAATATCGCTTCATCTATATCGTGGGTTATAAATATGGCTGATATTTTTAGTTTTTTCATCAAATCTATAAACCAATCGTGCATCCTGGCTTTTGTAATCATATCCAGGGCACTGAAAGGCTCATCCAACAAAATGACTGACTTCTTGTTTAAATACGTTCTAAGAAGTGCTGCTCTTTGTCTCATTCCACCTGAGAGCTGGCTGGGATATTTATCTTCTGTTCCCTTTAAGCCAAATTCTTCAAAATGACTGGAAGCTTCCTCATGGGCTAACTTTTTATCTACTCCACTTATAATTAGGGGCAATGACGTATTGCTTAGGATATTCATATGGGGAAAGAGCAAATCTTTTTGTTGCATATAGGCTACTTTCCCTTTATCTCCAGTTACGTCTATGCCATCCAAGATAACTTTTCCCGAGTTAGGTTTTATCCCTCCTGAGATAATATTAAAAATTGTAGACTTGCCAGAGCCTGATACTCCCAGAAGTCCAATTATTTCTCCGTCATTTAAATAAAGACTAATCCCATCTAGCACCTTTTTTTCGCCGAAGGATTTGTGAATATTTAATAATTCTAATACTTTCATTTTATAAATTCATTGGTAAAGCCGGCTTCTGGAGATATATCTCCTTCTAACAATTCTTCATCATTTAACCATTTATAGAACCTGCCCCATCTTTCTGGATCTATATAGCCCCACGCTACTCCTTCGTCTGTGTATTTATCAGTCATCCATTCTTGGCTCGCTTTTACCAATTCTTCTCCAAGAGCGTCGTCTGCACTTAAAAGTATCTTCCCAGATTCTTCAGGATTTTCTATCGCAAATTCATAACCCTTTTTTGTAGCATCTACAAATGCTTGAACTAATTCTGGATCTTCTTCAACTAATTTTTCATTGGTGATTAGTATTGGACTGTAGTAATCAAAAGTAGAATCTATGTCCCTAAACTCGAAATAATCAGTCTCAAAATCGCGAACTTCTGCAGCTATTCCTGCCCATCCGTAATAAACCCAAACCGCATCTATTTCTTTTGAATCCAGGGCAGTTATTTCATCTAGTACAGTCGATGGAATCTTAACAACTTTTTCAAAATCGCCACCGTCTTCAGCCATTACAGTTTCTAATATTTTGTGCTCTACAGGCAAATCCCATGTGGCATACGTCTTTCCTTCTAGCCCAAGGGGTCTATCTATCCCATCTCCTTTTCTAGATAAAATTCCCGAATGATTGTGCTGAAGTATTGCTGCGATTGCTACAACTGGCATTTTAGAATTTCCACTGATAGCATGGGCTAAATAATCTTGAAAACTAATTCCGAATTGTGCATAATCAGTTCCTACTAAGGATTCCGCACTCCCCTCTGCTGGTTGAACTACATTTACTTTTAATCCTGCTTCTTCATAGTAACCTTTTTCTATGGCTACATAAATTCCCGTATGATTTGTATTAGGCGTCCAGTCCAATACAAATGTTATATCCTTTAATTCACCAGGTTTTTCTTCAGTTTTTCCTTTACTCCCACATCCGCTTAAAATTATTGTAAAAACCAATAACAAAATTATTAATTTATTCTTCATCTATATATTCCCACCTTAATGTCATTCTTCGCAATAAATCTACCAACACAATTAAAACCAAGCTCAATAGGGAAATTATAATAATTACTGCAAACATCTTATCAAAAGCATAGGCTTTTTTTACACGAGTCATATAAACTCCCAAACCCCTAAAGCCACCTAGCCATTCTGCTATTACAGCTCCCACCACTGAATAAGAAGCTGAAATTTTCAATGCAGAGAAAAAATTTGGCGCGGTCGCAGGAATTTTTAAATATCTAAACATTTGAAACTCGCTAGCCCCCATGGAATTCAGTAGAGCAACATAGTCCTCATCTATGGATTGAAATCCTTCAAAAACTCCAACTGCAACAGGATAAAAAGTCGTCAAGACTATCAAAACCACTTTAGGCAATATATCATAACCTAACCACAGTACCAAAAGTGGAGCTATCGCTATCGTTGGTACAGTTTGAGTTAAAATTATTAAAGGATACATCACTCTTTTTACTCTATCAAATCTTTCCATTAAAATAGCTACTAGGATACCTATAACTATTCCAATAGCTAAACCTATCATAGCTTCAAATAACGTCACATAAAGATGTCCCAATAATACTTTATAATCATTTTTAAAAACTTGGAAGATATCTGTAGGGCTGGGCAGAATAAATCTAGAGACTATTTCCCTCTCCACTACAAATTCCCACGCTCCCAATAATATCGCAAAAATTACTACTGGAAAAATATTATTTATTATACTTCCCAATTTTTTCATCTATAGACCAAAACTCCTCTTCATTTGTAAAGCTAGTTTTAATATATGCGCTGACGCTAGTTACGCCAGCTGCTATCGTAAGCTCGTGAGCTTTTTTGATAATATCCATTAACTCCTCAAATTCACCTTCCACTGTAGTTTCAAATGGTCCTACGTGATAGGTAAGTCCAGTGGATTTTATATATTCAATTACTCTATCCACAGCTCCAAAAACTTCATCTCGTTCTACTTTCGGTAGAATTTGTATCGCTATACTTCCTTTCATAATATGCCTCTCCTTTTGGGTCAAAAAAAGACCCTAATAATCGCAAAGGGTCTTGTCATAAGTTAAAATTTATGCTTCCTTACGCCGGAATTACCCGGTTCAAGTTAAAGGGTCGATCTATATCTCTCAGCTAAAAGCCCCCCTAGCGTTAAGATAATTTTACACTAACATAATTTAAAAATCAATCATTTAAAAATCCACCTTTAATAAATTTATTTAATAATGATGAAATTTACTAAATATTTTGACAATTACTACAAATTTTAGTACAATTTATCAAACTAGCCAGAGGTTAGTAATTTAATAGTCTTAGAGACTTTTATTTAAGGGGGAATTTATGAACGCTCGAGGTTTTTTTAGGGACTGGAGAGTCCATGTACTTTGTCTGATTTTGGTTATAATAGCTGAAATGATTGGAATCATACCTATTAAATGGGGAATGGTTTCATTCGCATTATTACCTATGCTATTTGCACTTATTTTAGGTATTTTTGTATCAAAATTAGGTTACAACAAAGTGGTTACAGATGCTGATATGGAACAAGCTTCTTCGTATATCGGTATTTCTGTTATGTACTTAATCGCATTTATGTCTAGTTCTATCGGTCCTAACTTAGACACTATTTTAAACGCAGGACCTGCACTTATTTTACAAGAATTTGGTAACTTAGGTACGATTTTCTTATCCATGCCTATTGCAATGTTATTTTTCAAAATGGATAGAACTGCTATCGGTAGTGCATTTTCCAACTCTAGGGAAGGATCCCTTGCTATTGTAGGAACTATGTATGGACTGGATAGCCCTGAAGGTAGAGGCGTTATGGGTTCTTATATCACTGGAACATTACTGGGAACTATTTTCTGTGGAATTTTAGCTTCTCTATTAGCTAATGTAACTTGGTTTTCTCCTGAATCTTTGGCTATGGCTGCGGGAACTGGTTCTGCATCTATGATGAGTGCTGCAATCGCACCTCTTGTGGAGCAGTTTCCTGAAAAAGCTGACGAGCTTATGTCATATGCTGCAACTAGCCAGGTTTTAACTTCCGCAGATGGAATGTATGTGTCAATCTTCTTAGCAATCCCTCTTACAGAATGGTTGTATAAGAAATTTAAAGGAAAAGAATTTTACGAAAAAGAAAAAGCTGAAGTAGATGCCCAAAGAAAAATAGAACAAGTTAACATAACTGAAGAAGGAGAAATTAAAGCAGCTAATCCTTGGCCAATAAGATTAAAAGTTTTATTTTACTCAGGAATCTTCGCTATGGTAGCTATGTATATTGCAAGTGCGAAAAAAGGAACTCCACTGTTTCCACAAGACACTTTACCTGGAATGCTTTGGTTATTTGGGATAGTAGTAGTGGGCACAATAGTAGGAGACTTCGTACAAAAATTAGGGCTTAATCTTCCTACAGTATTATTTATCGCATTAATAGCTAGTATAGCAAGTGTACCAGGACTTTGGCCAGGAGCTGAAAGTTATTTGGAATCCATGAAAAATATTTCACTTCTACCACTTTGTACGCCGATATTAGCTTACGCTGGTATTTCAACTGGAAAAGATGTGGACGCCTTTAGAAAACAAGGTTTTAAAATAATCATGGTAACACTTTGTGCTTTAGCTGGAACTTATGTGGGATCAGCAGTTATTGCAAATGTAGTATTGAAAGTTACAGGAGCGCTATAATACAAGAGGAGGATTCATGAGAACAAAAGAGGAACTAAAACAATTAGCAATCGATGCAATAGACAAAAGAAGAGACGATATAATTAAAATTGGCGATTCTATTTTTGAAGAACCTGAGCTAGGGTTTAAAGAATTTAAAACTGCTGCAAAAGTAAAAGCAGTTTTAGATGAATTAAATGTAGAATACGAAGACGGAATTGCAATTACTGGAATAAAAGCAAAACTAAAAGGAAAAGAATCCAAATACAATGTAGGAATCATGGGAGAGCTAGACTCTGTAGTTTCTCCAATGCATCCATTTGCAGATAAGGAAACTGGAGCAGCCCACTGCTGCGGACACAACGCTATGATAGCTGGGCTTATGGGAGTGCTTTACGCACTTAAAGATACAGATATTATGGCTGATCTTGCAGGAGATGTGAGCCTTTTAGCTGTACCTGCTGAAGAATATGTTGAGCTGGCTTTTAGAAATGAACTTATCAAAGAAGGTAAAATTCAATTTCTAGGTGGAAAGCAAGAATTTATTCGCCTTGGAGTTTTTGACGACATCGATATGAACTTGATGCAGCACACATTCTCATCTGAAAATGAAGGAAATGACCAAATAAAAGCTACCGCAGCTTCCACTAACAACGGATTTATTGGACAAGAAATTCACTTCATCGGAAAAGAATCCCACGCAGGGGGCGCACCTCACAAGGGTATAAACGCACTTAATGCTGCAAATATTGCCCTAGCTGCAATCAATGCCCAAAGAGATACCTTCAAAGAAACTGATTACATCAGAGTTCATCCTATAATTACAAAAGGTGGAGATTTGGTAAATACAGTTCCAGCTGATGTAAGAGTGGAAACTTACGTAAGAGGTTCCAATGTGGAAGGAATTCTAGACGCGGCTGAAAAAGTAACTCGTTCTTGGAAAGCTGGAGCTATGGCAATGGGTGCTGAAGTAGAAATCAAAACCATGCCAGGATATCTTCCAGACAAACCAGATAGAAATCTAGTAGACGTAGTTTACGAAAACGAAGTTTTAATATTTGGAGAAGACCACGTTGTTAAAGATGCAGGTCACTTCACTGGAAGTTCTGATGTAGGCGATGTCGCAAGTATATTACCCACAATCCAAGCTAGCATAGGCGGAGTAAAGGGCGACTTCCACTCAGAAACTTACGAGATGGTGGATAGGGATATAGCATATTTAGGAGCTGCAAAAGTTCTAACTCTTTCAATAATCGACCTTCTATACGACGATGCGAGCGTAGCTAAAAAAGTAGTAGACGAGTTCAAACCTCTCTATACCAAAGAAGAATATTTGGAAACTTGGGGCAAAATTGGGGAGAGATTTAAATAAATATTGTAGACGTGGCATTGTATGCCACTTAAAGTTGCATACTTTCACTCACTATGCAGTATCAATAATTTACAAAAATACAAATTCAGAAATAAATAAAATTGTCAGGGATTTTCCAATTGAAAGTCCCTGACGATTTTTAATTTCCATATCAATAATTATTTACTTTAGCTATTCTAAAATATCCAGTTTTTAAACAAAGACGTAGTCAAATTTAAACTCTACAATCTTCACTGTCCCAATTTTATTTATTTAAATTTTCTACAATATATCCAGCTTTTTCGATTATATCTACAACTGAGCCATTCGGTGCGTAGTGTCCTGCTCCCACTAGAACAAAGGAGGTTTTTTTATCTTTTGATTCCAAAAGATCTATAATCTTCTTCGCCATCTCAGGATCCCGTGCTGAAGTCAAAATTTTTGCACTTTCGTCTTCTTCAAACATGGTTCCCAACGCTTTTTCATTTCCTTCATTCCAAATGTTAATTAGATTATCTACCCCTTTTAATGATTCCGCCATTTTTTCTTCTGATTTAATAATCTCTATTGCTTCTTTAATATTTTCTAAAAGGGCGTCTTCGTTATCTCCATAGAATTTCTTTAAAGTTTCTTTTTGGGTTTCCACAGTCTCTAGAGATATTATGGATTTCCCCGATAGGTTTGCCAAAGTTATTAGATAATTGTCTATTCCTATTATGGGAGAAATTGGATTTTGCGTAAGTGTCGGTATCATTAATAGTTGATTTAACACCGCCCAACCATCTAGATTTTCATACATACTTTCTTCCATTCCTAAACTAGTGGCGATTTCTTGATACTCTTTATACAATTCTTCGCCTAATTCATCTTTTAATTTTTTGCCATCGGTTCTAAATTGCATACCTTGAACTTCTTGAATCATTTTCGAATCTTGTGTATTGAGTTCTACAAAAAGTTCATCAGCTTCCTCAAATGCATTCATCCTACTTGCGTTTATGGGATACATTTTATAATCTCCTAGATGAATGGAGCCGAATAAATAAACTGTATTTCCCTTGTTTTCAATTTTGTAGAAAACTCCCTTGCCGCCCAAGTCATTGTCTGCATAAAACTTTTTAATAGCTCTCACATAAAATACAAAGGCCTCTTCCAACGTGACTTCATCATCTAGATTATAATCCGTTCCTTTTCCTCGAAGTATTTTATTCTCCGCCAAATATTTTATAGGTTCTGTTTCACCAGAAATATTTTTATCGTATTTGCCTAAGATATTATAAATATCCAGAAGAACTTTCCCCCTAGTCAATTTCTCATCAACTTTTTCTTCTTTAAATTCATTCTTAGATTCCATTCCAGTCGAAGATAATTTGATTTCAAATTGCTCCTTGAGTTTTTTTAATTCATCTTGGGTCGCTGGCTTTGTATAATCCTTCGCCAATGTCTCTTGGGAAATTTCCATAATTCCGATGAATTGGCTATCTGTAATATCACCCATAGCCCAAGGACTGATTTTTGGTCCCTCCATAGGAACACTTTCTGCCAAAACTGGAATTACTGGTAAAATAATCGCCATAACCAGCAACAACGCTACTAACTTCTTCTTCAAATTTTTCATAACTACCTCCACATTTATTTATTTTTTATAGACGCTAGTCCATAAGAAATTTTGCTGACCAAAAGCACTATACCAAGAGATAAAGCTGGAACTATTCCAATTCCATCCATGGATAAAATTCCTAAGATACCAACGCCAAAGATTAATACTATCTGGGTGACTTTGTAGCTACTGTACGCAGCTTTATAGACTTCAACCTTTTCTCTCTCGTCTGAACTTTCCATCCAATCCTTTTGGAATTTTAAGGTGTATAAATCTCCGCGCTTTTCAGGATTATAGGATTTAATAAATTCGACAATCTTATCTTGTAACAATCCAGAAATCAAGATCGTTCCAAGCATTATTCCTGAATCCATTAGAGATATCATATAATTAGAAGAATTATACTTACCAAAACCTAAAGCAAATATGATGATTATAAAAATAATACCTAAGTCCGCCAGAATCATAGACAGTTAAACAAACTTTTCATCAACTATATCTTCATCATTTTGTATTGAGTTTTCTACTTTCTTTTTACCCAATAAGAAAAAGGTAAAAGGAAACAATATAGCTATAAGTGCAGTGATAACTAATAATTTACTATGATTTTGAAATATCAACATTTCTAAATTGTTTATTATATTTAGAAAACTTATCTTCCTATCAATTTGAGCTAGTAACAATCCAACAATAAAACCCAAAGCAAATAATTTTAACATAGAAAATAGCGGTCTTCTTTTAGTTTTATTCTTCTCCATCTCCATCCTCCTCATATGTAAATATATCCTCCACCGTCACGTCAAATACCTTCGCGATTTTAAGAGCCAAAGTTACTGATGGATTGTAGTCTCCTCTTTCGATAAGACTAATAGTTTGTCTGCTCACTCCCACGATGGAGCCCATCTCTTGTTGATTTAGATTTTTTGTTCCTCTAAATTCTTTTAGTCTATTAAGTAAAGGCATAAGCATATCCTTTCTTTTCAAATCAATTTCTTTCAATAATTTTTGTAAAAACTAAATGACAACTTTTCTTGTCATTTTTATTATACAAATGACAAATAAAGTTGTCAATCATTATTTTAAAAATCCTGAGAAAAATTATTTCCTCAGGATTGTCATTTCATATTTACATTTGATCTTCGTGTCCTTCTCGTAAGACGCTGTATTCTCCAGTTTCAGTATTTAAGTCGTAGATATTAAAATTGGTTTTCATATCTATTCCATCTATATGAGTCGCTAGGTTAATAGATGACGAGCCTTCTTCTCCACTTTGTACTCTGTGGAATACATGAGTTGGCCAAATTAATACTGAGCCACCTTCCACTACTCTCTCGCCATTATGCTCGATATAATCTGGAGTCACTACAAAACTTTCTATCTTTCCATGTTCCACACTATAAAGTTCTACATACCTAGTGCCTCGAAGTACAAATAGATTATCCTCTTGGTGAGTGTGCATGTACCAAGGTCTTTCAACATCTCCCACACTTCCAGGAGATACTGCTGCTTTCTTGTGAAGAACCACATCTACTGCGTCTACTTTCGGCACCATGGATTTAGTCATAACATCGAAGGCCACACCTTCTGTCCTTCTGAATTCTTTTAATTTAATAATTTTAAATAGTCCTTCAATTTCTCTAACTACAAAATCTTTATCCATTTCTCCTCCTTTAGAATAATTTATTTCAATTTGGCTACTTTCTAACTGTTAACCATATACCCTCTATAGTAGCCAATAAATCCTTAACTAAAAGAAATACTCCTTAAAATTCAAGGAATCAAAATTTTGACAAAGATCTCCATATCATTCTTTTTCGAGTACCCTCAGGGCCGGCAGGCCATATACGCTCGAAAAAGAATGATATTCCGACCTTAATAAAGTGTTTGTCATTAGTCTAGCTCCTTAAAATTCAAGGAGTATAAATTAAAATACGAAGTCTTCTAATGCTTCCAAATCTTTTATAATAATTATTTTGTTTCCAATTAAATCTATATATCCCAATTCTTTAAACTCTCCTAGCTTTCTCGTGATTGTCTCTCGCGTCAATCCTGAATAACTTCCCAGCTCTTCTCGATTCAAAGAAAGTTCTAGCTTAATTCCTTCTTTCGTCTCTACTCCTATGCTGTTTTTAAGTCTCAATAATAGACCTGCAGTTTTCATAGATGCATTGGAAGTGGACAGTCTTTGGATTAAATCTTCAGCCCACCTGATTCTTTCAAAACTCTTTTTCAAAATAATTTGTAAAGATTCAGGATTGGATAGAATGTATTCGTTAAACGTCTCCCTTGGTATAGCGATAATTTCTGAGTCCGTCAGAGTTTGAGCATTGTATAAATAGGATTTTTGTTCCAAAAGATTGAGTCCTCCTACGAAGTCCCCGTCTTTGTAAATGTAAAAAATCTGCTCTCTGCCTTCGATGGTATTGTAATATATCTTAACCTGCCCTTTTATAATGGCGTACATGTAATCTGCATGGTCTCCGGATTTAAATACAAAATCATCTACTCCAAGTTTCAAAAATTTAAGTTCTTTTAATACTTCATTCATATGAGAATCGTCAATACCTTGTAACAGCGGAAGATTTCTTATGGATTTGATAAAGGATTTGTCTTCGCCTAGGGAAACTACTTCCCTATCGATTAATTCCTTAATCTTCTCAATTCTTCTGCTTTCTTGCTTCACTCTTTCATGGCGCAAGGATTCACTAAAGAGTCTATTGGCATATATTTCAAATTCTTTTGCTATGTCCTTGTCCATAGGAGATACATCTTCTAATGTGTAGGGAATTCCCAGCTCTTCATATTTTTTCATGCCTGTGGTGTGATATGGTAAAATTTCTATTCTTTCCACCAAATTGCTAATGGGTTTTATAGTTTCAATAAATTCTTTCATAGACTTTTCGTTGTCCGTAAGTCCAGGAACCATTACATGTCTTGCCCAAATTTGTCCTTTAAACCCGTAGCCTTCCAGTCCATTTAGAAATTTCAAATAGGTATCGAAATCACCTTTGCAAATATTTTTAAAAGATTCCTTGTCGAAAGCCTTAACGTCCAATAGTAGAACGTCTACTAAGGGTAAAATTTTAGAAAAATACTTCGAATCACCAAAACCTGACGTATCTATACACGTATTAAATCCATCGTTTTTAAGCATCTCTAAGGATTTGTATAGAAATTCCCCTTGGAGCATGGGCTCGCCACCAGAAAATGTAATGCCACCTTCTTCTCCGTGATAGGTTCTGTATCTTCTTGCTATGTCCAAAATATCTTCAGGTGTTACTTCTTGTCCACCTTTTCTCGTTATGGTATCTGGATTATGGCAATAGGCGCATCTTAAAGGACATCCTTGAAGAAAAAATATGGTTCTATTACCTGGTCCGTCCAATAATCCCATGGATTCTATTGAATGAAGTCTTCCTATGACTTCTCCATCGTGCTTCAAAAAATCTCCTCCTTTTATAAAAAGGACACCTATGGAAATTACTTTCGTACATAGGTGTCCATATAGACTATTTGTCTAATGTTATTTTCTTACATACTTTCGTGGAAAGTTCTATTGATTACGTCTAGTTGGTGCTCCCTATCTAGTTGGTTAAATCTTACAGCATACCCAGAAACTCTAATGGTTAGATTTGGATATTTGTCAGGATTTTCCATAGCGTCCATCAATAATTCTTTGTCCATTACGTTGACATTTATGTGGAAGGCATCTTGATTGAAATAGCCATTCATTATATTCGTCAAGTTCGTAATTCTCTCTTCTTCATTTTTACCCAATGTAGAAGGAATTATAGAAAAAGTATTGGAAATTCCATCTTGGTTTACATTTTTGAAAGGAAGTTTTGCAACTGAGTTAAGAGATGCAAGCGCTCCAGTTTTGTCAGCTCCGTTCATAGGATTCGCTCCCGGCGCAAAAGGCTCTCCCTTTTTTCTACCATCTGGAGTAGTTCCAGTTTTCTTTCCGTAAGTTACGTTGGAAGTTATTGTTAAAAGTGACAATGTGTGTTCAGAATTTCTATATGCAGGAGTTTGTCTCAATGCATTTATAAAGTACTCGCTTACTTCTACTGCAATGCTATCCACTCTGTCGTCATCGTTTCCAAATTTAGGGAAATCTCCTTCAGTTTCAAAATCAACTGTAAGTCCGTTTTCATCTCTGATAGGTTTTACTTTTGCGTATTTAATAGCAGATAGAGAGTCTGCTACTATGGAAATTCCAGCGATTCCAAAAGCTATCCATCTGTGGACGTATGGATCGTGTAATGCCATTTGTCCAGCTTCGTAGGAATATTTATCGTGCATATAGTGAATCGTGTTCATTGTGTTTACGTAAATATTTGCAAGCTTGTCCATAACTTCTTTGTAAGAAGCTAATACTTTATCGTAATCTAATACTTCGTCATTCATTTTTTCAATGCCAGAAATTACTTCCATAGGTTTTCCAGATTTTTTATCCATTACTATCTCGTCAACCCCACCGTTGATTGAATAAAGTAATGCTTTCGCTAAGTTCGCTCTAGCTCCAAAGTATTGCATTTCTTTTCCTAGTCTCATAGCAGATACGCAGCAAGCTATGGCATAGTCGTCTCCGTAGATAGGACGCATTACATCGTCATTTTCGTATTGGATAGATGCAGTTTTTATGCTCATGTCAGCACAAAACTCTTTGAATTCTCTAGGAAGATTATCTGACCAAAGTACAGTCATATTAGGTTCAGGTGATGTGTCCAAAGTAATCAACGTGTGTAAAAATCTAAATGCAGTTTTGGTTACAAGAGTTCTTCCATCTTCTCCCATTCCGCCAATAGATTCAGTTACCCAAGTAGGATCTCCTGCAAAGAGCTCATCGTATTCTGGAGTTCTCAAATGTCTAACTAGTCTTAGTTTAATTACCAATTGGTCGATAAGTTCTTGCGCTCTCACTTCATCGATAAGACCTAGCTTCATATCCCTTTCGATGTAAACATCTAGAAACGCCGTATTTCTACCGATGGACATAGCTGCACCGTTGTTTTCTTTTACCGCTGCAAGATATCCAAAGTATAGCCACTGAACTGCTTCTTGTGCATTTCTTGCAGGTCTACCGATGTCGTATCCGTATTTAGCTGCCATGGATTTCATTTCGTCAAAGGCTCTTATTTGTTCAGAAAATTCTTCACGGGCTCTGATAGTTTCTTCAGTAGCGTTGCCAGTTGCATTTTCCTTGTCCAAAATTCTCATTTGTTTTAGAAAATCCACTCCGTAAAGTGCTACTCTTCTATAGTCGCCGATAATTCTGCCTCTGCCGTAAGCATCAGGTAATCCAGTAAGTAATCCTACAGATCTAACCGCTCTCATCTCTTTTGTGTATGCGTCGAACACGCCGTCGTTGTGAGATTTTCTGTATTCCAAAAAGTCTGCTTCCATAGCAGGATCCATTTTAAGTCCGTATGCGTCAAGAGCTGTCTTAACCATTCTAAATCCGCCGTATGGATTCATAATTCTTTTTAGAGGTTCGTCACTTTGAAGTCCTACGATTAATTCCTCGTCTTTTGCTATATATCCCGGTTTGAAATTGTCTATTCCGCTAAATGTTTCAAGGTCTACGTTTATAGTTTTGTTTTTTATTTCATCTTGAATTAAGTTGCTAGTTTTTTCCCAAAGGGATTTAGTATTGTCGCTGGAATCCACCAAAAATTCCTCGTCGCCCTCGTAAGGAATGTAATTCTTCTGGATAAAATCTCTAACATCTATTCCTTCAGACCATTTCCCAGGATTAAACCCATCCCAAGCCAGTTTCATATCTTCTCGTTCAAATAATTTTTCTTTCATCTCTGTCTCCTCCATTAAATTTTATGTAGATTATATTCTTAAATCTAGTATAGTTTAATCCCGAGTAAATAGCAGTGATTTAAATCACTAAACAAAAAATGTTAGATAATAAATAATAGATTGAAGATTTAAAAAAGCCTGCGGCAAAATTTAACAAATTCAATTGGTAAGCTAAGCCGCAGGCCTCTATTATTTATAATCTTTAAACTATTATCTACACTTTATTATAATCTCTGTCGATTACGATATGATATTCACAATTGCCGAATTCCTTTTTTAGCATATTTTCTATCATAGAAATTTCTTCTAGTTCGTCTTCGTTGGTTTTGACCACATTTCCATCTACTACGACGTGGGCGATGATATTCCTTTTGTCCTCTTGGTCAATAATCTCTTCGTCATGGGTGGAAAGAATATGAGGATTATTTATTTTACATTTTTGAAGAATTTTAATTAATTTCTTCTCTTCTTTTGTTTCTTCTTCATGCAAATCCATGTGAATGGTCATCATAATTTGGAACTGATCTAATATTGTGTGTTCGATTTCTGTAAAAATTCTATGAACTTCTTCCACCGTCATATCATTTCGAACTACTGCATCGATGGTTGCGTATCTATTATTAGGTCCATAACTATGAAAATTCAAATCATGCGTATCTACAATCTCTTCTCTTTCATCAAACAGTTCGTAGATTCCCTTCAATACTTCTTCATCCACGCTTTCACCCACCAGCTCTCGAACCATTTCTAGAATTAGTTCATATCCGCTCTTTAAAATAAATAAAGAAACAATTATACCTCCGATGGCATCCACAGGCAATTTAGAAAAATTACTTAAAATAAATGCAATAATAACTATACTCGTAACCATGACGTCACTTATGGAGTCTATTGCGCTGGCCTTTAGGGTAGTGGAATCTATTCTCTTCGAAATGTCTGTGTAAAATAAATACATCCAATACTTCATCCCCACAGAAATTAATAACACTACTAAAGATACCCAGGAAAACTGGATTTCTTTTGGATTTAATAAGGCTTCAACTGAAGATTTAATCAAGGACAAACCCACAAACAAAATTACTACAGAGATAGTCAATGTTGCAAGATACTCCATCCTTCCATGGCCATGGGGGTGGTTTTCATCTGAAGCTCGTCCGGCATAAGCCATGCCAAGAGCCGTCACTAAAGATGAAATGGCATCTGTCAAATTATTAAATCCATCTGCAATAATAGAAATAGAATTTGTAAAATATCCTATTAGCATCTTCATTACTGTAATTGACATGTTAAATATTATTCCTACAATTCCTGTTATACTACCTATCTTAGATCTTTGGATAGGATTTTTATAATCTATAAATTCTTCTTTTCTACTGGCCAATCGAACTATGAAGCTCGCAATCATTATTTATTTCTCCCTTCAAACTCTCTATAATAAATGATACCCAAATTCTAACATAATCTTAAGTTATTTGTTATAATTAAATGTAATAGTCGAGGTGAACAGATTTGAATGACAATACCAAAGGTGCAGTGGCCATTATCTTTTCGTCAATTGCATTTTCAATAATGGGAATGTTAGTAAAATATACTGGAGAAGCCACTGTCTTTCAACAAGTATTTTTCAGAAATTTTGTGATGCTTGTATTCGCTGCATTTTTAGTTAAAAATAATAAGGTTTCTTTCTTTGGAAAAAAAGAAAATAGGAAACTTTTATTTTTCCGTTCATTTTTTGGTTTTATGGGTGTTATGGCTTCATTTTATGCAAACAGACATTTATATTTGGGTGATGCCCAAGCACTTTTTAAACTCAATCCCTTTATCGTAACCATTTTCGCTGTAATTTTTCTAAAAGAAAAGATAAATCGATACAATATCCTAGCCTTGATAATAGCTTTTATTGGCACTATTATTATTGTAAATCCAAAATTTGACTCTAGGTTATTTCCTTCGTTGATAGCCATTGCTTCAGCTTGTTTTGGCGGGATTGCTTATGTTATTATAGGAATAATTTCCAAAAGGGATACTCCTGAAGATAAATCCACTATAATTTTTATGTTTGCATTTTGGTCTTTGATTTTCTCTTTTCCTTTTATTGGAGATGTTTTCAGACTAGAGCTTAGGACACTTTTTTATTTATTTTTAGTGGGAGTTTGTGCTTGTATAGCGCAGTTTCTAGTTACTATGGCTTATTCAATTGCTGATGCCAGCAAGATTAGCATTTTCGATTACGTTTCTCTCATCGTCTCTCCAATTTTAGGTTGGTTGGTGTTTAGGGAAAGTTTAGCTAGAAATAGTTATGTGGGAATCGCATTGATTTTATTTGCAGGCTATATTTCTTTTTTAAATGCAAAAAGACAAACTTCCAGAAAATAAAAATCTGCAGTCAGGTTCTATTAAGATCCAACTGCAGATTTTATTTTTTATTATCTGATTTTAATATCCGTAAGTGTCAAATACATATTTTTTTATTCCAGAAACAATTCCGTTTGCGCAGGATTGTTTATATGAATCTGTTTGCAATAATTGCAAGTCTTTTTCATTGGACATAAATCCTAGTTCCACCAACACCGCAGACATTTCTGTATGTTTCAACACTATTAAATCTGGTCTTTGTTTTATTCCTCTGTCGAACATTCCCGTTGCCTTTATCAATTCAGTATGAACTGCTTTTACTAAAGGATATTGAGCATCGTATTTTACACTAGTTAAATCTCTAGGCGCGTACAAGGACTCAATTCCTTCTGATTCCGTGTTCAAACTGCTGTTAGAGTGAATACTTAAGAATACATGGGCTTCTGCCTCATTTGCAATTTTAGGTCTGTTCATAATATTAACTGCAGTGTCTGAAGTTCTAGTCATCACAACTGTATAACCTGCATCTTGAAGTTGCGATTGCACTCGCTTAGCTACGTCAATATTAATATCTTTTTCGTTGTATCCATTGCTAGTAGCTCCAGGGTCTCTACCACCATGCCCAGCATCTACAACTATAACTACGTCCTTTTTGCTAGAAGGAGTTTTTCTAGGTTTTCTTACGATAACTTCTTCTTTTTCTACATTGTCAAATACTTTTCCGTTATCTACACCATCGGAAGTAACTGGATTGCTTGGCAAGTCGTTTTTGTCCGTGGAATCTGGTTTTGTTACATTTGTATCAGAAGATAATTTAGGTATGATGACCATATCGTCTCCTAGCATCGTAATTTTAACTTGTCCTTCACTAGTTTCTCCAAGAGAGTCTAGTACTACTCTTACGATATTGTCATTTGCACTGTAGTTTCCATCAGGTACAAATTG
>CANRJQ010000033.1:0-16679 GCA_947630985.1 uncultured Clostridia bacterium | reverse complement strand
AGGACTATTAAGAACTTTTTACAAACTTCTTTGGAACCTGTGGGAACTGCATTATATATTTACGGAGGAGCCTGGAACTGGACAGATGATGGATCTAGCAAGGAAGCTAGAACTATAGGACTTTCTCAATCTTGGTTGGATTTTTTCCAGTCCAAAGACGCATCTTTTTCTTATAGAAATAATAAGAGTACGACTAAGAGCTATTATCCACACAAGACATATAATCAATACAATTACGCTGGGATAGATTGTTCTGGGTATATTGGCTGGGCGGTTTACAACACTATGAATACTGAAAATGGAAAATCAGGATTTGTAATTAGAGCAAATAATATGGCTAAATCTTATGCAGATGATTTCGGAATGGGAACTAGAACTAGGAAATTCACTCCTCACGACTTTAAGCCAGGGGATATCTTCTCCATGAAAGGACACGTTTGGACTGCACTGGGAGTATGTGAAGATGGAAGTGTAGTAATACTTCATTCTTCTCCTACCAATAGTAAAAAGGGAAGCTCAGGAGGCGGAGTACAAATTGGCGCCCTAGGAGCAAACTCCAATTGCCAAGCTATGAAACTAGCAAAAGCCTACATGGAAAAATATTATCCAGCATGGAGTGAAAGATACAATGTAACTTTTTATCCATACAGCAGATATACAGCCATGCCAAATGCAGCTCACGGAAAGTTTACATGGAATGACAATGGAACAGGTTTACTAGATCCAGATGGATACAGAAAAATGAGCGCAGAAGAAATCCTTAAAGATTTGTTTAATGAAAATATTACTGTAGCAAAGTAATATTGTAATTTCAACAATAGCTATTTTATTTACAACAGTTAGAGATATGCACGTAAAAATGGAAATTTCTAACGACGAATAAGAAAGTATCAACTTTAATGCCAAATAATTTATTTGGCATTTTTTGATTCTATATTTATTGTAAAAATTATGTAAATTGGTTATTGAATTACCACTAACGGGAATAAGAATAATATAAAATAGATATAGATTATTTTACAAATTTCTGTGAAAGGAAATCACAATGGAAAATAAAAACATAAAAAAATTTTTACTAGTATTAATGTTATTTATGATAATTGTACTATCAGGATGTGAAGGAATTGAAAAAGCTTATAAAGATACCTTTAACGAAGATACAAAAAATTTTAAACAAATGCCTTCAGAATACGAGGTTTTCTTAGAAATTAAAGAAAAAACTGGAATGGACTTTAATTATAAAGAACAGCAACTTATAATGGAAATCCTTGAGTCTTCTAATGATTATGTAAAATATTTGGAGATGGAAAATATGGATCGATTAATAATCGACACAAAAACTCAAATGAGAGATAAAAATCTTTTATCCCATAAAGAGGTGCTGAATAACGCACAAAATATGCTTCGAGAGATGCTCCCCGATGAGAATTTATTAATATATAGACGACATATGTTTTTTGAAGAAAATCGCATCAGAGTTCCCATCATAGATCCTAAAAATAGGGAAAATGCAGATTGGTATTATTATGAATTTTCAGATAATAAATGGCATAAGGATGAACCCATTAAGATATATGACGATACACCCCTTGTAGATCACTCCATCCCCTTTGATGAAATAAGTTTCCAAGATGTGAATAGAGTTTTTGAAATTCTAGAAGAAAAATCTAAGGATATAGAAGGAGCAGAGCCTATTACTAACATTACTCTTACAACATACACGAATGATTATTTTTGGACTTCTACGATTAGTGGTGCGCGGTATGACTTTTATTTGGAAGCGGAACATAAGGGAGAAATAATAAAATTTGAAAGGAGATAAGCCATGCTATTTATATTGTTTTTTGTATATGTATTTCCCCTGTTTTTTTATTATGTAGGGATTTGGACTGTCCCTCCAATTTTAGCTACAATTTCTTTAGCAATTGGAATAGTGGGATGGATATTATTCAATATAAAAATATACAAATCGATGCTTATAGAGCCTGCTATAATTTCTAAAAGACACGAAAATATTAAGTATATGGGAAAACCTGTAACGGGAAGAGTAACTGAAAAATTTGAAAGGTCTATTAATAAACATGGGCATAAATCCTTAGAGGTAACAATTGAATTTGAAAACTATAACGGAACTATTGTGGAGACAACTCTGAACCTGGAGGATTCCAAACCCTGTGAAAAAAGATTTGAAATTGGAAATGAAATAAAGCTGAGATTAAATCATGAAGATACATCTCCACCATTTATTATAGTAGATTCTAGAGCTGAACATAATAAATCCATAGGATATTTTTGGGTTTTATTTAACCTGGGATATGGAATTATGACATTTTTAATATCCTATTATTTTTTAAATAGAGGATTGGGGTGGAGGTATTTATCTCCATGGTTTCCTTGGGTAATGACTCCTTATTTTGGGATGTTATTATTAGGAAGTTTGGGTGTACTAAGCTCCTCAGGTGGAATAACGAAAAAGGCATTAAATGGTTTCAAAAAAGAAGAAGATGCGAATAAATTGCTACTTCATGGTAAAAAGACCGTGGCAAATGTCTCTACGGCAAATCAAACTGGAATGTATTTAAACGAGCAACCAGAACTGGAATTCGCCATGAGTTTCATAGACCATAATAAAATTACCCATCACAAATCATTTAAAAGATATGTATTGCTTACGGATTTGTATAAAGCCCAAAAGGGCGAGAGAGAAATAATATATTTACCAGAGAATACAGACGTATTTGATTTATTGTAATTAAAAAATTTAATAACTCAAATGTAAAAAACATTTGACAAAGGCTTAATATTTTGCTATTATATAAAAGTTCGCTGCGGGAATGGCGGAATTGGCAGACGCGCTAGACTTAGGATCTAGTGTCATTGACGTGGGGGTTCAAGTCCTCTTTCCCGCACCATACGAAAGGCGCTTTCACTAGCTACGTGCAGTGGGAGTGCCTTTTTTGTTTGCCAATTTGATATTGAAACTATAAAGACGCTTAACACATTTTGTTGTGTAAGCGTCTTTTTTAAAATGCTATTTGTCTTGAAGATATTCGATTGTGGTAGTGATAATATTATATGCTATTAACATATCTTCTTCGTTAAAATCGAATTTGTCGTTATGATGTCCTGCTTTTAAATCAGATCCTATGAGTAGATGAATGGATTTTCCTCCATCTTCAGAAACTTTATTCATAAAGTAAGTTACATCTTCTGATGCGTTAAAATTATTATTTCTAACAGTGTCATATCCTTTGGATTTAAGGAGCTTGTCAATTTCATCATAGAATTCTTCGTCGTGAACTTTGATAGCTTGGCCAGAGCCTACTTCTTGGACTTTAAAATCTACGCCATATTGTTTCGCCGCTCCTTCTACTACTTCGTTGGTTCTTTTGATTAGATATTCGACTATTTCATCTTCTTCTCCACGAACTTCCATTTTAAAAGATGCATTTCCTGGTACGACATTTCTGCCTGAGCCTCCTTGGGCTACTCCTACATTTAATCTGCTCATTCCTTTAGAAATTTGTGGTAGTGTATGCAAGTTTAAAATTGCACTAGATGCTGCCAAGAGTGCGTTCTTGCCATCTTCTGGATTAACTCCTGCATGTGCACTTCTTCCATTTAACTCTACGTCTATTTTTGAAGTTGCAAATATTCCTACAGAGCCTACACCTATCTTTCCGGAAGGCAAATTTATTCCAAGATGCATGCCAAGGAAGTAATCTATATTATCAAAATGATGAGTGTTTACCATGCTCAAAGCACCTCTAGCACCTTCTTCTGCCGGTTGGAATGCGATAATATATCGACCTTTTAGGTCTTTACGATTTTCCATCAACCATTTTGCAACAAATAGACCTATGGTCATATGTCCATCGTGTGCACATGCGTGCATAGCCTTTGGATTTGTAGATACAAAGCCTTCATCTACTGGTCTGTGGCCCGACTCGTTATTTTCTAGTAAATCATTTGCATCGATATCAAATCGAAGCCCTATTGTCGGTCCTGGCTGTCCCGTATCTAGCTTAACAATAGCTCCGGTGTAGCCGTCTAGGATTTGAGATATGTTAAATCCTGCATCAATTTTCATTTGGTCTTTATGTGCGTTGATGGTTTCCTCGCTAGGAAATCCCATTCTTGGGCCTCCATGGATACTTTTTCCGTATTCAACTGCGTAACCCATATCCTTGAGTCTATTTATTAACTCGACAGTTGTTTGGAACTCTAGCCATGCTGGCTCAGGAATTGTATGGAAAAATCTCCTAGTTTTTATCATTTCCTGTAGCATAATTGTCGCCTCCTTCTCTTATTACATTTATAGCAATTTATTGACATTTCAAACATTTTATAAAGACATAAATGAAAATAACTGGTATTATTTAATAATAGAGGGGGATTTCGTATGAAAATAATTGATATGCATGTGGACACCTTATTAAAAATGATAAGTGGAAAAATGAATGGGGAAGACATATCCCTATTAGATAATAATATAAACGTTGATTTAAATAGATTAAGAAGTAGCAATTACATAGGACAAGTTTTTGCTTGTTATGTGGATTTGGGAGTTTTGCCTTTTACAGATAGTCACTACGGTGATGCTCTGGAGATGATTAATATTTTAAAAGGAGAGATTGAAAATAATAAGAATCTAATTTCTCTTACCTCTGATTTAAAAACCCATTTGGAAAATCAAGAAAAAGATTTAATTAGCGGATTTTTATCAGTGGAAGAAGGAGGAATTATAGGGGAAGATCTTGAAAAGTTAGATGAACTTTACGAACTTGGAGTAAGGTTTATCACTCTCACATGGAATTACGAAAATGCAATAGGCTTTCCCAACTTCGAGGGCAAGTATCAATATGAAGGTTTGAAGCCCTTTGGAAGAGAAGTTTTGGAGAAGATGGATGATTTAGGAATAGTAGTAGATGTTTCTCATTTATCTGACGGTGGGTTTTATGATATTGCTAAATATGGCAAGAGGCCATTTTTAGCTACTCATTCCAATTCCAGAAAAGTACAAAATCATTTGAGAAATCTCACAGACGAAATGATAAAAGCTTTGGCTAACAAGGGCGGGCTTATGGGACTTAACTTTTGTGATTTATTTTTAGATGGAGATAAATCCTCAGTGGAGAGTATGATTAGACATTTTAAACACATAGTAAACGTAGGCGGAGAAGATGTAATTGGGCTAGGGACTGACTTCGATGGAATCTCAGAAGAGAACTTAGAACTAAAAGGAGTAGAAGATACGCCTAAATTAATTGACGCCTTGGAAAGAGAAGGTATAAAACCCAGAGTTATAGAAAAATTTGCGTATAAAAACTTTGAGGATTTTCTGTACAGATTTGAAAATTATTAATTAAGTACATCGTCTAGAGTTGTAGTATAATAATTGAAAAAGGATACTTTCTTTGGTAGAATGGTTGAATTAGAAATGGAGGCATTATGAAAAAAATAATTACATTGTTGGCTTTGTTATTAATATTGACAAGTTGCAGTAAAGATATAAAAGAAACTTCTGAAGAGATCCCAATTGACGAAGAAGTGACTGAAATTAATTTGGAAGATCCATTTGTGGCTAGTTATGCCATGGAAATCTCAGATTTTAGACCATATACCTATATGCATTACGAAGGGAAAGCTATTTTACAAAATCTCCATGAAGGACTTTACAAAATAGATGAGTTTGGAAATCTAAAACCTGGAATTGCCAATGGAATTACAGTTACAGAAGATGACGGATATTTAATTTATAGAATTATTTTAAGAGATGGCGTAAAATTCCACAATGGCGATGAGCTTACTCCTGAAGATGTACAATATTCTATATTTAGATATACTGGTCTTATGCCTGGAATCGATACAGATAATATGGAAAATTCCAAGTATTGGAAAAATATGATAAATGGAATGACCAGTGACGGATTTAAAAAGGGTAAAGTTGAAATTTCTGGTAGTTCAGAAATTATTTTATACTTAGACGATTTTTACGGAGAAGAAGTGACGTCTAGTATCTTAGCCGATACGTTTATAGTTCCTCAAGGATATACAGAAGAAGACCAAGCTAAATTTCCAGTAGGATTAGGTCCATATATGTTTGAAGAAATAGATGCCCACGGCACAATAAAACTGACGCGTTTCGAAGACTATTATAGTAAAAAGCCTCAGATTAAAAATATTGAAATAGCAAATATACCACTTAAAGAAGATAGAATAACTAATTTTACAAAAGGTTCACTCCATTTGATAGACAGCTATCCTGTTTTAAGTGGCGAAGAAGATTTGGACAATTTGAGCACGGATATTTATTCTCTAGTATTTAATGTAGACGACCCTGTGTTTTCCAACATTGAGCTTAGAGAAGCTTTGTATTCAGGGGTTGATAAAAACAAAATAAAAGAAGATGTCTTAGCCTTTAGCGGTGCGGTGGCGGAAACTCCACTTAGCCCACATTTCAGTCCTTACCTAGAAGGATTAGACATACAAAAGAGCTATAATCCTGAGCGTTCCAGAGAGATAATCGCAAAAAATCCTGAGTTCAAGGACGAATATTTATCCATAGCATACATTGAAGAAGATTTTTTATCCAAGGCCATTGGAGAATTTGTAAGATACGATTTATTGACTTTGGATCTTCAAGTGGAATTATTGCCACTTCCATACGAGGACTTCCAAAAATTTATTTTACAAGACAAAGCATATGGAATGGCGATAGTGAGATTCCCGGGAAATCACGACCCTTATAGGATAATGAATAGATTTACAACTAGGACTAGATTAAATGTCTCAGATTTTTACCAGTTGGATTACAATACGTTTTTAACTGATGACAGAAATAATTACCAAGGTATGTTCGATATGATTAAAAGAGACTATCCGGAATTGTATCTAGTTGATCCAGGAACTTCTTTCAAAATAAATGAAAATTTTACAGGACCTAAATATTATCCATATCCTTATTGGGACTTTAGTTCTATAAAATATAAGAATAATTAGTAGATATTAATTAGTAATTAATAGAGGCCTGCGGCTTAGTTCAGCAAATTAATTTGTTTAACTATAACGTAGGTCTTTTTTTATTTTATATACTCATATATTTTTGTAATCTTTTTGAAATCAAAATATTTTTTTAAGATATATAATATTACCAATACGATAGATGGACAATCAGGAGGATCATATGAAAATAGCAGAGGCTTTACAACTTAGGAAAGATTTACAAATTAGAATTTCTAATTTGGGAACTAGATTGACACAAAATGCTACGGTACAAGATGGAGATAGTCCATCTGAAGATCCAAAATTTTTATTAAAAGAGCTAGACAGAGACACGAAAGAATTGGAAGAGTTAATTGGAAAAATCAATATCGCCAATGCAACAAATGAAGTTGATGGCAAATCCATTACAGAACTTATTGCAAAGAGAGAGATTCTTTCACAAAAGATAAATATTTTAAGAAACTTAAGATATGCGGCGAGTGATCTAACGGACAGAGCTTATGGCACAGATATAAAAGTTGTCAGCACAGTCTCAGTTCCCAAGATACAAAAAGAAATCGACGATTTGTCTAAAGAGTTAAGAGAAGTGGAATTAAAAATTCAAGAGACCAACTGGTTGACTGAAATTTAATTGAATATGGTTGAATTCAGGGCGGGTGCGAAAAAATTATACAGTCAATTAAATTAAACTTACGAAAGAAATTTACAATGGCACATTTAATTTTAAATTTATTACCATGCATCGACTGAATTAGGGTTAGGGTGGGGATGAGCCACATTGCTTTTGCAGTGTGGCTTTTTGAATATTAAAAATCAATTTATTGAAATCTTTACTACAATCAATTTATAAAATGAAATAAATTTTTCATTAAATTAATAATTATTAATAAAATTTTAGCGATAATAAAATTATGTTGCTATTATCTTGATTGATAGGTATAATTAAACAAATAAATTTCAACTTATTGAAATCTATTATACTAGGAGGGGATTATGAATAAAAAATTAATCGCGCTATTATTAGTTTTAGTAATGGTGATGACAGTAGGCTTAACTGCATGTGGAAACAAAGATGCAGTAAAACCAGCTGAAGAACCAAAAGAAACCGAAACTACAGAAACTGCAGAAGCTGAAGAAACACCAGCTGAAGGAGAAGAAATTGCGGGCGTAACAGACGCAGGGGACACATTAGTATGGAATATTGGTCAAGAACCAAAAACTTGGGACCCAGTACAAAATACTATGCAAAGTGGATCAGTAGTAGCTGTTCAATTATTTGAAGGCCTTACTTATCCAGCAGTAGATGGAATGCAACCAGGTGTTGCAGAAAGTTGGGAAATTGCAGACGATAATGTAACTTGGACTTTCCATTTAAGAGAAGATGCTAAATGGTCAGACGGAAAACCTGTAACAGCTCATGATTTCGTTTATTCTTGGATAAGAATGGGCGATCCAGCTGAAGCGTCAGGTAACTTGGCGAAATTTACAGACTTCATTAAAGGCTCTCAAGAGTTCTTCGACGGAAAAATTGAAGCATCTGAAGTAGGCGTAAGAGCTATTGATGATAAGACTTTAGAAGTGGAATTGAAAAATCCTACTCCTTTCTTCGCTGATGTTGTATCTACATTCTCATGGTTTCCAACTAGAGAAGATATCGTAGCTAAAGGCGACGGATGGGAAAAGAAAGCTGAAACAGCTGTATCTAATGGACCTTTCAAATTAGGGGAATACGTAGTTGGATCTCATATTACTTTTGTTAAAAACGAAGAATATTGGGGAGCAGACGACGTAAACATTGAAGAATTTAGAGGAGTATTTATTGTTGATCCTAATACAGCGATGCAAGCTGCTCAAGCAGGAGACATTGATGTAAACGACCAAATACCTACTGAAGAAATTCAAAGATTAATGGCAGAAGAACCATATCTACACGTTCAACCTTGGGCGGGAGTATGGTATATAGTGTTCAACAACGACAAAGAACCATTCAACGACATTAACGTTAGAAAAGCATTTGCTTTGGCAATTGACAGAAAAGCAATCGTAGAAAATGTTACTAAGGCAGGAGAAATTGCTGCAACAGGATTTATCAACGCAGTAGCAAGAGATACTGAAGGAAATCCTTACAGAAAACTTGAAGCTGATGGTTATCCAGCAGAACAATACGGAATAGACCCAAGAGCAGCAAAAGTCGAAGAGGCTCAAGGACTTTTAGCTGATGCAGGTTATCCAAATGGCGAAGGCTTCCCAGCGATAGAATTGCTTTACAATACTTCTGACGCAAACAAAAAAGTAATGGAAGCTATTCAACAAATGCTTAAAGAAAACTTAAATATTGATACTACTTTAGCTAACATGGAATCCAACGTATACTTTGACTACCTTGCAGAAGGAAACTTCAACGTAGGACGTGCAGGATGGATCGGAACTAGTTTCAATGTTAACTCCAGTTACCAAATGATGACTTCTTTACATGGAAGTAATCACGCACAATGGAGATGGCAACAATACGCACCAGCTACTTGGGACACAGTACTAAATCCAGATCAAAAAGAATTTGACGATTTATACAATGCTTCAATGTCAGCTACTGGAGCGGAAAGAGACAGACTAGTTATGGAAGCAGAAGCTGCTATTATGGAAGAAATGCCAGCTACACCTATTTACTATTATGCAAAAGCATACTATATCAACGAAGATCACGTTGAAAACTTAGGAGTTAGCCCTGAATTTGACTTCATATTTAAAGAAGCAACTTCTACAAAATAAAATTTAAAAATTTAAGAGCCGAGATATTTTGTCTCGGCTTTAAATATTTTCTACACTTTAGATTAAATCAATCGAGGGAAGAATATGACAAGATATATACTAAAAAGAGTCATCTCATCAATAATCACAATTTTGTTTATTATGACCATCACCTTTATTTTGATGAATATTTTGCCGGGTAATCCATTTGCTACGGAAAATATGGGAGATCCCAAAATCATCGCAGTAATGATGGAAAAATACGGTCTTGATAAACCACTACACGAAAGATATTTTAAATATATTACAGACTATGTCCAAGGAAATTTTGGAGTTTCTTATCAAAAGGTTGGACTTACTGTAAACGAAGTTATTGGCACAGGTTTTCCATTTTCTATGAAAATCGGAGGAGTGGCGTCTTTAATCGTGCTTTTGTTTGGAGTTGTCTTTGGTGTCATTGCAGCTTTGAGACAAAATACCATCATAGATAAAATCTTTATGGTTTTTGCTACATTAGGAGCGACAATACCAAGTTTTGTATTTGCGACTATGTTTTTATACGTATTTAGCAAATTGTTAGGATGGGTTCCGTCCTTTGGACTACCTAATTGGAAGGGATACATTGGACCAGCTGTGGTAATTTCGCTGTTTTCACTTTCATATGTCACCAGACTTATGAGATCCACAATGCTTGACGTTTTGAACCAAGATTACATCAGAACTGCCAAGGCAAAGGGATTATCTTCCCAAAAGATAATCATAAAGCACGCCATGAGAAATGCAATACTTCCAATTGTCAGCTATATTGGACCGATGATCGCAGCGTTTTTGACGGGATCTTTGGTAGTTGAAAAAGTTTTTGGGATTCCAGGAATAGGAAACTTATTTACTAATAGTGTACTCAACAGAGATTACACTATGATAATGGGGATGACAGTATTTTTTGCAATTATTCTGGTGCTATTTGTTCTTGTTGTAGATATAGTTTACGTTCTAGTAGATCCTAGAATAAAATTTGAGTAGGGGGAAATATGGATTATTTAAATAACAAAGACATATGGGATCCAATTCTCCCAGAAGAAAAAGATGCAGAAAAAATAACTAGGCCATCTCTTACTTTTATGCAAGACGGATGGAGAAGGTTAAAAAGAAATAAAGTGGCAATTATCTCTATGGTCGTCATTATCATAATTATTTTAAGTGCGATCTTAATACCTAATTTTTGGAAACATTCATATTATCAACAAAACTTAAAGATGGGAAACTTACCCATGTTTATGCGAACTTATAAATTAACTGACGAGATTAGCGCTTATGTTACTCCTGAGTACACAGCCTTTGCGGTGAGCAATGACGGAGAAATTTTGGGAATACCAAATAAAATTATGAAACCTGGCGCTCAAAAAAGTAACGCTTTTGAAATAGAAGGAAAAGAATTAATAATCGACTACAGCAAATATTCTTCAGCAGCTGGAGAGCTTAGAAAAATTTCCAACAAAAAAGACGAAGACGGAAATGTTATAGTAGAAAATGCTGAGTTTTTAAAAGAATACTATGAAGGGGACTATCCAGAAAAAATTCACGTAACAGAAGCTGAACATATTTTTAATAACGAAATAGAAAAATTCACCGTAACCTATGACGGTCAAAAATTAAGTGATCCCTATTCACTACGAAATAAAACTTATGTATTTGGAACGGATAATTTAGGGAGAGATTTATTTATAAGAGTAGTGTACGGAGCTAGAATTTCACTTATAGTAGGATTTGCTGCTGCCATAATTAATTTCTTTGTGGGAGTAATTTACGGAGGAATTTCAGGATATGTAGGCGGACGAGTGGATAACGTCATGATGAGAATTGTAGACATTATTAGTTCTATACCCACGACACTTTATGTAATATTAATCATGGTAGTTGTAGGAGCAGGACTTACTACGATTATTATCGCCATCGGAATTACATTTTGGGTACAGATGGCGAGAATGGTTCGAGGAGAAGTATTGCGACTTAAAAATACCGACTATGTAAAATCCTCAATAGTTTTGGGACAGAGCACAGGAAAGATTTTAATAAAGCATCTAGTTCCCAATATTATGGGACCGATAATGGTAGGAATTGCTATGCAAATACCAAGTGCAATTTTCAATGAAGCATTCTTGAGTTTCATTGGACTAGGTGTAAGTGCTCCGAAGGCATCTTGGGGAACTTTGGTAAATGACGCATTGCCAGCGATTTACATTTATCCATATCAATTGATAGTGCCTGCGATTGCTATATCAGTGACGATACTTGCATTTAACTTGTTTGCAGATGGACTTAGGGATTCCTTTGACCCAAGGCTTAGAGACTAGGAGGAAGTATGACTAATAAAATATTAGAAGTAAAAAATTTAGAAACTTCTTTCTACACTCACGTAGGCGAAGTCAAAGCAGTTAGAGATGTCTCCTTTTCTTTAAAGGAAGGAGAGATTTTAGGAATCGTAGGAGAATCGGGAAGTGGAAAAAGTGTAACGAGTATGTCCATCATGAGACTTCTATCTGATTCTGGAAAAATAAAAAATGGAGAAATTCTTTTTAAAGGACAAGACTTGGTTAAGTTGAGTGAAAAGGAACTTAGAAAAATTCGTGGAAACAAGATAACCATGATTTTTCAAGACCCCATGACATCACTTAATCCCCTTTATTCCATTGGAGATCAAATAGAAGAAATAATTTTGGAACACAAAAAAGTTTCCAAAAGTGAAGCTAGAAAAAGAACCATAGAGATGTTGGAGATGGTAGGAATTCCTGGAGCTAAAAAAAGGGTTAACTACTATCCTTCTGAGTTTTCAGGAGGTATGAGACAAAGAGTTATGATCGCCATGGCTCTTGCTTGCGAGCCGGATTTATTAATTGCGGATGAACCTACGACAGCTCTGGATGTAACGATACAGGCACAAGTTTTGCGACTGATTAAAAACTTGAACGCAGAGCTTAACACTGCGACGATTTTAATCACCCACGATTTAGGGGTAGTTGCCAGCACTTGCCAAAATGTTTTGGTTATGTACGGCGGACAAATTATGGAAATGGGTTCAGACCAAGATATTTTCTATCGTCCAAGACATCCATACACTATGGGATTATTAAAATCAGTTCCAAAATTGAGAACAGATGACAAAGAAAGATTAAGCCCCATAGCAGGTTCAACACCTGATATGCTAAATCCTCCATCGGGATGTCCATTTTATCCCAGATGTGATTATGCAATGAAGATTTGTAAAATGCAGGAGCCAGAGTATTTTGAAGTTGGAGAAAATCACAAAGCAAAATGCTGGCTTCTTCACGAAAATGCACCACAAATTCCAGAATATGAAGCGCAAAAAGGTGGTGTAAAAAATGAGTAAAGAAATATTATTAGATGTTCAAGATTTGAAGATGTATTTTGAAAAAGATACAGGAATGTTTTTTAAAAAAGTTGAGCATATTAAAGCTGTAGATGGCGTAAGTTTTCAAATTAGAAAAGGTGAAACTTTTGGACTAGTTGGGGAATCTGGCTGCGGGAAATCTACTACGGGATATTCTGTGGTTAGACTTTATAAACCTACAAGTGGACAAATTCTCTACGAAGGTGTGGATATATCCAAGTTATCCCCAGAAGAAATGCTACCTTATCGAAAGAAGATGCAAATGATTTTCCAAGACCCTTACTCTTCATTGAACCCTAGAATGACTGTGGCAGATATTATCGGCGAGCCTTTAGATATTCACAATTTATGTAAGTCTAAGGGAGAAAGGGAAGATAGGATAAAGGAACTTTTAGAAATTGTTTCCCTTAACGACGACCACGCCAGCAGATATCCCCACGAATTTTCAGGTGGACAAAGACAAAGGGTAGGAATAGCTAGAGCCCTTGCGGTGAATCCAGAATTTATTATTTGTGACGAGCCCATCTCTGCACTGGACGTTTCTATCCAAGCTCAAATTATTAATATGCTAGAGGATTTGCAAGATGAATTTAATTTGACCTATTTATTTATCGCCCATGACTTAAGTATGGTAAGACATATTTCAGATAGAGTGGGAGTTATGTATCTAGGATCCCTTGCAGAAATCGGAACGACAGATGAAATTTACAATCATCACGTTCACCCTTACACCCAAGCACTATTATCGGCAGCGCCAATAGTAGATCCAATTATTGGAAAAGAATCCAAGTCCATCATACTAGAAGGAGACGTGCCGAGTCCTTTAGATAATTTGACAGGGTGCAAATTCAAAACCAGATGTAGATTAAAGACATCCATATGCGATGAGATAGTTCCTGAACTTAGAGAAGTGGGGCCAGATCATATGGTAGCATGTCATAACGTATAAAAAGAAGCCTAGGAAAATTTCCTAGGCTTTTTGAATGTTGACAAAGGTCTCCATATCATTCTTTTTCGAGTACCCTCGGGCCGGCGGGCCATATACGCTCGAAAACGAATGATATTCCGACCTTAATAAATTATTTGTTATCGTCTAATGCCTAGGGGTTTTCCTAGGCTTTTGAATTTATTTTGGAATATTTCCCGTATCTCTCAATCGAAGCTTCAAACCTTCTATGGAGTCTCTCAAGTTAGAAAATAATACCAAGAGATCATCTAAATAGTAATTAAATGCAGTTTCAAATTCCATGGGATAGATTTCCGTATCTACAGTTATACTATCGCCAAAGTATTTTTTAAGTCCAGCTTTATTACTTTCAGATAAGATGGGGATCCTTCCATCTTCAGAAAACTGTGCAATGGTTCCAAATACTGAGTAGAACTGGGAATTCATTTTAGCTAGCTGATAAGTTTTAATATTATATTTAGATCCAAACTTAGTGCCCTCTCTAATGGATTTCAATTCAGTATTTAGCTTGTCAATATCAGTAACGATATCTTCAAGATTTACTTTTTTACCACTTAGTACGGCTTTTAATGCGTCTTCACATTCTAGTAGGGATTTTTCATATGTTTTCAAAATAAATTCCGAACTATTAGGAGGAAGAATTACATAATTAACTAAAAATCCTATTCCCAATCCCACAGACGTATCTAACAATCTATTCATACCGTATTGCCAATAGGTCATATAATTTATTGCAGTTGGGTCTGGATTGTAAAGTAAAACTGAAATAAAAATCATGGTAGCAAGTGTAGTAGAATCTTTCCAGTTGAAAAAGTTACATATATTTATTATTGCTATAATTCCCAAAAACATGGCTAAATAATTAGTAAAGCCAAAGTATTGGAACACACTGGCTATAACCGCACCTACTATAGTAGATAGCAATCTGTTATAACTAGCCTTATAAGAATCGAAAATTGACGACTTCATAGTTATCAAGGCAGAAAAACCAGCCATCAAGGGAAGTCGCAAATCGAAAAATCTAGCTATTATCATAGCCAAGGTAGCGGCTATTGCAGTTTTAACTATTCTAATGCCAAAATATGATTTGAAGAAGTTGTTTATCATGTTGGCTTGATTGTCATGTGTTGTTTTCAAGTTTGTTTTCATAACACCACCATTCTATAAATATTATTGCTTTATATTATACCCGTTTTGAATGGAAACTGTAGGTAAATTTTATGAAAATAATAAGAAGTAGCTACTATTTAAGTATTATCGTTATTTTTCGTTAATACATGGTTATTATTCATGAAATGGTTTTAAGTATTTCAATAAATTTAACGATTATTTAACGTTTTTATAGTATAACAGTATAGACATTTTTAGGAGGTTATTTTTATGAAGAAATTATATATATTTCAAAAGAACAAAAGAATTATGCTTTACGACGGAGAAATTACTGAGACCATTTTTGAAGAAAGGGAATACAAAAACGTATTTACCAATAGCCTAGAAGATAAATACGGATTTTTTGACAAGATTATCAACCACTACGAAGTCAAAGATCCAAAAGAGATAGAAGATAAATTTTCTTATATCTTTAATTTCATTTTAGTAAATAATATCACCAACTATATAATAGATAAATATTGGCAAGGAGAGTTCGGAGAAATCATCTTTGACGAAAAAATTAGAGATATAAAAAAGGCAAACATAAAACTCAGCGGCATAATAGATGTGGAAGATGCTTTGGGAGATATTATTACTTGCTTCATTAACTCTGATGCATATTTAAATGGTGAAATCAAAATTGATTACGGCAAAATAGAGAAAAAAAATATAGAATACACCTTTGACAATAAAGGAATTGACTTCTTCTTTAGATATGTTACAGATGCGGTGAATGTATTTATAAAAGAGTTGGAGTTAGATTTGGTAGCTTTTAACTTCGTGGAAGAAAGTGACAAGGAAGAAAACGGAAGATATACCTTACCTATCTATGTAGATCACGATACTTTGGTATCTAAAGGAATGGAAGACTATGAAGATTTCCTAATAAATTGGACATCCTTGGCATATTTGCACATGCTAACTATGATTCACGACTATTTCGTAGATTATTATTTTATAACTACTGAGAAAGGTTTAGTGAATGACAATTTAATGTTGGGACTGATTTCTTTATTAGATGCAGACATTAAACCATTCCCCCAAGGACTTAAGAAATCTGTAGAAGTAGGTAGAGCTACAAAGGGTAAGTGTTATTTCATCGACGGAGTAGTAAGACCAGTTTCCATTTCTCAAGATTTAGCATTAGTATTTCAAGGAAAGGACGCATTTTCGGTAATTCCAAAAGTGTTTAAAAACAGATTGGGATAGTATTTTAATAAAGTAGGTGTTACTGTGACTAAAATCGAATGTTTATTATTTGGCGTACCCGAGATAAAAGAAGACGGCAAAGACGTGTATATTCCCATGGGAAAAGTCAGTGCTGTTGTCTATTATCTGATATTAAAAAAGGTGGCAAGTAGAGACGAATTGGCCAGCATATTTTGGCCAACTTCCAAC
>CANRJQ010000032.1:0-17523 GCA_947630985.1 uncultured Clostridia bacterium | reverse complement strand
CGAAGATGCAAATGCAATAGCAAATGATGAAGCGGATCCAATCATAATTAGTGGTCTAGTAAAAGGAAGTGCAAAACAATTCCACCAACGGAGATAGAAGAAGTAAATAGCAATATAGTAAAAATTGACTTTAGACTGCCTTTGACAAAAACAGTTACCTTTGATAAAAACACTGAACAATATGGTGATACAGAATCACAATCTCATGCAACTGTTGAGCTTAAAGAAACTGAAATGACTGTTGGCGGAAATATGCCAGAAAATCCAACTTTTGAAAAAGATGGGAAAATTTATACTTTCAAAGGATGGAATACAAAGGCAGATGGAACTGGTGAAGTATTTACTGGAACCACTGAAGTCACAGAAGATATTATAGTTTATGCTATTTGGGAAGGAATATATAAAGCAACACACACATTTGTAAGTGGTACAGTAGGAAAAGATTTACCAGATGAGGTAAAAGTGTTGCTACCTATGGACAAAGAAGGTTTAGCTGATGGAGCTGTAGTAACACCTGCAGTAATAAACCAAACAACAGTAACAGTAGCAGACGGTACCTGGACATTTGATGGTTGGAATCCAGAAGAAGCTACCATAAATAAAGCTGATGTAAACTTTGTAGGAACGTGGACATTCACAAAGAAAGATACTCCCCCTATACCAAAACACCCTAAAGTAATCTTCGATAAGAATACTACCCAATATGGGGATAGCTCTAATCAAATCCACGCAGTTGTAGCTTTAGGTGCTAATGAAAATACTGTAGGGGATAAGATGCCAGGTAATCCAAATTATTCTGATTATGAATTCATAGGTTGGAACACGAAGGCTGATGGTACTGGATTTGTGTTCACAAAGGATACGATTGTAGATAGGGATATTACTGTTTATGCTCAGTGGAAGTTGAAAGTTAAACCTGAGGTTAAGCCTGATTACAATCCATTGATACCATTCATATTCGATTATAATCATTATTTTGAAACTGTCTTGAAGTCCGACAGGCATTTTAAATATATGTTTGGTTATCCTAATGGGACATTTTTACCAAATGGAAATATGACAAGAGCAGAAGCGACAGCGATGTTTAATAGAATACTTTTCAACGGTGTAGATTCTGATTATGTTTATGATGGTGAATTTACTGATATTAATCCTAATGATTGGTATGCTAAAGTCGTGGGTTATATGACTAAATACGGTTTCATAAAAGGTTATCCAGATGGCAGCTTTAAACCTAACCAACCTATAACGAGAGCAGAATTCGCATCTATCGCTGCAAAAGTTTCTCAAGTAGAAAATGCTGGGGCTGGAAGCTTCACGGATGTAGATTCTAACTACTGGGCTTATGGAGATATCAATAAACTTGTAAGGGAAGGATGGATTGAAGGATACGAAGATGGAACTTTCAAACCTGAAAATGAAATCACAAGAAGCGAATCCGTTACAATAGCTAACAAAATGCAAATTAGATATCCTGACAAGGAATATATCGACGCTAAGAAAGCTCTATTAGAAAGCTATACAGACTTAGACGAAACTCATTGGGCTTATTACCAAATTATGGAAGCTGGAAATGGACATGAGTTTGAGAGACTTGGAAATGGCAAGGACGAGAGATGGAAAGTCCTAATCGATCTTGGGGATATTATGAACACAAAATAATATTTACAAAATCACTTCATTACGAGGCGACTTAAATTTATGACAAATACTTTATAAAGGTCGTAATATCATTCTTTTTCGAGCGTATATGGCCCGCCGGCCCGAGGGTACTCGAAAAAGGATGATATGGAGACTATTGTCAACATTTTGAATCACTTCTTAACGAGGTGATTTTTTCTTTCGCTAAATTTTTAAAATTATAGGAATCGCTTTGGGTATAAGTAAAATAAAGAAAGGAGAAAGCTATGAAAAATAAAAAGAATATAATATTAATAGCGTTGATATTCCTTTTGGGATTTACTCTCATCAGTTGCAATAACAAGGATGAAGATGTGCTTACTGAAGTTGTAGAAGAAGAAACTCAAAAACCTGAAGTGGATATAAAACCTGATGATAAAAAAGAAGAAGCAGAGGAGTTGGATATTCCTAAGAAGATATACGAAGTAGGAGATATTGAAAATATCGATGAAGTAATTAGTTATTTTGATAAAAAGGCACAGGCAGGACTTAACAAGGGGATCACCTTTGATTGGACAGGAAGAGATGATATTGAAAATTATAAAAAGAGATATTACGAAGAATACATTAAACTGAAAACTTTTTATGAGAAACAATATGAAACTTATGCCTATTCAGAAAATCCAGAAGAAATTCCAGCCTTTGTATTGAGAAAAGCTTTTTTAAAAGACCTAGATGAAGATGGTATAGACGAGATGATTTTATTAATTTATCATCCCGTAATTGAAGGTGAAGAAAACACAGTTTTGGTGTACTCGTATTACGCAGACAAAGATATGGCGGATCCTATTTATAAATATACTTCTGGATATTATGGAATGGGTGATTTGGGCTTGTATTTGGATATTGGATTTGTAAATGTAAATGGCAAGGACCAGCTTTATATAGCAGAAGCTACAGAAACCTTCTATATAAATGAGACTGCCATAGGATACTTGGACAAGATTTTAGGCGAACCGAGAATGGAAATCCATCCTGCAGTTATTAAAGGTGTAAATACTGATTTTGAATTGGGAAATGTAAAAGACAGCTATTTTAAAACTAGCAATCAATTTGAACGATATCTAGACACCATAACAGATCCGTATGTTTCCCTTAGAGATGTGGAAGTTAAGGATTTTGATGAAGGAAGTTATATGGAAGTTAGGAATAACATCTTTGGGAAAGACAATGTAATTTTCAATTCAGATAGAAAATCCGGAGAAGAATATTTCAATTATGAATTGGATGAGAATAAGAATATAGAATATGAAAATTCTGATTATTTAGTCTTAAGTGAAGAGGAATTATTGAAAGAGTTACTATTGTAGTGGCGGACATGTATACCGTTTAAAGCCTAGCGTCGTCAATATGCTAGGCTTTTATTATCTTATATATGAGGTTAAATCAAATAGCAATGACAAGTTTAAAGTCGCATAAAATGCAACGGCTACATTTCCTTATTGAAATTATATTAGCGGTCAAATGTCCACTACTACCTTAATATACATTACAATTTTTTACCTAAAAACTCCTTATCAATGGCATTAACGGGGCAAATCTTTATACATTCGTCGCATCTTATGCACTCTGGAGAATTGGGATTTTCTTTCGTATATATATCGTAGCCACAGGCTTCTTTGCACTTACCGCAACTAATGCAATTGTGATTGATTTCAAATTTATAAAAACTAATTCCATTAAATATTGCGTAAAATGCTCCAAGGGGACATAAAAATCTACAAAATGGTCTAAATAATACTACACTTAAAACAACTATAAAAATTGCCAAAGACAATTTCCAGATAAATAGACCGCCCAATGCGTCTTGTAGCAGTGGATTTAAACCTATTAATGGCAATCCTGCAAAAATAGTTCCTGATGGACATATGTATTTGCAAAAAAGTGGGTCAGACATTCCCAATACGTCTTTTGTAACTACAGGAAGTATAAACACAAAGACTAATAAAATTATGTATTTTAGATACTTCATGATATTAGAGATTCTTCCATGTTTTATTTTTTTAGCTTTAATTTTGTATAATAAATCTTGAAAAAATCCAAAGGGGCATAAGTAACCACAGTAAAATCTCCCAGCCGTCACGCCAAATAGAACTAATAATCCCAAAACATAATGGGAAATATTAAATTTGGGAGTATTGGAAACACTTTGCATAGCTCCTATGGGACATGAGCCGATGGCACCTGGACAGGAATAGCAGTTAAGTACAGGAACGCACAAGGTTTTGGAGCTTCCTGTGTAAATTTTTCCTTCTACAAAACCCTTTAGGTTACCGTTAAATGCCAGGGCGCCTAGAGCTTGAATCATATTCCTTTTTGAAAATCTATTATCCAATTCCTATACACTCCAAGCAGATATTTATTGCTTTTTGCAAAACTATAAGAGCCTCGCCTCTGGAAATCCCATTTATTACTCCACATATCCCTAGAGCGAAGATGATTTTATTTAAATGTTTTTTCATTTCTTACCTCCTATTACATTATAATTACATAGATTTACTAAGTCAAATGAGGTAAAATAAATTAAATAATGGGGTGAAGATATGTTGGATGAATTAAATTTAAATAGAAGAAAATTATTTCAAGACTTTAAAGTTTCAGAATTGGGGGAGAGATTTGCGAGATTGCAAAGAATTTGTGAATCCATGGATATCCCTATATTGATTATTGTAGATGGCTGGGAGTCCAGTGGAAAAGGCTATGTAATCAATGATTTGGTTAGAGAATTAAATCCTAAATTTTATGATGTTGAAGTATTTGAAAGAATTTCTGGAGAGGATTTGGAGTATCCTTTTATGAGAAAATTCTGGATATATACTCCGAAAAAAGGACACGTAAAAGTCTTCGATAGATCTTTTTATTATGAGCTTATGGACAATATAAATATCGATGGAAGAGAGCTTAGTAAAAAGATAGATTCGATTAAAGGTATTGAAAAGATTTTATACGACGACAAAACTATAATATTAAAATTCTTTTTGGATGTTTCTAAGGAAGTTCAAAAAGATAGAATCAATGAAATGAAAAATTCTGAGCTAAGATCATTTTACATCGATGTTCATGATATAGATCAAAATGAGAATTATAAAAGTTATAGAAAGCACTTTGAGCATATTTTACAGTTAACGAATTTTAAGTATGCACCATGGCATATAATTAACTCTGACGATAAAAAAGCTGCTTCCAAGGAGGCCTTGGGAGTGGTGATTGAAGAGGTTCAAAAGGGAATCGAAAGAGTAGCTACCCAAAGGGAAAATGGAATTAGAATTCACAGGGATTATGTAGCTGATAAGAAAATTTTAGACAATATCAATTTGGGAAAAAATATTTTAGCTGAAGATTACTCCCAATTAGAAAATCTCCAAAGGGAAGTTTCTGAAATATTCATAAAATATCACAATCGCAGTATCCCGATTGTACTAGTTTTTGAAGGTGTGGATGCAGCAGGGAAAGATGGAGCCATAAGTAGGCTGATTCGCCATGTGGACCCAAGACTTTATAAAGTACATGCCATATCTGCGCCTAATGAAGGAGAAAATGCTAGGAATTATTTGTGGAGATTTTATACAAAAATTCCAAAAGATGGATATGCCTCCATTTTTTCTAGGTCTTGGTATGGTAGGGTTATGGTAGAAAGAGTGGAAGGATTCGCCACCTTAAGGGAATGGGAACGAGCTTATGGTGAAATGCTAGAGATGGAAAGGCAAATTTATTCCCATGGAGGATTAGTAATCAAGTTTTTTGTAGCAATAGACAAAGACACTCAGCTAGAAAGATTTGAAGATAGGGAAATAGAACCTGATAAACAATATAAAATCACTGACGAAGATTGGCGAAATAGAGATAAATGGGATGAATATATTGAAGCTATGGACGAAATGCTAGACAGAACAAATGTAGATTTTGCTCCATGGATTATTGTAGAAGGAAATAATAAGAACTTTGCTAGAATAAAAGTTATAAAAGAATTTTTACGTTTAGCAAAAAAACATTTAGCAGAATATGAGAAAAACAATTCGTAATAGCATAACTAAAGCCCAGCTTCTAAAGACGCTGGGCTTTAATACATACAAAATCAAGGACTTAGCTTATAGATTATTTTTTTCCAATTCATTTAAATATCTATAAGCGGTAGCTTCGCTAACATCTAGTTTTTTTGCAACTTCAGTGATTGCATTTTTTAAAGAAAAAATCCCGCGTTTTTTCAATTCAGTTACAATATAAAGTCTATCTTTTTTCTTCAATCTATCTATTGATAAATTACTTCTTTTTACAATGGAGTTAATCGTTTCATGAACAAGTTCTTCTATATTAGTGCTTACAATTTCAGTATCTTGGTTTAAGGATAAATCATCTATTCTCTCAAAACTAAAACCTTTAATCAACTCATCAGGATGGCACAAGCTCATAACAGCATTGCTTACATCTTTAAATTTAGAATCATCAAAAGTAACGCACAATAATCCTACTAACTTTCCCCGATCTTTTATATAAATTGTCGAACTTCTAAGTATTTTATTTTTCATGGAAACTGAATAATAATTTACATCATAATCTTCTGTTTTGTATCTCTCATCAGAAATATATTCCATAATGAGAGGAGTCAAAGGTGAGCCAATAGTTCTATTCGTAACGTGTCCATTTGCTATGGCTATTATAGAATCATCTCCCATGCTTAAATCGTGAAGTGCAATTTCGTAGCTAGGTCCTATTACTAGTCCTAAAAAATTGACTAACTTCACATAATGTTCTCTCAATTCTAATCTCAAGTGTTCCACACCACCTTTTTAAAAAATAAACTAATAATATTATATCCTAAATTAGAAAATATACACAAAAAAACTTAAAATTCACGAAAATTGCGAGAATATTCTTAATAAAAATATGTAAATGAGAATTCTAGTTTTTGAACATGATAAATAAATTGCAAAATGTGCAATAAAGTAAAAAAATGTAATGTCTTAGTAAAAATTGAGAAAATACTTGCAAGAAATTATTTGTATTGATATAATAATTATTATATGAAAGCGATTGCACAAATTAGATTAGGAGGTTATTATGGCAATTAAATATGTACCAGAACCGTTCAGAATCAAGATGGTAGAACCAATTAAGATGTTAACAAGAGAAGAAAGAGAAGAAGCGATTAAGCGAGCAAATTACAATATGTTTAGCTTGAAAAGCTCAGAAGTCTACATAGACTTGACTACAGACTCAGGAACTAATGCTATGAGTTCTGACCAATGGTCAGGCATGATGGTAGGAGATGAAGCCTATGCAGGAGGATCTAGTTACTTTAAACTTTTAGAAGCGGCAGAAGATATTTTTGGATATGGATTTTTCCAACCAGTACATCAAGGTAGAGCAGCGGAAAAAGTATTATTTCCAATAATTTTAGGAAAGGGTAAATTTGCAATATCCAATATGTTCTTCGATACCACGAGAGCTCACGTAGAATTAGCAGGAGCTAGAGCAATTGATTGTGTAATAGAAGAAGCAAAAGATCCAACTTTGAGAGTTAAATTCAAAGGTAATATGGACGTTAAGAAGTTAGAGGAGATTATTCTAGAAAAAGGCCCAGAAAATATTGGAATGGTAGTTATGACTATAACCAATAACTCTGCAGGTGGACAGCCAGTTTCTATGGCGAATTTAAGAGAAGTTTCTGAAATTTGTAAAAAATATAATATTTTCTACGATATTGACGCAGCAAGATATGCAGAAAATGCTTACTTCATCAAAAGAGATGAAGAAGGATATGCAGATAAAACCATAAAAGAAATTGTAAGAGAAATGTTTAGTTATGCCGATGCATTTACTATGTCAGCGAAAAAAGACACCATAGTAAACATGGGCGGGCTATTAGGCATAAAAGATCCTGATTCAGAATTAATCTTACCAGTAAAGGCAAATTGTATTTCCTTTGAAGGATTTACTACTTACGGAGGATTAAATGGTAGAGACTTAGAGGCTCTAGCAATAGGACTTTATGAAGGAACAGACGATGACTTTTTGGCATATAGAATAGGCCAAATGGAATATCTAGCTTCTAGGCTAGATGATGCAGGTATAGCGTATCAATCTCCAGTAGGCGGACACGGAGTATTCCTAGACGCAAGATCCATGTTCCCCAATATTCCTTACTATGAATTTCCAGGACAAATATTAGGAATAGAACTTTATAAAGAAGCTGGGATTAGAACTTCAGAAATTGGATCATATATGTTAGGAAACGACCCAGATACAGGTAAGCAACTAGAAGCAGACTTCGACTTCACTAGACTTGCAATACCAAGAAGAGTTTACACACAAGCTCACTTAGACATCATAGCAGACGCACTTATTGCTATAAAAGAACGAGCACACGAAATCAAGAGAGGTTATAGAATAACTTGGGAGCCTCCAATTTTGAGACACTTCCAAGCTAAATTAGAACCGATTGAAGATTAAATTAGAAAGAACTAAAAATTAAAATTAAACATTAAAATCCTAAAGGAGAACTATTATGGGGGAAACAAATAATAGAGAACAATTTGCTAGTCGTTGGGGATTTATAATGTCATGTATAGGATCTGCTATTGGGATGGGCAATATTTGGCTCTTCCCAACGCGGGTTTCTGCATATGGCGGCGGAACGTTTATTGTACCATATTTGATATGTGTAATATTGTTAGGATATAGTGGAATTATTGGGGAAATTGGACTTGGTAGAGGAACAAAAAGTGGCTCTATCGGTGCTTTTTCAAAAGCTATGATTCATGCAGGTAAAGATGAAAAACTAGGCAAAATATTGGGACTGGTTCCCGTTGTTGCCAGCTTATTACTTGCTATTGGATATACTGTCGTTACAGGTTGGATAGTTAAGTATTGGATAGGTTCATTCACTGGTGCGACTTTAGCTCCTATTAATGTTGAAGGATTTGGCGCTGCTTTTGGTGCTACAGCATCTTCATTTGGAAATACTGGTTTTCAAATTTTAGCAGCTGTTATTGCATTTGGTATTTTAACTGCAGGAATTGCAAATGGTATTGAAAAAACTAATATGATAATGATGCCCTTGTTTTATGCTTTGTTTATCGGTTTGGCGGTTTATGTTTACTTCCAACCTGGATCTGAAGCGGGATATAGCTATATTTTTTCTATAAATACAGACAAGATTTTTAGCCCTGAGGTTTGGATTTTTGCCTTAGGCCAGGCATTTTTCTCTTTGTCATTAGGTGGAAGTGGTACTGTCATTTACGGTTCATACCTAAGTGACACAGAAGATGTTTTAAGTACTGCAAAATATATCGCATTTTTTGATACATTGGCAGCTGTAACTGCATCCCTAGTTATTATTCCAGCGATGGCTACAGCAGGACAACAATTGGACTCTGGTGGACCAGGTCTGATGTTTGTTAATTTGCCGAATTTGTTTAACGGCATGAAGGGCGGTCCAATAGTAACGATTGTATTTTTCACTGCTGTATTGTTTGCGGCGATTACATCGTTGATAAACTTGTACGAACTTTCAATAGCTACTCTTCAAGATACATTTAACTTCTCAAGAGCCAAAGCAGTTATGGTAATTGCTGTTTTAGGTTTGAGTGTGAGTTTATTAATCCAAGGTATAGTAGGAGAGTGGATGGACATAGTTTCAATTTATATCAATCCATTAGGAGCATTTATCGCAGGAGTAATGTTCTACTGGGTATTTGGAATTGATTATGTTAAAGATGAACTTAGCAAAGGAAGATTACAACCTGTTGGAAATTGGATAGAACCACTTGGGAAATATGCTTTTGTAGGTATTACGATTTTGGTATATATACTCGGGATAGTAATGGGTGGAATAGGTTGATAAAATTCAAATTCGAAATAAAGAATTAAATATGTAAAAAACTTTAAAGACACTTGGCTAACTAAAAAAATCAGGTGTCTTTTTAATATTTGCAGTATGCTATCCACTAAATTATTAGTAAATTAATTACAGTAATAATAAAAAGTTTTAAAAAAATTATTGACATCATCTGGAAAACGTTTTAAAATTAATTTGTAGGCTTATGGTGTATGATGCATCACCGTTTAAAGCGTACAATAAATTTTATAGGAGGATGATATGAGCGAATCAAAATTTAAATCTAAATGGGGATTTATTTTAGCCTGTGTAGGCTCGGCAGTAGGTATGGCAAATGTTTGGGGGTTTCCTTATAAATTAGGAGAAAACGGGGGTTTTGCTTTTTTAATACCATATTTAATATTCATAGTTATTTTTTCATATGTAGGATTATCGGCGGAATATGCGGTAGGTAGAAGAGCAAAAACCGGTACTGTTGGGGCTTATGAGATGGCTTGGCGCTCAGGGGGAAAAGAAGAAGTAGGAAAATTAGTAGGTTGGATTCCATTAGCTGGATCCATGTGTATAGCTATAGGTTATGCAGTAATAATTGCATATGTTTTAAAAGGATTAACAGCTTCAGTTACTGGTGAAATTATGACAGTAGACCCAGGACCTTGGTTCGAATCCTTTGCATTTCAAGAATTTTCAGTTATACCTTATCATCTTATAGTAATTGTAGGAGCACTGTTAACCTTGGTTCTCGGTGCAGAAAGTATTGAAAAAACTAATAAGGTTATGATGCCTTTGTTCTTTATTCTATTTGTAATAATGGCAATAAGAGTAGCACTATTACCAGGAGCTGTCGAAGGATATAAATTTTTATTTACGCCAAATTGGGCTAAGTTAATGGAGCCTATGGTTTGGGTAGCAGCAATGGGACAAGCATTCTTCTCTCTATCTGTAACAGGTTCGGGAATGATTGTGTATGGTGCTTATTTGCCAGATAGTGAAGATATTGTAGATGGAGCAAAATGGACTGCGATATTCGACTTAATAGCAGCGATGGTAGCAGCTTTAGTTATGATTCCAGCTGTATTTGCTTACAATATGGATCCAGCAGGTGGACCTGGTTTACTTTTCGTAACACTACCAACTATATTACAAGAGATGCCAATGGGAAGAATATTTGCAATAATATTGTTTACAGCTGTTGCTTTTGGAGGAATTTCGTCTATCCAAAATATGTTTGAAGTAGTTTTAGAATCCTTGATGTATAGATTTAAGAGCTTAAAAAGAATTCCAGGTATTATTGCAATGGCAATAATTTGTTTCGGAATAGGAGTGTTTATGGAACCTATATCGTCTTGGGGACCTTGGATGGACTTTGTAAGCATTTACATAATACCGATTGGTGCTACTATAGGTGCAGTATCTTGGTTCTGGATTATGAAAAAAGAAGATTTACTAGACGAGATTAACAAAGGTGCAGTTACGAAACAAGGTGATACATGGCACAATATTGGAAAATTTGTGTACGTTCCACTGGCAACTATACTATGTGTAATTGCAATATTTATGAAGATAGCCTTTTAGAATGATAAAAATAAGCGAGGTGAAAATCTCGCTTTTATTTATTCGATAAAATTCTAGAATCCATTTTAATAACAAAACAAACTACACATGAGGTGAAAATATGAGTTTAGAAAATAATAGAGATGCTTTTAAAGACCGGTGGGGATTTATTTTAGCATGTGTTGGATCATCAGTAGGGATGGGAAATATTTGGCTCTTTCCTACGAGAGTATCCATGTACGGCGGAGGAACATTCTTATTACCCTATATACTGTTTATTTTAGTAATAGGATATACGGGAGTATTTAGCGAAATGGCACTTGGTAGAGCCAATAGAAGCGGGCCCGTAGGAGCATTTGGAAATGCCTTTAAGTATAAAGGTATAAATGAAAAGTCAGGTAAGATGTTAGGTTACATTCCTACATTTGCAAGTTTATTATTAGCTATAGGTTATACAGTAGTAGTGAGTTGGATATTAAAATACACTTTTGGAGCATTTACTGGATGGACTTTGGGGATGAATTCCATAGAAGAATTTGGTGCAAACTTCGGTGCGATGGCTTCACCATTTGGAAACACTCTGTGGGTAATAGTAGCAGTTGTATTGACATTTGTAATCATGAATGCAGGAATAGCCAATGGAATTGAAAAAGTAAACAAGATAATGATGCCATTGTTCTTCGTGATGTTTATCGGATTGGCTGTTTATATTTCAACTTTACCAGGTGCGACCGATGGATATAAGTATATGTTTACATTTGATCCCCAAGGACTTTTAGATCCTAAGCTATGGATTTTTGCATTGGGTCAGGCATTTTTTTCCTTGTCTCTCGGAGGATCTGGTACTGTAATTTATGGTTCATATCTAAGTGAGAAAGAAGATATTATGTCAAATGCTATATTGGTTTCAGTATTTGATACCTTTGCTGCAATAGTGGCAGCATTCGTAATAATACCAGCAATGGCTACCACCGGCTCTCAGCTTTCAGAAGGTGGTCCAGGACTTTTGTTTATACATCTGCCGAATCTATTTAAAAATATGCCAGGAGGTACAATAGTTACTATAGTATTCTTTGTTGCAGTTTTATTTGCGGGGATTACTTCTTTGGTGAATCTCTTTGAAACTTCAATAGCTGCTCTTCAAGATGAGATGAACTTTTCTAGAACCAAAGCTACTATAACAATAGGTATAATAGCAGTAGTTGTAAGTTTGTTGATACAAGGAATCATAGGCCAATGGATGGACATAGTTTCTATTTATATAAATCCAGTGGGTGCGGTATTGGCAGCGATAATGCTTTATTGGATATTTGGAACAGATTATGCTAGAAATGAGCTACAAAAAGGGAGACCAGGAAAAATTGGAAGCTGGTTTGAACCAATGACTAAATATGTTTTTGTAATAGTATCGATATTAATAATGATAGCAGGAATATTGCTAGGAGGCCTATAAAAAGCCATTTTAACTCTTTATTAAAGTTTATTTAATAGAGAGTTTTTTAATCTAGTAAAAGATTTTAATTATCTAAAAAATTTATAAAAAAGTTGTTGACATGTATATGAAAACGTTGTACAATGACTTTGGAATTCAGTGATGCATCACGCATCGCTGCAAGTGAAAGCTAGAACTTTTAAATTATAGGAGGAAAGAAATGGATTATTTAAACTTAGAAAAGTACCCAGCGGAACCATTTAAAATCAAATCAGTTGAAACTGTAAAAACAGTAAATAAAGAAGATAGGCTAAAAGCGATTGAAGAGGCAGGTTACAATACGTTTTTACTTAAAAGTGAAGATTGCTACATAGACTTACTGACAGACTCAGGTACTAATGCTATGAGTGATAAACAATGGGCAGGAATGATGATGGGTGACGAAGCCTATGCAGGTTCTAAAAACTTTTTATACTTGGAACAACAAGTAAAAGACATTTTCGGATTTAATTATTTAGTACCGACTCACCAAGGTAGAGGGGCAGAAAACATTCTATCTTCTATCGCTATAGAAGAAGGCCAATATGTTCCAGGAAACATGTACTTCACTACAACTAGATATCATCAAGAAGCTAACGGTGGAATATTTGTAGACGTAATTAGAGACGAAGCTCATGACGCTGCTTTGAACATACCTTTCAAAGGCGATATTGACATCAACAAGCTACAAGCGGTAGTGGATGAGCACGGTGCTGAAAGTATAGCTTATATATGTCTTGCTGTTACAGTTAATCTTGCAGGTGGACAGCCAGTTTCTATGAAGAACATGAGAGAAGTAAGAGAATGGGCAGATAAGTATGGCATTAAAGTAATGTATGACTGTACACGTTTTGCAGAAAACGCATTTTATATTCAAGAACAAGAAGAAGGATACCAAGATGTATCTATTAGAGATATCGTAAAAGAAATGTTTAGCTATGCAGATGGCGCAACTATGTCTGGTAAAAAAGATGGTATCGTAAATATCGGTGGATTCTTAGCACTTAATGACGAAGAACTATTCGGAAAAGCAAAAGAATTAGTAGTAGTATTCGAAGGAATGCCATCATACGGTGGTATGGCTGGAAGAGATATGCAAGCTCTAGCAATAGGACTAGAAGAGTCACTTCAAGATGCTTACATCGAATATAGAGTTAAACAAATCAGATACTTAGGCGATAGACTAAAAGAAGCTGGCGTTCCTATAGTAGAACCAGTAGGTGGTCACGCAGTATTCTTAGACGCTAGAAGATTCTGTCCACATCTAGATCAAGAACAATTCCCAGCTCAATCTCTAGCAGCTTCACTTTATGTAGAAGGCGGAGTTAGAAGTATGGAAAGAGGAATAATTTCAGCAGGTAGAGATAAAAACACTGGAGAAAATCATAAGCCTAAACTAGAAACAGTTCGTCTAACTATTCCAAGAAGAGTATACACATACAAACATATGGATATAGTTGCTGATACGGTAATAAAATTATTCAAACACAAAGAAGACATCAAAGGATTAAAATTCGTTTACGAACCTAAACAACTTAGATTCTTTACAGCAAGATTTGAATATATAGATTAAAAAAAATAATATTTAGGTATGTTCTTACTTGGACATACCTAAATATTTAAACAAGCATGAGGAAATTTTATTTTCAATAGGTTTATTTATAATAATTAAATTGCTTTCTTATTGAGGATTTCGATACTATCACGATAAAACCAGCTGTTAGTCTAGGTCAGAGAGGAAAATCAACAGACAAAATTAATCTATTGTGGTATTATAAAATACAAATAGTTAAAAACCAACAAAGTTTTATAGGAGTAAATAATGATAGTAAAAGAGACACTTAGTGATCAAATATATTTTGAATTAAGAAAAGCAATATTGTCCAGGGAAATACCCTTGGGTTCTAAAATTGTTAATAGACAATTACAAGAAAGATTTAATGTAAGTTCATCGCCCATAAGAGATGCAGTTAATAGACTTTACCAAGATGAATTAATTTCAAAAGTTACCAACGCGGGGGCAACGGTAATAGAACTGGAATATCAAACAGCAAGTGAAATTAATGAAATAATTAAATATATAGGAATGACTGGGGTAGAGATATCTTTTGAAAAAGGGAATCGAGATTTCATCGTAAAAGATCTTAAAGAGTTAATAAAATTGCAAAGAAAAGAAATTGACAACGATTTATATTACAATTATGATTACGATTTTCATAAAACCTTTATCGACAATTCAAATAATAGATATTTAAAAAAATTATATAAACAGTATCATGCGCTAAACGAACTTCTCGTCAGATCTTTTCATAGTGATTGGAGATTTGATTTAAGAAAGAGCAGCTTTGAAACCCATATTAAAATTGTAGAAGCATACGAAAACGGGCATTTAGATGAAGCACTCGACTTAACTAAAAATCATTATGACATAGCTGATGACATGTTTAGGCAAGTATTTGAAAAAAAAGAAAACGCCATTATTTCGATTGATGAATAATTATTTTATAATAGAAAACTAACATAAACTTATGTAAGTTATTTTAAGCTTGCCCAAATTCCTTGGATAAATGTTGAAAACGTTCTTATGATTTAATTGTTTCGAAAGAAGAAACAAATTACCTTAAGGGAGGTTAATATGAGCGAATCAAAATTTAAATCTAAATGGGGATTTATTTTAGCCTGTGTAGGCTCGGCAGTAGGTATGGCAAATGTTTGGGGTTTTCCTTATAAATTAGGGGAAAACGGAGGATTTGCGTTTCTTGTTCCATATTTAATATTTGTAGTTATATTTTCATATGTAGGATTATCGGCAGAATATGCGGTAGGTAGAAGGGCAAAAACTGGTACAGTAGGTGCCTACGAAATGGCATGGAGGTCTGGCGGAAAAGAAGGAGTAGGAAAAATTGTAGGTTGGATTCCATTAGCAGGATCTATGTGTATAGCTATTGGTTATGCAGTTATAATTGCATACGTTCTCAAAGGATTGACAGCCTCAGTTACTGGTGAAATTATGACAATTGATCCAGGTCCGTGGTTTGAGTCCTTTGCATTACAAGAATTCAAAGTAATTCCATTTCATATAATAGTAGTCATAGGATCCTTGATGACTTTATTAATGGGTGCAGAAAGTATTGAAAAAACAAATAAGATTATGATGCCTTTATTCTTCTTACTATTTATTATAATGGCGATTAGAGTAGCTTTTTTACCTGGGGCTTCTGAAGGATATAAATTCTTATTTACACCAAATTGGGCTAAGTTAGCAGAACCTATGGTATGGGTAGCAGCAATGGGACAAGCATTCTTCTCACTTTCAGTAACAGGTTCAGGGATGATTGTATATGGAGCATACTTACCAGATAGTGAAGACGTCGTAGATGGAGCGAAATGGACAGCAGTATTCGATATTATAGCAGCTACAGTAGCAGCACTTGTTATGATTCCAGCTGTATTTGCATACAATATGGACCCAGCAGGTGGACCAGGTCTGTTATTCGTAACACTTCCTACAATATTACAAGAAATGCCTTTTGGTCAAATATTTGCAATAATACTATTTACAGCTGTAGCATTTGGTGGAATTTCTTCCATCCAAAATATGTTTGAAGTCGTATTGGAATCGCTGATGTATAAATTCAAAAGTTTGAAAAGAATTCCAGGTATTATCGGATTAGCAGTAATTTGTTTTGGAATTGGAGTTTTCATGGAACCTATATCTACATGGGGACCTTGGATGGACTTTGTAAGTATATACATCATACCAATAGGAGCTACAATAGGAGCATTCTCTTGGTTCTGGATAATGAAAAAAGAAGATTTGTTAGAAGAAATTAACAAAGGTGCAATTAAGAAGCAAGGGGATACTTGGCACAATATCGGAAAATTTGTGTACGTTCCATTTGCAACTATATTATGTGTAATCGCATTATTTATGCAAATAGCATTCTAAAATAAAAAACAAAAAGCGAGATGGCTACATCTCGCTTTAATAATCTAAATTAAGGAGTAAGATTTTGAAAAAAAGGCTCATTACATTTCTAACTTTTTTATATCTGTTTAATATTATAGGTTTTGGTGGAATTATTTTATTAGATATACCTTTTCATGAAGTTTTTTCCAATCCATCGTCTGTAGCTTTGTTCGTTTTAGGTTCACTAGGTCCTGGTATTGTTGGAATATTTCTATCTAGAGAAGAAATTAAAATTCATTTTAATAATTTTAATTTAAAAAATCTGCTTATGATGTTAGTTTTATTATTGACTCATTTTGGATTATATAGATTCATGGGCGGATTAAGAAAAAATATAAACTATCCATATCTAATGTCTATCTCAATTTCAATAATCCTTTTTGGTTTACAAGAGATAGGATGGTATAAAAATGTATTTAAGGCATTTGAAGACGAAAAGGGTTTGATAAAATCATGTATAATAGTGGGACTTTTTAAAGTTTTGGGATTCTTACCATTAATTCTTTTGCCAGGATTTATAATAAGATCAGATTCTTTTGCATATTTTTCAATGTTGATGGTTGGGATTAGTGCATTGTCCATATTTTTAAGAGAATTTACTGATTCATTTATATATAGTATATTGTTTGTAGGAATAGTTTATGGAGTTATGGTTAATATGAATTTTAATCAAGGAATCCCGATGGTATTAATTGGATTTATTGAATGTATAATATTATATGGACTTCAAGATTATATAAAAAGGAAAAATTGATAAAACTTAAACTATTTTAAAAAATTGTTACATAATAAATAAAAACAATCGCAACTTACATTGATTTTTTAAGAAAAATTTACATAAAATATAAATTATATTTTATTAACTTCCATTGAATTCTAATAATTAAAACCTAGTGTTTGCAAGGGTTCCCATTAAAAAGCAACAAAAAAATAAAAAAATATAGATATAAATTAATCAAAGTTGAAGATAAAATCATTAAAATAGATGTCAATAGTCAGTGAAAATGTCAT
>CANRJQ010000031.1:0-17927 GCA_947630985.1 uncultured Clostridia bacterium | reverse complement strand
TTTCGACGTAGATGAAGAAGCTATGAAGATGGGAGTTATCTCTACAGTAAAATTTGTAAATGATTTTTTAAATAAATAAATATTTTAATAAATTACAAGAGTAGGTTGAAATAAAAAATTTTCAACCTACTTTTTCTATGATAAAATATAATTAATTAAATATTATAGGAGGAAAAATGTGAAGGCCAATTATTATGACGACAAATTAAACTCAGAAAAATTATTCAAAGTTTATGATACGAATATTCCTCGAGCAAAACAATATTTAGACGAAGAAATTAAATATGTAAAGAACAGATTGACAGGCAGTGAAAATGTTTTGGAACTAGGTGCAGGTTATGGAAGAATTATAAAAGAATTGGCTCCTAAATGTGCTAGTATCACAGGAATAGATATTTCTAAGGGCAATGTGGAATTGGGATTAGAATATTTAAAAGATTTTCCAAGGGCTAATATGATGGTAATGGACGTGCATAACATGAACTTGGACGAGGAGTTTGACGTAGTTCTGTGCTTGCAAAATGGACTATCCGCCATGAAAGCAAATCTGGATACGATAAAATCTATTATGGATTTGGTAAAGCCAGGAGGCAAAGGATATTTCAGCAGCTACAGCGAAAACTTTTGGGACATCAGACTAGAATGGTTTCAAGAACAAGCTGACAAAGGTCTCCTAGGTGAAATCGACACGGAAAATACAAAAGATGGGGTAATAGTTTGCAAAGACGGATTTCGAGGAATCACTCATTCGGAAGAAGATTTCCAAAAAATAGGGGAAGAATTAGGGTTTCAATTTGAAATTGAGGAAGTAGATGAATCTAGTTTGTTTTTGATTGTAAGTAAGGAATAGTTTTTAATTAAAAAATGAATATAAAACTGTAGACGTGGCATTGTATGCCACTTAAAGCCATGCAACTTCATCTCGTTACGACATATTCAAAATGTTGATTGTAGGGGGTGTATTTCCATGTGTCTCGTTGGTACAAAGACGAATTTGAACTTTATAAAATGTTTAACAGGTTCTATATATTATGCGAAGGCGCAGCCAACTGTCAACTGTTCATTGTTAACTGCAAACTTACCGAAGGTGTCATTTGGAAAATTAGAGAATGGAACTCAAATTTTCCAGGTCGCATAGAGTGCAACCGCTACACCAAACATTACAATCTATCCTTTAATTCTTCCAACTCCCTTTGGAATTCCTTGTGGATCCAAGATGGAAGTGCCCTTAACATTCTTCTACGCTTTCTAGCATTTTCTCTAAGTTTTTCTCTTCGTTTTTCTGAAAGAACCCTTTGCTCAGCTCTTAAACTTTCAATTTTTGCTTTCGTTTCGTCAGCGTCTTTTTGGATTTCAATGGAAGTTTTGGCTAAATTCGCTCCCAGGTCATCGGAAATTTCTTTTAATCTATCGGAGATTTCGTGAAGTCTTTTTAGCTCTTTATTTAGTTTCAAAATAGAATTTGTGCTTATGATTGTATCTACTAAAATGCTACCGCTTCCGATTACTAAGAATATTGTGGTGATAATAGCCGGCAAAAATCCGTAGATTATCTGGATTGTAGGGTGAAGGTAATCCACCACTAACATACATCCGATTCCCCACATAATTGAAAATTGCAAACATATATAACCCTTTAAATTAAAAGGTCTCGTAGAATAATCCCAAAACTTTTGGTGGAATATTTTTTCCAAAAACCAACCCACCAGAAATTCCAAAACAGAGGTGATAGCAACTGAGCCTAAAAATAACAATATCTTGTTGTTTATCAAATCATTCAAACTCATAAGTACAAAAATGCAGCCAAATCCATAAATGGGACAATAAGGTCCACTCAAATATCCCCTATTCACAAATTTACCTGTAGTTAGCGCCGCATAAACCACTTCTGTGCACCAACCCAAGAAGGCATATACCAAAAAATAAAATAAAAATTCCCTAATCATCTTCAACCTTGCTTTCTAAATCATATTTACAAACACTATAGTTAATATAATATCACTACTAAGAAGAAGATTCCAACTTATTTATAGAAACTTTACAATTTATCCCTCATTCCAGATAGAAATACGATATGATATAATATCAATAAATTGCAGAGAAATTTATGGCCAGATTATTCGAATTTATTCGAAGTAATTAAAAGGAATAAGTTATGGAGGATAGGGAATAAGAAAATATCATTGTTTGTCCTATTAATGCAGTAGAAAGAAGGTAGTATATGAATAAAATTATGACCCAAGACCAAAGACTCGATTATCTTGTGGAAGAATTTAAGGCTGATTCTGATGAGTATAAGGATTTGCAAACGCCCAAGGATACTAGGGATAAACAGCGGATATTACAGTCTCTTATGAATATTCGTATGCCAAAACCGATGTCAGATGAAGTGATAAAAGTCCAAGATGATTATCTATCTGCTTGTACTGAAGAAAAAAGAATAGTACAACTTTCAGATATTCCAATTATTAGGAATAATATTTCTATTTGGCAAGGCGATATTACAAGACTTGCAGTAGATGCCATTGTAAATGCAGCAAATTCCCAAATGCTTGGTTGCTTTATACCGATGCACACCTGCATTGATAACTGCATTCACACATATGCAGGGATACAGCTTAGAGAGGAATGTAACACTCAGATGGAAGAGCTGAGGATAAAATATGGGAAGAATTATGAGCAGCCTACAGCAAATCCCATGCTTACAGATGCCTATAATCTTCCAGCTAAGAAAGTAATCCATATAGTGGGTCCTATTGTAAACAGTCATTTGACGCCAGAATTGGAAAAGAATTTGGCTGATTGCTATTGGAATACTCTGGATATGTGCCTAGAGAAGGGATTGAAAAGCGTAGCATTTTGTTGTATCTCCACAGGGGTATACAATTTTCCTAACAAAAGAGCGGCGGAGATTGCCATTGATACAGTGGAAAAATGGATTTCAAATCATCCGGATGTAATGGAAAGAATAATTTTTAATGTTTTCAAGGACGAGGATAAGAGATATTATGAAGAATTATTATGATAAGCCCAATGGATATCAAGAGACAATTCAAAAAGGTTTAGATTCAGTGAGATCTTTTAGCAGGAACATATCATCTGGAAAAGGAACAAGAGCAGAACAGATACATCGATTGAAAAATGAGATTGAAAATGCAGATGCCATTGTAGTTGGTGCTGGTGCAGGACTTTCTACTTCTGCCGGTCTGACATATAGCGGTGAACGATTTGAAAAATACTTCTTCGATTTTGCAAAGGAGTATGGAATCCAAGATATGTATTCTGGTGGATTTTATCCTTTTCCTAAAGAGGAGATACGCTGGGCTTGGTGGGCAAGGCATATCTATTACAATCGATATATTGATGCACCTAAACCTGTTTATGAAAAGCTATATGATTTGATTAAGGATAAAAATTATTTTGTTATCACTACAAATGTTGACCATATGTTCCAGAGATCTGGTTTTGATAAGAAGAGATTATTTTATACCCAAGGAGACTACGGTCTGTTTCAGAGCGTGAATCCGTCTATTCAGAAAACCTACGACAATGAAGAGTGGGTGATGATGGCAATGGAGGCCCAAGGTTTTGAAAAAGATTCTGACGGAGTCTATCAAGTACCTGAAAATGGAAAAGTTTCTATGAGAATTCCGACAGAGTTGATTCCCAAATGCCCAGATGATGGCTCAGATTTGACGACAAATCTTCGTGCAGATAATTCCTTTGTCGAGGACGAAGGCTGGCATAATGCATCTGCTGCATATTCTGATTTTCTTAGAATACATGAAAATATGCGTGTGTTATTCTTGGAATTGGGTGTAGGTGTGAACACTCCTGTGATTATAAAATATCCCTTTTGGCATATGACGAAGACAAATGAGAAATCCGTATATGCCTGTATTAATTATGGAGAAGCCTTTTGTCCAGGAGAAATAGAAGATAGAAGCATCTGTATAGATGGAGATATTGGAGAGATTTTAGATAAGATAAAAGAATGATAATTTGAAATTGTGTTGGAGGGAAATTATTGATTGAAATCAAAGAAATATCTTTTGAAAATGTACAAGATTTTTGGAAGGAACATATTCGATATCTTATAGAAGATGAAATTATATCGAAACAAGAAGATATTGATTATTTTTCTGGCTCAGAATATCGTGGCATAATAGAAAATCATATGAACAGTAGTATTGATAAGTTACATATGGTCTGGTTCGTAAGAGATAACATAAGGATAGGAGCAGTTCAGTATAAGATTTATCAAAGCGAAGACGGGGAATGCTTTATATTGGATTATTGGGTATTTCCGCAATTTAGGGGTAATAATACAGGGCGTAATTGTTTTTATGCACTTGTGGATCACACGAAAGCTGATGGCGCAATTTATTATAAACTAAATGCTCGCAAGGAAGACTCAATACGTTTTTGGAAATCATTAGGATTTGTTGAAAATGGCAAGGACGAATTTGACAGTCCCTTGTTTATAAAAGTATATGATAATGAAAAATAAACCAGATTTTACGGAGGTAAAATATGTGGATGGCATTTGGAATTAGCGCAATCATTACAGCAATACTGAATGTAGTTTTTGCAATGAATGGAAAAACAAATAAGTGGTTTGGGTTTTTAAGCTTATCATTAACATTGTTGACTGTATGTGCTTTCTATAGTGATGCTGCCAGCAGAGTTATTAGCGAAGATTGGAGTGGTCTAATGGACATATTGCCTTCAACAGCAAAGGCATTGTGGGTTTGTAGCGTCGCTTCTATTTTAATTAACGGTTTTGCATTAGTAATTAAGAGTAGCAAATAATTTGCGGCGATGAAGAAATAAAAATAAGGGAATGCACTACACAGTATAGTTTTAAAGTAAATCAAAAAACATATAATTTAGGGGGAAATAAAAATGAAGACATTAATTATTAACACACATCCGGAATACGAAAGTAATGACAATTTTTCACAAAAGTTGATGGATATGTTTGTAGAGAAGTATAACGAAAAGTTTGGTCCAGAAGGTCTTGAAGTAATCGATTTGTATGAAGAGGAAATTCCAAGAATCAGTAAAGATATGTTAGATATGTGGAATGCACAGAGAACAAAATCACCAATGACAGATTCTCAGAAAAAAATATAGAAAAGACAAAATGAAATTCTGGAGCAATTCAAAGCATCTCATCGTATCGTCATAGTAGCACCGACACATAACTTTAATATAACTTCAAAGATGAAAGATTATATGGACAATATCCTCATCGCTAGACAGACATTCAGATATACTTCAAATGGTTCTGTGGGCATGATGACGGACGATTACCGTGTGATGTTACTGGCGGCGAGTGGCTCAATATATACAAACGATGACAGATATACACCTCTTGAGTTCCAACATTATTATTTAAAGGAAACTTTCTGCGAGATAATGGGATTCGACTCATTTCAAATAGTCCGCGCCCAAGGTACATCTGTAAGACCTGAGGATGAAATTATGACAGGTGCCGAAGAAGATATGAATTTAGAATTTGAAAAGTTTTATAACTAAATAAATACTAAAACTTATGATCACAAATCCCAATGGAAGAGTATTTGAAAAACTAAAAGAACTACTGGGATAGTTCTTAGATTCTTGTAATGGACTATTCCATATGATAAAATGAATATATTAATAACATTTCAAGTTTGCATACATGCAAATAAAAGGGAAGCAGGTTAAAATCCTGCGCGGTGCCGCCGCCGTAACATTGTCATCAATGAAGCCGGAATACTTGCTTGAAATCGAACTTTCGTCTACGTTGCATGGAGGGAGTATTTTCTCAAAAGTGAAAGTTTGGTTAAGTAGGATAATTGTTATTCTACTTTTTTTGTGTTTAGATATGAGGGGTAAAAATGAAAATAGGAATAGTGGGAATCAATCACAATCTCGCGCCCATAGATGTGCGGGAGCATTTCAATATGACGGAGTCTCTTAGAATAGAGGCTTCAAATTTGCTACTTTCAAAATTAAACGAAGTGGCCATACTTTCTACTTGCAATAGAAATGAGATTTACTTTTCCCATGAAGATGAAGTCATGGGGATAGAAGAAATCGTAAAATTTTATCAAGACTTCTTTGAATTTCCCGATGTGGAAAAATATATATTTAAAAAATCCGGCAAAGACGCTGTAGAACATTTATTTACAGTGGCAGGTGGACTGGATTCTATCGTAATCGGCGAGGACCAAATTCTCCACCAGATTAAGGAGACTCTCCAATTTTCCATGGAATTAAAATTCAGCCAAAAGGTTTTAAATAGACTATTTATGGACGCTCTTTCTGTTGGGAAAAAAATTCGTGGAAATTTAAAAATATCTGAAGTTCCTTTGTCCACCAGCTATATTGGCGTAAATCTTTTAAAAGAAAAAATGAATGGATTTGAAAATAAATCTGCTATGATAATCGGCGCAGGGGAGATTGGACTTTTGGCTTTGAAATATCTTTACGAATCGGAGCTTGAAAAAATTTACATCTCTAATAGATTCACAGACAGAGTTCAAGAAATATTAATCGAATTTCCAAATCTAATACCTATTTCATATGGCGAACGCTACGAGATTTTAAATCAAGTGGATATGCTTTTGACTGCCACAGCTGCACCTCACAGCATTATAGAATACAAGGATTTTCTAAAACCCATTAAGCCACTTTACGTCATGGACTTGGGGCTTCCTAGGGACGTGGAAGGATCCATTTCTGAAATTGAGAACGTAAACATCTATCATCTAGATGACCTAAAGGAAATCTCAGAAGAAAACTTTCAAAAGCGAAGGGATTTAGCCATGAAGGCCTTGGATTTTGTGAAGGAAGATGTGGAGAAATTTTTGCTTTGGTTAAATAAAATAAAGGTGGATCCGTATTTAGGTTCCATAAACGAAAGATGCAAAGATATAAAGGCTGACAGTATGGAATATCTCAATCGAAAATTGGACTTAGATTCTCGCGAGAAAAAAATCGTGGACAAGGTATTATCCTACGCTCTCAATAGATTCACCAGGGATTTGAAGATCAATTTAAAAGAAGCTGAAAGCTCTAAAGCAGATGAGTACAAAGAGATAATAGCCAAGCTCATGGAGCTGGAGGTGTGAAATGCGCTACCCTATGATGGTGGATTTAAGTGAAAAAATCGTAAAGATAATAGGCGGCGGCGAAGTGGCAAGGCGAAAGGGACTAGCCCTTAGAGATTATTGCAATCATCTATATGTCATAGGGCCTGAGATACACAGAGATTTGGAATTTGCTAATTGCATTTACAGTGACGAACCTGAAAAATATCTTGAAGATGCAGATTTTGTAATAATTTGCACCAATAACGAAAGTGTAAATAAGAAATTAGCAGCTGCTTGTAAGGACAAAAACATTTGGTATCTTTTGGGAAGTGATGAAAAAAATTCTGAGGTAATATTTCCAGCGGTTTTGGACATGGGAGATTTGCAGTTTTGTATCACCACAAATGGAGCATATCCGGCTTTGGCTAGAAAAATCAAAGAAGAATTAATCGAAAAATATGATAAATACGACAGGGAATTTATTGAAGAGTTGAAAAAATTTAGAAAAATTGTCATAGATAATAATCTAGACAGACAGCTTTTATATGACGTTTTGGACTTGAATTTGGAAGAATTAAAAGAATATATAGGACGATATAAATGAAAATAAAAATAGGAACAAGAGGAAGCAATCTTGCCCTCACCCAGACCAATATGGTGGCGGATTCCATAAAAGAAAAATTTCCCCATGTGGAAGTGGAGATTAAAATCATAAAAACCACAGGAGATATCAGACGAGACGTGCCAATTGGACAAATCGGAGGCAAGGAGATTTTCGTAAAGGAAATCGAATCGGCTCTATTAAATGGGGACATCGATTTAGCGATTCACAGCATGAAGGACATGCCAGGAGAACTACCCAAGGGTTTGAAACTAAGTGCCACACCTAAGAGAGAAGACTGCCGAGACGTTTTGGTTCTAAAAGAATCTGGCAATTTAGAAGAATTAAAAATTGGAGCGAAAATCGCCACAGGTAGTAAGAGAAGAGCATTTCAACTGAAATCCCTTCGAAAGGATTTGGAAATTCTACCCATTCGTGGAAACGTAGAGACTAGAATTGGAAAAATAGAATCTGAAAATCTAGACGGTGTAGTTTTAGCAGCTGCGGGGATCCACAGGCTAGGACTTGAGCCTGAAAATATGGCGTACTTAGAGATTGAAGACTTCTTGCCATCACCTACCCAGGGGATTTTGGCTCTGGAAATTAGAGAAGAAGACGACACCCTCCACGATATGCTTATGGAACTCAACGACGAAAAAACTTATATTCAATCCCAAAACGAAAGGGAATTTTTAAAAGCCGTAGGAGGTTCTTGTAAAGTGCCTGTTGGGGCTTATTGTCATGTGGAAGAAGATAAAATTATCTTAAAGGGAATGTTAGGCTCAGAAGATGGAAATCAACTAATCAAGATGGAAATATCAGGCACAAAGGATGAGAATCTTGGAAAGATCCTAGGCGAAAAAATGCTAAAGATATTGTCATCAAAGGTCTATCTAGTAGGGGCAGGACCTGGAGACGAGGATTTAATAACCTTAAAGGGAAAAAGATGTATCGAAGAAGCAGATGTCATAATTTACGATAGACTTGCCAGCAAAAATCTTTTAAACTTTGCAAAGGAAAACGCAGAGCTGATTTACGCAGGGAAAATTTCTGCCAATCACACCATGACCCAAGATGAAATAAATGAATTATTATACGAAAAAGCCAGGGAGGGAAAAATCGTCACGAGACTTAAAGGTGGCGACCCGTACGTATTCGGCCGAGGTGGAGAAGAATTTGAATATCTAATGGACAGAGGAGTTCACGTGGAGGCAGTTCCAGGAATTACATCTGCCATCGGCGGACTTGCCTATGCAGGAATTCCCATCACCCACAGGGGAATCGCCACGTCCTTTCACGTAATCACCGGACACACCCAAGATGACGACGAATTGGATTACGAAACACTGTCTAGGCTAGATGGAACTTTGGTATTTTTAATGGGACTTAAAAATTTGGAGAAGATTACCCAAGGACTTTTGGATAATGGCAGAGGAAAAAATACACCAGTAGCTGTAATAAACTGGGCGTCTACTTCAAAACAAAAAACTATCGTAGGCAATTTGGAAAATATCTGCGAACTTTCTAGAAAAGCAAAACTAAAATCACCATGTCTTATAGTCGTAGGAGAAGTTGTGAATTTAAGAGAAAAATTAAACTTCTTCGAGAAACTTCCGCTATTTGGGGAGAATATAGTTTTGACTAGAGAAGGAAAAAATGTACAGTCTACCAAGGAAAAGTTTCATAAATTAGGAGCCAATGTCATCACACTTCCTATGATAGAAACGGTGGAACTGGAAATCTCAGAAGAAATTTTCGAAAATGTAAATTCTTTTGACTATATATTTTTCACCAGCGTAAATGGCGTAAATTATTTCTTTGAACAGTTTTTAAAACATAAGGACATTAGGGATTTAAAGGACGTGAAGTTTTGTGCCCTAGGCATCAAGACTAAAATCGCAATAGAAAAATTTGGAATAAGAGTAGACATCATGCCTGAAAAATTCGCAGGAGAAGATGGGATTAAGGCTTTAGAAAAAGTTTTAAAAAAGACGGACAAGCTTTTAGTTCCTAGGGCGAAAATGGGCAGAGCTGAGATAGTAGATAGCTTAAAGGATTTGGCAGAGGTAACTGAGCTTAAAATCTACGACACCATTTCTACATCTACAGAAATCGAAAGCGCATTGGAAGAATACGAAGATTACTCCTTGGTATTTACAAGTGCATCCACCTTTAACAATTTTTATAAAGGCGTGGAGGACAAGAGTGGAATTTTTTCAAAAGCAAAAATCATTTCCATTGGCCCAATTACCACTGCTGCCATTGAAAAAGCTGGACTTACAGTAGACATAGAAGCGAAAGAATATACGATTGAGGGAATTATCGAGGGAATTTTGGAGGAGAAAAATGTTTAATAGAACTAGAAGACTGAGACGAAATCTAGCAGTCAGGGATATGGTGGCGGAGACCAGTCTTTCGGTGAAGGATTTAATTTATCCACTTTTTATTATCGAAGGAGAAAATATCAAAGAAGAAATATCTTCCATGCCTGGGGTTTTTCGTTACTCTGTGGATAGAGTTAAAGAAGAGATTCAAGAGTTAGTGGAGCTGGGAATAGACAGCATACTTCTCTTTGGAATACCAGAGCACAAGGACGAATGCGGCAGCGAAGGATTTTCAGATGAGGGCATAATTCAAAAGGCCATTAGAAAAATAAAATCAGACTTTCCAGAGATTTATATCGTCACAGACGTGTGCATGTGCGAATACACCAGCCACGGCCACTGCGGAATCCTAGACGAAGAAGGATATGTGAAAAACGACGAGACTTTGGAATATTTAGGAAAAATTTCCCTATCCCACGCGAAAGCTGGGGCAGATATGATAGCCCCATCGGACATGATGGACGGAAGAATCGGCGTAATTAGAAGAGTTTTGGACGAAAATGGATTTGAAAATATTCCGATTATGGCATACAGTGCAAAATATTCTTCTAACTTCTACGGACCCTTTAGAGATGCGGCGGACTCAGCGCCAGCCTTTGGAGATAGAAAAACTTACCAAATGGATTATAGAAATTCCGACGAAGCAATTCGCGAAATGGAAATCGACATAGAAGAAGGCGCAGATATAATTATGGTGAAGCCAGCCCTTTCTTACTTGGATATTATAAGACGTGCAAAGGACAATTTTATCACGCCAATCGCAGCATATAACGTCAGCGGAGAATACTCTATGCTATTAAATGCAGTGGCAGCAGGACTTTTGGACGAAAATGTAATTATGGAAAGCATGATGTCCATCAAAAGAGCAGGAGCAAAAATAATAATCACTTATTTTGCAAAGGATATCGCCAAAAAGTTGGAGGGTAGATAATGAAATTTGAAAAATCTAAAAGCATTTACGACGAAGCTGTAAAATATATTCCCGGAGGAGTCAACAGCCCAGTACGAGCGTTTAAATCTGTAGACACCACTCCTGTGATGATAAAATCCGCAAAGGGTACAAAGCTAATTGACGAAGATGAAAATGAATACATCGACTTTATCGGCTCATGGGGTCCAGCAATTTTTGGACATTCCAACGAAGAACTTCTATCTGGAATAGACGAGCATTTGCAAAATGGACTCACCTACGGACTGCCTACGGGTATCGAAGTGGAAATGGCGAAGATGATGGTGGATGCTTATCCAGCTATCGACATGGTGAGAATGGTAAATTCAGGAACAGAAGCCACAATGAGCGCAATTAGAGTAGCGAGGGGATATACCAATCGAAAAAAGATTGTAAAATTTGAAGGTTGCTATCACGGCCATTCGGATTCTCTTTTGGTAAAATCCGGATCAGGCACCATAACTTACGGAGTGCCCACGTCTTTAGGAGTTCCAGAAGAAATCGTCGCCAATACTATCGTAGCTAGGTATAACGATATAGAAGAAATAAAAAGTATCTTTGCAGATGAAGGCGAAGAGATTGCCTGCATAATTGTAGAGCCAATTGCAGGAAATATGGGACTTGTGCCAGGGAAATTAGAATTTTTACAAACCCTTAGAGACCTTTGTACAGAATATGGCGCAGTTTTAATCTTTGACGAAGTCATTACAGGATTTAGAATCGCATACGGTGGAGCGGCAGAAGTTTTCGGAATCCAACCAGACATGGCATGCTTTGGGAAAATTATCGGCGGCGGATTTCCAGTAGGCGCATACGGAGCCAAGAGAGAAATTATGGAAATGGTATCGCCATTGGGAGGAGTTTACCAAGCAGGAACCTTGTCAGGCAATCCCATCGCCATGCACTTAGGACTGAAAAGTTTAAATATGCTCAAAGAAAATTCAGAGATTTATGATGAGCTAGAAGAAAAAGCCATCTACATTGAAAAGGAAATTCAAAAAAATATAGAAAAAACTGGAGCAAAGGCAACTATCGTAAGATTTAAAGGCATGCTCACATTGTTTTTTGGAAAAGGCGAATTTGATAATTACGACGATGTAATGAAATGCGATACAGAAATGTATGCAAAGTATTTCAAGAAAATGCTAGACCAAGGCATAATGCTACCACCAGCCCAATTTGAATGTATGTTTTTATCAGCAGCTCATACGAAAGAAGACCTGGAGAGATTTGTAAAAGCTAATTTAATAGCGTTAGAAGAATTAACGCAAGTAAGATAATTTAAAATCTAAGAGAGATATTCTGAAATTGGGATATCTTAGACTGATGGCAAACACTTTATTAAGGTTGGAATATCATTCTTTTTCGAGCGTATATGGCCCGCCGGCCCGAGGGTACTCGAAAAAGAATGATATGGAAACCTTTGTCAACATTTCGAGATATTCTGAAATTGGAATGTCTCTTTTTTATTCTCGCCATCTCCAAGGGAAATGTATTTCCAAAAAACTAAAAGAATAGGAGATTGAAATTTATGATACAATATTGTCACAAGGAGGGAAATTATGAAAGCTAAAAAATTAATTATACTTCTATTAATGTTAACGTTATTAATCGTAGGATGTAATTCCAAAACTGAAAATAAATCTGTAGAAGAAAGCGCATCACAATTGGAGCCGTCAAAACCTAGAGTAGAAATCACTAATACAGACTCTAAGAAAAATGAGCCAGAAATTGACGAGGACTTGGACAAGGCTTTTGATATTCTGACCTCCAATGAAATTGTAAAAGCCATGGAGTATGAAGGGGCGAAGTACATAGGCAGTTATGATGGTAATTTGGAAATTCATGGAAAAACTTGGGTGAGAATTGACTATATCGAAGATAATTCCACTCATATTCACACTGCCCAAAGATATGCTGTAGATGTGGACAGTGGAGAAATACTACTTTATGATGTAGTCGGTGATGCTTGGGTTTCTATTGAAGAAAATCCAACATTGGAAACTTCAGAAAGTGATTTGGGTTTGTTATTGGATTATAAAAAGATTAAATTAAAGAATCCAATCTTGGAAGTTGCCACTGATTTTTATATTTCTGTGGTAGACTTGGCAAATGCTTTTGATCTAGAGCTGAAATACGAAGAAAATATGCACGATCCTACATATAATGATGTAATTATGACCAATTCTGGTGGTAGATTTGTCTATGCTGCAGGTAACGTGGTCTATAGTTCTGATGGAATTTACTATGTAAACCCAGACATGCATCAGCCGGTGATTTATAAGGGAGAAAATATATACCTAAATACAGGAGATATTTCCCAAGCTCTACACGTCCATTTGAGATTTAATGCCGACGAAAACTCAGCGGAATTTATAACCAACGACGAAGAGAATGTATATCCAGTTTACTATAATTTTTATGATGAAAATGACGAAGCATATGAAGAAAAAGCTAATTTTGAAATAGTTTGGAAAAGTGGAAACTATATGATGAGCAATGAAGATATAACTCTTTCAGATTATATTTCTAATTTAATCGAAAACTACGACATGGAAGATCCTATATACGAAACAGAAGAAGGTCTATTTGGGGTATTCGACTTTTATATGGATTACAAAGGTGACAGAATAATTGGATTTAAAGAACCGTAGAATTAATAAGTTTAAAATGGTGTGGTTAAGTTTGCTACATCATTTTTTAATTAAATGATTGAAAACACAGAACATTTGTTTTATAATAAAGATACAAAAAATCAGGAGAAAAGGGAGTGAAATCATGGTAGAAAGAAGAAGCAATAAAAAGGATTCGGCAATTTTAATTCAGTACGAAAAGGTAAGAGAAGGAGATATCGTAAAACTTAAAGATTTTTACACTGGAGAATTTAAAATAGGAAGAACAACAGGCTTTTCTGAATCTATATTCTATTATACATCTAGAAAAATAAAAGATTTGCTAACTGGGGATTATGTGGCATTGTACAAATTCGATTTCATAGAACCCCTATCAGAAATTGAGGAAGCCATGTTTGAAAATGACAAATACAATTTAGAAAGAGAAGTAGAAATTCTCGATGTTGGATTTATGCGAGTTATAGAAATTAACGAATAGATGACAAAATACAAGCTGTCATTTTAAAATTTTATGGCATTTATAATTTAAAAAAATTCAAATACGTATTGAAAAAACACAATATATATCATATAATCATAAATGCGAACACAATATATAGTATTTCTCGGTGTTATTCAAAAACGCTTAAAAAGGAAACAGGTTTGAATCCTGTGCGGTATTCGCCGCCGTATTGCTCAAGCGAAACTTACAAAACCACTGATTGATTTCGGGAAGGGTAAGTGGGGAGCTAAGCCGGAAGACTTGCCGATGAAGTGCCCGTGTCACGAAGACATTGACAAGCGGGTTTAACAGTTTTGCTGTCGAACTCCGAATAAATAAGAAAGGGAGTTTTTTTATGATCATTTACAACACAGCCACATCAAATCCAAAACAAATTATTAAAAGAGATGGTACCCTAGTGCCCTTTGACTTTTTTAAAATTCGCCAAGCTATTGCAAAAGCAAACGCCAATGTTCCTAGCGAAACCCTAACAGACAGAGAATTAGACCAACTTACATCAGAAGTAGTTTCCAGTATCGACGGTTATAAAATTCCAGAAGTGGAAGAGATACAAGATATAGTGGAAGTGGTTTTGATGGAAAATGGCGTGCCATTAACTGCGAAAGCCTACATAATCTATCGTAGCGAAAGAACTAAAATCAGAGATCAAAAAAATGAACTCATGGATACATTTAAAGAGCTCACATACTCCGACGCTTATTCAGTGGATATGAAAAGAGAAAATGCCAACGTAGACGGAAACACTGCTATGGGCATGATGCTCAAATACGGCTCCGAATCTTCCAAAGCATTTATAGACAATTACGTTTTGCCAGAAGATATGATGAAAGCACACAAAAACGGCGACATCCACATACACGACAAGGACTTTTATCTTCTCACAGAAACCTGTTGCCAAATAGATTTACAAAAACTATTCAAAGGCGGATTTTCCACTGGTCATGGATTTTTAAGAGACCCACAAAGTATAGAATCCTATGCAGCTTTGGCTTGTATAGCGTTACAAGCTAACCAAAACGAAATGCACGGCGGACAATCCATTCCCAATTTCGACAACGTAATGGCAGATGGAGTCCATAAAACTTGCAAAAAGCACATTAGAGATTTGGTAGAAGAAGCTAAAATTTTCTTAGGAGAAGATATAGACCCAGAAGAAATAGATAGGATTTCTAAATTTGACTATGAAGAATTAACAGAAGAACTTAAGAGAGAAAACTTAGATCCCAAGATAAAAAATATTTTGGAACTTGCAAATAAAAGAATTACTCGCTCCACTTACCAAGCCATGCAGTCAGTAATTCACAACCTAAACACCATGAACTCCAGAGCAGGAGCCCAAGTGCCCTTTACCTCCATTAACTACGGAACAGGCACGACTCACGGAGCTAGACTGGTTATGAGAGAGTTACTAAACGCTACAGAAGACGGCCTAGGAAATGGCGAGACTCCAATTTTCCCAGTACAAATATTCAAAGTAAAAGACGGAATAAACACAAAACTAGGAGATATTAACTACGATTTGTTTAAACAAGCTATAAAAGTATCTTCCAAGAGATTGTTTCCAAATTTTAGCTTCCTAGACGCACCCTTTAATCTTCAATACTACAAAGAAGGAGACGACAACACAGAAGTTTCCTACATGGGCTGCAGAACGAGAGTAATGGGAAATGTCTTTGACAGAAATCAAGAAGTTACAAAGGGCAGAGGAAATTTAAGCTTCACTTCCATAAATCTTCCAAGACTTGGAATTGAAGCTAGAGGATCCATGGACGAGTTTTATAAATTGCTAGATAAAAAATTGGATTTAGTGTTTAGACAACTTCGCCACAGATTTGAAATCCAAAGACGTAAGTTCGTCTACAACTATCCATTCTTAATGGGACAAGGAATCTGGATAGACTCAGATAAATTGAAAAACGAAGACGAAATCGACAAAGTTTTAAGACACGGCACACTTACCGTTGGATTTATCGGACTTGCAGAAACTTTAGTAGCCCTTACAGGAAAGCACCACGGTGAAAGCGACGATAGCCAAAAACTTGGCGTGGAAATAGTAAAATATATGAAGGACAAATGCGACGAAAGAGCAGCTATGGAAGAGCTGAACTATACGCTAATCGCTACACCGGCAGAAGGATTGTCAGGAAGATTTGTAAAAATGGACAGAGACAGATTCGGCTCCATGGAAGGCATTACAAATCACAAATTCTACACCAACTCCTTCCACGTACCAGTTTATTACACCCTAAGCGCTCACAAAAAAATCGAGAAAGAAGCACCATACCACGCCTACACAAATGCAGGACATATCACCTACATTGAATTAGACGGCGACCCAAGCAAAAATCTAACAGTCTTTGAAGACTTGATACTTCATATGAAAGACAGTGGAATCGGCTACGGCTCCATCAACCATCCACTAGACAGAGACCCAGTGTGCGGCTACTCAGGAGTCATCGGAGATACTTGCCCAAAATGCGGCAGAGAAGAAACTCCAGACGAGCCTTTCGACAGAATCAGAAGAATTACAGGATATCTAGTAGGCACCATGGACAGATTCAACGACGCCAAAAGAGCAGAAGTATCAGAAAGAGTAAAACATGAATGATCTTTGGGAGAGAAAACTTAAACTTCATACCAAAGAAAAACGAAAAATAAATGAAGGTGAAGCTCTGCGAATAGCTTCCATCGTAGAAGAATCCATAGTAGATGGACCAGGACTGCGCTTCGTAGTATTTACCCAAGGCTGTCCCCACAAATGTCCAGGATGTCACAATCCCCAAACCCACAACAAATACGGCGGATTTGAAATTTCTATCCAAGAAATCTTAGAAAGATTTGACAACCATGATGGACTAAACGGCATTACAATCTCCGGCGGAGAACCCTTCGACCAAGGAGAGAACTTGTCGAAACTTGCAAAAGAAATCCACAAGAGAAATAAAAACGTCATAGTCTATACGGGATATACCCTTGAGAAATTACAAGAAATGGAAAAGTACAACCTAGGAATTGAAAAGCTCCTAAAAGAAACAGACTTACTAATCGACGGACCATTTATAATGGCGAAGAGAAGTATCGAACTTTCATTTATAGGCAGCACAAACCAAAGACTTATACCACTTACAGAAGTAGGGGAAAAATTAATAGAGAATATTTAGCAGATTGTAATTAGTAATTAGTAGATTTTTAGCGTCTATTAATTACTAATTTTTATTTCTTATCATCTTACGAGTGACAGACTAAAAAATACCAAAAATTGAAATTCCAATACAGAAACGAGAAGTAGATTTATCACCTATACTCTTTAACTATTTCGTAGAAAATTCTAGAACATTTTTATCAATTTTTAACCCAGGAAAGGCATTAGGATTAGAGTAAGGTAAAAATGTATTCTGGAATGGAGAATTGAAACAAGTATTGATTAAAAGAAATATATAATCAGAAAAGCTGTGACTTGACCGAAATGGTTTGTCACAGCTTTTTATTTTTTAGTATCTACGTCCAAATCGTTATAGGAAACTGGTTATTTTTCCATGAAAGATAATTTATCTAAAGCCCATTGGACAATTTTTTTAATTTCTAGATTATCATATTTCAATGCTTTTTCCAATACTGGAATGTAAGAAGGATCTTCAGAATTTCCAATGGCGATTGCTGCATTTCTTCGAAACAGGTCTAAATCAGTAATGTAATTGTACATAATAGGATTTATCACTTCTTCATAGTACTTGTCATCATGGAGAAGGATTTTTCCCAAATCAAATTCATCCTTT
>CANRJQ010000030.1:0-18721 GCA_947630985.1 uncultured Clostridia bacterium | reverse complement strand
TCTTTTACTTCTTCGTCTGTGGAATTTTCAGACAAAGTCATAATCCTCGGAAATTTAAATATAGCATAAATTTGCATAATCAATAAAGAAGCTAATAATAAAACAGCTATAGCTGTTACAATAGCTCCTAAAATGGGGTTAATTGCTGATAAGTTCATATACAATGAAATAATTTGATTTACAACAATAATGGTAAACAGTGCCAGAAAGATTATTAAAAATCCAAGAAAATAGTTTTTAATCTTTTCCATATTTACCTCCTAATTTTATTAATTTATATCCAAATTAAGATGATTAATTCTATACAAGGTATTTATATCCAATTTAAAAAATTTTAATAAGTAAATAAAAAATGGTGCAGAAATTCTGCACCATTGAAGTTTTGTTTTTATTTGTCTGCGTCTAAAAGTCTTTTTTCTAATATTTGAGAAATGTCGAAGTTTTCTATTTGTAGATAGTATTCTGCTACATCTATAAGAGCTTTCATAGGAACAGTTCCAATTACTTCTGTGCCAATTACATTAACTCCATAGCGTTTTGCTTCCATTTTAACCATTTCATATGCTTGGTAAACTCTAGATTTTTCGTAATTAACTAAGTTCATAGATACTTGAGTGATATTTCTTTCTTTTACTTCTAGTCCTATTCCCTTAACGAATCTCAGTCCGCCACCGATAAAACGAACTTTTTTAGCGATTGCGTTTGCGATTTCCACATCTGGTGTATCTAGATTGATGTTGAATGCAACAAGAGTAACTCTTGCTCCTACTGCAGTAGCTCCGCTCTTTTTGTTCATCTCTCTTGGTCCGAAATCTGGTTCCCATCCATCTTGATGAATTTTATCAAAGAATGCTTCATATTGGCCTTTTCTTACATCTGCAAGATTTTTTCTTTCAGGTTTGCTAGCTGCATCTTCGTATAGATAAACAGGAATTCCCATTTCTCCAATAGCTGCACCAACTTCTTTTGCCATTTCAATACATTCTTCCATCGTTACATCTGAAACTGGTGTGAATGGCACTACGTCAGTAGCTCCCATTCTTGGATGAGCTCCTTCGTGAGTACTCATGTCGATTAAGTCTGCTGCAACTCTAATCGCATTGATTACTGATTCTTTAACTTTTTCTGGTTCACCTATAACTGTTACTACTGATCTGTTATGATCTGCGTCAGAAGAATAGTCCAAAAGTGTAACGCCTTCAATATTTCTAAACTCGTCTACAATTTTTTCTACTTTTTCTAAATCTCTACCTTCGCTAAAATTTGGTACACATTCTACAAGTCTTGCCATCTTTTTCTCCTTTTAAATTAGAACAATCCCACTATCTCGCCGTCTTCAAGTATGTCTATCTTGTTAGCTGCTGGAACTTTTGGTAATCCAGGCATTGTCATAATGTCTCCTGTAAGAGCTACTATAAACCCTGCTCCTCTAGATACTTTAAAGTCTCTAACAGTTACTCTAAATCCTTCAGGTCTTCCTAATAGTGATGGATCATCTGAAAGTGAGTATTGTGTTTTAGCCATACAAATTGGAACTTTGTCGTATCCAAGCTTTTCATATTGAGCAATTTGTTTCAATGCAGAAGATGTAAAGTCTACACCCTCAGCTCCGTAAACTTCTTTTGCAATTTTTTCTATCTTAGCAGGAATGGATTCTTCCATCTCGTATAGGAATTTGAAATCAGCTTCTCCTCTTTCAACAACCTCTACAACTTTTTTAGCAAGTTCTACTGCACCTTCGCCACCATTAGCCCAAACTGAAGCTGGAACTGCTTCAACGCCAAGTGCCTTACATCCTTCTATTATATAATTCACTTCAGCTTCTGTGTCTGTAGGGAACTCATTTATTGCAACTATTGGTTCGATTCCAAATTTTCTAACATTTTCAATATGCTTTTCTAAGTTAGGGAATCCTTTTTCCAATTGTTCTAGATTTTCTGTACCTAATTCTTCTTTTTTCGCTCCACCGTGGTGTTTTAAAGCTCTTACTGTAGCTACTATTACAGTTGCATCTGGTTTCATTCCACCGTATCTTGCTGTAATATCAAAGAATTTTTCAGCTCCTAAGTCAGCACCAAATCCTGCTTCTGTTACAGTGTAATCTCCTAATTTCATTCCAATTTTAAGAGCAGTAACAGAGTTACAACCGTGAGCAATATTTGCAAATGGCCCGCCGTGAATAATAGCTGGTGTGTTTTCTAGAGTTTGTACTAAGTTTGGATTGATTGCATCTTTTAATAAAAGAGCAACTGCACCTTGAGCTTCTAAATCTTTTGCATAAACCGGTTCTCCTGAATAGTTATATGCTACTAGAATTTCTCCAACTCTTCTTTTTAAGTCTTCTAGGTCTGTAGCTAGACAGAATATCGCCATAATCTCAGAAGCAACAGTGATGTCGAATCCGTCTTCTCTTGGAACACCATTTGGTTTACCGCCAAGACCAATTACGATTTTTCTAAGAGCTCTATCGTTCATGTCTAAAACTCTTTTCCACACAATTCTTCTAGGATCTATATTCAAAATATTTCCTTGTTGAATATGGTTATCTAGAAGTGCGGATATTAAGTTATTAGCAGTTGTAATTGCGTGGAAGTCTCCAGTAAAGTGAAGGTTAATGTCTTCCATTGGTACTACTTGAGAATATCCTCCGCCTGCTGCTCCACCTTTAACTCCAAAGCTAGGTCCAAGAGATGGTTCTCTTAGGGTTGTAACTGTTTTCTTTCCAATCTTATTAAGACCCATGGAAAGTCCAATATTCATAGTTGTTTTTCCTTCACCTGCTGGAGTAGGATTAATTGCAGTTACCAAAATCAGCTTTCCGTCTTCTTTGTCTTTTAGTTTTTCTAATACGTTTAAATCTATCTTAGCTTTGTACTTACCGTATTGAATAAGATCATCTTCATCAATTCCTAAATTTTTAGCCACATCTACAATTGGAAGCATTTTCGCTTCTTGTGCTATCTGTACGTCTGTTAACATATACACCTCATAAATTATATTTTTAGTTCTTCTAACGCTTGATTAAATTCTGCAATCTTTTCCTCATCCTTAACTAGAGGAAGATTAGCTTCTATATTCATCAAGCATCCATTGGTACCTATCTTAGCAAGTTCTTTTCCGATTAGCATATCAGAATCAGTATTAGGATTAGTTTTTCCTTCTAATTCCAAAGCTATGTCATAAACTCTTTTGCACAACTTCGCATTGTTCATAGGAGTCGTAGCTCCTACTACACCAGCATGTGCAATAGCTGCTTTTCTAGCTGCTATTTCTTCTTCTGTTTCCTTTGGAAGTTTATAAGCATCACGGATCACACCATATGCATTACCATCTTCAACGACTCCATCTAGGAGTTGGTCTCTGATTTCTTCCAATTCTTTTGCATACTCTAACTGTTTTTCAGCTGGAAGTCCGTAATCTTTTTTAGTAGAAAGTTTACAAACCATTCCAATAAGTCCACAAGCCATCGCTCCAGATAAAGCAGAGGCAGAACCTCCACCTACCGTAACATCATCTGCGTCCAAAATCAATTCTTGAATATCCTTATAATTCATACTTTCTCCTTTCTCTATTTTATTTAGTTCAATAATTTTACCCGAATTTTACTAATTAAGCTTTAAAAAATTATATGCAATATCGGTGCTGTTATTAATATTGTCAATACTACTCTTTGAATCCAAATAATTATATAATCCGCCATAGTAAGTGGAATCTTTGTCGCCATGATACAAGGTATTGAAGCTGAGAAGAATAGTATTTCTGATACACTTACAATTGCAACTAAAAATCTAGTAATTATTGGAGTTTCAGTAACTAATAGAGAAGGCAAAAACATTTCAGCTATACTAAGTCCCATAGCTTTTGCAGCTAGAAGTGGTTCTGGAACTTTTGTTAATAGAGTAAATGGATAGAATATATATCCAATAATATCAAAAATCGGTGTATGCTCTGCAGCTAGTATTCCTAAAACACCAATTGACATCAAAAGAGGTCCTATTGACAGAGCTAAGCTGATACCGTTAATGATATTTTCTTTAACTGATTCCGCAATCGTTGGCGCTTTTTTATAAGCTATCATTCCTTCTTCTAGAGCAGTTTTTAATCTATCTCCAGTAACTATTTCTTCTGGATCTCCTACTTGATTATTGTAGTATGTGTCTGGTTTCTTGCTTAAAGGATAAATCCTAGCTGTAATAGCTGTTACAATAAAAGTAACTACAAGTGTTAACCAGAAATATAAAAGCCATTGATCCATAATTCCTAAAGTTGTAGCAACTACTATCATAAACGTAGCAGAAACTGTAGAGAATCCTGTCGCTATAATAGCTGCTTCTTTGTCAGTGTATTTACCGTCTTGATAAACTTTGTCAGTAATTAATAATGCCAATGAGTACGAACCTACAAAAGACGCAACAGCATCAATTGCTGATCTTCCTGGTGTGTTCCAAAGTGGTTTCATAACTGGTTGCATAAATATACCTACATATTCCATTAGTCCATAATTAACTAAAAACGCTAAAAATACTGAACCAATTGGTACAACAGTTGTTACATTTACAACTATACTTTTATAAATAAATGGAATAACTGATTCCTTCATTAAAAATTCAGGACCTACATTAAATATCGCCATGAAAATTAATGGAATTCCTAACAAACGCAAAAGTGAAAATATTATTGAAGATACATTTTCATTCCATTTTCCTTTAACAAATGGTATCAAAGCTCCTACTGTTACAATTATTCCTGCATAAACTGGTGCATAATTTGGAATCATTCTAACTAGAGTAACAACATGGTCTACGGGTATAGTGTTTTTCCCATTAATCGTAATTGGTACAAAAACATAAAAATTCCGAATACTGCAAATAAGATGAACTTCACCAGGTCTGCAGTATTATATTCTACTTTTCTCACATTATTCATAAGTTTAATCCTAACCTTTTCCTAAATTTAAATTACTTGTTTGTGAACTTTAAATTTTAGCAAAATTTTGCTATTAATAATTTATTGCTTTTTCTTCCACTACTACTTCACCGTGTTTTATTACGGTATTTACATAATTCATTCCTTGTTTATAAATTACATCCCTAAAATCATTTGTATCCCATATTTGAATATCTGCAAATTTACCTTCTTCAATGGTTCCATATTTATCATCAATTCTCAGTGCTTTAGCTGCATTTAGTGTAGCGCCTTTTAATGCTTCTTCGCCACTTAATCCGTGATTCCTACAAGCCATATTCATTACTAGTGACATATTAACTGTATAATTTCCAGGATTAATGTTTGTAGCCATAGCCACTGTCATACCTTTGTCTATAAATTTTCTACCATCAGCAAGTACATCCAAATATTGTTTAACATAATCTGTTGTAGGCAAAAGAATTCCTACTACATTATTTTCTATCATCAAGTCAATTTCTTCATCAGTTAAATAATTCAAGTGCGCAACTGAATAGACTCCTTCTTCTGCAGCCATTTTTGAAGCGCCTACTGAAGATAATTCATTGCCGTGAATTGTTCCATTCATTCCGTGTTTTTTGGCAGCTTGAAGATATTTTCTTCCTTGTTCTACTGAAAAGAATTGTTCTTCTACCCAAATGTCTGCCATATCCGCTAAATTTTCCTTTTCGATTGCAGGCATGACTTCCTCAATACAAAAATCTATATAGACATCTTTGCCCATTTCTTTGTCCCAATCATGACCACCTAAATATGTGGCGATAAGAGTTTGAGGCACTTTATTTTTTAGCTCTTGGATTACTCTTAACTGCATTAGTTCTGTGTCTTTATCGATTCCATAGCCACTTTTTATTTCAACAGTTGTAATTCCATTTAAAAGTAAGTTATTTAACTTATCTATGGAGCTATCTATAAGACCTTCAAATCCTGCAGCTTTAGTTTTTTCTACAGAACCAGCCATACCTAAGGTGCCAGCTATTTCTTTTATAGCTTCTGCATCATCCATAGTTAGTCTAGCCATATATTCTTCTTTTCTGTCTCCTCCAAAAACTAAATGGGTGTGTGGATCAACAAACCCTGGAAGAACTGACTTGCCTTTGCAATCTATTATTTTAGTTTCGTCATCTATTAAATCTATTAAGTTTTCATATTTGTCTATTTTGCTGACGACTTCTCCATCAATAAATATGGAATAATCTTCTAGCGTACCGATAGTATCTGTGAAATTTTCTTGCATTGTATGAATCTTTCCACAGTTTTTTAAAAGTAATTTCCCCATAAATCAACCCCTCATTCATTTATTCATACTTTTGGAATTTCAATATCACTTTGCCCTTGAAGACTCAAGGGCAGTAATATTTTTTGTAGCTTACATATCCATTTTGCAAAAGTTTTACCAGAACGTTTGCTTCATAGATTTCCTAGACTTTTATAGTCTGACAACGCTTACTCAATCTTTATCGGATTGCTAACATTTATATATAATGCAATACTCGTGCCAAAAAAATTCTACTTGATTAATCACATTTCCATAGAATTTAACCCACTATTTGTTTAGTTATTGTGCATAATTATTGGTCATTTTTTGTTTATATTGTTTATTTTTTAGTCTTTTTTGATTTCTAGGCGCTTAATTTTATGTATTAAGCTATTTCTATTTAAGTCCAATATCCTAGCAGTTTTAGATATATTCCAATTATTTTCTATAAGATACTCTGTGATCGTCCTTCTTTCAAAGTCGTCTAATAGGTTATTATAATTCCTGTTTTCTAATATCTTTTCTTCTTTCACTTGAATATCAGTTATTAAAAATCGGCTTTTTAAATATGGAGGAATAGCTTTAATCGTCAAGTATTTTTCATCCTTGTCCGTATTAACAAGCATATTTTCTACTAGGTTCTCTAGCTCTCTGATATTTCCTGGCCAAAAATAATTGTCCAAAGTTACTTTCAAAGTATTATCAACTCCAATGGCGCTTTTGCCAAGGATTTTATTGTATCTTCTAATGAAATATTCTACTAAACGAATAATATCTTCTCTTCTGTTTCTGAGAGAAGGTATATTTATAGTATATCCAGCTATTCTGTAATATAAGTCTTCTCTAAATCTTCCCTCTCCAATAAGCTTAAATGGATCTTCATTAGTCGCGGAAATAATTCTGCATTTAATCTCGTATGATTCAGCCGATCCTAATCTGCTAACTCTTCTTTCTTGAATAGCTCTTAAAAGTTTTGCTTGCAAAGTTAAAGGCATGGTGTTGATATCATCTAAAAAAATAGTTCCCTTTCCAGCTTTTTCGAACAATCCAGCAGAATCCACCGCTCCTGTGTAAACACCCTTTTCTGTTCCAAATAACATAGACTCTAATAAGTTTTCTGGAATAGCTGAGCAGTTAATTCCAATAAATGGCTCTCTAAATTTTTCGCCAAAATTGTGGATACTTTGTGCTAGAACTTCTTTTCCTGTTCCGGTTTCACCTATTATCAAAAGTGTGTTATCCAAAAATGAAACGTTTTGTGCTATGTGAACTACACTTCTCATTTCCTCTGACTCACCAATGATATCCGAAAATGTATATCTCGTTCCATTTTCATTGTATTTGTGTAAGTTCAAATCGTCATCATTGGATTGGAACTCACGCTTCTTCTCAATTGTGTCAACCAAGTTTTGATGGAGTGTGTCTTCAGTTTTGCTAACAGAATAAACGCCAACAGTTTCTCCTTCAATAATCAGCGGATAGGTGCTATACGAAATATATCTCGCTTCACCATCTACCACTGAATGAGCGGAATATTTATTTATTGCAGGAATACCTGTTTTGTAAACAGACCAATGCTCTGAGCCTTCTCTACCTGAATATCCATAGGCATCCCAAGTATATTTTCCCAACATATTTTTCCTGTCTCTATTTTCTTGTATTTCTTTTGCCCTATTATATACAATGATTTTTCCATTTTTATCAGAGATTATTATCCCATCAGATAGCGAATCAAAAAATTCTTCAGCGCTTTGACTTCCTAATACTAAATCCCATTTATTTTTCATTCTCCACCTCATATTCTATTTTAATATATATGAAAGAATAATAAAAGTTAAGTACCTTGAAAATTTACAACATTGATTGTATAATCATTTTTGATTACTACATAATATGTCGATTTTTATGTTATAATTGTTCTAACAACTAAAGAGGGGTAATAATGTTTAATTTTAATATAGATTCAAATAAAAATAAAAAACTGCATTTCATAGGCATCGGTGGAGTAAGTATGAGTGCATTGGCCGAATATTTGCTCAGCAAAGGATATAGGGTTTCTGGATCGGATTCTAAAAAATCTGATATGACGGAGCATTTAAAAAATCTAGGCGCAGAAATTTACTATGAACATTCAGGTGAAAATTTAAAAGACGCAGATGTAGTTGTGTATACAGATGCAATATCCATGGATAATGAAGAATTAAAAACTGCTATCAGAAGAAAATTGGACTTGGTTGATCGAGCTGAATTTTTGGGATACGTTATGCAAAACTTTGAATTTTCCATAGCTGTTTCAGGAACTCATGGAAAAACTTCTACAACGAGTATGATTACTGAAGTCGTCTACGATGATAAAAGCAATCCTACCATTATGTTGGGAGGACATTTAGATAAAATCAATGGCAACATTAAAATCGGAGAAAACAATCTATTTTTAACCGAAGCTTGTGAGTATAAAGGAAACATTAAAAAATACTTCCCTAGCTTAGCAATAATTTTAAATATTGATGAAGACCATTTAGACTATTTTGACAATATAGATCATATAATTTCAACATTTGAAAATTACGCTGAAAACTTAGGGGAAAGCGATTATATTTTAATTAACTCAGATGATGAAAATTCTAATACCTTAAAAAACCACACAAAAGCAAAAGTGCTTACATTTGGAATTGATAAAGTTTCTGATTATTCTGCAAAAAATGTAACCTTTTTAAACGGAGGATTTCCTAAGTTTGACGTGTTTTTAAAGCATAAAAAACTTGCCGAGATAGAGCTTAGTGTGATGGGTATGCACAATGTATATAACGCATTAGCTGCATTCGCTGCATGTCATATTTATGAAATTGATGCAGAAAAAATAGCAAAAAGCATTTCTAATTACACAGGCGTGCATAGAAGATTAGAGTACAAAGGTAGCTATGATGGAATAGACGTTTTAGACGATTATGCCCACCACCCTACCGAAATAAAATCCACCCTAAGCGCTATCAGAAACAAATATGCAAATGACATTTATTGCATATTTCAGCCACATACATTTACTAGAACTAAATTACTTCTTAATTCATTTTCAAAATCCTTTGAAGATGCAGATAAAATAATTATTCCTGATATATATGCAGCTAGAGAAAAAGATTATGGGGATATCCATTCCAGAGTACTAGTTGATGCAATAATAAAAAATGGAAAAAATGCTATTTATTTAGGAAGTTTCGATGAAGTAAAGAATTATCTACTGCAAAACGCAAAACCAGGAGATTGTATTGTAACTATGGGCGCTGGAGATGTCTTTGAAATAGGCGAAGATATATTAAGGGAATACGAGAATAATCAAATATCACTTTTTGAAAATAACACTCAATTTGAAACTTTAAATGTACACACAGAAAAAATTGCAGTATATTAAATTAATGACGAAGAGCTTATGAAAGTAAGCTCTTTTTTGTATTTAAAAACAAATTTATTGGAAGTGTATTTTCTCAAAAGATTCCCATTATTGTAATTGTTTCGAAACTTTTTGTTTAAATTCATATTGTATTATTTAAAAAAAGATATAGAGGAGAATAACATGAAAAAATTTATTATATTTTGCCTAATTGGCGTAATGATTGCATCACTTGTTGCGTGTACAACCCCCAATATTAATGCCACGCCGCAAAATGCAAAAGATATTCTTGCAGACGTAGATGCCAATAAAGTTGATACAAAGGACAGTTTGACCCCAGAAAATTCAGCTAAAATAACAGACTTTGGAGTAAAACTCCTACAAAGCTCGCTAAACAGTGACAAGGATAACGTCTTGGTGTCTCCGATATCAGTTATATACGCACTGGGTATGACTGCAAATGGAGCCGATGGAGATACCCTCAAAGAGATGGAAAATACATTTGGCTTACCTATAGATGAGCTTAATTCCTATATGAATGCTTACCTAAAAACTTTAAAATCCGACGATAAATACAAATTGAATATCGCAAATTCAATTTGGGTTAGAAAAGGTGTAGGCTTTGAACCAAAATCAGATTTCCTCCAAAAAAACAAAGACTATTACAATGCAAAAATCTACGAAGCAGCATTTGATAGTAATACTGTAAAAGAAATTAATAGTTGGGTTAAGGACAACACTTCAGGAATGATCGATTCCATAATTGAGAAAATTCCAGAAGAAGCTAGAATGTACTTAATAAATGCCCTAGCATTAGAAGCAGAATGGGAAAAGAAATATAGCGAAGGTCAGGTACAAAAAGATGACTTCACCAAAGAAGATGGCAAAACCAAAGAGATAGATTTTATGTATGGCTCAGAAAACAGCTATATAGAAGGAGAAAATGAAAAAGGATTTTTGAAGTATTATGTGGACAGAAAATATTCTTTTGTAGCCCTACTCCCCAACGAAGGAATTACCATCAAAAATTATGTAGAGAGTCTGAATGGAGAAAAGATTCATAAATTGCTAAATGAAACCAAAGAAGTTAAAGTAAATACTTCAATACCTAAATTCGAAAATGAATTTAGCATCAGCTTAAATGATGGATTGAAAAACATGGGAATAAAAAAAGCATTCGATGCAAATGAAAGTGATCTTTCTAAAATTGGAGAAAATCTAATGATTAGTAATGTTCTCCACAAAACTTATATATCAGTCCATGAACAAGGAACTAAAGCAGGAGCAGTAACTGCAGTAGAAGTAGGAGTCACATCAATGCCAGTTGAAAAACCCAAAGAAGTCTACTTAAACAGACCCTTTGTGTATATGATTGTCGACACCGAAAACAACGTACCACTATTTATTGGGACATATGAAGGAAAATGAAATCAAAAAGAGATAGCGTTTAAATCGCTATCTCTTTTTGTATTGGTGGGCAGTACTGGGCTTGAACCAGCGACCTCCACGATGTCAACGTGGCGCTCTTCCAGCTGAGCTAACTCCCCTAGATGTTTTTAAATGATACCAATCTTTTTAAGAATTGTCAAACTAATATAAATAATTACTTGGTGAAGAAGATAAATTATTAGGCTGTGTTTGCCGATATAATTCACTATTGGGAAATTTATATTGTATTTTCCTAAAGGATTTTCATTCATTTCATTCAATCTACCAATGAAAAACCCTGTTAGAAATAGTAATATCCACGGTAAAAGAGGAAAATAATCTGACGAGGAGAATGTCGGATTGGGAAAACCAAGATAAAATAAATTTAGTCTAGTAAATTCATCATAAAAAGGAAGTGCCTCAACCCCATTACTCCAAATAAATATAAATAAAGAAAATGATAAAATAATCCCTACATAGGGATTTATTAATCTTAAAAAATCTTTAGTAATTCCCACTAACAGCATGGATAGCCCCATAAAGTGAAGAATTCCAAATCTTATCATTAATCCAGGCGTTACAATATAAGTAATCAAAGATACCAATATTGCCGAACCGATAACTACTAGAGAATTTTTAATAGGATTCTTAGAAAGATTGACGGAAAATCCAGATAACAAAATAAAGCTCCAAGCTATGTATTGTTGATATGGATAAAACCTCTCAATTGAGAAGAATTTCAATTCCACATTAAATACAAAGACTAGAGAATACAATAAATGATATATAATCATATTAATTATAGCCAAACCTCTTAGAAAATCTAAAATCTCTATTCTTCTAAATCTTTTTTCCGACACTTCACACCTCTTCTATTTTTTTATTATATTATATTTTTTATACTTATTGCAAACTTATAATCTTCGCAGATTTGACTATCTTAAAATAAAGATTATTTTTTAATTTTTTGTAAATAATCTATATACTTTTGTAAAATAATATGGTACACTTTTATCGATAAACGATAAATGAGGTGTCTTGTGTTTAAAATAAAATCCTATGGTAAAATCAATCTAAGCCTTGAAATTCTTGGAAAAAGAGAGGATGGTTATCATAATATTGATACTTTAATGAACTCCATCGATTTGTGGGATGAAATTGGCTTAAAAGAAATTCCTGGGGAGAATTTAATTTTAAAATCCAATGACCCTAACTTCCCCACTGGCGAAGATAATTTAATCCATAAAGCTTGGGAGATTTTAAAAGTTTTTAAGTCCAAAGACACTGGCATGGAAATTTCAGTTACAAAAAATATTCCCATAGCAGCTGGATTAGCTGGTGGAACCAGTAACGCTTGTACAGTTATGAAAGCTTTAAATGAGATTTGGAATTTAGGATTATCCAATGAAGAATTAATGGAGTTAGCAAAACCTTTAGGTGCGGACTCAACATTTTTCTTTTATGAAGGATTGGTTCGTGCAGAAGGTATTGGCGAAATAATTACCGAAGTGAAAAAGGATTTAACTTATCCATTGATATTAATAAATATCGGTAAACCCGTTTCTTCTGAGGAAGTTTATTCTAAAATAGATAGTTATAGTAATGGGATAGTTGAAAGTATTATAGAAAATATCGACAATGAATTTTTTCTATTTCAAAATGCTTTTAACTCCATGGAAGTTGTAAGCTTCGAAATTTATCCGGAACTTAAGGAAATAAAAAATGAACTTTTAAATTTAGGTGCTGAAATGGCTTTGATGAGTGGATCAGGTCCTACGATTTTTGGAATATTTAAAGATGAAAAAAATCGAGATTTGGTATATACTAAGCTCTTGAATAAATACAAATACGTAATAAAATCTAAAATGATTTAGGTGATAAAATGTTAGAAATGAAAAATGCTTTAGAAAAATTAGATAAGGAAGGCTCTCCTATCCAAGTTGCCGTAGTGGGAATTGGAAAAATGGGAAGAAGTCTAGTTGATAGACTTTTGACTTTAAAAGGAATGAGACCTAGCTTAATAGTCAATCGTCACCTGGAAAAGGCACAAAAAGCCTTAGTCTATCTTGGGATAGAAGAAGAAAATATAATAGCTGTTAAAAGTATAGAAGAAGTAGAAAAGACAGTAAGTGAAGGTAAATACGCAATAACTGAAGACTACGAACTAGCAGTAAAATCTCCAAGCATACAAGTAATAGTAGAAGCTACTGGAAATCCTCAATACGGCGCAAAGGTAGCATACAATTCCATAATCAACAAAAAACATATCATTATGCTTAATGTAGAATGTGATTCTGTAATTGGGCCAACATTATATGAATTAGCACAAGAAAATGGCGTGGTTTATTCTGGCGCTGCAGGAGATGAGCCAGCGGCAATAATGGAATTGGTTGAATACGCTTGGGGATTGGGGTTTGAAATTGTAGCTGCTGGCAAAGGAAAAAATAATCCGAAGGATATTCACGCCACAAATGAATCCGTAGCAGTGCTTTCCGTTTTAAAAGATGTATGTGCAAAGAGCCTCACTTCTTTTGTAGATGCTACAAATACCATGATAGAATTAAACGCAGTGGGAAATGCCATGGGATTTAAGCCGGACGTCGATGGCTGCCATGGAATAAAATCGGATTTAAAAGGATTAGGAAAACAATTCAGCCTAAAAGAAGAAGGCGGAATTTTAAATGGATATGGAATACTAGATTATGTTCAGGGGATTGCCCCAGGCGTATTTATTATAATCAGAGGAAACTCTAAGGAAACCATAGACACTCTAAGATATGTAGGTATGGGAAATGGTCCAAATTATGTACTTCATAGGCCTTTTCATCTTTGCTCTTTGGAGACACCTATCTCCATATACAAAGCTGCAATTAAAAACGAAGCCACAATAGCTCCAATCGCTGGACAAGTTTGCGACACTATAACTTATGCTAAACGCGATATGAAAAAAGGAGACAATATCGAAGGAATTGGCTCCGATTTCGTCTATGGACAATTAGTAACTCATGAAAAATGTATGGAAGAAAATCTACTCCCCATTGCCCTTATAACAAGCGGTACTAGATTAAAAGTAGATGTGAAAAAAGATGAAATCATCACATATGATATGGTGGAGTTAGAAGAAGGTGAGTTAATTACAAAACTTCGTCGTCAACAGGATATGAAGGATGTATAAAGATAAATTCATCTCTGGAATTATTACAGCTGCAGGAATGGGAATGAGAATGGAAGCTGGTATTCCCAAATTAGAGTTGAAAATTTTTGATAAAGCTATTGTTGACTATACCGTGGAGAAATTTTATAAATTAGAAATATTTGATGAAATTATTTTAGTAGCAAGTAAAGATTTAGTTGCGGAATATGAGAAACGATTTTCTAAATTTGAAAATTTGAAAGTAATTTTAGGAGGAAATTCTAGAGAAGAATCCACTTATCTAGGACTAAAAGCTTTAAACGAATTCAGTGAAATAGTAGTTTGCCATGATGGAGCAAGGCCTTTCGTTTCAGATGAGGTAATTATTAAATCTATAAATTCTGCAATCGAAAAGGGTTCAGGAGTAGCGGGAGTTAAAGTAAAAGATACGATAAAAATTGTAGAAAATAATTTTGTACTTTCGACTCCGCCTAGAAATAATTTATATCAAATCCAAACTCCCCAATCCTTCCAAAGAGAATTAATTGTCTCTGCATATGATAAGTATTTCGGTAAGATACCTACCACTGACGATGCTGGTTACTTGGAAGCCATAGGCGAAAAAGTTTATATAGTCCAAGGAGATTATAAAAACATAAAAATTACAACGCCAGAAGATATGATAATTGCAAAAGCAATAATGGAGGCACAATGAGAATCGGAGTAGGATATGATGTTCATAAATTAGTAGAAAATAGAAAATTAATAATTGGAGGAATAGAAATCCCCCATGACTTTGGATTGCTAGGACATTCAGACGCTGACGTACTAGTCCACGCCATTATGGACTCCATGTTGGGCGCTCTCGCTCTTGGAGATATTGGCAAGCACTTCCCTGACAACGATATGGAGTACAAGGACATAGATTCTTGTGAGTTATTAAGACGAGTGAACTCTTTAATACTAGAACGAGGATATAAAGTTTCCAATATAGATTCTGTCGTATCCTTGGAAAGACCTAAAATCGGTATGTATATAGACTCCATGCGAGAAAAATTGGCAGACATTTTAAATATTGATATTACCCAAATCTCAATAAAAGCTACAACAACTGAAGGATTAGGGTTTGTGGGAACAAAAGAAGGTGCAAGTTCATATGCGGTAACACTTCTTGAAAAAATTGGTGATTGAAATCGAAGGATACTATTCTTTAAATAAATACTTCAAAGATAAATACGGAGAAAAAGTTGGAAAACTCAGCCTAGACGGAAATTTCACCTGCCCAAATCGGGACGGGAAAATTTCTGACTTAGGCTGTATTTTTTGTTCAGAAAAAGGTAGTGGAGATTTCACCTCAGGAGAACTAAATCTAAAAGCACAAATTGAAAAAGAAAAATTAGTGGTAAAGAGTAAATGGAATAACAATAAATTTATAGCTTATTTTCAAAACTTCACTAATACTTATGGAGATTTAGAATACTTGCGAAATATTTACGAATTAGTTTTGGAAGATGAAGACATTATAGGGATTTCCATAGCCACGAGAGCAGATTGTTTAGAAGAAGATGTTTTGGATCTACTTGAAAAATTTTCCAAACGATGTGAACTTTGGGTAGAAATTGGAATGCAAAGCATTAAAGAATCTACGATAAATTATATCAACCGAGGATATTCTCATGAATATTTGGATAAAAAATTAAAAGAATTAAAATCCAGAAATATAAAATTTATCCTCCACGTAATTTTTGGACTGCCAGGAGAAACTAAAGAAGATATGCTAAATTCCATAAAATATGTAAATAAAATTAATCCTTTCGGAATAAAAATTCACAGTTTGTATATCCAAAATGATTCCAGAATTTATAAGGATTATCTAGATGGCAAATTTGATTTACTTTCAAAAGAAGAATATACAGACTTAGTAGTAGAAGCCCTTTCTATTCTAAACAAGGACATTGTAGTTCATAGAATTACAGGAGATGGAGATAAAAGTAAATTAGTTGCTCCCCTTTGGGCAGCGGATAAGTTGGGAGTTATTAGTGAAATCCAGCGAAAATTGAAATTAAGATAATAAGTAATAATAATAGAGTTTTCTATTCAATCTTTCTAATTTCATATTTTTATGTAATACATACTTGTAATATCAATAGAAAAGCCTACAGGATATTTTTCAATAAATAAAATTATTTTAAAATATCCTGTAGAACTTTTTTTACTAGTTTCTCATTCGTATTTTCTTTAATCTCTAACAACTAATCAAAATAAAATAACTCTTCAAATTTTTTATCTAATGCAATACAAATAAGCAATGCTAATCTTGCTGTTGGACAAAATTGTCTTGTTTCTATGGAACTTATAGTATTTCTTGAAACACCTACCATTTCAGCCAAATCCGCTTGGGTAATTTTTTTTTCATTTCTAACTTCTTTTAATCTATTTTTAAACTCATATTCGATATTCATATATATTAACCTATACTATAAAGAATATGATTAATCAAATATATTATAGAAGCTAATCCTGAAAATATCATTCTAAACTTAGATGATCTTTCACCTGAAAATTGATAACTAGTGTAACCTTCTGCCGCTATAAATCCCCAAAACATAGATTGAACAGAAAATGTTTTTTCTCCAACAAATAAATTGAAAATAATAAGGAAAATGCTCATACCCAAAAATATTTTGTAACCAATTTCAATTCCTTTACTTTTAGAATGCTCTGCTCCTTCATCAATATTTTTCTTTCTAGCTTGTTCTAAAATTTTTTCTTTATCCATCATAATCATCTCCTTGACAAGTTTACTTGGTATATTTATTATGCTGCGCCAAGTATACTTGTCAAGGATTTTTTTATTATTTTACAAAAATTAGACCTCACTATAGCCGATTATTTAAATATATTTTTTTAGTTCCTCTACTTTATCCGTCTCTTCCCATTTCACTCCTAAATCTTCTCGTCCGAAATGTCCATAAGCTGCTAGTTGTTTGTAGATTGGTTTTCTTAAGTCTAGGTCTCTTATTATTGCTGCTGGTCTTAAGTCGAAAACTTCTCCTACTATTTCTTCTAGTCTTTCGTTGGATAATTCGCTGGTGCCGAAGGTATCTACGTATACTGATAGTGGTTTTGAAACTCCTATTGCGTAGCTGATTCCTACTTCACATTTGTCTGCTAGTCCTGCCGCTACGATATTTTTTGCAACATATCTTGCTGCATAGGATGCGGATCTGTCTACCTTTGTTGGGTCTTTTCCAGAGAATGCTCCACCGCCGTGTCTTGCGTATCCGCCGTAAGTGTCCACTATTATTTTTCTTCCTGTTAGACCTGCATCTCCCATAGGTCCGCCTACTACGAATCTACCTGTGGGATTGATATAAATTTTAGTGTTTTCATCGATCAATTCTTCGCCCACTACAGGTTTTATTACATGCTCGATTACATCTTCACGTAATTTTTCCAAGCTCACAGTATCTTCATGTTGAGTTGAAACTACAATATTTTCAAGTCTTGTAGCTACACCATCTACATATTCTACAGTAACTTGGCTTTTGCCATCTGGTCTTAAATAATCTATCGTATTATTTTTTCTTACATCTGCAAGTCTCTTCGCTAGTCTATGAGCAAGTGAGATTGGAAGTGGCATAAGTTCTTTCGTTTCGTTACAAGCATAACCAAACATTAAACCTTGGTCTCCTGCTCCTATAGCGTCTAGTTCATCTTCTACTTCGTCTCTATCTACTCCCATTGCGATATCTGGAGATTGTTCTTGAATCGAAGATAAAACTGCACAAGTCTCTCCGTCAAATCCGTATTTCGCTCTGGTATATCCTATTTCTTTAACGGTATCTCTAACTAAAGTTTGAAAATCTACATACGCTGATGTAGTGATTTCTCCTGTTATCATTACCATACCTGTCGATGCCATAGTTTCACATGCCACCCTTGCGTTAGGGTCTTTTGCTATAATTGCATCTAATATTGCATCAGAAATCTGGTCGCATACCTTGTCTGGATGTCCTTCTGTTACCGATTCTGATGTGAAAAGCCATTTTGTCATATATTCCTCCTAATAAAAAAATCCACTCTGAAAAATGAGTGGCTTTTACCAATCACTCATCTTTCAGATATTATATCTATCTGTGGGATTTGGCACCTTAAATCAGGTTGCCGGGTATCGTAGGGCCCATTCCCTCCACCACTCTCAATGAGTACATATTAAATTATAGCACAAGACTATGATTAATCAAGAATTTTCACATCAGAATTTAAAAGATAAATATTGTCCTTTCTCTCAACTACAATTTGAGCTTTTTTAGATAAAAATTCATCTCCTCTAATCGCTTTTAAAAGCTCTTTGTTAGGATTGATAGCTATGGGATTGCCTACTGATTTGAGCATGGAAAAATCACCGTTAGTGTCACCATAAGCATAGCTGACACTCATATCAATATTATAAAGTTCTACTAATTCCCTAAGTGCTATATCTTTGTTTTCTGAATTCCACATTTTAGAAATTTTTCCAGAAAATCTATTGTTTTCATCTGGAAAG